>NZ_CDBO01000011.1:218832-314957 GCF_000819885.1 Aeromonas fluvialis
CTGCAGGTCGTCACCAGATCCACTTTCCCCGCCGTTTCATCTGGTTGCTGCGCCTGCTTGGTGCGCTGCCGGTGGGGCTCTGGCTGCGCCTTGGCCGCGCACTCGTATCGAAAGGAAGCCATTCATGAAGAAAAAGATCGCCATCGTCGGTTCAGGGATTTCGGGGCTCACCGCCGGTTTTCTGCTCCACAAACTCCATGACATAACCCTGTTCGAGGCGGCAACAACCCTGGGCGGTCACACCGCCACCGTCGATGTGAATCAGGCTGGACGCAGCTATGCCATCGACACCGGCTTTATCGTTTTCAACGATCGCACCTACCCCAACTTCTTGGCGTTGCTGGCGCGTATCGGCATGGCGCGGCAACCGGCCGAGATGAGCTTCTCGGTGAAGAGCCCTGAGGGGCTGGAGTATAACGGCCACAATCTAGATACCCTGTTTGCCCAGCGCAGCAATCTGCTGAGTCCGCGCTTCTACGGCTTCGTCGCCGAGATCTTGCGTTTCAACCGGGAGGCGCGGGCCTGGTTGGCTGATGGTCAACATCAGGGAGCCGGCTCCGAGCTGACCCTGGGGGACTTTCTGCTGGCAGGGGAGTTTAGCGACTACTTCGCCCGCCACTACATCTTGCCGATGGGGGCGGCAATCTGGTCGTCGACGCTGGCCGATATGCGAGCCTTCCCACTTGGCTTCTTCCTGCGTTTTTTTGCCAATCACGGTCTGCTCGATGTGGCAAATCGCCCCCAGTGGTACGTGATTCCAGGTGGCTCGCGGGAATATATCGGCCCCCTTACGGCGGGTTGGCAGGCGCAGATCCGCCTCGCCTGTCCGGTGCAGAGCGCGCGGCGGGACGCGGACGGCGTGGTGATCGTGAGCAGTTACGGCGAGGAGCGGTTTGACGAGGTGATCTTCGCCTGCCACAGCGATCAGGCGCTGGCGCTGCTGGCAGATCCCGACGAGCGGGAGCAGGCCATCCTCGGCGACATGCCCTATCAGGCCAACGAAGTCTGGCTTCATACCGATGCCCGCTGCCTGCCCATCCGTCGCAAGGCATGGGCCAGCTGGAACTATCAGCTCGATGGCAACGACGAGGCGCGGCCGCTGGTGAGCTACAACATGAACATCCTGCAGGGGGTGAACTCGCCGGAGCCCTTCTGCGTCAGCCTCAATCCCAGGGGAAAGGTGGATGAGAGCAAGGTGCTGCGCCGCTTCGTCTACCACCATCCGGTGTTCAATCAAGCATCTATCGCTGCCCAGCAGCGTCGCGCGGAGATCTGCGGTCAGCAGCATACCCACTTCTGTGGCGCCTACTGGTACAACGGCTTCCATGAGGATGGGGTGCGCAGCGCACTGGATGTCGCCAGGCGCTTCGGAGCCGAGCTATGAACGGCGTCACCGTGGCCACCGACCATCAACGTGCCGGCGAACTGGCTGACGTCACCAGCGCCATCTGGCAGGGATCGGTGCGCCATCGCCGTTTTGCGCCGCGGGCCCACGCCTTCTCCTACAGCCTCTTTATGCTGGGACTGGACCTCGACGAGCTACCGCGGATCGCGCAGGGATGCTGGTTCGGGGTGGAACGGGCGGGGCTGCTCTCGTTTCACCGCCATGACTATCTCAAGGGCAGTGAGGGGAGTCTCAAACAGGCGGTGTGGCAGAAGGTGAGCGAACTGGGTGGCGATGCCGACTCCGAAGGGCGGGTGCTGCTGCTCGGCAATGTGCGCTGTCTGGGATTCTACTTCAGCCCGGTCAACTTCTACTTCTGCTACCGGCAGGGCGAGGCGCGCTATCTGCTGGCTGAGGTGTCGAACACCCCCTGGAACGAGCGTCACTACTACCTGCTGGATCTGGCGGCGCTGGCGCCCCATGACAAGGATTTTCACGTCTCCCCCTTTATGGGGCTGGCGATGCGTTATCACTGGCGGATCAGGCCGCCCGCGCAGGAGACACTGATCCATATCGAGAGTCATCCCGTATCCGGTGAAGCCAAGCTGTTTGACGCAACCCTGGCGCTCACTCGCCAGCCGTTGTCGCGCAAGGGGCTGGTGGCCCTGCTCGCACGTTGGCCCTGGATGACCATGAAGGTGCTGATCGGGATCTACTGGCAGGCCCTGCGTCTTTTTATCAAACGAACACCGCTATTTACCCATCCGGAGAGCCGCTAATGGAACTTGCTCAATCTACCCTCTCAGCCTCATTCATCGATAAAAGTGCAAGGCAACTGCTGCTCAAGCTGCTGGGACGTCTAGAACATGGCCAGCTACTGCTGCGGGATGGTGGTGAGCGCCACCGCTTTGGTGTAGCGGGCACCGATCTGCACGCCGAACTGGTGGTGCAGGATCCGGCTTTTTATCGTCGCCTGTTGCTCGGTGGCAGCATCGCAGCCGGGGAGACCTGGGTGGAGGGGCTCTGGACCAGCCCGGATCCGGTGGCGCTGGTGCGGCTGCTGGCCCGCAACCTGACGCTGCTCGACTCCCTTGAGCGGCGCCTCGGCTGGCTCAGTTTCCCTTTCAACAAGGTACGTCACTGGCGGAGTCGCAATACTCTGACCGGTTCGCGCGCCAACATCGCCGCTCACTACGATCTCGGCAACACCCTCTATCAGGGGTTTCTCGACAGCCATATGCAGTACTCGAGCGCCATCTATCCGAGCGCCGAGGCCACTCTCGAAGAGGGACAGCAGGCCAAGCTGCGCACCATCTGTGAGCGGCTGGAACTGGGGCCTGACGATCATCTGCTGGAGATCGGCACCGGCTGGGGGGGCCTCGCTGTCTATGCCGCCCGCCACTACGGCTGTCGGGTGACTACCACCACCATCTCCCGGGCTCAGCACGACTATGCCAAGCAGTGGATTGAGCGGGAGGGGCTGGGGGATCGCATCACCTTGCTGCTGGAGGATTACCGCAAGCTGGAGGGCACCTATGACAAGCTGGTCTCTATCGAGATGATTGAGGCGGTGGGTCACGCCTTCCTGCCCGACTATTTCCGCCAGTTGTCACGGCTGCTCAAGCCCGGTGGCCGCCTGCTCATTCAGGCCATCACCATCGCCGATCAGCGCCATGCCCAGTATCTGCGCGGGGTTGATTTCATCCAGCGCTACATCTTCCCCGGTGGCTGCCTGCCGAGCGTCTCCCAGATGGCGGGGTTGCTGGCGAGGGAGACCGACATGCAACTGGTGCGGTTGCACGATCACGGCCATCACTATGCCCGCACCCTGGCTCACTGGTGCGAGCGCTTTCTGGCGCTGGCGCCCGAGCTGCCCAAGCTCGGTTACAGCCAGGATTTCATCCGGTTGTGGCACTTCTATTTTGCCTATTGCGAGGGGGGATTCTGGGAGCGCACTATCAGCCTGGTTCAGTTGGAGGCCGCCAAGCCGGGGCCAGCTGGCTGGTCCGGTGATGTGCCAGTAAGCGGTCACTGACCATGTGGCAGTGGGCTCACCTGCTGGGGTTCAACCTCTACTGGTTGCTGGCGGTGAAGTGGCAGCAGCCGGGCCCGCTGCTGGCAATGTTGCTGCTGCACTTTCTCTTCTCACCCTGCCGCCAGCGTGACTGGCGGCTGCTCCCCATCGCGGTGGCCGGCTGTCTGCTGGATGCGCTGCTCTGGCAGATCGGCGTGTTCCGGTTCCCGTCCGGTTTTCCCCTCTGGTTGGTCCTGCTCTGGCTCGGTTTTGCCCTCACCCTCTCCCATGGATTGCGCTGGCTGCTGCGCTTGCCCCGCTGGCAGCAGGCGCTGTTTGGCGTGTTTGGCGGTGCCTCCTCCTATGTGGCGGGCGCCGCTATGGGGGCAGTAGACTTACCCTGGGGCATCTGGGTCAGTACAGCGTTGCTGGCTGTGATCTGGATGTGGTGGTTACCCGTACTACTGTGGGTAATGGTCAAGCTGGAGGGTGAATGATGACAAACACCTTTTCGACCGACTCGTTGCTGTTTTCCAAATGGACCAAAGAGAGCCAGCATGAGCTGACAGATCGCTTCTATCTGGTGGTTGCCTGCCAGCGGGATGCGCAGGGGCAGCTGGTGCAGGTGGTGATGCAGGAGATCAACACCCTGCAGGAACAGGAGATGGACTGGCATGAACTGGAAGACCCCAACCACTGGCATATGGGGTGGAATTAACCCGCTGCTGCTGGCGTTTACGCTCTTGGCTGCAACCGCAGTGCAGGCTTCTGCCGCTCCTTGGCAGCAGCTGCGCCCGGTCGGGCAGGGGGAAATGAACTGGCTCTGGTTAAAGCTCTATGATGCCACCCTCTACAGTGCGAGTGGGCGCTATCAGCCCGGTCACTATCCGCAGGCCCTGACCCTCACCTATGCCAGATCCATCGAGCGGGAAGATCTGCTGAGCGCTACCGCCGCTGAGTGGCAACGACTCGGTCTTGGCACTGACGCCGAGCGTCAGAGCTGGCTCGGTCAGCTCGCTGCACTCTGGCCCGATGTGCAGGCGGGCGATCGGCTGACCTTCTATGTCGACAAGGGCGGGGCAGGCCACTTCTGGTGGCAGGATAAGCCCCTCGGCACCCTGGCCGATCCGCAGTTTTCTGCCGCCTTCCTCGCCATCTGGCTGGCTGACAACAGCCGCGACCCCGCCCTAACCCGCCGCCTGCGTGGCCAACCCTGAACATGGAGTCTCTGATGTCTTTCTATCGTGCATATCGCTGGTTGCTGTTGCTCCCCTTTTTGCTGCTGAGCGGCTGTGGCGCCACCCTCGATGACTATCAGGGGCAGGGGCCAAACTGGGATCTCGCCCGTTTCTTCAACGGCAAGCTGGTGGCTCACGGCCTGGTGACCGACCGCAGCGGTGAAGTGACCAGTCGCTTTCGGGTCGAGATGGTGGGGCGCTGGCAGGATGGCAAGGGGGAGCTGTTCGAGCAGTTCTACTTTGACGATGGCCGTCAGCAGACCCGCACCTGGTATCTGAGCAAGGGGGCTGATGGTCACTGGCGCGGTACCGCTTCTGATGTGGTGGGTGAGGCGGTGGGTAAAACCCAAGGGTTTGCTCTCAACTGGCGTTATCAGCTCGATCTGGCGCTGCCGGATGGCGAGGTGGTGCGGGTGAGCTTCGATGACTGGATGTACCTGCTGGATGAGGATCGCCTGATCAATCGTGCCGAGATCAGCAAGTTCGGTATCCATCTTGGTGAGGTGATCCTCTATATTGAACGTCTGCCCTGACCATTAACGAAAGATAACGGCCAGTAAAAAGCGCGCCGAGGGCGCGCTTTTATTTATGGCAAAATCAGAGTCATCAGATGATGCGGTTCTCTTCCAGCATCTTGCGACGGGCCTCTTCCTTGGCCATCTTCTTCTTGCGGTTGTCGCAGGGTTCCGGGCAATCGCACTCTTTCTCGATGCCGACGCTACCCAGACCGCCACAGGAACCGGAGATGGTCTTCTTCTGGAAGATATAACCGATAGCCATGGCGGCTATCACCAGCATGAATACCCCGAAGGTGATCAGAAAAATCTGCATCTCTACCTCTTACTTCTTGACCAGATAGGGCTTGAAGGCATCGGAGTAAGCCTCTTCAAAGCCGTTGTCCGTCTTGGTGATCACGAAGATCGCCAGGCCGCGCTCATTGGCATAGGCCAGGCTCTTCTCGGTCCCCATCACCATAAACACGGTGGCCAGCCCGTCTGCGGTCATGCAGGAGGGGTGGATCACGGTGACCGACACCAGACGGTGCTGGATCGGCTTGCCGCTGCGCGGATCTATGGTGTGGGAGAAGCGTTGACCATCCAGTTCATAGTAGTTGCGGTAATCGCCGGAGGTAGCAACCCCGTTGTCACCGGGAACGATCACCTCTTGCACCGTGCCGGTGCCTGCGGTGGGTTTCTCGATAGCGACCCGCCAGGGATTACCCTTGCCGTTGACGCCATTGATCCTCAGCTCACCGCCGATTTCAACCAGATAGTTGCGGGCCCCCATAGATTCTAGGTATTCAGCCACCTTGTCCACACCAAAGCCCTTGGCGATGGCGGAGAGATCCACGTAGAGATCCGGCACATCTTTTTGCAGGGTGTCGGCATCCACCGAGGTGATGACGTGCAGGTTGCCAAGTCCGGTCTTCTGGCGAGTCTGGGTGATCAGCTCGTCGCTCGGCACCTTGGTTGGCCGTTTGTCCGGGCCAAAGCCCCACAGATTGACCAAGGGGCCCACGGTGACGTCCAGCGCCCCCTGGCTCTCACGGCCAATGTGAATGGCCTCTGTGACGACCCGTGCGGTATCGCGGGAGACCACTACCGGTTTGTTGTCACGGCTCTGGTTGAAGCGCGACAGTTCGGAATCGGGGCGATAGGTCGACATCTGATCGTTGACCCGCTCCAGCAAGACATCCACCTCAGCTTGAAGCTTGGCCGGATCGCTGATGGCGCTGTCCGCCACCTTGATGGAGTAATAAGTACCCATGGTGCTACCGGTGATCTGGATCTCCGGTTTGGATTGGACCGTCTCCTGACCGCACCCAGTCAAGAAAAAGGCTAGCCCGAAGGCTAGCCAGGTCTTTACAACACTGTGCATGGATTAACCACCAAAGTCATCCAGCAGGATGTTTTCGTCTTCAACGCCCAGATCTTTGAGCATGTTGATGACGGCAGCGTTCATCACCGGAGGTCCACACATGTAGAACTCGCAATCTTCCGGTGCCTCGTGGTTCTTGAGATAGCTCTCGTAAAGCACGTTGTGGATGAAGCCGGTGTAGCCGTCCCAGTTGTCTTCCGGTTGCGGATCAGACAGGGCGACGTTCCAGGTGAAGTTCTCGTTCTCGGCGGCGAGCATGTCAAAGTCTTCGACATAGAACATTTCGCGCTTGGAACGGGCACCGTACCAGAAGCTCATCTTGCGCTTGGACTTCAGGCGACGCAGCTGGTCGAAGATATGGGAACGCATCGGCGCCATACCTGCACCACCACCGATGAATACCATTTCGGCATCGGTCTCTTTGGCAAAGAACTCACCGAACGGACCTGAGATGGTCACCTTGTCGCCAGCCTTCAGGCTGAAGATGTAGGAGGACATCTGGCCCGGAGGGGCAGTCCAGTTGCTCGGGGGCGGGGTCGCGATACGCACGTTCAGCATGATGATGCCGAACTCTTCCGGATAGTTGGCCATGGAGTAGGCACGGATGATCGGCTCATCGACCTTGGACTCCAGCTCAAAGATCTTGAAGCGATCCCAGTCACCGCGATACTCCTCGGGAATATCGAAGTTCTTGTAGTGCACGTGGTGAGCCGGGGCTTCAATCTGGATATAACCACCGGCGCGGAACGGTACGCTCTCGCCATCGGGGATCTGCAGCTTGAGCTCCTTGATGAAGGTGGCCTTGTTATCGTTGGAGATAACAGTACATTCCCACTTCTTCACCCCGAAGATCTCTTCCGGCAGTTCGATATCCATGTCGGAGCGCACGGTAACCTGACAGGCCAGACGCTCGCCATGACGGGCTTCGCCCTTGCTGATGTGATCCAGTTCGGTCGGCAGAATGTCGCCGCCACCGGATTTCACCCGTACCTTGCACTGGCCGCAGGAGCCACCGCCGCCACAGGCGGAGGAGACAAAAATACCGCTACCAGCCAAGGCGCCCAACAGCTTACCACCCGCAGGACCAACCACAGCCTTGGCCGGGTCACCATTGATGCTGATTGTCACGTCGCCCGCGGTCACCAGCTTGGACTTGGCGAACAGAATGACTGCCACCAGTGCCAGCAGGATCACGGTAAACATGACCACACCCAAAATAATTTCCATCTATCGTTCCTTTCTGATTGCAGGAAAGCCGATTACAGGGAGATACCAGAGAAGGACATAAAGCCCAGCGCCATCAGACCGGCGGTGATGAAGGTGATGCCCAGACCACGCAGGCCTTCCGGAACATCGGAGTACTTCATCTTCTCGCGGATACCCGCCAGCGCAACGATCGCCAGCATCCAGCCTGCACCTGAGCCCACGCCGTAGACCACAGACTCCACGAAGGTGTAGTCACGCTGCACCATGAAGGAGACGCCACCGAAGATGGCGCAGTTCACGGTGATGAGCGGCAGGAAGATACCCAGCGCGTTGTAGAGCGCCGGGAAGTACTTGTCCAGCGCCATCTCCAGGATCTGTACCAGCGCCGCGATCACCCCGATAAAGGTGATAAAGCTCAGGAAGCTCAGATCCAGGTTAGGGGAGAGGGCATCGGCCTTCAGCACGTAGTTGTAGATCAGGTTGTTGACCGGTACGGCGATGGTTTGCACCACGATAACGGCAATACCAAGACCCATGGAGGTCTTTACCTTCTTGGACACCGCCAGGAAGGTACACATCCCCAGGAAGAAGGAGAGTGCCAGGTTTTCGATGAAGATCGATTTAATCAACAGACTCAGATAGTGTTCCATACCTTAATCCTTCGCCTCCACCTGCTTGGGATCCTTGGTGCGCACGCCCCAGATGATCAGACCAATGATGAAGAATGCACTCGGCGGCAGCAGCAGCAGACCGTTGGGTACATACCAGCCACCGTTGTTCACCAGCGGCAGCAGCTCGATGCCGAACCAGGTGCCGGAGCCCAGCAGTTCACGCACGGTCGCAACGCTCAGCAGAATGGCGCCATAGCCCAGACCGTTGCCGATACCATCCAGGAAGGAGGGGAGCGGCGCGCTCTTCATGGCGTAGGCTTCGGCGCGGCCCATCACGATACAGTTGGTGATGATGAGGCCGACGAATACCGACAGCTGCTTGGATATGTCATAGGCATACGCCTTGAGCACCTGGTCAACCACGATAACCAGCGAGGCGATGATCGCCATCTGGGCAATGATCCGCACGCTGTTCGGGATCTGGTTGCGGATCAGGGAGATGAACAGGTTTGAGAACGCGGTGACCGCTATGACCGCGAGGGTCATTACAAACGCTGTCTTCATCTGGCTGGTAACCGCCAGTGCGGAACAGACACCCAGCACCTGCAAGGCGATGGGGTTGTTGCCCAGCACTGGAGTCAACAGCAACTTTTTCATTTCGCTCTTGTCAGCCATTGTTGATTTCTCCTGCACGAACCTTGGCCAGGAAAGGACCGAAGCCCTTGGGACCCATCCAGAAGTCAAAGGTATGCTGTACGCCGTTACCGGTCAGGGTAGCGCCGGAGAGACCGTCGATCTCGTGCTCGGAGCCTGCCGGTGCGTGACCCTTGATGATGCGCAGCGCCGGCATGCCATCCTGATCGAACAGCTTCTTGCCGACAAACAGCTCACGCCAGGCCGGATTCTCGATTTCACCGCCCAGACCCGGGGTTTCACCGTGGTCGTAGTAGGTGATGCCTTTTACGGTCTGTCCATCAGCGGCAACGGCGACGAAGGCATACATGGTCGACCACAGACCCTGACCGTAGATGGGCAGGATGATGCTGTCGATCTTGCCGTCGGCATCCTTGGCGAAGAATACCGGGATCTGCTTGGAGATCTGGCGCAAACTCGCTTTGTCGTCAGCGGGAGCAAGACGGATGTTGGTGGCCGGATCTTTGGCTGCCTGCTTGGTGTCGAAGCTGTCGGCATCTTTGTTGGTTTTGCCGTCAACAAAGTTACCGGTGGCGAGATCCACCAAGCGGGCTTCGATATTATTGCCGTACAGTTTGGCAATATCCCGCTTGGCCACATCGCTCACATCCACACCGGCTACGGCGAGAATGTTGCTCTGCTTGTCCAGCGCCTTGTTCTCCTCTTGGGTAGAACGCAGGCCAACAGCAGCAACGGATACCACGATGGAACAGGCCAGGCAGAGGCCGGTGACCACGCTGATGGTGCCGAAGGTTGAGTCTTTATTAAACGCCACGAGCAATCCTCCGCTTGATGTTTGCCTGAGCGACGAAGTGGTCAAACAGGGGAGCAAACAGGTTTGCAAACAGAATGGCCAGCATCATGCCTTCCGGGAAGGCGGGGTTCACCACCCGGATCAGCACGACCATCACGCCGATCAGCGCGCCATACCACCACTTGCCCTTGTTGGTAAAGGCAGCAGAGACGGGGTCGGTCGCCATGAAGGCCATACCGAAGGCGAAGCCACCCAGTACCAGATGCCAGTGCCACGGCATGTTGAACATGGGATTGGTATCGGAACCGATGACGTTGAACAGCAGGGAGGTGGCGATCATACCGATCATCACGCCGGCGATGATGCGCCAGGAGGCGATGCGCATGTAGACGATCATGGCCGCACCCAGCAGGATCATCAGGGTAGAGACTTCACCGATGGAACCCGGCAGGTTCCCCAGGAAAGCATCCATCCAGCTGATAGCCTGGCCGGTTGCACCGTTGATCAGTGCCATCTGGCCGCCCTGGGCCCACTGGCTCAGCGCGGTTGCGCCCGAGTAGCCATCGACGGCAACCCATACTGCGTCACCGGAGATCTGGCCCGGGTAGGCGAAGAACAGGAAGGCACGACCTGCCAGGGCAGGGTTCAGGAAGTTCTTGCCGGTACCACCGAACACTTCTTTGGCCATCACCACACCGAAGGTGATACCCAGCGCAGCTTGCCACAGGGGCAGCTCGGGCGGCACGATCAGGGCAAACAGGATGGAGGTCACGAAGAAGCCTTCGTTGATCTCGTGCTTGCGCACCATGGCGAACAGCACTTCCCAGAAACCACCAACCAGGAAGACGGTGATGTAGATTGGGAAGAAGTGGGTGGCGCCGATCAGCATCTTGCTGCCGATACCGGCGACAGCCGGATCGAGGGAGGCGCCCAGCATGGTAGCCAGGGCATATTGCCAGCTGCTGGCACCCGCAGCCGTGCCCAGATGGGCAATGGCGGCGATGGCCTGGTTACCAACGTTGTACATGCCCCAGAACATGGCCGGGAACACCGCCAGCCACACCATGATCATCATGCGCTTCAGATCGAGCGCATCACGGACGTGGGCGGCATTGCGGGTAACGGAACCCGGGGTATAGAACAGGGTGTACGCCGCTTCGAACAGGGCATAGTACTTGGCGTACTTGCCACCCGGTTCGAAGTGGTGTTCCATATTTTCAAGAAGTTGCTTGAAACTCATCGCTTAACCTTCCAGTTCAATCTTGGTCAGGCACTCACGCAAGATCGGGCCGTACTCTGTCTTGCCGGGGCAGACAAAGGTACAGAGCGCCAAATCTTCCTCATCCAGCTCCAGGCAGCCCAGTGCTTGCGCACCGTCGCTATCGCCAGAGACCAGATCCCGCAGCAGCAGGGTGGGCAGGATATCGAGTGGCATCACCCGTTCATAGTTGCCGATAGGCACCATTGAGCGGTCACTACCGTTGGTCGTGGTGGTGAAGTTGATAAGGCGACCCTTCATCAGGTGAGAGAGGGTGGTGCGGGTGATGGAGAACTTGTTGGCGCTGGGGTTGATCCAGCCCAGGAACTCTTTCTCGCGACCTTCGCCCAGTGCACAGACCTGATTGTGGTAACGACCCAGATAGTCGTGAACACCATCAGCCTTGGCGCCGCTCAACAGGGAACCGGAGATGACGCGGTTTTCATCGGCACGCAGCTCGTTGTTGGTGAGCTGGCTGATGCAGGCACCCAGTCGGGTACGCAGCAGACGCGGCTTGAGCACGTTCGGGCCAGCCAGCGCGATCACCTTGTCGGTGCAGATCTCACCAGTGGTGAACAGTTTGCCAAGGGCAATCACATCCTGATAGTTGATGTGCCACTGCACCTTGGTGCTACTGACCGGATCCAGGAAGTGGATATGGGTACCCGGCAGACCGGCAGGGTGAGGACCCACGAAGATCTCTTCCTTGACCTGAGCCAAAGAGGAGTGAGGCAGGCTGCCTTCGCCCTTGCAGACATAGACGGCGCCGTCGGTCAGGCGGGTCAGTACGGCCAGACCGTCGAGGAACGCTTGTGACTGCTCCTTGATGATCAGCTCTGCGTTGGCTGCCAGCGGGTTGGTGTCCATCGCGGTGACGAAGATGGCGCGCGGGGCAGAACCGACAGCAGGCACTTTGCTGAACGGGCGAGTACGCAGTGCGATCCACTGACCTGACGCAACCAGGATCTCTTGCACCTTGCTGCGCTCGAGCTTAGCCAGCTCGGCGGAGGCAAAGTGCTCGAAGGTCACCTGTTCATCGGAGCCGTCGAGGTCGATGACCACGGACTGGAGCACACGTTTGGCTCCACGGTTGATCTCTGAAACTACACCGGTGGCGGGGGCCGTGAATTTAACGCCGGGATTCTTCTTATCTTCGAAGAGCTCCTGACCTTTGATGACGCGATCACCTACTTTGACGAACATAGTAGGTCGCATCCCCACGAACTCCTCGCCCAGCGTAGCAACACGGGTGATGGCGGGGCCATCGTAGATTACTTGCTCTGGCGCACCCAGCACGGGGATGTCCAGTCCTCTTTTGATTGTAATCATACTTAATTGCACTACCGTTACGGGAAGAGAGGTTGGTTAGCGCCGAGAAATACATCACGACGGGTGGTTGAATGAGTCTATGTTGTTGCTGCGCCGGGTGGTCGGGCCCAGCAATTATTCAACATGCGAGGTCACTCAAAAGCGCTTGAGTTTACCACTTAAGGCCCATTTTCTGCCATGCCAAATAGGTAAAATCCCTGTGTCATCACAAAATTAACCTGCAATGAATAAGCCCTGAACTCCCTGTAATCCGTGGTTTTAAAGGTTTTTTCATTTTAATACCTCCATGGAGGTATTATTGTCCGGTGGCGTGCTGAAGCCAGCAAGGAAACCTGAAATAAATACCCATTTATGGCTATCAGGATCTGCGTGCTGGCGGTTTTTTGTTTCATTTTTGTTTCTCACCCATAGGGGGACATCAGAGCAATGGGCGGCGCTCAGCCATTCAGGACAGCGAGGGGTTGCCAACACAAGCTGGTGTGCGCGGTGCCTTGCCCTTCTCCTGCCACTCGCTTGGTGTGTAGGTATGCAGTGCCAGAGCATGAACAGTGCCAGCCAACTCATCGGCCAGGATGGCATTGACCTGGCGATGGCGGGCCAGCAGCCGCTGCCCTGCAAATTGCTCGCTGACGATCACCACCTTGAAGTGGCTCTCTGAGCCCGGTTCAACCCGATGCATGTGGCTCTCGTTGATCACCTCCAGCACGGTGGGGGAAAGGGCTGCCGTCAGCTTGGCCTCAATCAGTTGTTGGATAGTCATAGGATCCGCTTCCAGAGTGAATGTCGGGCCATTCTATCGGCAGTCGCGACATGGAATAAGCCCCCGGAAGAGGGAAATCGCCAGCGGATCACCCTGTCGAACTGGTGAAATTCCTTCTCCTCGCTAGAATAGCGCCACTTTGCGTCGCCCCTGGCGCCTGTATACACGAATCAAGCCGAGGCTGGACACTCCCTATGCAAACCCTTCTCGAGACCCCCCATTGCCGCTTCAGGCTATACCGCTATCCGCGCCAGAGTCAGGAGCCCCTGCAAGCCTGGGATGCGGCTGACGAATATCTGATCAACACCCTGGCGGAGTCCCCCCGCGAGCAGGCGGGTCCCGTCATCATCATGAATGACGGCTTTGGCGCGCTGGCTGCCTATCTGTATCCGTACTCCCCCTGCTGTGTCACCGACTCCTACATCAGTGAGCGGGCGACCCTGGCCAATCTGGCCGAAAACGGATTGGATGTGGGCGGGATCCGCTTACAGGATGCGCTGGCGCCACTGCCCGATGTGCCGGCACTGGTAGTTATAAAGGTATCCAAATATCAGGCACTGCTGGAGCAGCAACTGCTGGCATTGCGTGGGGTGGTGACACCGGCGACCCGCATTATTGCTGCCGGCAAGGCGAAGGATATTCATACCTCCACCCTCCAGTTGTTTGAGAAGTATCTGGGGCCCACCCGTACCTCGCTGGCCTGGAAGAAGGCGCGTCTCATTCACTGCGAGCCGCAGGCCGAGCAACCTGCGCTGGCCAACCCCTTCCCGACCGTCTGGCCGCTGGAGGGAACTGACATGCTCATCCACAACCACGCCAACGTCTTCTCGCGCACCAGTCTGGATATCGGGGCCCGCTTTATGTTGGACAACCTGCCCATCCACAGTGCCCGCAAGGTGATCGATCTGGGCTGTGGCAACGGGGTGCTGGGGTTGTCGCTGCTCGCCAAAGACAGCGAGGTGGAGGTGACCTTTATCGATGAATCCTATATGGCAGTCGCCTCGGCCCAGCTCAACGTCGAGCACAATCTGCCCGATGCACTGCCGCGCGCCAGCTTTATGGTCAATAACTGTCTCGACGGGGTGGCGGTCGGCTCGGCGGATCGGATCCTCTGCAACCCTCCTTTCCATCAGCTGCAGGCGATCACCGATCATATCGCCTGGCAGATGTTCAGCGATGCGCACAGGGTGTTGCCTCAAGGGGGTGAACTCTGGATAGTAGGCAACCGTCATCTGGACTATCACAACAAACTCAAGCGCTTATTTGCCAACGCACAAGTCGTTGCGTCGAACAGCAAATTCGTTATTTTGAAAGCCATCAAACGCTAAAGCCAAAGGAAACCATGATGAAAAAGTCACTCTTGCTGCTGGCCGCCCTGATGCTGGGCGGGTGTGCCACTCATTGGCCGGAGACAGCGCTGCTCAATCCGCAGGTGATCCCCGCCAACCAGCAATACTACTCTGGCAATCGCATCACCATGGAAGGGGTAGACAAGCGTGAGGCAGCTTATGTCTTCTCCATCAAACATAAAGAGAAAGCCCCCGTGCTGGTCAACAGCGAGCGTCCGCTCAATCTGCTGATGGCCGAACGGCTGGCCGAAGGGCTGCGCAGCCAGGGTCTCGAAGTGGGCAACAGTGGCACCACCAACCTGACGCTGGTGATCTCCAACGCCGCTGTCAATGTGGAAGAGAAGACCTTTACCTATGTCACCAAGTCCCGCGTCAGCCTGCAGGTGATCGCCGATTTCCAGGGCAACCGTCTGACCAAGCAGTTCAACATGTCCTCCAGCAAGGAGAGCCCGAGCGAGCCGAGCATGGCAGATCTGGAATCCACTCTGAACTTGCAGCTGGGCAACGTATTGCAGCAGATCATGGCGGATGAGGCCCTGCGTGGCTATCTGAAGGGTCAACCGAGCGGCGCAGGAGTCTGAACATGAAAAAACTCTGGTTGCTGGCTATGTTGGTCACTCCGCTGGCATTGGCCGCCCCGCAGGTGAGAATGGAGACCAATCACGGCAATATCGTGGTGGAGTTGGCTCCCAAACAGGCGCCTCAGACGGTGAAGAACTTTCTGCGCTACGTCGCAGACGGTAGCTATGATGGCAGCCTCTTTCACCGGGTGATCCAGAACTTCGTGGTGCAGGGGGGCGGCTACAACCAGCAGTTCCAGCAGTTGCCTACCTATGAGCCTGTGGTCAACGAATCCCGCGGTGGCCTGCCCAACCAACGTGGCAGTATCGCCATGGCTCGAACCCAGGCGGTCGACAGTGCGACCCGCCAGTTCTACTTCAACTTGGTCGATAACAACAATCTCAACGCCAGCGGCGCCGCTGGTTATACCGTTTTTGGTCAGGTAGTGCAGGGGATGGAGGTGCTGGACAAGCTGGCTCAGGTGCAGACAGGTTACAGTCCGATCCTGCGAGCCAACGATGTGCCGACCAGTCCTGTCATCCTCAAAAAGGTGGTGTTGCTGGCGGAAACCCCGGCGGACAAGAAAGTCGACAAGAACGCGGGCAAGTAACGTTCATCGGACGTTGCTCATCAGCGGGCCTTCGACATGCCACAGTGCAAGGCTCATCCCGTTCGGGATGGGCCTTTGCTCTATCCGGGCTTCTTTTGCGTATCTCTTAGCTCGCCTTGGCTATCTGCCATCAACCTGCCAAAATGACGCACTTTTCCAAAGCCCTCAGGTAGTTGAACATGATCCGCAAACCAAGCTGGAGAGAGTCCCTCGCTGTCTATCTCGAATTTCGGGTGTTTATTCTCTTTGCCATGGGGTTTTCATCGGGTCTGCCGCTGTTGCTGGTGTTCGGCACCCTCTCGTTCTGGCTGCGCGAGGCCGATGTCAGCCTGACCGATATCGGTTACATGAGCTGGGTGGCGCTCGCCTATGGCTTTAAATGGCTGTGGTCGCCGCTGGTGGATCGCATGCCGTTGCCACTGCTATCCCGCTGGCTGGGCCGGCGCCGTAGCTGGATGTTCTTCTCCCAGTTGCTGATTGCCGCCGCGCTGGTTGGCATGGCGTTCTGCGATCCCAAGACCGAGCTGGCCCAACTGGCGATGTTTGCCCTGCTGGTGGCCTTTGCCTCGGCGACCCAGGATATCGTCATCGATGCCTATCGCATCGAATCCGCCCCCGAGCGGCTGCAAGCGGCGATGGCGGCCTCCTACATGACCGGTTACCGACTGGCGATGATCATGGCAGGCGCTGGTGCGCTGGCGCTGGCAGCGTGGTTTGGCAGCAACAGCGGCTATGACTATCGTGGCTGGCAGATTACCTATCTGGTGATGGCGGGTCTGATGTCACTCGGGGTCATCACCACGCTGTTTTGCCACGAGCCGGATATCGATCTGGCCGGGCAGGGCAAGCAACAGGCCGAACGCAAGGCACTGTTGCAGGAGAAGGGGTGGCCCGCTCCATTAGCGAGTGCGGGGGCCTGGGGCTATGAGGCGGTCTGGTGTCCCTTTGCCGATTTTTTCCGCCGTTACGGTCGTTCGGCGCTGTTGATCCTGTTGCTTATCGCCTGCTATCGGGTTGCCGATGTGGTGATGGGAGTGATGTCCAACAGCTTCTATGTGGATATGCAGTTCAGCAAGACCGAGGTGGCCACTATTACCAAGGTGTTTGGCGTTATCATGACCCTGGTGGGCGCTGCGCTGGGGGGCGTGCTGGTGATGCGCTTTGGCACGCTGCGCATTCTGTTCTTGGGGGCACTGCTCACCGCCAGCACCAACCTGCTGTTTGCCCTGCTCAATCAGGTGGGCCACAACCTGGAGTTGCTGACCCTGATCATCTCGCTGGATAACCTCAGTGCCGGTATCGCGACCGCGGCCTTCGTGACCTATCTCTCCAGCCTGACCAATGTGGCATTTTCGGCCACTCAGTACGCCCTGTTCAGCTCGGTGATGTTGCTATTGCCCAAGTTGCTGGCCGGTTTTTCGGGGCAGGTGGTGGAGCAGATTGGCTACAGTGCCTTCTTTATCGGAACCAGTTTATTGGGCTTGCCGGTGTTGTTGTTGATTGTGCTTGTCGCCAGAAAAGGGAGTGAGTTGCTCTCAGCGGCTGACAAATAGCAAGCGTTTGCGTGAGGGCGGGGGTGATTAGATTCACACTTCCGGATAAAGTTCCCGAGAAGTTGTTTCCCCCCCAATATTATTTGATTAGAATTCCCCCCGCTCCTTGTGGGCAGGCTACGGAAAACCTCAACTAACGTACAAGAGACCAATAAAATGGCCAAATTTACCAAGACTCTGATCGCTGCCGGCCTGCTGGCTTCTGCTGCTACCCCGGCCTTTGCTGCTGATTACAGCGGTGACATCCACAAGAATGACTACAAGTGGATGCAGTTCAACGTCATGCACACCATCGATCAGCGTCCTACCTTTACTGAAGACGGTAACTACAACGATACCTACCTCGAAATGGAGTTTGGTGGTCGTTCCGGCCTGTTCGATCTGTACGGCTATGTCGACGTCTTCGATATCTTCGACAGCCGTCACAGCGACAAGCACGGTGGCCAGAACATCTTCATGAAGTTCGCTCCGCGTCTGTCTCTGGATGCCCTGACCGGTAAAGATCTCTCCTTCGGCCCGGTTCAAGAGCTCTACATCGCCTCCCTGAACAACGTTGATGACAACATGATGGAGAACCAGATCGGCCTGGGCGCCGATGTGATGGTTCCCTGGTTTGGCAAGGTGGGCATGAACCTGTACGCTCGTCACGCCACCGAGAGCAAGTTCTTCCAGGAAGAAGAGGGTACCTGGAACGGCTATCAGTTCTCCATGAACTGGTTCAAGCCCTTCTACACCTTCTCTAACGGCTCCTTCGTCTCCTATCAGGGCTACCTGGACTACCTGTTCGATGCCGACACCTACGATCGCGACGATCGTAACGAAACCGGCGTTGCGACCTTCCACGGCATCTACTGGCACTCCGATCGCTACGCCGTCGGTTACGGCCTGAAGTACTTCAACGACGTGTACGGCGTCAAAAACAACGATATCAGCAAATCAACTGGTTTTGGCCACTACTTCTCTGTTACCTACAAGTTCTAATCAAACTTGAGGTACAAAAAACCGGAGCATCTGCTCCGGTTTTTTTATGACCGCGATTTAGATAGCATGACGCGAGCCATCAAGTGCGCCACGGCAGAGTGGAGTAATCAGTCGCGGAAATTCTGGAACTGCATCGGCTGGCCCAGTTCGGCGCCACGGACCAGCGCCATGGTCTCTTGCAGATCGTCACGCTTCTTGCCAGTGACGCGAACTTCATCGCCCTGGATGGCGACCTGCACCTTGATTTTGGAATCCTTGATCAGCTTGACCAGCTTCTTGGCGATCTCTTTCTCGATCCCTTGCTTGAACTTGACGGTCAGGTGGAAGCGCTTGCCGGAGTGAACAGAGTCACCCACTTCCATGGAGCTGTTTTCGATGTTGCGCTTGAGCAGGGCGCCGCGCAGCATCTCGACCATTTGCTTGAGCTGGAAATCGGCATCCGCTTCCAGTTTCACCTCTTCCTTGTTCAACTCGAAGCTGGCTTCTACCCCACGGAAATCGAAACGGGTGGCCAGTTCACGATTGGCGTTGTCGACTGCATTCAACACCTCGTTCATTTTGACTTCAGAGACAATATCGAATGACGGCATAGCCGGAGCTCCTCATGTTGCGTTATCGGGGGGCAAATCTACCAGAAAACGGGCAAATTTGCTGATTTTGATGGGGGTGCTCTGCTAGAATCCCCTGCGCGCAGGACGGGAGGACCCGTTAGTGTCCTCTGGCGACATCTTCACTTATCTCCGGTAACAGGTTGAGAGGATTGCAACCCTTACCCTGACAGAGTCACACCATGCCAAGCGGATTAACACATTCCCGACAACCCGTTATGCCACCTGTCGCCCCAAAGTGGACATTGTTGGGGTGCGGTGCTCTCGGCGGCGTTTTTGCCTCCCTGTTGACCCAGAGCGGTCAATCCACCCGTGTCTTGTTGCGCGAGCATCATAAGTCCACGCTCCATCCGGGGATCGATTTCACCTCGCTGGAGGGGCATGTCCAGTTGCTCAATATCGAGCGCGGCTTTGTCTGCAAACCCGGCAAGATCCAGCGCCTGCTGGTGATGACCAAGGCCAGTCAGGTAGTTGCTGCGCTGGCGCCGCTGGTGGGGTCGCTGGATGTGGCCGCGCCGATCGTATTGCTGCACAACGGGATGGGCATTGCCGAGCAGGTGGCCGAGATGTTCCCGCACAACCCGGTGATCGCCGGGGTGACCAGCCATGGCGCCATGCAGTGTGGCCATTTTGTCTTCCGTCATACTGGCAAGGGTGAGACCTGGCTTGGCCCGATCAATGACGCAGCCAAGGCACATGCCGGGTTGGCGGATGATCTTGCTACGGCCCTCGGTCAGGCGGGGTGGGATGAACAGTTATTGACGCGCCAGTGGCAAAAGCTGGCCATCAACTGTGCCATCAATCCCCTGACGGCCCTTTATAAGCTGAAAAACGGCGAGCTGGCTGGCCCCCGTTTTGCCGATGCCCTGCAGCAGATCTGCGTGGAAGTGGCGGATGTGATGTGCGCCGAAGGGATTGTGACCACGGCAGAGGAGTTGCAGCGCCGGGTGATGACAGTGGTGGAACTGACCGCTGACAATTACTCCTCCATGTATCAGGATATGGAGCTGGGACGCGAGACCGAGATTGAGGCCATTACCGGCTTCCTGTTGGCCAAGGCTGCCCGGCATGGCATTGCCGTACCGATCAATCAGGGTCTCTATCAGGCGATCAAAGAGAAGAGTCAGGCAGCCTGACCTTTTACATGGCAGAGCAAGCAGCAAGGAGGCGAACGTGAGTGTACTGGTGCTGGTGGCCCCCGGGTCGGAAGAGATAGAGACGGTTGCGATTGTCGATACCCTGGTGCGCGCCTGCATCGAGGTGGCGCTGGCCTCTTGCTGCCCTGCCGGATCCCGGCAGGTGAAGGCATCGCGCGGGGTACAGCTGGTGGCCGATTGTCATATCGACGAACTGACCAGTCGGGATTTTGAAGCCATCGTGGTGCCCGGCGGTCTGCCCGGCAGCGAAGTGATCCGCGATACCCCGCTGGCCATCGATCTGCTTAAAGAGCTGGCGGTACTTGGTCGCTGGCGTGCGGCCATCTGCGCCGCCCCGGTAGTGGTGTTGCAACATCACGGTCTGCTGGATAGTGCCATCGTCACCTGCCATCCCGGCTTTCAGCCCCGACTATCGGCATCGCAGTTGTCACATGAGCGGGTCGTCAGGGATGAGGCTCATCGCCTTATCACCAGTCAGGGGCCGGGCAGTGCCATCGAGTTTGCCCTCGAACTGGTACGGGTGCTGCGCGGGGATGAGGTGGCCATGGCGGTGGCTGGCCCTATGGTGCTGCCGTAACCGCACGCTTGCATGATGAAGCGGTGTGAGCGCGAGGCCGTAAAACCATGCCTCGACAGCACATCTCGCAAAACGGGCCCCGGTCAGCTTGACCGGGGCCCGTTTGTCTCTGCAATGGCCGGTCACACCCTCTTGTCAGGCTTAATAGTCATACTGTTTGCATTGCTTGGCCTCGAATTCCCCGCGCCAGCGTGACAGCTCCTTCTGTGTCCCCAGCGTGTCTCCCTTCTTGATGGCCTGCTCCAGTATCTCAATCCGGTCGTACAGCCAGCGGCACTCTGCCGTCGGGTTGTTCTTGCCGATGCCGGTCAACGGCAGTAAACAGAGTCCCAGCCAAAGATATTTCATCTCGCACGCTCCTTGTCATGATGGTGGTTGGGGTCTCCTTAGAGTCTATCATTCTGGCCGCATCGAGAGAGATAGAGTGGCTGCCTTCCTTGGGGTAAGATGATGCCATGTCTGTTTATTTATACAGTGGTATGCGCAAGATCATCCATATCGACATGGACTGCTTTTTTGCCGCGGTGGAGATGCGGGACAACCCGGCGCTGCGCGAAGTACCGCTCGCCATCGGCGGCGCGTCGGATCGGCGCGGCGTCATCTCGACCTGCAACTATGTGGCGCGCCGGTTTGGGGTACGCTCCGCCATGCCGAGCGCGCTGGCGAAAAAACTCTGTCCACCGCTGGTACTGATCCCGGGGCGGATGGCGGTGTACAAGGATATCTCCCGTCAGCTCAGGGCCATTTTCCGCCGTTATACCGATCTGGTGGAACCGCTGTCGCTGGATGAAGCTTACCTGGATGTCACCCATAGTCGCTGTTGTGGCGGCAGCGCCACCTTGATGGCGCAAGAGATCCGGCAAGCCATCGTCACCGAACTGGGATTGACCGCCTCGGCCGGTGTGGCGCCCAACAAGTTTCTCGCCAAGCTCGCCTCGGAGCAGCGCAAACCGGATGGCCTGTTTGTCATTCGTCCCGACGAGGTGGCCGAATTTGTCTGCCCGTTGCCCCTTGGCAAACTGCCCGGGGTGGGGCGCAAGACCGCCGAGCGGCTGGAGGCGCAGGGGCTCTACACCTGCGAGGATGCGCGGGCCTTGTCGGCACAAGAACTTTGCAGTCGTTTTGGCAAGCTGGGGGAGATGCTGACGACCCGGATCTGGGGAGTGGATGAGCAGCCGGTACAGGCGCACCGGATCCGCAAAACTATCGGGGTGGAAACCACCTTGGCGAGCGATCTCTGTGACGAAGAGGCCTGCCTGACAATATTGCAACAACTGTTGCCGGAGCTGGAGCGGCGATTTCAGCTGGCGTGTCCTGCCGAGCAGGTGATGGGCCAGGGAATCAAGCTCAAGTTTGCCGACTTCCATCAGACCACCGTCTATCGCAGTCAGGGGGGATATCAGCCCGCCTTGTTTGCCCCCCTGCTTAAGGAGGGGCTGCAGCGGGCGCAAGGGCGCTCGGTTCGCCTGCTGGGATTGGTGGTGGGTTTACCAAAAGAGGGGGAAGTTAATCAACTCTCGCTGGATTTGCTGTGACAGAGTTAAGTTTTTGTTTATAAAGTCGATAATCAATTCATCTCTGTATGACGTAGGAATATTGGCATGAGCGCTCTTTCTGTCCAGGGTCGGATCACCCTGATCGCCGGTTGCTGTCTGTTGGTGACAGCGGCCGCCCTGGTTGCCTCTTCGATTTACAACGCGAACAAGATGCAGCAGCAGGTGCGGCAAGCCACCATGCACGAGGCGCAGCAGTCGGCTGAACACTGGATGAAGGCGATGGGCTCGGAGCAGGCGGCCAAGGTGACCAGCTATCTCGATGAGGCCTATTTCCGGGCGAGCTTGCTGGCGGAGAGCGTGTTGTTCCAGCGCAAAAATGCGGCCGAGAACTTTGTCCATTCGGAGGCGCTGCGCGGGGCTATCAATCAGCAATTGCACGATGCGGCGGCCTCTTCCACCAACCTGCTCGGCGTCTATGCGGTATTTGAGCCCGATCAGCTGGATGGGGAGGACAGCAATTATCAGGGCTCTACGGAGCTGGGCTCAAATGATAAAGGGCGCTTCTCCAGCTATTGGGCTTATGACAATGGCCAACTGGTGCCCGAGGTGCAGAGTGAGGATACGCTGGCTGACGATAGCCAGACCGCTGCCGGTGGGGTTGAAAACGAATGGTATCGCTGCAGCATTCGCACCCGAGCCCTCTGTCTGCTGGAGCCTTATCTCGATGAAGTGGGCGACAACAAGGTATTGATGACCTCGGTGACTGTGCCCTTGCTGGAGCAAGGGAACTTACTGGGGATGGTGGGTGTCGACATCTCTCTGACCACCTTGCAGAATCTGGTCTCCGCCATGGACAAGGCGCTCTATGACGGCAAGGGAAAGATATTGTTGGTGAGCCACGATGGGCGTGTGGCTGGCGCGGACGAGTTTGTTGTGACGCCGGGTGAGAAACTTGCTCAAACCCATCAGGCACTGGCTGGTGACCTGCAAGGGTGGCAGGCTCAGGGTAAAGAGCTGACGCGCTGGAGCAGTGACGGCTCCCTGTTGCAGACCTTTGTCCCTGTCTCCATGCGAGGCACTGAACACAAATGGGGCATTTACATTGAATTGCCAAGAGCCGTGGTGCTGGCTTCGGCCCAGCAGCTACAGGATGAACTGGCCAGCGAGGCCAGCCGCAGCGTGGTCTCGCAACTGTTTATCGGGGTCTTGATCTCGCTACTGGCCCTGAGCTTTATCTGGCTGATGGCGCGCCGGATCGTTGCGCCTATCCGGGCCGTGGTTGCCCGTCTCAAGGACATTGCCAGTGGTGAAGGGGATTTGACCCAGCGCATCGAGATCCAGCGACAGGATGAAATAGGTGAGCTGGCCACCTGGTTCAACAGCTTCCTCAACAAGCTGCAATCTACTATCAGCCAGGTGATTGATACCGTCTCCGGCACCCGCAACAGTGCCGAAGGTGCAGCGCAGGTGGCCGAACGCACCAGTCGTGGCATGCAGGCCCAGTATCAGGAGATCGATTTGGTGGCGACGGCATTTGAGGAGCTGAGCGCCACGGCGATGCAGGTGTCGGGCAATGCCAGCGCTGCCGTGGCCGCAGCCAATACGACGGATGCCGCGGCGCAAGAGGGCAAGTATGTGGTGGCCGATACCCAGGAAGCGATGCGCAAGCTGATGACCATCATCAACGATGCCCAGCCGGTTGCCGAGCATCTCTCGGCTAACAGCGGCAACATCAATGACATCCTCATCGTGATCCAGGGGATTGCCGAGCAGACCAACCTGTTGGCGCTCAATGCGGCTATCGAAGCGGCGCGTGCCGGTGAACAGGGGCGAGGTTTTGCCGTGGTTGCCGATGAGGTACGCAATCTGGCAGGCAGTACCCAGAATGCCATAGTCGAGATCCAGAACCTGATCAGCCAGCTGCAATCCGGTACCGGCGCCGTGGTCAAGGCGATCCGCGACGGTCATGACCAGGCTGATGAGACCCTTGCCAAGGTGGATCTCTCGGTACAGGTGCTGGAGCAGATCATCCAGTCTGTCTCAACCATCCATCAGATGAACGAGCAGATTGCCCGGGCGGCACAGGAGCAGAGCCGGGTAGCGGACGAGATCAACCGCAATGTCAGCAACATTCGCGATGTGAGCCATACCATACGGGCCGAAGCGGCAACTTCCGCCGAAAATGGTCGTGAGCTGTCGGCGCTGGCGGATAAACAGCAGCAACTGGTAGGGCAGTTCAAGGTATAGCAAGGATGAAAAAAGGCGCCATCCAGCTGGAGGCGCCAAACACATTCAGATGACAGACAGGATCAAACCGTGAGATTTGAGCCCCTCTTCCCGCAGAGGAAGAAACACAACACCACAATCACAGTCGAAAGGCCCACGAAAAACACATGCAAACCAACATGTAGTAGAAAATGTGAGCCATATGACGACTTATTGCTGGGCGAATTATGTTTATTCACTGGTCGGCCCGCAACCGACAAATTATAATGCGCTCCATTAGAAAAACTCATCGTCGGCTGGTGTCATGTCTCGTCGTTTACCACCGCTCAATGCCCTCAAGGCGTTTGAAGCTGCGGCCCGTCACTTAAGCTTTACTCGTGCAGCAGAAGAGCTGTTTGTCACTCAGGCTGCCATCAGCCACCAGATCAAGGCGCTGGAAGAGTATCTTGGCATCAAGCTGTTCCGCCGTAAAAACCGCTCCCTGCTGCTGACGGAAGAGGGGCAGGGTTACTTCCTCGATATCAAGGATATCTTTGCTTCCATCTCGGAGGCGACCGACAAGCTGCTGGCCCGCAGTGCCAAGGGAGCGTTGACTGTCAGTCTGCAACCGAGTTTTGCCATCCAGTGGCTGGTACCGCGGCTGGTCAAGTTCAGCGAGCGTCACCCCGATATCGATGTGCGGATCAAGGCGGTCGATCTTGACGAAGGGTCGCTGACCGACGATGTGGATGTGGCCATCTATTACGGGCGCGGCAACTGGCCCAGTCTGCGTAGTGACAAGTTGCATACCGAATACCTGATTCCCGTCTGTTCCCCCTTGCTGCTGACCGGGCCCAAGCCACTGCGCACGCCGCAGGATCTGACGCACCATACCCTGCTGCACGATACCTCCCGCCGCGACTGGAAGGCCTGGTTCCGTCAGCTCGATATCGATGCCCCCAACGTCAATCAGGGGCCCATCTTCAGCCACTCCACCATGGTGATCCAGGCGGCGATCCACGGTCAGGGGGTGGCGCTCGGCCATAGCGTACTGGCGCAACCCGAGATTGAGGCCGGTCGCCTTATCTGCCCGTTCGAGCAGGTACTGGTGAGCAAAAACGCCTTCTATCTGGTGTGTCAGGAGCAGCAGTCGGATCAGGGCAAGATCGTTGCTTTCCGCGACTGGATGCTGGAGCTGGTGGAGCAGGAGGAGGCACGTCGCAGGGCAAGGCTCGCCGATGCCTGATGTGATCCGCGAGGGGGCAGCAGATGCCCCCGTGCGCATTTTGCTGGCCCACGGTGCGGGTGCAGGGATGGAACACCCCTTTCTGGCCGAGCTGTCACGCTTGCTGGCCGGGCCGGATATCGAAGTGGTGCGCTTCAACTTTCCCTACATGACAAGGCGGGCACAGGATGGCAAGCGCCGCCCGCCTGACAGGGCGCCTGTGCTGCTCGCCCATTGGCACGAGATGATCCGCGAGTTTGCCCATCCACGGCTGTTTCTGGCGGGCAAGTCGATGGGCGGGCGGATGGCCGCAGAACTGTATCGTGAAGGCGAGGGTGAGATGAATGCTGCAGGATTGCTCATTCTCGGGTATCCTTTCCACCCTCCGGCCAAGCCCGACAGTTGGCGAGGCGAGGTACTCAAGCATATTGCAGTGCCAACCCTGCTGTTGCAGGGGGAGCGCGATACCTTCGGGCGTCGCGCCGAACTGGCCGATTTCCCCTTCTCACCCGCCGTATCGGTCCATTGGTTGACCGATGGTGATCATGGTTTCAAACCGCGTAAAGCCAGTGGCATGAGTGAGCAGGAGAATATGCAGCATGCGGCGGCGGCCATCAGCCATTTTGTCGCCCGGCACGGATAGCAAGCGTGGACTGGCCTTCTTGCCAGCCTTAATGAGAGAGGGGGAGTGAGGATGCAGATCCATCGACATTGGCTGATACTGGCCGGTCTCTTCGGGCTGACGGCTACCATGCTGGGGGCGTATGGCGCCCATGGCTTGGCGGCGACCGGCATGACGCCCGCGCGTCTGGCGGCATTCAATACCGCCGTGCAATATCAGTTTTTTCACGCATTGGCCCTGCTGGTTCTGGGCTGGTGTGGTGTGCGCAGCAAGGTGATCACCTTCGCTGGCAGCGCATTTGTGCTGGGGATCATCGGATTTTCCGGCAGTATTTACGCCATGGTGCTGCTTGGCAGCAAGGGGCTGGGGCTCATTACCCCGGCCGGTGGCCTCTGTTTTATGTTGGGATGGGCGGCCCTGATCTGGGCTGGCTGTCGTCTTGGAGGAAAAAATGAATAATCTGCTGCTTTATTGCCGCCCCGGTTTTGAGAAAGAGGCGGCTGCAGAGATCACCGAGCGTGCCGGTAACATGCAGTGCTACGGTTTCGCCCGGGTCAAGGACGACAGCGGTTATGTGATCTTCGAACTGTATGACGAGGAGCAGGCGGATCTGCTGGCGCGCAAGTTGCCGTTCCGGGAGCTCATCTTCATCCGTCAGATGCTGGTGGTGACCCACGAGCTGAAGGCGCTGGATGTCGCGGACAGGATCACCCCCATCCTCGAGGCGGTCAGTGACTACACTATTTGCGGCGATCTGCGGGTCGAGACCGCGGATACCAACGAAGCGAAAGAGCTGTCGGCCTTCTGCCGCAAGTTCACCGTGCCGCTGCGTCAGGCGCTGCGCAGCAACGAGATCCTGACCAAGAAGGAGACGCCAAACCGTCCGGTGTTCCACGCCTTCTTTATGGCCAATGATCACGTGTTGCTGGGCTACTCCTATTCGTTCAACAACTCCGGATTCCACATGGGGATCCCGCGCCTGCGCTTCCCGGCCGATGCGCCGAGCCGCTCCAGCCTCAAGCTGGAGGAGGCGTTTTACGTGTTCGTGCCGCGGGAAGAGTGGGATGTGCGTCTCTGCTCAGGCATGAAGGCGGTGGATCTGGGGGCTTGCCCGGGGGGCTGGACTTATCAGCTGGTGCGTCGTGGCATGATGGTGACGGCGGTCGACAACGGCATGATGGCCCAATCCCTGATGGACACCGGTCAGGTCAAGCATATCCGGGATGACGGTTTCGTCTGGCGTCCGAGCAAGAAGAATACCTACTGGCTGGTGTGTGACATGGTCGATAAACCGGCGCGGGTCGTTCACATGATTGCGGACTGGTTCCGTGAAGGTGACTGCCAGGAGGCGATGTTCAACCTCAAGCTGCCGATGAAGAAACGGTATGCCGAGTCGGTGCACAATATCGAGGTCTTGCGCGAGATGCTCAAGGAGATCGACAAGGCGTTCGTTATTCAGGCCAAGCAGCTCTATCACGATCGGGAAGAGATCACGGTGCATGTTTACAACAAGTTCTGGGTCTCCAAACTCGAGCCCAAAGCGTGACGTAAGCGTTAAGACTGCACGATAAATACCAAGGCCGACAGGGAAACCTGTCGGCCTTTTGCTATCCGGCTGCCGGAAAATCTCAGAAACGGTAGTCGAGGCGCAGGGAAGATTCGTCGTCGGTCACTTTGATCTCGATCTGCAGCGGGATGGTTTTATCGACCGGATTAAACTGCAATTTTATTCCGTCTCCTCTCAGTCTGAGGGCGGTGTTCATACCGCCAGCCTTGAACTTGACCTTGGGTCTGAAGCGATCGACCGACAGACTGACTCTTTTTTCCGGGGTAAGATTGAGTTGTTGATAGGAGGTGAGCTTCTGGTTGCCAAAATTGTCGGTGGTCACCTCTATGCCGAAAGACAAGGGCTTGGGCGCCTTGAGCAGAGCGTTGGTATCCAGGCTTGAGCGCCAGACCTCGCTGGCCGTCCGTTTTTCCTGCTGCGGCAGTCTGGCGGTGTGGGTTGATTGAGCCTGTTCGAAGGCACTGGCAGTGCTCCAAACCAGTAGCAGACCCGAAACCAGATAGCACCAGTATCCCTTCATGAAAAACACTCCCTGTTCTTCTTCTCTATTGAACATAGTTGCTGTCCGGGGAGTGGCAAAGTAATCGTAAACATAAAAAAGGGAGCCGAAGCTCCCTTTTAAAATCAATAAATTAAATCACAGCCGTTCGATGATCGCCTGGGTGAACTCGTTGGTGGAAGCCGTGCCCCCCAGATCCCGGGTGACCCGATCACCGGATTCAATGGTGGCACGCACCGCTTCGCGGATCCGCTCGGCTTTATCCTGCATGCCGAGGTACTCCAGCATCTGGATGGCGGCGAGGATCACCGAGGTCGGGTTGGCAATGTTCTTGCCTGCGATGTCTGGCGCAGAGCCATGTACCGCTTCGAAGATGGCCGCGCCATCGCCGATGTTGGCACCTGGCGCCATGCCCAGCCCGCCGACCAGGCCGGCACAGAGATCCGAGAGGATATCGCCAAAGAGATTGGTGGTGACCATCACATCGAAACGCTCCGGATACATCACCAGGTTCATGCAGGCGGCATCGACGATCATCTCCTCGCTCTGGATATCCGGATAACGGCTGGCTACGTCACGAGCCACCTCCAGAAACAGGCCTGAGGTCGACTTGAGGATGTTGGCCTTGTGGATGATGGTGACCTTCTTGCGCCCTTCCTGACGGGCCAGCTCGAAGGCAAACTTGACGATACGCTCGGCCCCTTCGCGGGTGATGATGCTCATCGCCTCGGCGCTCTTGTTGTCATCGCTGCGTTTCTGACCTGCACCCGAGTACATCCCTTCGGTATTTTCACGCACTGTGATGATGTCGATGTTGTCGTAGCGGCTTCGGGTACCCTTGAAGGAGATGACCGGACGCACGTTGGCGTAGAGGTGAAACTTCTTGCGCAGGGAGACGTTGATGGAGGTAAAACCGCCACCGACCGGTGTAGTCAATGGTCCTTTCAGACTCACCTTGTTCTTCTCTATGAGATCCAGGGTGGCCTGGGGCAGCAGCTCACCATGCTTCTCAAGGGCAGCCAAACCCGCATCAGCGTATTCGTATTCAAAGTCACAGCCCGCATGGGTCAGGATCTGGATGGCTGATTCGATGATGCTGGGGCCGATGCCGTCACCGGGGATCACGGTAATTTTTCTTTTGGACATGAGAGGATTCCACTTCCAGAGTACAGGGGAGGATGGGGCTGCTTTATAGCATTTGCTCAGCAAACCCACCACATTCCTTCACATTTTACTCATTTTTATCAACAGCTGGGGTGAGTCTCGTCATGGTTCATGCCCTTGCCTGCATTTTTGTTCGGCCATTTAGTCCGGCTGGGGCGGATAACGGATCTCCCGCAGGTTGAATCCCAGTGGAATATCCTGCTGCAAGCGTACCAGCCGTCGGGCCATTAGGGCCTCATCCTGATGTTGGTGCAGCTTGAGCAGGGGCTTGGCTGCCCCCTCTTGCTGGCAAGCCTCGAGCATGGTCGTCAGATTGCCGTACTGCTGCAACAGCTGGGTGGCGGTCTTGGGGCCGATCCCCGGTACCCCCTTGATATTGGAACCGCTGATACCGGTCAGGGCCCAGAAGTCGACCAGTTGCGCGGGGGCTACCCCATATTGCTGCTGGACGAAGGCCGCATCCAGCCAACGCTTGTTGAAGTAGTCGCGCACCCGGATCTGCGGGCAGATAAGCTGGCAGAAACCCTTGTCGGTAGAGATGATGGTCGCCTGATGGCCGTGGCTGGCGATGCCGCTGGCGAGGGTTGCGATCAGATCATCCGCTTCATCGGTGTCGGAGAGCAGGGCATCGACACCACACTCCCAGAAGGCATCTTGCAGGGTCGCCAGCCCTTCACGCAGTTCGGGGGGCATGGGCGTTCGCCCCTCCTTGTAGGCCGGATAGATCTCTTTGCGCCAGCTGTGCACCTCGCCGTCAAAGACCGCGATGACATGGGTCGGCTCGCTATTGGTCAGCAGCTTGCGGCAGGTATTGATCAGATTGGCACGGGTGGCGACCAGTGCCTGGGCAGGGGTCAGAGCCTGCTGGGCCTGTACCGCGTGCAGACGGCGAATGAGGTTGAGGGCATCGATGATGAGCAGGTGTGGCCGGATAGTTGACATGGGGCACTCTTGGCGGTCGGGACGCCCCATTGTAACAAACCACTCGCCTGATGGGGGATTGGTGGTATTCGGGGAGGGCTGAGTCAACAAAGAAAGCGAATAAAGAGGGGCGCTGATGCGCCCCTCTGTCGATGAGGTTGCTATCTCTACCCTAGTGGGCGATTTCGTAGCAGGGCACATATTGGCTGCCAGGCAGCTTCATCCGCTGCTGCTTGACGAAGCTTTCCAGCAGCTTGTCCATCAGGTGCATCAGCTCCTTGTCGCCGTGCAGCTTGAAGGGGCCTTTCTTCTCGATGGCGCGAATGCCCCCTTCCTTGACGTTACCGGCGACGATGCCGGAGAAGGCGCGGCGCAGGTTGGCAGCCAGTAGCTGCGGCGGCTGGTTGCGGTGCAGATCCAGACTGGCCATGCTGGCGTGATCCGGCTCGAAGGGGAGCTGGAACTCCGGCTCGATCTTGAGGGACCAGTTGAAGGAGTAAGCATCGCCGACCGATTTGCGGTATTCGCGGATTTTTGGCATCGCTTCTTTCATCACCCGAGCCACTTCCGGCGCATCGCCGACAATGATCCGGTAGAGCTTGGTCGCCGGTTCACCGAGGGTCGCCTTGATGAAGTCATCGATGGCACGGAAGTAGTCTGCACTCTCTTTCGGGCCGGTCAGAATGATCGGCATCGGCTGGCGTTCGTTGGCCGGATGCATCATGATGCCGAGCAGATAGAGCAGCTCTTCGGCGGTGCCGACACCGCCCGGGAAGATGATGATGCCGTGGCCCAGACGCACGAAGGCTTCCAGTCGCTTCTCGATATCCGGCAGGATCACCAGCTCGTTGACGATGGGGTTGGGCGGTTCTGCGGCGATGATGGAGGGTTCGGTCAGGCCGATGTAACGACCATTTCTTACCCGCTGTTTGGCATGGCCGACGGCGGCCCCCTTCATCGGGCCCTCCATGGCGCCCGGGCCGCAACCGGTACAGATGTTCAGCTCACGCAAGCCCAGTTCGCTGCCCACGGCGCGGGTGTACTGGTACTCGATCTCGTTGATGGAGTGGCCACCCCAGCAGACAATCAGGTTGGGGTCGGCACCGGGTTGGATCACCTTGGCGTTGCGCAGGATGGCGAACACCACGTTGGAGATATGGGTCGAATTGGTGAGGTTGACCAGCCGGTTCGACTCGAGCTGGTTGGAGACATAGAGAATGTCGCGCAGCACCGAGAAGAGGTGCTCCTGAATGCCGCGAATGATCTCGCCATCGACAAAGGCGTGCTCGGGGGCGTTGAACAGTTCCAGCTTGACCCCGCGCTCGCGCCGGATCACATGAATGTCGAATGACTTGAAGCGCTCCAGGATCTCCTTGGAGCTGTCGGTATGGCTGCCGGAATTGAGCACTGCCAGCGAGCAGTTGCGAAACAGTTGATAGATATCGCTGGAGGCAGTCTGCTTGAGGCGATCCACCTCGAGTTGTGACAGCAAATCCATGCTGCCTACGGGATTGATGTGCGTAATCATAGGTTCCCCTTAACTCATTTGTTATCGTTGTGTTTTTCCCTGGGGAGAAAAGGGGACGCCATGTTGCATCCCCTGAGATCGATAGTAGTGGTAACAGAGGGGGGAGGGAAATAGGGAGACGACTGTTCGCTGTTTTTTTAGTCACCACTCAGGCCAGTGTCACTTGATCCCGACCTGCGTTCTTGGAGTGGTAGAGCGCCTTGTCGGCCCGTTCGAACACATCGGAAGGGCTGTCCCCCTCCTTAAACAGGGTAGCGCCAATGGAGATGGTGATCTCCACCTTGGCATCGCGAAAACGGAACGGGATGCTCTTGATGGTCTGGCGCAGGGTCTCCAGCGGCGTCTGGCACTTGTCCGGGTTGATGTTGGGCAGCAGCACCACGAACTCTTCCCCGCCGAAACGGGCGATGAAGTCGGTGTCACGCAGGGCGCTTTGCAGCGCCTTGGCGACCACTTTCAACGCCTTGTCGCCGGCCATGTGGCCATAGTTGTCATTGATGTTCTTGAAGTGATCGATGTCGATGATCGCCATACAGAGCGGAGTGCGGTAGCGAAGCCAACGTTTGTACTCCTGCTCCAGCCTTTCGTCGAGGGCGGCTCGGTTGTGTACCTGGGTCAGGCTGTCGAGGAACAGCTTGTGTTTCTGAATAGTCAGCCGCTTCTTGTATTCTCCTGTCTCCTCTTTCATCAACCGCAGCTTGGCCTCCATGATAGAGAGGTGGGTGAGCAGGTGACGCTCCCGCGCTGCAGTACTTTCGCGCTCTTGCAGCAGCAGATTAATGGCCCCCATATGGCCGGAGATGGCGCTCTTGAGTGCATCGATGGAGTTATGGCTGGCCAGGGAGTGATCGATGGCCTGCAGTTCACAGACCAGGGCTTCGCGGGTTTCACGGGTTTCGTTTTGCAGCGCGCGCCCTTCGTCGAGGGATTCGGTAAACCCGACATGCACCGCTGACAGGCTCTCGTTGAGGGAGCTGAGGAAGGCGCGGGAGGCTTTACGCTCCTCACGAGTGCCCTCGATGATGAGCTCGATAACCAGCATACAGGTCTCTGCCAGCATGGCTGGATTGATGCCGATCAGCAGTTGACGGCGGATATCCCCGAGGCCCTCGCCAATTGAGCCGGCGAAATCGAGTTCGGTGATGAGTCGCTGCAGCTCGTCTGCGATACGCGCATGATCTTTGGGGGCAAACGGTTCGACATCAGGCCGGGGCTCACTCTCTTGCTGCTGGGGAGGGGAAGCGCCTTGCAGTGGCCGGCTTGGCAGCAGCTGGATCTTGATCGCCTGCTGATAGAACTCCAGCAGCTTGATCACCTTCTTCTGGTGATCGGCAATGCCGTAACCGGCGGGACTGGCCAGAAATTCCTTGAGGGACTTGCGGGTCTCCTCCGGGAAGCCCTTGATGGTTTTCAGCTGCTTTGAGCCCAGATCGATGGCGGCCTGTGTCAGCGTCATCGACTCTTCGATGGCATTGCTGTGCTGCTGCAGCAACTTCTCGATGGCGAGCAGATCGGCCTCCAGGGAGGTCAAGGCAGGATTGCTATCCAGTTTCTGCTTGAGCTTGGCGCAGCGATTGTCGAGCTCGCGATCGAAGCCGCGGCAGGAGAGCATCAGCTTGTTGATAAACTGGATGCCACGGGCACGCTCTGCATCGGAAAAGGAGAGAACGCCGTCAAGCTCCAGCTGTTTTTGCTGGAGGGATTCCCTGAGCCTGGCCAATTGTCCTGCTACGGCAGCGATGTCATTCATTATCAGGTCGCCCTGTTGTCATTATTGTTTTTGGTGTTGGATAGCAACAGTGGCCGAACCCGAGGTTGAGCGTTGTCTGTTATCAATTTGTTGTCGGCTGGTCATCAGCGGTTTGCGTCCTTGCAAGGCTGGGCCAGTTAACCCATTGCTTTTCATGAGAAGAATTCACTTTTACCAGCCCTTTGTCAATTGCCATCAGGCCGCATTGCCACACATCCCCATTAAAAAATGCGGCTTGTTGGCAATCGATGGCGGCGAGCTCCAGCCAGGCGTTTTGCCGGTATTTTTCACTGAGTTGAATGGCTCCCGACAAGGCGAGATAGCAGAGGTCGAACAGGCCATTGTGATCGAGTGCGGTTGCCGCCTTGGGCAGGAAGGGGTGGCTGACAATCCCCAAGCTTATCTGGCGATCCAGCGGATACTGGCAAGGGAAGGCGGCGATAGCGGTCAGCAGATCCCCTGCCAGTTGGTGCAGGTCGGTCACGTGGCGCTGTGGCACGACGTAGAGCATGTGCCCCTCCCGCAGATCATAGATGCGGCCATCTTGCGGGGTCAGGGTCACCATATAGGAGCCGAACGCCTGCTCGATTTCACGGCTGACCTGATAGCCGTGGCGCTCGAGGGTGTTGACCATAAAGGGCACCTTGAACAACAGATAGTGCAGCTTGTCATCAAATTCGCTGGTGGGAACTTCGCTCAGATACCAGCGATCCGATTTCAGCTGGCGTTTTGCCATCTCCCGTGGCCAGCGATTCATCAGCCGCTGCCAGTTGGCAAGTCCGGAACGGGGTTCGATCAGCAGGGCCTCGTCAGTGCGTTTCAGTTGCAGGCGGGCGGTACGCAATTTGAGCCAGAGAGTGAAGAAGAGGTAGATAAAGAGTGCCAGCAGCAGGCTGGTGGTGATGCTTGACCAGAGGTAACGCTCCTGCTGGTGCAGGCTGTTGTTAAGCTGTTGTTCCAGCTCCTTGATGTGCTGTACCCGCTCGACATGGACATAGTTGTCGCGGATTGCTGCCTGCTCCTGATCCATTTCCTGCTGGCGGATCTCTTCCCCCAAACGATGGAAGCGCTTGTAACTGTCGAGGGCCTGGTGCAGGTATCCCTTCTGTTCATAGGCAAGCGACAACAGGCGGAATACTTCGTACTGACGGCGCGTGTCACCGACCTGATTGGCCAACTCCCGGGCATTTTCCAACTGCAGGATGGCGATGGCAGCCTCCTGCTTCTTCAGATAGAGCTCGCCGAGCAACAGCAGGGTATCGATCAACGGCTCTTTGGCATCGCTCAGCTCATGAGACTGACGGGCGGCATTGAGGTAGTTGCCGGCCAGCGACAGGTTACCGCTCTGCAGATAGGTTTTGCCGATCTCGTACTTGAGCAGAGAGGCTTGTGGTCGGCTGCTCCCCTCATCGAGCAAGTCCAGCGCATTGAAGAAGTAGACCAGCGCCATATTGAGGTCGCCCTGATAGCGATTGAGCCGGGCCAGCACGATAAGCGAGTCGCAGAGCAGAGACGGATTGCCGATGGAGTGAAAATAGTTGGCCGCTTCATTGGCATATTGCAGCGCTTTCTGGGGCTCCTGCTCCTGCTGGTAGAGTTTGACTATCTGGTTAGAGAGCAGGCCGAGAAAGAGCGGGTTGTTGAGATGTTTGGCCTGCTGCTGGGCATCGATATATTCACCCAGCGCCAGCTGGGGTTGCTGCAGCACACGATAGAGGTCGCCGCTGATGGCGCTGACCCAGGCACTGGCGAGGGGATTGGGGGTCTTGGCAGCCCAGATCCGAGCATCTGCCAGATGGGCCTTGGCATCATCGAAGTGCTGGTTCTCGATGTCGAAGCTGGTGCGTTGCAGGCGGCTATAAATCTGCAGCTGGCTCTGCTTGAGAATGGGGATGGCCAGCTGCTCGTCCAGTTGATCCATCAGGGCGCGGCTGGTGCTCTGGTTATCAGGTTTGAGGGCCTGACTGCGGACCTTGAGATAGAGGCCGTGGGCCTTGAGTTCCGGTTGCCGCTCTTTGTCTGCCAGCGCCATCGCCTTGTCGAGTGCTTGCTGGGTGGCCTGATATTGGCCCAGTTGCAGCAGACACTCTCCTTTGAGCAGATAGGCGCCTATGTTTTGGGCCACCGTGCTGTAACTCAGGATGGGCTCGCGATAACCGAACTCCTGGCGATTACTGATGATTTGCTGAGGGGTATTGGCTGCGCGCGTCAGGAAGGCGGTGGTGATCTGGACGCATCTGGCAGGATCGGTCAGTACCATCGATTGCGCTTGTTGCAGATCGATGGAGAGTTGCACCTTGTCCAGATCCAGATTCGGAGCTGACAGGGAGGACATCATCATGGCCAGAAAAAACAGTTGATTCATTGGATTAAGGACTGCGCAGCGGTGTTGGCATGTTATCCAAGCCCACCCCTGCGAGTCCAGCGTTTACTGAGGGGGGGACTCAGGCTCCTCTGTAGCCAAGTGCACCGCGGCCCCTGCAGGGAAGAGATAGCCGGGTGCTCTGATGTGATACCGGGCCGCCCCTCTTCAATACTTGCGTTTATTGACGGATCAGGCGCAGGTTAGCCGGCACGGTTTCGACATCGGAACGGAACGGGTTGATGTCGAGGCCACCGCGGCGGGTGTAGCGGGCATAGACGGTCAACTGCTCAGGCTGGCAATAGTGCTTGAGGTCGATAAAGATCCGCTCGATGCACTGCTCGTGGAACTCGTTGTGCTGGCGGAACGAGATGAGGTAGCGCAGCAGCTTCTCCCGATCGAGTTTCGGCCCCTTGTAGCGGATCACTACAGAGCCCCAGTCCGGTTGGCTGGTGACCAGACAGTTGGACTTGAGCAGGTGGCTGTGCAGGGTCTCTTCCACCTGCTCGCTACCGGCCGCCCCTTGCAGCAGGGTTGCGTCAAACTCGTAGCTGTCTACTTCGATATCCTGTTCGTCGATGCACTCGCCGGGCAGCAGGGCAATCTGGTGTGGCGCCTTGTCGAGGGGGAACAGGGTCACTTTGACAGGCTCGCCGGCGCAGGCGCTCAGATCCTTGGTCAGCATGGCGGCGACTGCCTCGATAGAGTCGCAACGGGTCTGATTGAACGAGTTGAGGTAGAGCTTGAAGGATTTGGATTCGATCAGGTTCGCACTGGTGGCCGGAATGGTCACTTCACCCACCGCCACCATCGGCTTGCCCTTTGCGTTGAGCCAGGAGAGCTCATAGAGGGTCCAGACATCGCAACCGCTAAAGGGCAGATCATCACCTAGTTGGAGATCATCCCGGTTCAGGCTGCGGGGAACCGGCTGCAGCAGGGAGGGGGTGTACTGGCTGATGTAATCGGATTGCTGGCCCAGGCTCAGGCCGGTCAGGGCGCTGGCCCCGGCGTATCTATCTTGTTTGCTCACGTGTTTGCTCACCTGATGTGTTCATGATGATGGAAAGGAAGCGTGCTAGCGCCTGCCTGGCCGCAGTTGTGCAGCCGTTTGGCTTGGTGGTCGGCACAGCCTGCGCCCAGGCTCGGCTGGCAACCTTGTCTGTCACCCGGTTTGGTGGTGCAATAGCAGACTTTGCCAGCAATTGTGGGGATTTTCGATGTCGGATCAAGTTTTGTCTGCCCTGAAGCACTTTTTTACCCGCTGGCAACGGGATGGCGAGGCCAGACGAGGCCTGCCTCTGTGCGAGTGGGAGGCGGAGTGGCGTTCTCCCTGTCAGCTTGGTGAGCCCGCCGATGGTCGGGTGGGCTGGCGTCCTCACTATCGCCCCGAGCCTGCCGATTTTTCGGCTATGGCCGATGCCCTCGAGCTGACGATTCATCCCAGCGCCATTGCCCTGTTTGGTCACTGGTTCAGCCGTCCCATCCCCTGCCTCTTCAAGGGGCTGCGCCTTGAACTGATCCTGCCGTGGAACGAGGCGGATCTCGATCTGCTCAAAGAGAACCTCATCGGCCATCTGCTGATGTTGCGCAAGCTAAAGCGTGCCCCCTCCATCTTTATTGCCACCACCCGTAACGAGATGACGCTGATCTCGCTGGATAACGAGAGTGGTCAGGTGTGGCTGGAGTGGCTCGACTCCGGCCGCCGTCTGCCGTTGGCCCCTTCTCTTCCGGTGTTTCTGGAACGGTTGGAGACATTGCCGCAATAGACGCGTGTGCGAGCCAAGGTTACTCATCGGAACGAAAAGAGCCTTGCCATGCGGCAAGGCTCTTTTTTTATGGCATCGTGTACGGGGAACGCGCTTAATCCTTGAAATCCCAGGAGAGGTTGGAGACCAGTCGGCAGCTGTCGCATTTGAAGTCGAAGATCTCGTGTAGCGGCTCTGCCAGCACCCACTGACCGCCACAGCTGGGGCAGAGGCGCGCCTTCTCGTCAGCGGCGCTCAGCCCGCCCACCCGGTAGAGGTAGTAGTAGGTGGGGATGCCGCTCAGCACTTCCAGCCGCTTGGCGAGATCGCTGCCGCGCCGGTAGAGGCGGCTGCCCACTTCGCCGATTTCGTGCAGCGCCGCATGCTCGGCGATGGAGCCGTTCATCTGCAGCTGATCGCACGCCTCCCAATCCTCCTGCCACTTGATGATCTGTTTCTGATCGCCGTTGGCGACGGCGGGTAGCTGGTAGAGCGGGATGGGGGCAAAGTGGTCGCCACAGCGCAGCGGCGAGCAGGTATGCAAAAAGCTGGTATAGAGCAGCATCCAGCTCGGCCGTTCGCCCTGTGTGCCGCATGGATCGGTACTGTCAGAGAGCAGATCCGCCCCCTGCAGCTGCAGTTTCGGTGCCAGCAGCCCCGCCTGATTGAGCTGCTGTTCGGCCAGTCTGACCTGATCGCTCTGGTTGTCCGGGTGCAGGCTATCCTGCTCCGGGCAGACCACCCGACTGACGAAATAGCCGTCGTGCATGCTGGTGGGGAACTCCCGCCCGAGGATCTGCCCCTGATAGCGCAGCATGTCGAGGTAGTTGACGATGGCCCGCTCGGCGTCGCCAAGGGAGGTATCGCGGTAGCACTCAAAGCAGAGCTCGACGATATACATGGTTCAGCCTTGCCCCTGCTGGATAAGCAGGTCGGTCAGGCGATCCACCTTCTGTTCGATGCGCGCGAGCTGCTCGGCGAGTTGCTGCAGGGTGAGCGCCGGTGCTGGCTGGGGCGCTGCCTCTGACACGCTCTCACTCTCGGCGGTCGCGACGGGCTGCTGCTTCCACTGGCTCAGCACTTTCAGCAGCTCGGCCATTGGCACGGGCTGGGTGAGGCGGGCCTTGATCATGGCGGTGGTGGGCATCAGCCCCTTGGCGGCCAGCTCGTTGGCAATTCGGATGATCTCGTGGGCGGACATAAGCATGCTCTGGGTGAAAAGGGGGATCGATATCGGGGCGGGATCTTAACCAAAGCCGGCAGGGGAGGAAAGGGGCGGGCGGCTTAGCGGGGCTGGCGCAACATCAGATCGAGCTGGTCGATCGCCTCGCACCAGTCGGAGTCGTGCCACAGGGCATCGCGCAAAAAGCTGGCCTGGGCGGCGCTCCAGAAACTGGCCTCCGGCAACAGCGTTTCGTTGTCGAGATGATGGTCGTGCACAAAGCGGTGCAGGCTCAACTCGTCGTTGGCCATCCCGAGCTGGGAAAACAGGGCTGGCAGATCGTGGGCTAGGTGTGCCATCTCGTCTCTCCCTTAACTAATTCCTGAGATTATAGTCAGGGCGCAGAGACGAGACCGGCGATCAGGCAGAGGGGATGCGATGAGGGGGGAGTTCGACGCCGACCACATGCAGCCCCTGCATCTTGAGGGTGCCCTGATAGTGACTCTCGCCGTCGCTGGAGAATTCAAACTGGTAGTGGGTCAGCAGCCGCAGGGGATGGCGCGCCAGCTCCCGCCGATAGCGAGCCAGCGACAGCAGTTGCAGATCATGGTGCTGACAGTAGCGGCGCATATATTGCCAGGCCACTTCAGCCTGACGGCGTTGCAGCCAGAACAGTCCGGCAACGGCCATCAGCAACAGAATTCCGAGCATCTCTCCCATGGAGGGGCTTCCTTGTTGTCCGTGTGATGACGGGAATCCCCATGGCGGGCTTCCCGTCTCCTTGTCGTTGTCCGTGCGCGAACGCGGGATCAGGCCGAGGCAAACAGACGGCCGATGGCCTTGCCCAGCGCCTCGCTGCGCTCTGGGTCGCGCAGTCTGGCCAGCATATCATTGCGCAGGGCCGGTAAAGTGACCAACTCGGCAAAAACCTGATTGAAGAACTGGGTCGGTTGCAACGCCAGCTGTTCCAGATAGTGGCTGAGCAGATGGGCATCTTTCAGATCGGGCCAGAGCCGGCCGGCGATGGCGAGCAGCAGGGCCGGGCTCGGCTGGGTTTGCAGCAGGGTCAGCAGCTTGTTGCTGCGCAAGGTGCTGCCGGGACAGGAGGCCATGGCGCGACAGAGATAGGCCAAGGTTTCCGGGTTGGGGGCGGCGCACTCCTGCTCTTTGCCGATCCGCTCAAGCAGGGCGCCTTGCACCGCCGGTGGCAGCGGGGCGTTTTCCAGGCTCTGGCAGAGGGCATAGAGCGGCTCTTGCGGCAGCTTGGGCAGCGCCTTGCAGATCAGCGCCAGATTGCGCTCGTCATGCAGTCGCTCGGCCAGATCGGCAAACCCCTGCAGCCCCAGTGTTTGCCAGCCGCTGTCATTGGGAGCAGCCAGATAGTGGCAGAGGGCATCGTAGTAGGCAGAAGGGGCCTGCTCCAGCTGACGGGCCAGCTTGGCGTGCAGACTGGCCATCTTGGCCTCCGCCGGACGGAAGGTGTAGGGGTTGTCGGCCAAGCGCTGGGCTTTTTCTTCATCCAGATCGCCGGTGAGCTTGTAGCCCAGGGTCTCCACCACCTGATCCATGAACAATTTGGGGCCGTTTGACATCAGCAGGCCGCGCTCATCGAGGGCAAACTTGAGAAACCAGAGGTAGTGGCGCGACTCGCTTTGCTGAAAGAAGTGAACGCCCAGCCAGGCGTGCTGTTGCAGCGGCCAGGGGTAGGGTTCCTGCTGCTGTTCGACGCGGGCAAAGGTATCGCTTGCCAGCGGCCGCACCTGGCGGCCCATGTCAAACAGCTGGAACTGGGTGCCAGCCTGAGTCAGAAATTCGGTCAAGGTATTGATGGCAGTAGGCGTCGCAGACATGGTGAGATCCGGCTAAAGGTGATGCGGGCCGATTATAAGGCCCTGGCCGAGGATAGCCAGTAGCAGCAGACGCGCGCTGCGGCAGATATCAACATGGCAGCCATGCGGGGGGAGGTGTATAGTATCGCCCTTTTTTACAGGCGGCAGGCTGCGCTGGCTGCCGCATATCGACGATCCGGCTTGGCTGATTGGGCCGGTTTCACCCGTGGTAATGAGGAAGAGAGCGAGATGAATCAATATTTGCTGGTAGCTGGCCTGTTGGGGGAACTCACCGCCGAGTTGCAGCGCCTTGAGCGCTGGCAAGCTGACCATCCCGGTGACGAAGCCCTGGCAAGCACCCTGCCTTTTTGTGTCGATACCCTGAGCTTTGATCAGTGGCTGCAGTTCGTGCTGATCCCGCGCATGGAGCAACTGGTGATGCTGCAGGCACCGCTGCCCGCTAATGTCTCTCTCTATCCCATGGCCAGTGAGGTCTATAAAGAGGAGCTGGCCGAGGTGAAAGCGCTGCTGCGCCTGATCGCCCGTTTCGATCTGCTGCTCTCCGGCAAAGTGATCGAACAATGATGTCACAGCAAACCCGAGAAGAGAGTGACCTGAAGCTCACCCTGCTCTATCAGGATGAGTGGCTGGTGGCGGTCAACAAGCCGTCCGGCCTACTGGTGCACCGCAGCTGGCTCGACAAGGCTGAGACCCGCTTCGCCATGCAGATGACCCGGGATCTCATTGGCGGCCGCCATGTCTATCCGGTGCATCGCCTCGACCGTCCCACCTCCGGCGTGCTGCTGTTTGCGCTCGATCCGGTGATTGCCCGTGCCCTGACTGAAGCCTTTACCCAGCGTCAGGTACACAAGGAGTATCTGGCGCTGGTGCGGGGCTGGGCGCCCGAGCAGGGGGTGATCGACTACCCCCTCAAGGAGCAGCTGGACAAGATCGCCGATGCCATGAGCAACCCGGATCGCCCGGCGCAAGATGCCATCACCACCTTCCGCCGCCTGCATCAGGTCGAGCTGCCCCACGCGGTCTCCAAAAAGCACCCTACTAGCCGTTACAGCCTGGTCAGGTTGTTTCCGAAGACCGGGCGTAAACATCAATTGCGCCGCCATATGGATCACCTGTTCCACCCCATCGTCGGGGACACTACCCACGGGGATGGCCGCCACAACCGCTTCTTTCGCGAGCACTTTGGCTGTGAACGGCTGCTGCTGGTAGCACGCACCCTGAGCTTTACCCATCCGGTACTCAAGGTACCGATGCGGATCCAGGCACCGCTCGGGCAGGATGTGCTGCGCCTGTTTGCCGCGCTGGGCTGGCCCGCCAGCGAGAGCGACTACTAAGCGCCTGATCCTCGGCCCTGAACCGGTGGCATCTGACGCCAGCTTGCTGATAGAGTTGCTCATGAGCATTGCTCAAGATAGTGACTCAAGCAGGGAGCGGAGAATGGCGCAGATCGATATCGTGGTAGGAACTGTCTACGGCGCAGCCATGCTGGTGGCCGAGACCTTGGCAGATGAGTTGGCACGCAAGGGGCATCACTGTGCCCTGCACGAAGAAGCACGGCTGGCGGACATCGACCCCGGCCGTTTTTTATTGCTGGTCAGTGCCACCACCGGGCAGGGGGACATTCCGCCCAATCTGCAGCCCTTTGCCAGCGAGCTGGCTGACCAGACGCCCTGGCTCAAGGGGCTGCGTTATGCCCTGATTGCCATGGGCGACAGCAGCTATGACCATTTTTGTGGCGCAGGCCGTCGGCTGGACGGATGGCTGCAAGAGCTGGGGGCCACGCGAGTGATCCCCCCGCTGGAGCTGGATGCCACCCTGCACGATGAACCCGAACAGGTGGCACTCACCTGGCTGAAAAAGTGGGATATTCAGCCCTGAGTATTCTCTGAAATAGAGTCGTATCACTCCCCTGCCCCTGAACCGGCAGGGGATGGCGATTTGCACACATGTCATCTCACTCAGCAAGGTTCCCCATTGTGATGGTCGATAGGGGGGGGAGTGAGATTTTCCCCTTTTTGCATTCCCTCGTCGTTATGGTTTTAAGCGTGCCGCAGACTCGTCGTCCAAATAAAAGTTCAATCTTGAAAGCGATCTCAGTCATGTTTTTGTCATTCAATCGTAAAATAATCACTTTGGTTCTATCGCAAATTAATTACTGGTAACGCTTTCTGGTTGTCTGTGATTGCCAAATTTGTGCTTTATTTAGGTGGTTATTGCTTGTTGTGACGGTTTTTTACTGGCTGGTGTTGTGGCGATCGTTTGCCGAGCGATTTGTCGCCATTTTGTGAGTCGCCTCATACTTGTCGTGAAAACCGCTCCCTATAATCAACCTCGGTTATCACCAACAGGATTACATGGTGATAAGAAGTTGAATATTCAGGATCACCCTCCTCACTGCGGGAAATAAGGATTATGACAATGAAAATGAAGTGGCTCCCGATTGCAGCAGCCGTTACTGCCGCCCTGGCTTCCCAAGCCGCCTTTGCCGTAGATTTCCACGGTTACATGCGTTCTGGTGTCGGTGTCTCCAGTGATGGTGACATGCAGCCTTTGAGCAAACAAAAAGTGGGTCGTCTTGGTAATGAAGACGACACTTATGGTGAAGTTCAGCTTGGCCAAGAAGTATTCAACAAAGATGGCAAGACTTTCTATGTTGACTCCATGTTTGCCATGACTTCCGACGGTTCCAATGACTGGGAAAGTACCGGTACTGTTTGTAACTTCGATGCCGAGCAGTGCAATGGTGATTCCGACTTCGCTCTGCGTCAGTTCAACGTACAAGCCAAAGGCTTACTGAGCTTTGCTCCTGAAGCCACCCTGTGGGCCGGTAAGCGTTACTACCAACGTCACGACATCCATATCTCCGACTTCTACTACTGGAACATCTCCGGTGCTGGTGCAGGTATCGAAGGCATCCAGGCTGGCCCGGGTAAAGTCTCTTTCGCATGGGTACGCAACGATCGCAGCGCGGCTGATGTGTTCGGTCAGTACACCGAGACCAAGCCTGGTGAGTTCCAGAAAAACGAAGATCTGAACGTTAATACCCTGGATCTGCGTTATGCCGGCATCCCATTGTGGACCGATGCCTCTCTGGAACTGGGCGTGGATTACGCACTGGTTAACGAGACCGATGATCAGGAAGCACTGAACAAAGACCCGCAAGATGGTGTCATGCTGACTGCTGAACTGACCGCAGGCATCCTCGGTGGTTTCAACAAAACCGTGCTGCAGTATGGTACCGAAGGTTACTCCAAGACCATGGCTTTCTATGGTGATGGTTCCTGGTACGGTGCTGAAGCCAAAGACGGTGCCGATGGTTTCCGTATCATCAACTGGGGCGTTCTTCCGATGGGTAACTCCTGGGAGATGGGTCACCAGCTGGTCTACGGGGTAGGTAACGAAATGTGGGATGGCAACGACAAGTGGGAAACCATGTCAGTTGTTGTTCGCCCGATGTACAAGTGGGATGACTTCAACAAGACCATCTTTGAAGGCGGTTACTACAAGGACAACAACAAGTCCACCGATGGTTCTGAAGCAAAGGATTCTGGTTACAAGCTGACTCTGGCTCAAGCCTGGTCTGCCGGTTCCAGCTTCTGGGCCCGTCCTGAAATTCGTGTGTTTGCCTCCTACGTGGGTCTTGATGATAACGATATGGCTGGTAAGCCTTTCGATAGTAAATCATCAAAAGACACTTGGAACTATGGTGTTCAAGCAGAAGCTTGGTGGTAAGCAAAAATTTAAGTTAAGTTAGTCACTGCCCCCTTATGGGGGCAGTTTTGTTTCGCCGGATCACGGCCACCGGATGATGGAGATAAGAAAAATGAAACGGGTAAAGATGTCTACTGCAGCCGTAATCACTGCGCTATTAACCGGTTGTGCCGGAAACATGATCGTTCCTCTGCAAGAACATGGCGCGATTCTGAGCGATGCCGCTCAAGCCAAGCAAGCGTTGGCCAAAGCCTCAAGCTGCTGTGTGGCGTTTAAAGATTTCAGTTATGCCCCCTTGCCTGAAGGTGAGACCTTGCTGGCCATCGATGGCAAGCAACCCACTTTTCAGTTTGATGAGGGGATGAGTTACTTTGCGGCTTATCGCCTGCCGGTCAACACCGGCAATCTGGCGATCAGCCTGGCATCACAGGTGAGCAAAACCGTGATGGTGCCCAAAGTCATTATGCTGGATGCCGAGTTCAAGGTGACTCGCGTACTGGGTGAGTCAGTATTCAGTTATCAGCCTGCTCACTTGCTCGATAACGACCGTATAGAAGGGCGTCTCTTTGTTGACCGCAGCATGCCGGGCAATCCGGCCAGCGAAACATATATGATCGTTTATGCGCCCGCGGATCAGCTCTCAGGCAGCACCACAATTTTGCATCCATCAAAAGCTTTTGCTCGTGCTAATGGCACCGTTGAGCCTGATATCAAGGATCCGGTGATCCCGCACTCGCCGTGGGGCTTGCTGCAGATCAAAGTAAAAGATATGGCTAAAGGAAGTGGTCTTGAAGCGGTATTCAAACCCGAATATGCCGACAAGGTGGCCATGAGCCAGGGTCAGCAGGTCGCCGAGATAGCGACGGCTGCAGCCGTTACTACGACGGCAACAGTCGCAGCTAAACCGGCGCCAGCCATGCTGAGTGAAACTGAAACCTTCTATCAGAGCCAGATCGAAAAAGCGGTCAAGGCGGGGGATATCGACAAGGCGATGAAGCTGGTGAACGAGGCCGAACGGGCCGGTTCAACCAAGGCAAAAACCGTGTTTGTCGATGCGGTGAAGCGCTCGCAAAAATAACCTAATATCGGCCTTTGCTGGTCAGATATATTTATTGAGGCCTCCCTTGTTGGAGGCCTTTTTAATCGGTAGACTGTAATAAATAAAAATGATGAAGTTACATTGAGTTACAATTGGTTTCAGTTTGATGTGGTTTGCGTTATTAAAATACAAACTGAAACTGCAATGTATATTTATCTGTCATAGACTTATAATGCGGATTATTAACTTGTGTTGGTGCTGCTTTTTAGCGGCTAAACAAGTTGTGATCTTCCCTCCAAATTCAATATTCCCCCACCTTCGAAAGCAGCAATTTATGACCCGCTGGGTTATATTCTGATGGTCAAAATAAACAAACCTGAAGCGAAAGCGTTTGGATGAAATATCATCCAGATAAATCGTTCAGGGAAGACGATCCATTCAGGAGCATACACACATGATGAAAAATGCGTTTTCTAATCTGCAAAAGGTTGGTAAATCGCTGATGCTGCCAGTATCCGTGTTGCCAGTAGCAGGTATTCTGCTTGGCGTCGGTGCTGCAAACTTCAGCTGGTTGCCAGAAATTTTCTCCCAGTTGATGGAGCAAGCCGGTGGCTCAGTATTTGGCCAGATGGCCCTGCTGTTCGCCGTGGGCGTGGCACTGGGTTTCACCAATAACGACGGCGTGTCCGGTCTGTCTGCCATCGTTGGCTACGGCATCATGACCGCCACCCTGAAGGTGATGGCGCCGGTGATGGGCGTTGAAAGCATCGATACCGGTGTGCTGGGGGGTATCCTGGCCGGTGGTGTGGCTGCCTGGGCGTTCAACCGTTTCTACAAGATCCAGCTGCCCGAGTATCTGGGCTTCTTCGCGGGTAAACGTGCCGTACCCATCATCACCGGTTTCCTCTCCATCGGTCTGGGTGTGATCCTGTCCGTGATTTGGCCGCCAGTGGGTGGCGCTATCGGTGCCTTCTCTGACTGGGCTGCCAACCAGAACCCGGTTCTGGCCTTCGGTATCTACGGCGTGGTTGAGCGCTCCCTGATCCCGTTCGGTCTGCACCACATCTGGAACGTACCTTTCTTCTATCAGGCGGGTACTTGCGTCAACGGCGCCGGTGAGACTGTTCACGGTATCATGACCTGCTTCCTGACTGCTGATGAGGCGTCCCGCGCTGCCGGTAACGGCTTCGGTCAGCTGGCTGGTGGCTACCTGTTCAAGATGTTCGGTCTGCCTGCTGCTGCGTTCGCCATTGCTCACGCTGCCAAGCCGGAAAACCGCGCCAAGATCGTGGGTATCATGGCCTCTGCTGCCCTGACCTCTTTCCTGACCGGTATTACCGAGCCGATTGAATTCTCCTTCCTGTTCATCGCGCCGGTACTGTACGCAATCCACGCGGTACTGGCTGGTCTGGCCTATGTGCTGACCAACATGCTGGGTGTGGTACATGGTCACACCTTCTCCAACGGCTTCATCGACTTCGTGGTGCAATCTCCGCGTGCCGACAACATGCTGCTGCTGGTAGGTCTGGGTCTGGTTTACGCTGGTATCTATTACGTCGTATTCAGCTTCGTTATCCGTGCCATGAACCTGAAAACCCCGGGTCGTGAAGACGAGACTGCTGAAGAGACCGTTGGTCAGGGCAAAGACGAGATGTCTGCTGCGCTGGTTGCCGCCTTCGGTGGTAAAGAGAACATCGCGTCGCTGGATGCCTGCATCACCCGTCTGCGTGTTGGCGTGAAAGATGTCGCCAAAGTTGACCAGGCTGGTCTGAAGAAACTGGGTGCTGCCGGTGTGGTCGTGGCGGGTTCCGGCGTCCAAGCCATCTTCGGTACCAAGTCCGACAACCTGAAAACTGACATGGATATCTGGATGAAGAGCAACTAATCCTGTTGCCTGCATAGCAGAGTTCTTGAAGAGGGAGGCGCAAGCCTCCCTCTTGCTATTTGCGTGAGCCTGCCTTGGCGGTACGGCTTGGATAGCCGAAGCAATTGGTTTGCCTGGGATGTGGTTTGCAGGAGCCCAGCTCCGGCTAGGATGGATACATAGCGTGTGTGGCTCACTGTATTGAACCGCTTTTTCGCAAATTAAGGGCTTAACGTGTCTGCCAATAAAAAGAGCGCCACCCGGGCGCTCCTTTGTTGGAAGTGGAGGGGGTTAGAGTTTCTCCAGATCCCGCTCGATTTCGCTGATCTTGTTCTGCACCACTTTTTCCAGATGGCGCAGGTCGCGCAGGATCTTCTGCTTGATGTCCGGGTCGGCCTGCAGATGGACGCCCTGGGTCAGGTTGTCGAGCTCATCCACCACATACTTGAGGTTGGCGTTGATCTCGGTGACATCCTTGTACTCATGGGTGCCCGAATTGACCAGCATGGTCTTGCGCTGGCGGGGATACTTGAATTTGACACTCTTGGCGAAGAACTCGCCCTTCTGCTTCTTGAAGTAGATCTTGAGGATGTCGTGGTTGGCCTCCTGGCGCAGGGTATAGCTATCCACTGAGGTGGGTTCCTGGATCCCCAGGCTCTTGAGATTCTCGTACATCGGGCTTCCTCGGTGTGAAACGATCCTGTCATCTCTATCTTAACCGAAGCCTCATGGCTTGCCTGTGACAGGGGCGCCAAAATCAAAAGGGCGCCATCAGGCGCCCTTTGAAATCACAGCAAAACCGCTTACTCGTCGATGGAACGCAGCAGGGCGTTGATGCCGACCTTGGCACGGGTCTTGGCATCGACCTTCTTGACGATCACCGCTGCATAGAGGCTGTACTTGCCGCACTTGGAGGGCAGAGAGCCGGAGACGACCACGGAACCAGCCGGTACGCGGCCGTAGTGGATCTCGCCGGTTTCACGATCATAGATACGAGTGGACTGGCCGATAAAGACCCCCATGGAGATGACGGAACCCTCTTCGACGATCACCCCTTCAACCACTTCGGAGCGGGCACCGATAAAGCAGTTGTCTTCGATGATGGTCGGGTTGGCCTGCAGCGGCTCCAGCACGCCGCCGATGCCGACGCCGCCGGAGAGGTGAACGTTCTTGCCGATCTGGGCGCAGGAACCGACGGTGGCCCAGGTATCGACCATGGTGCCTTCATCAACGAAGGCGCCGATGTTGACATAGGAGGGCATCAGCACGGTATTTGGCGCAATGAAGGAGCCTTTGCGGGCGGTCGCTGGCGGTACTACGCGTACACCGGCGGCCTTGAACTGCTCTTCGGTGTAGTTGGAGAACTTGAGGGGAACCTTATCGTAGTACTGGGCGTCATCGCCCTTGATGATGCCGTTGTCGTTGATACGAAACGAGAGCAGTACCGCTTTCTTCAACCACTGATGGACAACCCACTCACCGGCGATTTTCTCGGCAACACGGGCCTTGCCGGAGTCCAGCAGCTCGATGACTTGCAGGATGGCGGATTTGGTAGCACTGTCCACAGCGCTTGGGGTAATGGTGTCGCGGCGCTCGAAGGCCGCTTCAATGATCTGTTGCAACTCGGTCATGACAGGTTTCCTTTAAAAAATTCTGTCTGTTGTATCACACTTTTCCGACTGTTTTTAAGGGGGGGATCGGAATTCTTCCGGCCAGCGGCCATTTCTTCGCCCTGTGTGCGCCAACCATTTGTTTGGCATGGCAAAAAACGCCAGACAATCAGTGTCTTTCGAAACACTTTTCGCTTAATCCAGCACCGAGTGCTGGGGGTTGAGCTGGTGCACCAGCCGCTCTTCCAGCTGCTGTTGCTGCTCGGCGGTCAATGGCTCGCCATCCAGGCTGGTCAGGCTGAAAAAGTCCTCGACCCGTTCGCCGAAAGTGGCGATCTTGGCAGCGTGCAGCGACAGACCGCACTGCTGGAACACGGCCCCGATCCGTGCCAGCAGGCCCGGGGTATCGAGGGCGGTCAGCTCCATCAGGGTGTAGCGGCTCTCCCCTTTATGGGGTGAGGAGCGGGGCAGAAAAACGACCCGGGTCGGCACGCTGAACTGGCGGTGGCGCCGTGACAGCGGCTTGTTGCGCAGTACCAGCTTGCCCGGCTCCTGCAACGCCTTCTCCAATGCCTTCTTGATGGTGGCTGTGCGGTTGGGGCTAATTGGGTCACCGTTTGGCTCCAGCACCACGAAGGTATCGAGCACATAGTTGCTGCGCGAGTTCATGATCTGGGCGTCGTGGATATTGAGGTTCTTCTGATCCAGCGCGGAAGCGACGGTGGCAAACAGATTCGGGGTATCGCGGCAGTAGATAAACACCTCGCTGCCGCCACGGGTCGGGTGTTTGCCGATGATCACCAGCGGTGCCGGGTTATCGCCGTGCTCGATGATGTGGCGACAGTGCCAGGCGATCTGTTCCGGGCTGTGGCGCAGGAAGTAATCGGCCTTGAAATCGGCCCAGAGCTGGTTGATAGCCTCTTCCGATACATCCCGCTGCGCCATGAACTGCTTGGCCTGACGCTGGTTTTCACGAATGCGCAGCCGCATGTCGGGCGGATTCTCCAGACCCTGGCGCAGCGCCTTCTGGGTGGCGAAGTAGAGCTCGCGCAGCAGGGTGCCCTTCCAGTCGTTCCACAGGGTGTCGTTGGTGGCGCAGATATCGGCCACGGTGAGGCAGTAGAGCAGGTCGAGGTGCTGCTCGTCGCGCACCTTGTGGGCAAAATCGGTGACCACGTCGGGATCATAGATGTCGCGGCGCTGGGCGGTGACCGACATCAGCAGATGATGGCGCACCAGCCAGGCGACCAGCCGGCTCTCGTAGCGATCCAGACCATGCAACTGGCAGAACTCCAGCGCATCGACGGCACCGAGCTCCGAGTGATCGCCGCGCCGCCCCTTGGCGATGTCATGGAACAGGGCGGCGATGCTGAGCAGCTCCGGTTTGCGCAGCCGGGTGAAGACCTCGTGGCAGAGCGGGTGGCTCTGACGGTTGGCCGGATTGGGGAACTGATGAATGTTCTTGAGCAGCCGATGGGTGTGCTCATCGACAGTGTAGGCGTGGAACATGTCGAACTGCATCTGGCCGACAATAAGGTTCCATTGCGGCAGGTAGGCGGCCAGGATGCCGTATTTGTGCATCAGGGTGAGCGGCAGGCCGATGCCGTTGGGGTGGCGCAGCAGCGCCACGAACAGGCGACGGCACTCCGGCAACTCCTGCAGCCAGCAGTTGAGCTTGCGGCGCGCCTCGCGCAATTGGCGCAGGGTGGCCGAGTGGATGCCGGCTATCTCGGGATGTTGGGCCATCTGATAGAAGAGGCGCAAAATGGCGACCGGTTCACGGCTAAACAGCTCCGCATCCACCGCATCGATGAGGCGGCCACGGAGCTGGAACTCGTCACAGAGGCGACGCACATCCATGGCACTGTTGCCGAGGATCGCCTCGTCAAACAGCTGCAGCAGCATTTCGTTGAGCTCGGAGACCCGCCGCACCGTTTGGTAGAAGCGCTTCATCATCTGCTCGACCGGGGTGTTGCCTTCCCCCTCGAACCCCAGCATCTGGGCCACGGTGCGCTGGCGATCGAACAGCAGGCGGTTGTCCCCCTTGTTGATGGCCATGTGCAGGGCAAAGCGCACCTTCCAGAGGAAGTTCTGGCAGTCGAGCAGCTCGCGGTACTCGGCGCGGTTGAGAAAGCCGTGGCTGGTCATCTCGAACAGGGTGGTGGCGCCGAAGTGGCGACGGGCGACCCAGGCGAGGGTTTGAATATCGCGCAGGCCGCCCGGATTGCTCTTGAGGTCGGGTTCCAGCGTGTAGGCGGTGCCGAGAAACTGCTGGTGACGCTCTGCCTGCTCCTGTCGTTTGGCGCGAAAGAAGGCTTCGCTCGGCCAGAAGTGCTGGGGGCCAGTGGCCTCCTTGAGCTGCTGGAAGCCCCCCTCGCGGCCGGTGATATAGCGCGCCTCGATGAGGTTGGTGGCCACCGTGATGTCGGCCTGGCCCTGCTCGATGCACTCCGCCACGTTGCGTACCGCCTGGCCCACTTCCAGCTTGAGATCCCACAGCAAGGTGATGAACTCGCCAATGCGTAGCCCCAGCACCTCGTCCAGTTCGTCGCCGTCATAGAGGATCAGCAGGTCGATGTCGGAGTGGGGGTGCAGCTCGCCGCGGCCATAGCCTCCTACAGCAATCAGCGTGAGATCCGTCTTGTCGAAGCCAAACTTCTGCCACAGCCGGGTCAGCAGCTGGTCCATATATTCGGAGCGGGTAGCGACCAGCTCGATGATGTTGTCACCGGCATCGAAACGGGCGTGCAGCCAGCCGAGAAAGCGGCTCAGGTACTCTTTGCAGTTGTCGCGGGTGAGTAGATCGTCGGGTAACAGATGGGGGGAAATCAGGCTGGCGTCCATGGCATCTCACACACAAGTGGCAGGCATCTGGCTGAAACAGGCAGTAAAAACCCCGGCGCGTTGGGATATCAGGGCCGGGGTTCGATGTTAGCTGTGTTTGATGATGCGGTCGATAGTGTCGTCGGGGCGCAGGGTCAGTACCTCGCAGCCATCATCGGTCACCAGCAGGGTGTGCTCCCACTGGGCGGAGTCGCCGCCATCCTTGGTGGTCACGGTCCAGCCATCCTTCGGATTGACCTTGCAGTGATACTTCTTGCTGTTGACCATGGGCTCGATGGTAAAGCACATGCCCGCTTTCAGCGCCAGCTTGCCGCTGTTGCGGTAGTGGAGGATCTGCGGCTCTTCATGGAATTCGGCACCGATGCCGTGACCGCAATAGTCACGCACCACGGAGAAACCGGCCTTCTCGACAATGGGCTGGATCACCGCACCGAGCTCGGTGATGCAGGCACCCGGGCGCACCTTCTTGATGGCCGCGTAGAGGCTATCCTGGGCTACCTTGCAGAGCTGGCGGCGCAGCGGGGTGGTCTCACCCACGATGAACATGGCGGAGGTGTCGCCGTGGTAACCATCCTTGATGACGGTGATATCCAGGTTGACGATGTCGCCATCGCGCAGCTTCTTATGGTTCGGGATACCGTGGCAGATCACATCGTTCACCGAGGTGCAGATGGACTTGGGGAAGCCGTGGTAATTGAGCGGAGCCGGCACCGCTTGCTGCACGTTGACCATGTAGTCGTGGCAGAGGGTGTTCAGTTCGTCAGTGGTGACGCCAGCTTTGACATGGGGCGCAATCATGACCAGCACATCGGCGGCCAATTGGCCGGCAACGCGCATCTTTTCAATCTCTTCCGGTGTCTTGATTTTAATGGACATGGGATCTCTCTTACGGCCTGCCGCTGGGCCGGTGAGGGCCGACAGGACAGGTAATGAAAAATAGATGCGTTTGCAATCAGGGCAAAATTTTATCCGCAACCCCCGTCTACTTCCAGTGTGATTGTCATCACAACGTCAAATCGCCGCCACAACATCCTCTGGCGGGATCCCTATTTACACCTGTTTCGGGTGTCGGCCGGTGGTATCCCGAGCAAAGTTATGGTATAAAGCGCGCCGGAATGGGGAACTTGCGTCCACATTTCATCACCCTTAATCAATAACACACACACATCGACACATATACCGGGGTGCCTTAACAGGTCGGTTATATGGGATGTGTGGAGGCCTAACCCCATACAGAGGTATAAAATGGCTAAAGTTTCTATGCGCGACATGCTGCAAGCCGGCGTTCACTTCGGTCACCAGACTCGTTACTGGAACCCGAAAATGAAATCCTACATCTTCGGTGCCCGCAGCAAGGTTCACATCATCAACCTGGAAAAAACCGTTCCCTTGTTTGACGATGCCATGAACTTTATCAGCTCCGTAGCTGCCAAGAAAGGCAAGGTACTGTTCGTTGGTACCAAGCGTGCCGCGTCTGAAGCCGTAAAAGAAGCCGCTGAGCGTTGCGACCAGTTCTATGTAAACCACCGCTGGCTGGGCGGTATGCTGACCAACTGGAAAACCGTTCGTCAGTCTATCAAGCGCCTGAAAGATCTGGAAACCCAGAGCCAGGACGGTACCTTCGACAAGCTGACCAAGAAAGAGGCGCTGATGCGTACTCGCGAAATGGAAAAGCTGGAGAAGAGCCTGGGTGGTATCAAGAACATGGGCGGCCTGCCTGACGTTCTGTTCGTTGTCGATGCCGACCACGAGCACATCGCTATCAAAGAAGCCAACAACCTGGGTATCCCGGTAGTTTCCATCGTTGATACCAACTCCAACCCGGACGGCGTTGACTATGTCATCCCGGGTAACGACGACGCTATCCGTGCCGTACAGCTGTACCTGAATGCTGCTGCTGACACCGTACTGGAAGCTCGCGAACAGGACATCGTTGTTCAAGCCGAACAAGATGGCTTCGTTGAAGCTGAGTAATTAATAAGGACTGTAAAGCCCTTATTAACCAAGCTGATGTAATTGGTTAGCAGGGGCCCTTGTGGCCCCTGTTTCTTGTCAAATCAAGACCGAGGATACTGGACATGGCTAACGTTACTGCCGCCCTGGTAAAAGAACTGCGCGAGCGCACCGCCGCTGGCATGATGGATTGCAAAAAAGCACTGGAAGAAGCTGCTGGTGATATCGAGCTGGCAATTGAGAACATGCGCAAATCCGGTCAGGCCAAAGCCGCCAAGAAAGCGGGCCGTATCGCCGCTGAAGGCGTGATCTTTGCTCGCACCGAAGGCAACGTTGCCGTCATGATCGAGCTGAACAGCGAAACCGACTTCGTCGCCAAAGATGCCAGCTTCATGGCTATGGGCCAGAAGATCGCTGACATCGCTGCTGCCCAGAAAATTGCTGACGTTGACGCGCTCAAAGCCGCTGACTTCGGTAACGGCGAATCCGTCGAGCTGACCATCACCAACCTGATCGCCAAGATCGGTGAGAACATGAACCTGCGTCGCGTGATGCTGGTTGAAGGTGACAACCTGGGTACCTACGTTCACGGTTCCCGCATTGGTGTTATCACCAAGCTGACCGGTGGTTCTGCCGAGCTGTCCAAAGATCTGGCCATGCACGTTGCAGCCAACAGCCCGCAATTCGTCAAGCCTGAAGATGTGTCTGCTGAAGTCGTTGCCAAAGAGCGCGAAATTCAGATCGACATCGCCATCAACTCCGGCAAGCCGAAAGAGATCGCCGAGAAGATGGTTGAAGGTCGCATGAAGAAGTTCACCGGTGAGGTTTCCCTGACTGGTCAGCCGTTCGTGAAAGATCCTTCCATGACTGTTGCCGAGCTGCTGAAGAAAGAAGGCGCTGACGTTGTCTCCTTCACCCGCTTCGAAGTGGGCGAGGGCATCGAGAAGCAAGAGACCGATTTCGCTGCTGAAGTTGCAGCTCAAATCGCGGCCGCTCAGAAGGCCTAATCGAACCGGTTTTTCCGTTTCCCCAGACCGCGACTTATGTCGCGGTCTTTATATGACCAGGAATCAGTGACATGAGTACCAATCCCAAACCTGCATACAGACGTGTTCTTCTGAAGTTGAGTGGTGAAGCCCTGCAAGGATCCGAGGGTTTTGGCATTGATCCAGCGGTGCTGGAGCGGATGGCCCAAGAGATCAAAGAACTGGTTGAGTTGGGTGTTCAGGTCGGTCTGGTCATCGGTGGCGGCAACCTGTTCCGTGGTGCCGGTCTTGCCAAAGCGGGCATGAACCGCGTGGTGGGCGACCACATGGGTATGCTGGCAACCGTGATGAACGGTCTGGCCATGCGTGATGCCCTGCATCGTGCTTATGTGAATGCCCGTCTGATGTCTGCCATTTCTCTGCAGGGCGTTTGTGACTCCTACAGCTGGGCCGAGGCCATCAGCCAGTTGCGTGCCGGCAAAGTGGTGATCTTCTCTGCCGGTACCGGCAACCCCTTCTTTACTACCGATTCTGCGGCCTGCCTGCGCGGGATCGAGATCGAAGCCGACGTGGTACTCAAGGCCACCAAGGTCGATGGTGTATACAACGAGGATCCGGTCAAGAATCCGGATGCCGTGCTGTATCATGAACTGAGTTATGATGAGGTTCTTGAAAAAGAGCTCAAGGTAATGGATCTTGCTGCCTTTACCCTGGCACGTGACCATGATCTGCCGATCCGCGTGTTCAACATGAACAAACCGGGCGCCCTGCGTCGGGTTATCATGGGGGAGCCGGAAGGTACTCTGATCCACCACGTTGGCAAGTAAACGTGGGTAAGTAAGATAACGGCAAGCTGCAAGGCGCTCTTATCCTATCCATCACGTCAGTAAATAAGATAGACACGGGCCGTGTAACGGCTCGTTCGCCAAAAGGAAAACCACTGTGATCAACGAGATTAAAAACGACGCCAAGGACCGTATGGGCAAGAGCGTTGAAGCGCTCAAGACCCAAATGTCCAAGATCCGTACCGGCCGTGCTCATCCGAGCCTGCTCGACGGCATCCAGGTTGAGTACTACGGTGCGGCCACTCCGCTGAAACAGTTGGCCAACGTCGTGGCAGAAGATGCTCGTACCCTCTCCATCTCCATTTTTGACCGCTCCATGATCCAGGCGGTCGAGAAGGCGATCCTGACCTCCGATCTGGGCCTGAACCCGTCCAGTAATGGCCAGACCCTGCGCGTGCCGTTGCCGCCGCTGACCGAAGAGCGCCGCCGCGATCTGACCAAGATCGTCCGTGCCGAAGCGGAAAACGCCCGTGTTGCTGTGCGCAACATCCGTCGTGATGCCAACGCCGATTTCAAAGCGCTGCTGAAAGAGAAAGAGATCTCCGAGGATGACGATCGTCGTGCCCAGGAAGAGATCCAGAAGCTGACCGACGCCTTTGTCAAGCTGGTCGATGAGGCCCTTGCCGCAAAGGAGAAGGAGCTAATGGAAATCTAAGCGCCTGAAAGGTATATTACGAGCGCCGTGTAGTGCCCCTGCACGGCGCTTTTGTCTTTGTGGGAGAAAACCATGTCGCTTTTGGCTGCGTTGGGTGATTGTGCCAACTCGTCTTTACCCCGTCACGTCGCCATCATCATGGATGGTAACGGTCGCTGGGCCCAGAACCGTGGCAAGATGCGGGTTTATGGTCACAAGGCGGGCGTCAAGGCGGTGCGCGAGGCGGTGACCTTTGCTGCGCGAGCCAAGATCGAGGCATTGACCCTGTTTGCCTTCTCCAGCGAGAACTGGCGCCGCCCGGAAGGGGAGGTCAGTGCCTTGATGGAGCTGTTCATTACCGTGCTGGGCCGAGAGGTGCAGAAACTGCATAGTCACGGGATCCGGCTCAAGGTGATTGGCGATACCGCTCGCTTCAGTGAGCGATTGCAGGCAAAAATCACCAAGGCAGAGGCGTTGACCGCCAACAACAAGGGGTTGACCCTGAACATAGCGGCCAACTATGGCGGCCAGTGGGATATCGCCCAGGCGGCGCGCAAGCTGGCCAAAGCGGTCGCTGCCGGTGAACTGGCCGCTGACGACATTGATGAGTCCATGCTGACCCGCGAGGTTTGCATGGCCGATCTGCCACCGGTGGACCTGTTGATCCGTACCGGCGGTGATCATCGCATCAGCAATTTTGTGTTATGGCAGCTCGCCTATGCCGAGCTCTATTTTACCCCGGTATTGTGGCCCGATTTCAACGAGGCCGAGTTCAGTGAGGCCGTGGCCTCCTTCGTGGCCCGCGAGCGTCGCTTCGGTTGCACGGGTGAACAGATACGGGAATTGATCGCCGAGCAGCAGACCGGCTAAACCCCGCTCCCAAGAGAGAGGTTTCTTTTGCTAAAACAACGAATTATTACTGCTTTGATGTTGATCCCCCTGGTGTTGGGGGCGCTCTTCTTTCTGCCATTGAAATTTTTTGCCCTGTTGGCATCTTTGGTATTTCTGTTGGCCAGCCGCGAGTGGAGTGGCTTTGTTTCTGCCAAGCCGCAGCAGTGGCTGCCGCTGGTGTATTGCCTGCTGCTCGGTGCCAGCTTGTTCTGGCTGCCGGTGGAGCAGCTTTGGACCCCCCACCTGAATCCGCTGGTGATAGGAGTGCTTTGGACTGCTATCAGTTGGTGGCTGCTTGGACTGCTGCTGGTGCTGCGCTATCCCCGGAGCGCCAAGCTGTGGAAAGACTCCATCTGGCTCAAGTCCCTGTTTGGTCTGGTGACGCTGGTTCCCTTCTTCTGGTCTCTGGTGGCCATCCGTGGTTACAACTTTTACCATGATCCCATGATGGGGGCCTGGATCCTGTTGTTCGTGATGGGGCTGGTCTGGGCGGCAGATTCTGGCGCGTATTTTTTCGGCAAGGCATTCGGTAAACACAAGCTGGCGCCCGCGGTCAGTCCGGGCAAAACCATCGAAGGGATGTGCGGCGGCCTCTTTACCGCCAGCTTGCTGGCCATCGGCGTCACTTGGTGGATGGGTTTTGTGCCTGTCAAGATGGGTATAGTGCTGTTTTGTTCCCTCTTGGCTGTGCTGGCCTCCGTACTGGGTGACCTGACCGAGAGCATGTTCAAGCGCGAAGCGGGTATCAAGGACTCCGGCACCCTGCTGCCGGGCCACGGTGGCATCCTCGATCGGATTGACAGCTTGACCGCCGCCCTGCCGGTGTTTCTGCTCAGTTATCTGCTACTCAGTCAGGAGTTTTGATGCACAAGTCACTGGTTATTCTGGGGGCCTCCGGCTCCATTGGTCAGAGTACCTTGAAAGTGCTGCGCCATAACCCGGGCAGTTGGCAAGTGTTGGCGTTGACCGCTGCCCGTAACGTGGATGCCATGTTGCGGGACTGTCTCGAATTCTCCCCCCGTTTTGCCGTGATGGTCGACGAGAATGCCGCCCGTGAACTGGCTGCTCGTCTGAAGGCGCACGGTAGTGCGACCCGGGTCATGTCTGGTTCGGCGGCCCTGTGCGACGTGGCCGCTCACCCCGATGCCCATAGTGTGATGGCGGCCATCGTCGGTGCCGCTGGGCTTGCGCCCACCATGGCGGCAGTGCGGGCCGGTAAACGCATTCTGCTGGCCAACAAGGAGGCGCTGGTGATGTCCGGTGCTTTCTTCATGGAGGCGGTGCGAGAACATGGTGCCGAGCTGCTGCCCATCGACAGCGAACACAATGCTATTTTCCAGTGCCTGCCGACCGCTGTGCAGCGCACGCCCGGTTTTTGCGATCTGGCTGGCGCGGGGATCAGCAAGATCCTGCTGACCGGTTCTGGCGGGCCGTTCCGTTTCACCGAGATCAGCGAGTTGGCCAGGGTGACGCCGGCCCAGGCCATTGCTCATCCCAACTGGTCGATGGGAGCCAAGATTTCGGTCGACTCCGCCACCATGATCAACAAGGGGCTGGAGTACATAGAAGCGCGCTGGTTGTTCAATGCGGCCCCCGAACAGATCCAGGTCGTGATCCACCCGCAGTCGGTGATCCACTCCATGGTGCAGTACAAAGATGGCTCCGTGCTGGCCCAGCTTGGCAATCCGGACATGTGTACCCCCATCGCCCATGCACTGGCTTATCCCAACCGCATCCCCTCCAGTGTGGAACCTTTGGATTTCTTCAGTGTCGGAGAGTTCAGCTTTATCCGGCCTGATTACGATCGCTACCCCTGTCTGGCGCTGGCCATCGATGCCTGCCAGAAGGGACAAGCTGCGACCACCGCGCTCAATGCGGCCAACGAGGAGGCGGTTGCCGCCTTCCTGGCCGAACGCATCGGTTTCATGGATATTGCCCGGATCAACGAGGCGGTGATGGTGGCGCTGGAGAGCTGTGCCGTCGGCTCCCTCGATGATCTGTTTGCCCTGGACGGTACGGCAAGAGCCCGTGCTCACACTTTAATTGAGGAGCTTGGCTGATGGGCGGTGTGTTGTGGAATATCGGTGCCTTTATCGTTGCGCTCGGCCTGCTGGTTGCGGTGCATGAGTTTGGTCACTTCTGGGTGGCCCGTCGTTGTGGCGTCAAGGTGGAGCGTTTCTCCATCGGTTTTGGTAAGGCGATCTGGCGCAGGATGGGCAAGGATGGCACCGAATATGTGCTGGCCCTGATCCCGCTCGGTGGCTACGTCAAGATGCTCGATGGCCGGGTTGATGAGCTCAGACCCGGTGACGAGCAGTATGCCTTCAACCACAAGAGTGTCTGGGCGCGGATGGCCATTGTGGCCGCGGGCCCCATGGCCAACTTCGTCTTTGCCCTGTTTGCCCTCTGGCTGATGTTTATTATCGGGGTGCCGAGCGTCAAGCCGGTGATTGGCGAGGTGCGTCCCGCTTCCATCGTTGCCGAGGCGGGCGTGCTGCCCGGCATGGAAATCGTCGGGGTCGGTGATGAGCCGACCGGTGACTGGGAGAGTGTCACCTATGCCCTTATCAGCCATCTGGGGGATAAGTCGGTGACCCTCAGGGTGCAGGCGCCCAATACCAGCTATGCCACCGACAAGACCTTGTCGCTGAGCGGCTGGACCTTCGATCCGGATAAAGAGTCGCCCATCGGCAGTCTGGGGATCGTCCCCCTGAGTGGTAAAGTGCTGCCTGTGGTCGCCTCCGTGGTTGCCAAGAGTGCCAGTGAAAAAGCGGGATTGCAGGTGGGAGATCGCATCAAACAGGTCGGCGATCAGCCAATCACCGCCTGGAGCGAGTTTGTTGAACGGGTGCAGCAGGCACCGGGCGAGCCCTTGCAAGTGGTGGTGGAACGCAACGATAGCGATCTCAACATGACCCTGACCCCAGATAGCCGCAAGGTGCAGGGCAAGCTGGTTGGATTCGTCGGTCTCTCACCGCAACTGGTTCCATTACCTGATGAATATCGAATTCTGTTACAGTATGGGCCTTTGCAGGCGCTGTGGCAGGGGGCCAACAAGACCTGGAGCCTGATCACACTCACCTTTGACATGATCGGCAAGCTGGTCGCTGGCATAGTGTCGCTGGACAATCTAAGTGGCCCCATCTCCATTGCCAAGGGGGCCGGTAGCAGTGCTGACTATGGTCTGGTCTATTTCTTGAGTTTTCTGGCGCTGATCAGCGTCAACCTGGGGATTATCAATCTATTCCCCCTGCCGGTGCTCGATGGTGGCCATCTGGTCTATTTCCTGATAGAAGCGGTCACTGGCAAGCCGGTATCAGAGAAAATACAGGAAGTGGGTTTCAGGATCGGCGCCGCCATTCTGATGTTATTGATGGGCATTGCGCTGTTTAACGATTTCGCTCGCCTCTGAGGCCAGAGCATCAACAAGGACACATAAGAACAAAATGGCTGTTAAAAAAGCATTGGTGTTGAGTTGCCTGCTGGGTGCCAGTTTCCTGGCCCAGGCGGCCCCTGCCTCTTTTGTGGTGCAAGATATTCAGGTCGAAGGTCTGCAACGGGTGACCCTGGGTGCCGCACTGTTGAACCTGCCGATCCGGGTCGGTGATACCGTCGACTCCGTGGCGTTGGCCAGCGCCATCAAAAAGCTCTATGCCTCGGGTAACTTCGAGGATGTGAAGGTTTACCGTGACGGCCAGGTGCTGCAGGTGATGGTCAAGGAGCGCCCAACCATCTCCAGTATCGAGTTTGCCGGCAACAAAGATATCAAAGAGGAGCAACTGACCCAGAGTCTGGAGTCCTCCGGTATCCGTATTGGCGACCCGCTGGATCGCACCGTGCTCACCTCCCTCGAGAAGGGGTTGGAAGATTTCTACTACGGTGTGGGCAAATATTCCGCCAGGGTCAAGGCCATCGTCACCCCGCTGCCGCGCAACCGGGTTGACCTCAAGTTTACCTTTGTCGAAGGTCAGGCCGCCAAAATCCAGCAGATCAACATAGTCGGCAACAGCGTCTTCCCGGAAGAGAAGCTGATCGCCCAACTCTCCCTGCGTGATGAAGTGCCCTGGTGGAACTTCACCGCCGATCAGCGTTACCAGAAGCAGAAGCTGGCCGGTGACATCGAGACCCTGCGTTCTTACTACATGGACCGCGGTTATATCCGTTTCCAGCAGGATTCCACTCAGGTCTCCATGACGCCGGACAAGAAGGGGGTCTATGTCACCCTCAACATCAAGGAAGGGGAGCAGTACAAGGTCTCCGGTGTCCAGCTCAAGGGCGATCTGATCGATCGCGCTGGCGAGATGAAGGGGCTGATCCCCATCGAAGCGGGCAGCACCTACTCTGCCAGTCAGGTCACCCACACCGAAGAGATGCTCTCCAAGTTCCTCGGTCGTTATGGTTATGCTTATCCGAAAGTGGTGACGTTCCCGCAAATTAACGATCAGACTAAAGAAGTCGAATTGATCGTTAACGTTGAACCGGGTCCCCGTGTCTATGTGCGCAATATCAACTTCAGCGGCAACGCCACCACCCAGGATCAGGTGCTGCGTCGCGAGATGCGTCAGATGGAAGGTACCTGGCTCTCCTCCGATAACATCGAGCAGTCCAAGACCCGACTCAACCGTCTTGGCTACTTCGAGAGCGTTGAAGTGGATACCAAGCGGGTACCGGGCAACGATGATCTGGTTGACCTCGACTTCAAGGTCAAGGAGCAGCCGGCGGGCTCCATCAACGCCGGTATCGGCTACGGTACCGAGTCAGGTATAAGCCTGCAGGCGGGGATCTCCCAGGACAACTTTATGGGAACCGGTAAAAAGGTTGCCATCAATGCCAGCACCAATGACTACTCCAAGAACGTTGATCTGAGCTACAACGATCCCTACTTCACCGTTGACGGTGTCAGCCTGGGTGGCCGGGTCTACTACAACCAGTTCAAGGCCGATGATGCGGATATCGTCGATTACGAGAACGAGACCATCGGTTTCCGTCTCTCCAGCGGCTTCCCCGTTAACGAGACCAACAGGTTGGATTTCAGTACCGGTATTGAAAATACCAAGCTGAGTCGTCCCGAATTCAATGACAAGAACTATCGGGAGTGTTTAGAAGACCGCGGTGATGATAATGATTACGACTACTGCTGGGATCAGTGGAACGATAACCGCCAGTCGGTACAAATGGATGAGTTTTGGGATCTTTACTCAAAAAATGGTGACGACCTTGATTTCGTGACCATTGATGTGACCGCAGGCTGGACCCGCTCCACCCTGAACAAGGGGATGTTCCCGACCGCGGGTAACCGCCAGCGTGTCAATGCCAAGGTCACGGTGCCCGGTCAGGATCTGCAGTACTACAAGCTCTCTGCCGAAGATGCCCACTACTTCCCGCTCGATGCAGATCACAGTTGGGTGATGATCGGCAAGGGGCGCGTCTCCTACGGCAATGGTTATGGCAGCGAGTCCATGCTGCCCTTCTTCGAGAACTACTATGCCGGTGGTTTTGATACGGTACGTGGCTTCAAGAGCAACACCATTGGCCCCAAAGCCATCTACAAAACCTACATCAAACCAGGCTCAGGGACTTGTACTGGCGATAAACCTTGTGAGACCGGTAGCTACGAAGGTTCTGATACCGCGGTTGGCGGTAATGCCCTGGCGGTAGCCTCGGTCGAACTGGTCTTCCCGACCCCGTTTGTTTCCGAGACATACCGTCCGCAGATCCGTTCTACCGTCTTTATCGATGCCGGTTCGGTCTGGAATACCGAGTTTGCCAATGGCGACTATCCCTGTGCTGACGGGGAAGACTGTGATTACCAGAGTCAAGATTACTCGGACCCGGCGAATATCCGGATGTCTGCCGGTGTCTCCCTGCAGTGGCTCTCGCCGATGGGCCCGCTGGTGTTCGCCCTGGCCAAGCCAATCAAGAAATATGACGGGGATCGCACCGAAGTCTTCTCCTTCAACATTGGCCGTACCTTCTAAACAAGATTCCCCCCACTCACAAGGTGGGGGTATTTAATGATGGGTTGCGCTGTATGCGTGACTCACCAGGTAACAAGATGGCCCTCACGCCGCTTGCATAATCGGGTAAATCAGGTAGCCCTCGACCGAGGGACCAAGGAGTAAGTGTGAATAAAGCGTTGAAAGTAGCTGGTTTGAGCTTTGCACTGATGGCTGCCGGCATGGGTTCTGCCTTCGCTGAGACCAAGATTGCCGTGGTCGACATGGGCGAAGTGTTCCAAAAGCTGCCCCAGCGTGAAGCCGTTGCCGCCAAGCTGAAAGGCGAATTCGAGCCGCGTATGCGCGAGCTGCAGAAGCTGGAATCCGAAGGCCAGAAGCTGGTCGAGAAGTTCAAGAAGGACGAAGCCTTCATGAGCGCCGATCAAAAGAAGCAGACCCAGGAGAAGCTGGCCAAGCTGCAGATGGAGTTCAACCAGAAGCGTCAGGCATTCGAGCAGGACAATGGCCGTCGCCAGTCTGAAGAGCGCAACAAGATCCTGACCAAGGTGCAGGCTGCCATCGACGCCATCGCCAAGAGCAATGGTTACGATCTGGTGCTGGAGCGCAATGCCGCCCCGTATGCCGCCAGCAAGCTGGACATCTCCGGCCAGGTTATTTCTCAGGTAAGCAAGAGCAACTAATTGATGGCATTCACTCTCGCACAGCTGGCCCAGCAACTGGGGGCCCAGGTCCATGGCGACGGAACCCTGGAAATCCGCAAGGTAGCGACACTGGAAAAGGCCGGGGAGGGGGATATCACCTTCCTGTCCAACAAAAAGTTCCGGCACTATCTGGAGCAGAGCAAGGCGACCGCCGTGCTCATCACAGAAGCGGATCTGTCTTTTTGTCCCACCAATGCCCTGGTGCTCAAAGACCCCTATGTGGGCTTTGCCCGGGTGGCCCAACTGCTGGATACCACCCCGCAGCCGGCCACGGATATCCATCCGAGCGCCGTTATCGCGGCTGATGTGCAACTGGGCGAGAGAGTGGCCATCGGTGCCAATGCGGTGATCGAATCCGGCGTCGTGCTGGGTGACGATGTGCGCATTGGCCCGGGCTGTTTCGTTGGCAAGAACACCCGGCTGGGAGCTCGCTCTCGGCTGTGGGCCAACGTCACCCTCTATCACAATGTGACCATGGGTACCGACTGTCTGGTTCAATCCGGGACAGTAATCGGGGCCGATGGTTTTGGCTACGCCAACGAGCGTGGCGAGTGGATCAAGATCCCCCAGCTTGGCGGCGTGACCATAGGCAACCGGGTCGAGATCGGTGCCTGCACCACCATTGACCGTGGTGCGCTGGAAGATACCCGCATCGCTGACAACGTCATCATCGACAACCAGTGCCAGATCGCCCACAACGTCGAGATCGGCTACGGCACCGCCGTGGCGGGCTCCACCGTGATGGCGGGTAGTCTCAAGGTCGGCAAATACTGTATCATTGGCGGCGCTTCCGTCTTTAACGGGCATATGGAGATCTGCGACCAAGCTACCGTCACCGGTATGGCCATGGTGATGCGCCCCATTACCGAGCCCGGTGTCTACTCTTCCGGCATCCCCCTGCAGACCAATAAAGAGTGGCGCAAGACCGCCGCCCGGGTGTTGCGTATCGACGAGATGCACAAGCGGATTAGCAAGCTTGAGAAGACGCTGGATCAAGAATAATCACGATTGGTATAGGGTACTGTTTTGACTACTGAAAAGAAGAGCCTGGGTATCCAGGAAATCATGGATCTGCTGCCCCACCGTTATCCGTTTCTGATGGTGGATCGGGTGGACGACTACGAGATCAGCGATGAGCGCAAAACCCTGCGCGCCATCAAAAACATCTCGTTCAACGAGCCGATTTTCCAGGGCCACTTCCCGGCCAAGCCGGTGTTTCCCGGTGTACTGATCCTGGAAGCGATGGCACAGGCCACCGGTATCCTGGCGTTTACCATGGTGGGCAAGCCGTCCCCCAACGAACTCTACTATTTTGCTTCAATCGACAACGCTCGCTTCAAGCGTCCGGTTGGCCCCGGTGATCAACTGGTGCTCGACGTGGTGTTCCTGAAAGAGCGTCGCGGTATTGCCAAGTTCACCGGTGTCGCCACCGTCGACGGTGAAGTGGTCTGTACCGCCGAGCTGATGTGCGCCAAACGCGAGGTTTAACACACGTGATCGACCAGACTGCCATCATTCACGATACAGCCATCGTCCATGAGTCTGCCGTTATCGGTAAAGGGGTTGAAATCGGCCCCTTTTCTGTCATCGGCGCCGAGGTAACGATCGGTGACAACACCTGGGTGGGTTCCCATGTGGTGATCAAGGGCCCGGCCAAGATTGGTCGTGGCAACAAGATCTTCCAGCACACCTCCATCGGTGAGGATTGCCAGGACAAGAAGTACGCCGGTGAGCGCACCTTCCTTGAGATTGGCGACAACAACGTCATTCGCGAAAACTGCACCTTCCACCGCGGTACAGTGCAGGATCAGAGCCTGACCAAGGTGGGCAGTGGCAACCTGTTTATGGTCAACGTCCACGTCGCCCACGACTGCATCATCGGTGACAACTGCATCTTCGCCAACAACGCGACCCTGGCGGGCCACGTGGTGATCGGCGATTTCGTGATCTTTGGTGGTCTCTCCGCGATTCACCAGTTTGGCCGCGTCGGCTCCCACGCCTTCGTCGGTGGCTGCGCCGCGCTCAACAAAGACGTGCCCCCCTACGTGATGGCTGCTGGTAACTACGCAAAGCCGTTTGGGGTCAACTCCGAGGGGTTGCGTCGCCGTGGTTATACGCCCGAGGCCATCTCTGCCGTCAAGCGCGCCTACAAAGAGATCTTCCGATCCGGCAAGACCATCGAAGAGGTACTGCCTGTGCTGATCGAGATGGCGCAAGCCGAGCCGGCCGTCCAGCTTTATGTGGACTTTCTCAAAGATAACGAGCGCGGGATTATCCGTGCCTGATCCGGTTCGCATCGGTATCGTCGCCGGAGAGGTCTCCGGCGACATTCTGGCTGCCGGTCTGGTGCGCGAGCTGCAAGCTCGCTACCCGGATGCGCAGTTCGAAGGGATCGCCGGCCCCCGCATGCAGGCCCTCGGTGTGAAGGCCCTGTTCGAGATGGAAGAGCTCTCCGTCATGGGGATCACCGAGGTGCTGGGCCGTCTGCCACGCATTCTTAAGGTCCGTCGTGAACTGCTGCGCCACTTTATCGCCAATCCGCCCGATATCTTCATCGGCGTGGATGCACCGGATTTCAATATCGGGGTGGAGCTGAAACTGCGCCGCGCCGGTATCAAGACGGTTCACTATGTCAGCCCCTCGGTATGGGCCTGGCGCCAGAACCGCATTCACAAGATCAAGGCGGCCACCGACATGGTGCTCGCCTTCCTGCCGTTCGAGAAAGCCTTCTACGACCGTTTCGAGGCCCCTTGCCGTTTTGTCGGCCACACCATGGCGGACGATATTCCGCTGGTGCCGGATCAGGCCGCCGTGCGTCGCAATCTCGGTATCGATGCCAATCGCCGCTGGCTGGCAGTGCTGCCGGGCAGCCGCACCGCGGAAGTGGGCTTTATGTCCCCCCTGTTTCTCGAAGCGTGCAAACACCTCACGGTGCGCTATCCGGATCTCGGCTTTATCGTGCCCCTGGTCAACCAGAAGCGGCGTGAGCAGTTCATGGCCATCAAGGCCGAGGTGGCACCGGAGCTCGACATGGTCCTGCTGGAAGGGCAGGGGCGCGAGGCGATGATCGCCGCCGACGTGGTGATGCTCGCCTCCGGCACCGCTGCGCTTGAAGCCATGCTGGTGAAAAAGCCGATGGTGGTGGGCTACAAGCTTAAGCCCTTCAGCTACTGGCTGGCCCAGCGACTGGTGAAGACCGAGTTTGTCTCTCTGCCCAACCTGCTCGCCGGTCGCATGCTGGTGCCGGAGCTGATCCAGCACGAGTGCACCCCGGAGAATCTGGTGATCGAGGTGAGCAAGTACTTCGAGCACGACAACAGTGCGCTGGTCAACACCTTCACCGAGCTGCACCAGCTGATCCGCTGTAATGCCGACTCGCAGGCCGCCGATGCGGTGGCGGATCTGCTCGGCAGATAACGCTATGTCGGACTGTCGATTGCGCCGCGCTACCCGTTAATCTGTTTTTCGAGCGGTGATGCCGCGCCACTCGACCCCTGTCAGGCCCCACGGGGCCTGTTTTGATTCAAGGCTACAAGATGATGATCGATATTCCTGACGACAAGCTGGTTGCCGGTGTGGACGAAGTGGGCCGTGGCCCCCTGGTGGGTGATGTGGTCACCGCTGCGGTCATTCTCGATCCCGCCAATCCGATCGCGGGGCTCAACGACTCCAAGAAGCTCTCCGAAAAGAAACGGCTGGCGCTGTTTGACGAGATCAGGGAGAAGGCGCTCGCCTGGGCCATCGGTCGCGCCACTCCGGAGGAGATCGACGAGCTCAACATCCTCCATGCCACCATGCTGGCGATGCAGCGCGCCGTGGCGGGGTTGAAGGTCACCCCCGAGCTGGTCTTTATCGATGGCAACCGCTGCCCGGCATTGCCGATGGAAGCGCGCGCCGTGGTCAAGGGCGACAGCCTGGTGGCCGCTATCAGCGCTGCCTCGATCCTCGCCAAGGTGACTCGCGATGCGGAGATGACCGAGCTGGACAGCCGCCATCCCGAGTATGGCTTTGCTCGTCACAAGGGCTACCCTACGCCTGAGCACCTCGCCATTCTGGCCGAGCGAGGTCCGCTGCCGGAGTATCGCAAAAGCTTCAAGCCGGTGCGCCGCGCACTGGGGCTCGAATAATCCATGCTGATCTGTCTGAACGATTTCTGCCTTGATTGTTTCTGCTTGCGTAATGAGAGGGCATGACAATGGCTGACCCCCGTTTTATCCATCTGCGCGTTCACACCGACTTCTCCATGGTGGACGGTCTGCAGAAGATCAACCCCATCGTCGGGGCTGCCGCAGCCGACAACATGCCGGCGATCGCCCTGACCGACCAGATGAACATGTGCGGTCTGGTGCGCTTCTATGGCGCCGCCCATGGCAAGGGGATCAAGCCCCTGGTCGGCGCCGACGTCTGGGTTCAGAGTGAGGAGCTTGGCAACGAGCAGTTCCGCCTCACCCTGCTGGCCATGGACAACGAGGGTTACCAGAATATCACCTTGCTCATCTCCCGCGGTTACCAGCGCGGTCACGTGCAGGGGCGCCCGGTCATCGACAAGAGTTGGCTCGCCGAGCACGCCAAAGGGGTGATCGTCCTCTCCGGCGGGCGTGAGGGGGATGTGGGCAAGTTCCTGCTCAAGGGTAACCGGCAGATGACCGAGCAGTGTCTCGCCTTCTATCAGACCCACTTCCCGGATGCCTACTATCTCGAACTGCTGCGCACTGGTCGACCCGATGAAGAGGTCTATCTGCACATGGCGGTGGCCATCGCCACCGAGTTCGCGCTGCCGGTGGTGGCGACCAACGAGGTGGTATTCCTCTCTACCGATGATTTCGACGCCCACGAGATCCGGGTGGCCATCCACGATGGCTACACCCTGATGGACAAGCGCCGTCCCCGTCGCTATAGCCCCCAACAGTACCTGCGTAGCCAGGAGGAGATGCTGGATCTCTTCGCCGACATCCCCGAGGCGCTGGAGAACACGGTGGAGATCGCCAAGCGCTGCAACGTAACGGTGCGCCTCGGTGAGTACTTCCTGCCCAACTTTCCGACCGGCGACATGACCACCGAAGATTTTCTGGTGGCCAAGTCGCAAGAGGGTCTGGAGGAGCGTCTCGAATTTCTGTTCCCGGATCCGCAAGTGCGCGCCGAGCGCCGTCCCGAGTATGACGAGCGTCTCGATATCGAGCTGAAAGTGATCAACCAGATGGGCTTCCCGGGTTACTTCCTCATCGTGATGGAGTTTATCCAGTGGTCCAAGGACAACGGCATTCCCGTTGGCCCGGGCCGGGGCTCGGGGGCTGGCTCTCTGGTGGCTTACGCCCTCAAGATCACCGACCTCGACCCGCTGGAATTTGACCTGCTGTTCGAACGTTTCCTCAACCCCGAGCGGGTATCCATGCCCGACTTCGACGTCGACTTCTGCATGGATCGGCGCGATGAGGTGATCGAGCACGTCTCCGAGATGTATGGCCGGGACGCGGTATCCCAGATCATCACCTTCGGCAGCATGGCGGCCAAGGCGGTGGTGCGGGACGTGGGCCGGGTGCTGGGTCACGCCTACGGCTTCGTCGATCGCATCTCGAAACTCATTCCGCCGGATCCGGGCATGACGCTCGCCAAGGCGTTCGAGGCCGAGCCCAAGCTGCCCGAGCTCTACGAGCAGGACGAAGAGGTCAAGGACCTCATCGATATGGCGCGTCGCCTGGAAGGGGTGGTGCGCAACGCCGGTAAACACGCCGGTGGCGTGGTGATCGCGCCTACCAAGATCACCGACTTTGCGCCGCTCTACTGCGACGACGAGGGTCATCACCCGGTCACCCAGTTCGACAAGAACGATGTGGAGTACGCCGGTCTGGTGAAGTTCGACTTCCTCGGGCTGCGCACGCTTACCATCATCGACTGGGCGCTCGGCATGATAAACCCGCGTCTGGCCAAAGAGGGCAAGCCGCCGGTGGACATCGCCGCGATTCCTATCGATGACAAGAAGTCGTTCGATCTGCTCAAACGCTACGAGACCACGGCGGTATTCCAGCTCGAATCCCGCGGAATGAAGGATCTTATCAAGCGGTTGCAGCCCGACTGCTTCGAAGACATGATCGCTCTGGTGGCCCTGTTCCGACCTGGCCCGCTCCAGTCCGGCATGGTGGATAACTTTATCGATCGCAAACGCGGGGATGAGGCTATCTCGTACCCGGACGCCACATGGCAGCACGAGAGCCTGAAGCCTATCCTGGAGCCTACCTACGGCATCATCGTCTATCAGGAACAGGTGATGCAGATCGCCCAGACCCTGGCGGGCTATACCCTGGGTGGGGCGGACATGCTGCGCCGGGCCATGGGTAAGAAAAACCCGGCCGAGATGGCCAAGCAGCGTTCCGGTTTCGAGGAAGGTGCCGTCAAGAATGGCATTGACGGCGAACTGGCGGTAAAGATCTTCGATCTGGTGGAGAAGTTTGCGGGCTACGGCTTCAACAAATCCCACTCCGCCGCCTATGCGCTGGTCTCCTACCAGACCCTCTGGCTCAAGACCCACTTCCCGGCCGAGTTCATGGCAGCGGTGATGACCGCCGATATGGACAACACCGACAAGATAGTGACCCTGGTGGACGAGTGCCAGCGGATGGGGCTGACCGTGATCCCGCCGGATGTCAACACAGGTCGCTATCGCTTCTCGGTCAACGAAGATGGTCATATCGTCTACGGCATCGGGGCGGTGAAAGGGGTGGGTGAAGGGCCCATCGACGCGATTCTCAGCGCCCGGGACCAGGACGGCCCGTTCCGCGATCTGTTCGACTTCTGCAACCGGGTCGACACCAAGAAGCTCAACAAGCGGGTGATGGAGAAGCTGATCCTCTCCGGTGCCATGGATCGGCTCGGCCCCCACCGCGCCGCCCTGATGGCCACGCTGGAGGAGGCGATGCGGGCCGCTGAGCAGCACGCCAAGGCACAAGCCGTGGGGCAGGTCGACATGTTTGGCGTGCTCACCGAAGAGATAGACGACGTCAAGAAGGCGTTTGCCAATGTGCCGCACTGGCCTGACAAGGTGTGGCTGGAAGGGGAGCGCGAGACCCTCGGGCTCTACCTGACCGGTCACCCCATCAACCAGTACAGCAGCGAATTGCGTCGTTATACCTCGGGTCGCCTGTGCGATCTGCATCCCACCTCCCGCGATACCGTCACCACGGCAGCGGGGCTGGTGATTGCGGCGCGCAGCATGGTGACCAAGCGTGGCAACAAGATGGGGATCTTCACGTTGGACGACCGTTCCGGTCGCCTCGATGTGACCCTGTTCAGTGAAGCGCTGGAAAAATATGAAGAATTGATGCAAAAAGACCGTATTTTGGTGGTTTCTGGACAGGTCAGCTTTGATGACTTCTCCGGTGGCCTTAAAATGTCGGCCCGTGAATTACTGGATATCAACGATGCGAGGGAGCGTTTTGCCAGAGCAATCCGTATCTCCCTCGATGATCAGCGGATAGATGATCGCTTTTTCCCGCGTTTGTGCGAGATTTTGGAGCCAGCCCGTGCCGGAGTCTGTCCGGTTCAGGTAAACTATCGTCGCCCCGGTTCCCGGGTGCGATTGACGCTCGGTACCGAGTGGCGGGTGACGCCCACCGATCAACTGATAGATGACTTGCGAGTCCTGCTTGGACGAGAGCGGGTTGAATTGGTTTTTGATTAGAGGTTCTAAGGCCCTATGAGTCTTTTTCTGGATTTTGAACAGCCGATTGCCGAGTTGCAGGCGCAGATTGATGAACTCAAGCATGTGAGTGAAGGCAATCGTGCCGTGGATCTTAAAGACGAGATCCGTCGGCTGGAGAAGAAAAACGAAGAGCTGACCAAGAAGATCTTCGGTGATCTGGGGGCCTGGCAGGTATCCCAGATGGCGCGTCATCCCCAGCGCCCCTATACCCTCGACTACCTCGAGCACATCTTCACCGATTTCGACGAACTGGCCGGTGATCGCGCTTACGCCGATGACAAGGCCATCGTCGGCGGCATCGCCCGTCTCGACGGCGAACCGGTGATGGTGATTGGTCACCAGAAGGGTCGCGAGACCAAAGAGAAGATCAAACGCAACTTCGGCATGCCGCGTCCGGAAGGATACCGCAAGGCCCTGCGTCTGATGGAAATGGCCGAGCGCTTCAAGATGCCGATCATCACCTTTATCGACACCCCGGGTGCGTACCCCGGCGTGGAGGCCGAAGAGCGTGGCCAGTCCGAGGCGATTGCCCGCAACCTGAAGGTGATGGCCGGTCTGACCGTGCCGGTCGTCTGCACCGTGATCGGTGAGGGTGGCTCCGGTGGTGCCCTGGCCATCGGTGTGGGTGACCGCGTCAACATGCTGCAGTACTCCACCTATTCGGTCATTTCGCCGGAAGGGTGTGCCTCCATCCTGTGGAAGAGTGCCGACAAGGCCTCTGTGGCTGCCGAAGCGATGGGCATCACTGCCCAGCGTCTGAAGGAGCTCAAGCTGATCGACCACGTGATCGACGAGCCACTCGGCGGTGCCCACCGCGATGTGGAGAAGATGGCCAAAAACCTCAAGGCCCGCATCAAGCAGGATCTGGACGCACTGCGTTCGCTCGATACCGAGCAACTGCTGGAGCAGCGTTACCAGCGTCTGCTGGGCTACGGCTACTGCTAAGCGCAGCCTCACCTTGAGCATCCAGGCCCCCGTCATCGACGGGGGCTTTTTATTGCTGATGACCTGCCGTGCGGTGATTGCCCTGACGCGCCATGAAACGGCGCAGCACTGCATTCGCGGGTGAGGGGCAGTTGGTATGCCATGCGGTTGGTGATGGCTGTCAGGGGCAGGCAGATGAGTGCGGTACGCTTTGTCTGTGGCTGGTCTGTCTCTTGTCCACAGCATCTGGTGGTATCGCTGGTGGTGGTATGACATGCCGCGTGATCATCCGATAGCGGCATAAAAACGCGCCCCGGCTGTGCGGAGCGCTTTTACAGGTGTCTGGCGGTATTACAGTTCAATCTCGTCTGTCAGACCTTCATAGGCGATATCGATGGATTGCAGCTCCTTCTGCAGGCGGTGCTTGTCTTTCAACGCCTCGATTTCACGCCATTTACGTTTTTTTCCCGTTGTCCCGCGGCTACGCGAACCGAGTTCAACCACCTCGTCATAATCGAAGTTGAACATTTCCATGGCTCCCTCCTTGGTTTTTATCGTTTTCACCACCCGTATAACATAACGAATCTGAAATTAAAACGTTTTCGTGACAACTCTATGACAGTGCTAAAAAAGCCCATTAAAAAAAACCGGGCCCCTTGGTAGAGGCCCGGTTTTTTTAGAAAAATGAACTGATTACAGGTGGCTTGCCAGCATGGTTTCCAGCTTGCCCTGGTCGATGGCGAACAGGCGGATGCCTTCGCCCAGCTTCTCGTGAGCCATGGCGTCCTGGTTCAGTTCCCAGCGGAATTCGGCTTCGGTCATCGGAGTCGGTTTGGCCTTGCGCTCACCGGTGTAGTCCAGTTTGCGTACTACGGCGCCTTCGGCCTTGCTCAGCTCTTCCAGCAGCGCCGGGCCAATGGTCAGGCGGTCGCAACCGGCCAGTTCCAGGATCTCGCCGGTGTTGCGGAAGCTGGCGCCCATCACCACGGTCGGGTAGTCGTGCTGCTTGTAGTAGTTGTAGATGGAGGTGACGGAGACCACACCCGGATCTTCGCTGGCGGTGTAGTCACGGTTGTGCTTGGCCTTGTACCAGTCGAGGATGCGACCCACGAACGGGGAGATCAGGAAGGCACCGGCTTCGGCACAGGCACGGGCCTGAGCGAAGGAGAACAGCAGGGTCAGGTTGCACTGGATACCCTCTTTCTCCAGTACCTCGGCGGCACGGATCCCTTCCCAGGTGGAGGCCAGTTTGATCAGAATGCGGTCATTGCTGATACCCGCTTCGTTGTAGAGGCGGATCAGCTTGCGCGCTTTGGCGATGCTGGCTGCGGTATCGAAGGAGAGACGGGCATCCACTTCGGTGGAGATGCGGCCCGGTACGGTCTTGAGCATTTCCAGGCCGATGTTGACGGCCAGCTTGTCGCCCGCGTCGATGATTTGCTGTGCCTTGTCCTGGCTCTGGGCTTTGGCCCAGTTGATGGCATCGATGATCAGCTGAGCGTACTCGGGGATCTCGGAGGCCTTCAGAACCAGAGAGGGGTTGGTGGTGGCATCGATGGGCTGATAGCGTTTGATGGCTTCGATATCACCGGTGTCGGCAACAACAGTGGTCAGGGCTTTCAGCTGGGTTAATTTATCGGCCATAGCGAATATCATCTCTTAATGAGGGAGTCATCCCTGGGTTGCGGGCTTGAGACGGTGGTTCTGAAATAAAATTACAGGATCTTGGTGCCTCAGGCTCAGAAAAGCGCGATGGGGGTGGCCCATCGTCATTGCTTGCCTAATTAATACTGATGTGGTGCATCCTGCAATAGGGGCGCTTGGTTGTTAAACATTCAGGCTGTTGAGTTATCCCGTTTTATGGTATGAAACTATATGATTAGTAAGGTTTTTTACTTTCATTTCAGACCTCGCTCCAGTTTGCTTTCAGCTGAACTTTTTTAGCCAATATCCATATTTGTGTCGTCGATCACATAAATTATCTCGCCATGTACTTGAAATTTAATTACAGCGAAAACGTTTGGCAAAATATGCCGGGTTGAAAGCCATTTCATGCAAGCGTTTGCGTATCCGGATAACTCATCAGAGACATATCAAAATAGTTCTCTTATGGAGCTTGATTGTCGCGGCTCTGATTAAATGCTCGGATTTGTTGAAAGTTTGCGATTTAAATGGCGCTTTATGGGCTTTGACCGTTCGTTTTTTGTGTTCACAGCGATCGGGATCACTATTCCGGGCTCTCCCGCTGTGCTAGATTCCGCCCCTTTAGCGAAACGCTAATTAAACGACAGACAGAAAACGGTCAGCGCAGACTGACCATGGATGTGAATAACAACGAGAGAATTATGGACACCTTGATTGCGATGCTAAACGACCTGATGTGGGGAGCCGTGCTCATCTACCTGCTGATCGGGGTCGGTATCTTTTTCACCTTCAGACTGGGTTTTATCCAGGTTCGTCACTTTGGCCACATGTTTTCCGTGCTGAAAAACAGCCGTAAATCGGATAACGCAGGCATCTCCTCTTTCCAGGCGCTCTGTACCAGCCTCGCCGCCCGCGTCGGCACCGGTAACCTGGCCGGTGTGGCCGTTGCCATCTATCTGGGTGGCCCCGGCGCCATCTTCTGGATGTGGCTGATCGCCTTTATCGGCATGGCGACCGCTTTCGTCGAAAGCACCCTGGCCCAGCTCTACAAGGTCAAGGATGAGGATGGTAACTACCGTGGTGGCCCTGCCTACTACATGGAGAAAGGCCTTGGCATGCGCTGGATGGGGGTACTGTTCTCCCTCTGCCTGATCCTGGCATTCGGCCTGGTGTTCAATGCGGTGCAGGCCAACTCCATCAGCCTGGCGATGAATGTCGCGTTTGGCATTCCTGACTGGATCAGCGGTCTGACGCTGGTGGTGCTCTCCGGCCTTATCATCTTCGGCGGCATTCGTGGCATTGCCCGTTTCGCCGAGCTGGTAGTGCCTTTTATGGCACTGGCCTACATCCTGCTGGCGCTGGTGATTGTGGCGATGAACATCACCGAATTGCCCGGGGTATTCAGCCTGATCATCAAGTCTGCCTTCGGCATTGAACAGGCGGGCTCGGGGGCCATGGGTTATGCCATCTCCCAGGCGATGATCAACGGCATCAAGCGCGGTCTCTTCTCCAACGAAGCAGGGATGGGCTCTGCGCCCAATGCCGCCGCGACGGCTACCCCCTATCCGCCGCACCCGGCTTCACAAGGCTATGTGCAGATGCTGGGGGTTTTTATGGACACCATCGTCATCTGTAGCTGTACCGCCGCCATCATCCTGATGTCCGGTCAGTTTGAGCCGGGCTCCGGTGTGACCGGGGTAGAGCTGACACAGCGCGCGCTATCTTCCCAGATTGGCAGCGGTGGCAACATCTTCATCGCGGCCGCCATCTTCTTCTTCGCCTTCACTTCCATAGTGGCGAACTACTCCTATGCCGAGACCAATCTGGTGTTCCTCGAGCACAACCACAAGGGCGGCCTGATGCTGTTCCGGGTGTTCGTGCTGGGGATGGTGATGTTCGGTGCGGTGGGTGAGTTGCCGATTGTGTGGGCCATGGCGGATGTCTCCATGGGGCTGATGGCCATCGTCAACCTGGTGGCGATCCTGCTGCTCTCCAGCGTCGCCATCAAGCTGGCCAAGGATTACAACGACCAGCTCAAGCTGGGTAAGTTGCCGACCTTCGATGCCAACAAGTACCCCGAGATCCGCTCCCAGCTGGAAGCGGGGATCTGGGACAATCCGACCAAAAAATAACAAGCGGTGAAGCAAACCTCTTGATTAAAACCTGAAGGGGGAGCCGGTGGCTCCCCCTTCTTTTATGGTGCACCCGTTGGCTGTTGATCCCAGCGCTGGGCGAGCTGTCTGACACGCCATCGCAACTGGCGCCAGCAGCGCCTTTGTTGCCGTTCGCTGAGGGGGGCATAACGCCAGCGGCGATAGAGCCATGCCGCCTTTAACAGAGGGTGAGCAAGGTCGGGACGCAGCCGAGCCAGCCGCTCGCACCATGCCCCCATGCTCTCGGCGGGCTCTGGGGGGTAGCCGCTGCGTTTGCCTCGTTTGAGCAAGGGCTGCCAGATACGCCGCGCTGGTGGCAGACGGGCGGGCAACAGCAGGGGCAGACTCACCAGCAGGGCGACCAGCATCAGGCTCGCGAGGATCAACCAGGGTGTATGCCCGGCCAGTGCTGGCCAGCGCAGGCCGAGTTGCTGCCAGAGCTGACCGGCATCGTGTCCCAGTACCCAGCGGCTCCACTGGTAGTCGATGTTGTTGCTCCACCAGCGCAGCTGATTGAGCAGGGCCCAGTTGCGATAACGCTGCAACGCCAGTGGATCAGCGGCGGTAAACTCGTCGCTCAGTGCCTCCCTCACCCCGCCCTCAATGCGCTCCGGCGCCACCGCCGCGGTGGGGTCGACTCGTCGCCATATCCCCCCTTCATCGAGATACTCCACCCAGGCGTGCGCATCGAATTGGTGTACCGCCAGATAGTTGCCCGTGGGATTCCACTCGCCGCCGAGATAACCGGTGACCAGCCGTGCCGGAATACCGGCGGCGCGCAGCACGAAGGCAGTCGCCATGGCGTAGTGGCCGCAAAAGCCCTGCCTGGTATCGAACAGGAATGTATCCACCCCGTCACGGCCAAGTCGTGGCGGGGTCAGGGTGTAGTAATAGGATTGGCTGCGAAACTGCGCGAGCAGGGCGGCGACCAGCGCCGCGCGATCCGGATAGCGCGCAGCCAGCCCTTGGCCGTGAGCCCGGGCTCTCGGATTGCCCTGGGCTGGCAGTTGCAGATTGCGCAGGAGTGCTTGCGGGTCTGCCTCCAGTCGCGGCTCACCAGAACCGATGCGATAACGGATCGCCACCTCGCCGCTCCCCTGACGATAGAGGGTATCGAGGGGGGTGAGCAGCACCGGACCTGCCAGAATAGTCGGTTCACTGAGGGCAAAGGCCCAGCGGTGGCGCTGGGGCTCGGCAATTACCTCGTAGCTGCCGGCTGGCAATGGACTATCCAGCTGCGTGGTTGCCTGTGACGATGACGCCAGCAGCGTGAGCCCGGTTTGTACCGGCACCGACTGTTGCCATGCCTTGATTTCGGGGCTTAGCAACCAGCGTTGGCCATCGAAAACCTCTTGCCGCATCACCGGAAAGTAGCGTTCATGGGTGGGGGGCGGCCCATCGGAAAAGGTAACGCGAAAGGCCAGTTCCGAGGCGTTGACCAGTTCGCTGATATCGCCGGGGGCCACCTCCTCCGAGAGGCCCGACAGGGCGCGGCTGGTAGTGGGCATCTGCCACAGGGGCGGGAGTCTTGGCAGCAGCAAGAAGAGGGTGATGAGCAAGGGAAGGGCCAGCAGCAGGGCGCCACCCGCGCTGCGCCAAGGCCGTTTCTGCTCGGGGGCGATGGCGGCCACCAGCGTGGTGACCGCCAGCCAAAGAGTCATCGCCATCCCCGCCGTCCAACCGATGCTTTGTCGCTGTACCAGCGCCAGCGCGATGAGGAAGAAGGCGAGCAGCAGCACCTGCTCGATATCCCGTTCGCGCCGCACCTCGATCATCTTCAGGCTATAGCCGAGCCAGAGCAGGTTGATCAGGGCAGGCAGGGTGCCCAATGTGCGCCACTGCAACCCCAGCAACACCACAGCAGTGATGGCCAGCAGTGCCAACCAACGGGCAGGCAGGGGTGGCCAGCCGCGCCACAGCATCATGGCCCGGACGCCGAGGGTGATGACGCCCACCGCCACCACCCAGATCTGCAGTTGGGGCCAGAGCGCCGCGACCAGCAGCAGCTGTTGCAGGACGATGAGTGGCAGCAGGCGGCGGTTATCGAGCAGCATCCGACCAGCTCTCCTGCGGCTTGTCATCGAATCGGGCCAGTGCCAACAGGCAGCGCTGTACATAGGCGGTGCCGCTATCGGGCCCCAGCATCTGGCCTGCCAGTGTGAGAGTGAAGGGGATGCCCCGCTTGCCGTAATCGGCGCACCACCAGGCCAGCACAGCCAGCCGCTGCTCCAGATCCCCACCCGCAACCCGCTGCAACGTGAGGTGAGTATCATCCTGTTGTGGTTCATGGAACTGCTTGGTCAGCAGGCCGCGCCCTTGGGCAAGTTGCTTCCAGGCGACTCGGCTCAGTGGCTCACCGGCTTGATGTGTCCGCAGGCTATCAAAGTCACCGAGGGTGGCCGGAGCAGGCTGGCCCTGATGCCCCTCGCTTTCGGTCGCATGTTCCCCTCTTAGCGCCCCGAACGCCGGTTTGGGGGCGAGCCAGCCCTCCAGTTGCAAGTCCAGCAGCGACCAGCAGCGAAACAGGCCGAGGGGGTAGCGGCTCTCGACCCGCAATCGGCCAAGGGGCAGTGGCCCACGGTGCGAGCCCGATACCGGCAGGCTCAAGGTGCGGGGCACAGCGTCGGCCTGTGTCAGCCAGAGGGTGCCTTCGTTGAGGCTAAAGTGAAGTGCCAGCACCGGGCGCGGGCTCTGTACCAAGATAAGGATAGGAAGCTGGCTACCCGCTTCCCCCAGCACCAGCGGGCCCCCCAACAGCTCCAGCCCCAGCAGGTTGCGGTGGGTGAGCCACATGGCGGCCATAAACAGGCTGCCGAGACAGTAGGCCACCAGCAATACCAGATTGTTCTGGTAGTTGGTGCCGAGCAGATAGATGGCGAGCAGCATCAGCAGATAGAGCAGTCCCATGCGGGTGGGGAGGATAAACAGGCTGCCGGTACCCAGCGTGATCTGGCGGGCCGGGGGAATGCGGCGATCGAGCCAGCGCCGCTGCCAGCGGGCACGCCACTGCTGCCAACGGTTAAGCACTTTGCTCATCAGGGATTGTCCGGATCGACCCTGGCCAGCAACCGCTGGCTCAGGGGACAGGCTTCGCCGTGTTGTACGCCAAAGCTGCCTCGCAGCCGGTGTTCGGCCACATAGGGGAAGACTGCCTGCACATCCTCTACCGTGACAAAGCGCCGTCCCGCCACCAGCGCCCAGGCCCGGCTCACTGCCAGCAAGGTTTGGGCTGCCCGGGGGGAGAGGGGCTGTGGCAGGTCCCCATCAAAGCGGCTCTGGTGCACCAGTGCCAGCAGGTAGTCGAGGGTGGCATCGGAAACATGGATGGTATCTCCCTCTGCTTGCAGGGCGGCGAGCCCGGCGGCATCCAGCATGGCGGGCAACGGGCCTGTCGGCTGGTGGCCGCGCAACAGCTGGCGCTCCGCCTCTCGCGGCGGAAAGCCCAAAGAGAGTCGCACGGCGAAGCGGTCGAGCTGGGACTCCGGCAGCGGATAGGTGCCCGCCTGATCCGCCGGGTTCTGGGTGGCGATGACGAAAAATGGATCGGGGAGGGGATGCGTATTCCCCTCAATGCTCACCTTGCCCTCGGCCATTGCCTCCAGCAGGGCGCTCTGCACCTTGGGACTGGCGCGGTTGATCTCGTCTGCCAGCAACACTTGGGTAAAAACGGGGCCGGGGTGAAAGCGAAACGCTTGTTGTTGCGGGTCAAAGATCTGCAGCCCCAGCAGATCGGCGGGGAGCAGATCGGCGGTGAACTGCATCCGCCTGCATTCAAGCCCCAGCACCTGCGCCAGCGCATGGGCCAGGGTGGTCTTGCCCATGCCGGGCAGATCCTCGATCAGCAGATGGCCGCGCGCCAGCAGGGTCACCAGCGCGATGTTCAGTTGCAGCGGCTTGCCCAGAATGACTCGCTCCAGTGCCGCCAGCACCGCCGTGATGTGCTCTTGTGATCTCACCTGCGCCTCCATTTCTCTCTTCGGCCCCTACAGCTTATACGCCAGCGAGCGGAGTAAGGGCTCATCTAGCGGTTATCAGCACCGCTTAAGTTAAGTGCCTAGCACGGGTTCACGGGTTAAAATTGTGTGCCATTCAACTCTCTTCATGCACAGGCGGCCTTCGATGTGGCGGGGTTAAATGGTGCCAGTGTGGGGTGGCTGTCCGCAGATCAGTGGAGTGAACCAGTCCCACAGGATGACGGTTCCTCTGCAGACCCTGCCGATCTAAACCGGCGTGTTTGGCAAGAGCGGGATGGCGACTCTGCTGATTGCGGTGGTGATGGGGTTGATGGTGCCCTGGCTTAACCGGATGATGAATGCGGGCCAGACAGAGGCCGAAGGGCTGGTGGCGGGACAAGCACAGGTGTACTGAGGTGATAGTGCGAGACAAGGCAAGGGCTGCGACCCTTGCCTTGTTGTTGATGGCTTAGTTGTACTGCTCTTCCATCCAGGCTTCGACGATCAGTTGTGCCGATACCCCGTCCACACTCCCTTTCTCCAGAGCGCGATAACCGCCTCGCTCAAACAGCCGGGCGCGGGCATCCGTGGTGGTGAGTCGCTCATCTTTGAATTCCACCTGCTTGCCAAAACGGCCGTGCAGCCGGTTGCCGAACTTGCGGGCTCGCACCGTGATCTCCTGATCGGTGCCATCCATGTTCAGCGGCAATCCGACCACCAGCAGGTCCGGTTGCCACTCCTTCAGCAGCTTCTCAATCTCGTCCCAGTTGGGGATGCCGTCGTTGGCCTTGAGGGCGCGCAGAGGCTGGGCTGTGCCAGTCAGCTCCTGACCGATGGCGACGCCAATGCTCTTGGTGCCATAGTCAAAGCCCATGATGCTGCGTGATGACATAACTGATAAATCCTCGAAATAGAGAGCGGAGCGGGCCAGCCGATCAGCTGTGGCCGATGTCGCTGGAGAGGTGAACCGGGTTCACCCCTATGCTGGCGGCGGCTTGCTGCCAACGTTTGTGAATGGGGGTCTTGAACACCAGAGCCGGATTAGGGGGGATCACCAGCCAGGCGCCGTCCACCAGCTCCTGCTCCAGCTGCCCGGCGCTCCAGCCGGCATAACCAAGGGCCACCAGCCAATGGGCAGGAGCCTCGCTCGTACCCAGGGTTTCCAATATGTCCTTGGAGGTGGTCACCATCATCTCATCCCCCACCTGCAGGGTGGAGTTGAAACCGGGGCGGAAGCTGTGCAGCACAAAGCCGCGATCGGCGTGCACCGGCCCCCCTTGCAGCACCGGCTGCTTGAGCTCCGGGTTGTTGGGCGGGTTGAGTTTGAGCTGGGTCAGCATGGTTTCCAGCGACATCTCGACCGGAATGTTGACGACCAACCCCATGGCGCCCTCTTCGTTGTGCTCGCACAGATAGACCAGCGAGCGCTCGAAATAGGGATCCGTCAGGCTTGGCATGGCAAGCAGGAAGTGATTTTGCAGTGTTTGCATAGAGGCCAAATAGTGCAAAGGTATTTGAAGCAATTATGGCAGCTCGCCTCGTTGGGCAAAACCGCTTTTTGGGACGGGCGAGATCCCGCCCCTATCCGGATTGTCTTGAAACAGAGAGGGTGGCACTGGGCCACCCTCTCTGTTTCCGGGCTTGTCAGGGGCGAGTTACCCCTGAACAGGCCGGTTAGCCTGCTTGGCGATCACTGAGCCAGTCGGCGCTCGATGGCATCCATCAGCATGCCGGTGATGTGCACATCGAAAGCCGCTTCAATCTCGCGAATGCAGGTCGGGCTGGTGACGTTAATCTCGGTCAGCCGATCGCCGATGATATCGAGGCCAACGAAGATAAGGCCCTTCTCTTTCAACGTCGGGCCCACTGCACGGGCGATGGCCCAGTCAGCATCGCTCAAGGGGCGCGCTTCACCACGGCCACCGGCCGCCAGATTGCCACGGGTCTCGCCCTGCGCCGGAATACGGGCGAGGCAGTAGGGAACCGGCTCACCGTCCACCACCAGCACCCGCTTGTCGCCATCCTTGATGGCGGGCAGATAGGTCTGCGCCATGCAGTACTGGCTGCCGTGGGCGGTCAGGGTCTCGATAATCACGCCGACGTTGGCGTCATCTTCCTTCATGCGGAAGATCGAGGCGCCGCCCATGCCGTCCAGCGGCTTCAGAATGACGTCCTTATGCTTCGCGTGGAAGGCGCGCAGCTTGTCAGCGCGGCGAGTCACCAGCGTGGTCGGTGTGTGCTCGGCAAACCAGGCGGTGTAGAGCTTCTCGTTGGCGTCGCGCAGGCTCTGCGGTTTGTTGACGATGAGGCAACCCTCATCCTCGGCCCGCTCCAGCATGTAGGTGGCATAGATAAATTCGGTGTCGAACGGCGGATCCTTGCGCATCAGGATCACATCGAGGTTGGAGAGGGGCTGATCCACCACCTCGCCCAGGGTGTACCAGTCGGCATAGTCATATTTGACGGTGAGCGGGCGCATGGTGCCAAAGGCGCGACCAGCTTCCATGTAGAGATCCTTCATCTCCAGATAGAAGAGCTCATAGCCGCGCTTTTGCGCCTCTTCGAGCATGGCAAAGCTGGAATCTTTCTTGATGTTGATGGCCGAGATGGGGTCCATCACGATGCCGAGTTTAATGGTCATCCGAATATCCTTCTGGTGGCTCGATTGCGAGTGCGATTCTTAAAACCTGCTTCAGGCCAGATCGCCAAAGCGGCACTGCAGCGCAGTTATCGCAGTCAGGGCGGCGGTTTCGGTGCGCAGCACCCGCGGCCCCAGCAGCATCTCTTTGAAATCTTCCTGCACGGTACGGGCGATCTCGTCGCTCGACAATCCCCCTTCCGGGCCAATCAGCAGGCGCACGCCATGCTCGGGAACGGGCAGGGTGTTGATGCTGTAGGGCGCGCGCGGGTGCAGGTTGAGCTTTAGCTCCCGGGTCTCCTCCGCCAGCCAGGCATCCAGCTCCATCGGCATGCGAACGACGGGCACCACGTTGCGGCCGCACTGTTCGCAGGCGCTGATCACCACTTTTTGCCACTGCTCGCGTTTTTTCTCCAGCCGATCGGCCGGCAGCTTGACGCCGCAGCGCTCGGAGAAGAGCGGGGTGATGCAGGTGACGCCCAGCTCCACCGATTTCTGGATGGTGAAGTCCATCTTGTCGCCACGGCTGATCACCTGACCGAGGTGGATGGCAAGGGGGGATTCCACCGATTGGGCGTCGCAGCTGTCGATGGTCACTTCCACCGACTTTTTGCCAACGCTGGCGATGGTGGCGGGATATTGATTGCCATCGCCGTTGAACAGCTCAAGCTGCTGGCCCGGCTGCATGCGCAGTACCCGGCCAATATGGTTGGCGCCGTCTTCCGACAGGGCGATGGTCTGGCCAACTTGCAGGGTGGCCGGTTCATAGATACGTGGAATGCGCATGGCTGCTTGTCAGTCTCTTGCTTGGAAACCCTTCATATCCTGTTGCGAGGCGGCGAGCTAGGCTCACGCAGCAGTGGGGAAGGGTTTCATGATAAGAGGGGGCGCTCCCCCTCCCTGGTCAAATGGGGTTATTGGCACTGCTTTTCAATAAAGGGATTGGTATTGCCCTGCAGTGTGCCGATGCGGCGGTTACGCTCGCACTCCCAGCCTTCTGCCGGATACTGCCTGTCCCAGGCTTCAAACAGTTTACGCTGTTGCGCCGCGAGGCGCAGCCCATACTGCTGGCTCATATAGAGGTAGGCGCGGGCGATCTGACCCCGTACCTGCCCCTTGGGCGGTTGCACCCGACGATCCTTGAAATCCACTAGCATCTGGCACTGGCCGTACTGATCCGGCTTGCCGTTCCAGTCGGAGAAGCGATAGTTGGCCCGATCACCGTTCACCTCGCCGATGGCGGGGACGAGGTTGTGCATGTCCCCCTCCATCTTGTTGAACTCATCGCTCTTGCCGCAGTTTTTGCGGCCACCATCCTGCCAGCACTGCAGTTGATGGCCAAATTCCCAGGCGGGTACCACGTGTTCCCACTCGATGCGGGCGGCGCGCTTGGGTTGCTTGCGCGGCTCGTAACCGCAGCTGGCCAGATCCGGGCTCATTTTTTTGCCCTGATAGCGAATGTCGCAGCCGCAGTAGAAGGTGGTGACTGTGGGCTGGGTTTGATAGAGCTTGACCAGATCCTGCTTGGCGGTGCGAAAAGTCTGGGCATGAAGGGGCAGGCTGACCAACAGAGTCAGGGCGACAGAGAGCAGGGGACGAAACATGAAGATCCTTGGCAATGAAACGGTTGGACGAAAAGAGAAGGCACCCTACCACAGGGGCACGACACACGCTGGCTTACTATTCGGGCTGCGGACGCTCCCGCTCCAGCGGCTGCTTGCAGCGGCGACAGTGATAGCGGGCCTCGCCGCGCATCACCTTGTTGTGGCGACGGATCGACAGCTGATGCTGCTGGCAGTGACAGCGATAGGGCACGGTGCGCTGGGCCAGTACCGCCAGATCGAAGCTGTGGGTGGTTCTGGGCTCAAGGCCGAACACCTCCCGCATCACCGACTGCCACTGCCTGCCGTGGGGCAAGACCCGGTTTTTGCCACGCCCGTCACCCCACAGGGCGTAAACCAGCAGATGGGCCACCTCGTGGGGCACCACCTCATCCAGAAACGCCTGCTGGTTGGCCTGATAGAGGGCCGGGTTGAAACGCAGTTCCCAGGTTTGCAGCCGCGCCGATCCCGCCGCCCGGCCCCGCATATTGCAGTAGATCCGCGGGCGGGGGAAGGTGCGGCCAAGGCGTGCCTCGGCCTGTACAAAACAGGCTTCTACGCGTAGTTGCAGCAGGGCGACAAGCTGGGCAGGGGGGGCAGACATCAACATCTCGTCAGGTAGCGGATAAGCGAAAGGGGAGCCAGGCTCCCCTTTTATCACAACAGCGAGCCTTACAGACCAGCGGCAGCGCGCAGCAACTCGGCCTTGTCGGTCTGCTCCCACGGGAACTCGTCGCGACCGAAGTGACCGTAGGCAGCGGTTGCCTGGTAGATCGGACGCTTGAGATCCAGCATCTGGATCAGGCCGTAGGGGCGCAGCTCGAAGTGCTCGCGCACCAGCTTGACCAGCAGATCTTCAGAGACCTTGGCGGTACCGAAGGTCTCGACGCTGATGGAGGTCGGCTCGGCCACGCCGATGGCGTAGGAGATCTGGATTTCGCAGCGATCGGCCAGACCGGCAGCAACGATGTTTTTGGCAACGTAGCGGGCGGCGTAGGCAGCAGAGCGGTCAACCTTGGACGGATCTTTACCGGAGAAGGCGCCACCACCGTGACGGGCCATGCCGCCGTAGGTATCGACGATGATCTTGCGACCGGTCAGACCGCAGTCACCCATTGGGCCGCCGATAACGAAACGGCCGGTCGGGTTGATGAAATATTTGGTGTCCTTGTTGACCCACTCGGCCGGCAGCACCGGCTTGATGATCTCTTCGCGTACCGCTTCCACCAGATCGCTGTGGCTGATGGAGTCGCAGTGCTGGGTGGAGAGCACCACGGCGTCCACGCCGATGATCTTGCCGGCGTCGTCGTAGGCGAAGGTGAGCTGGCTCTTGGCATCCGGACGCAGCCACGGCAGGGTACCGTTCTTGCGCACTTCGGCCTGACGCTTCACCAGCAGGTGAGAGTAGGTGATGGGGGCCGGCATCAGCACGTCGGTTTCGTTGGTGGCGTAGCCGAACATCAGGCCCTGGTCGCCCGCACCCTGCTCCAGCGGATCGCTGCGGTCGACACCCTGGTTGATATCCGGGGACTGCTTGCCGATGGCGTTCAGCACGGCGCAGGAGTCGGCATCGAAGCCCATGTCGGAGTGGGTGTAGCCAATCTCGCGCACGGTATCACGCACGATCTGCTCGATATCGACCCAGGCAGAGGTGGTTACTTCACCGGCCACCATCACCATGCCGGTCTTGACCAGGGTTTCGCAGGCGACACGCGCCTTGGTGTCTTGCTGGAGAATGGCGTCCAGCACCGCATCGGAGATCTGGTCTGCGATTTTATCGGGATGGCCTTCGGAGACCGACTCGGAAGTAAACAGCTTTGCCATGATGAAATTCTCAGTTTGTCCGGGTTATCGCCAGTGCAATAACCGGGTGATATTGGGATGACTGTAGAGGTATCTACATCTGGACGTCTATTCTAGTTAGCGCCCCCCCCGATTGCCAGCACTATTTTGCCGAGGCGTCGCAAGTTGGCCACCATCGACTCCTCACCATCCCCAAGGGGATAGCAATTAAACGTTTGTCCTTGTTCTCTCTGGCCAAAAGCCGCCAAGAAAAGCGATTGTCCTCCCAAAGCCACTTTATTCGTCCAGATAATATTTGCACGCCGCGCGCCCTGCTGGGACAATAACGCGCCTTAAACTTGGCCATCAAATGAAGCAATCGCAGGAGATTCAGATGCCTTCTCGTAAAGAGCTTGCCAATGCCATTCGTGCATTGAGTATGGATGCCGTTCAAAAAGCCAACTCCGGTCACCCGGGCGCCCCCATGGGAATGGCGGATATCGCCGAAGTGCTGTGGCGTAGCCACCTCAGACATAACCCGAACAACCCCAAGTGGGCCGACCGCGACCGTTTCATTCTCTCCAACGGCCACGGCTCCATGCTGCTGTACTCCCTGCTGCACCTCTCCGGTTATGACCTCTCCATCGACGATCTGAAAAACTTCCGCCAACTGCACTCTCGCACCCCGGGTCACCCGGAGTATGGCTATGCACCGGGCGTTGAAACCACCACTGGCCCGCTGGGTCAGGGCATCACCAATGCCGTGGGTATGGCGATCGCCGAGAAAGCCATGGCCGAGCAGTTCAACCAGCCGGGCCACGACATCGTTGACCACTACACCTATGCCTTTATGGGTGACGGTTGCCTGATGGAAGGTATCTCCCACGAAGCCTGCTCCCTGGCCGGTACCCTGCAACTGGGCAAGCTGATTGCATTCTGGGATGACAACGGTATCTCCATCGACGGTCACGTTGAAGGCTGGTTCACCGACGACACCGTGAAGCGTTTCGAAGCCTACGGCTGGCACGTTATCGCGGCGGTTGACGGTCACAGCCCGGAAGCCATCAATGCTGCCATCGAAGCCGCCAAGGCCGAGACCGGCAAGCCGACTCTGATTTGCTGCCGCACCATCATCGGTTACGGTTCACCGAACAAGTCCGGCTCTCACGACTGCCACGGCGCACCGCTGGGCAACGACGAGATCGCCGCGGCGCGCGCCTTCCTGAAGTGGGACCACGCCCCGTTCGTTATCCCGTCCGACATCGCTGCCGAGTGGAATGGTCAGGAGAAGGGCGCTGCACTGGAAGCCGACTGGGCTGCCAAGTTCGCCGCCTATGAAGCCGCGCACCCGACCCTGGCTGCCGAGTTCAAGCGTCGCTCCACTGGCGAACTGCCTGCTAACTGGGCCGCTGAATCTGCCAAGATCATCGAAACCCTGCAAGCCAACCCGGCCAAGATCGCCACCCGTAAAGCCTCCCAGAACGCACTGGAAGCCTTCGGCAAGCTGCTGCCGGAGTTCATGGGCGGCTCTGCCGACCTGGCGCCGTCCAACCTGACCATGTGGTCCGGCTCCAAGTCCCTGACCAACGACGATGCCTCCGGCAACTACATCCACTACGGTGTACGCGAGTTCGGCATGTCCGCCATCATGAACGGTATCGCCCTGCACGGTGGTTTCATCCCCTACGGCGCGACCTTCCTGATGTTTATGGAGTACGCTCGCAACGCCCTGCGCATGGCCGCCCTGATGAAGCAGCGCGCTATCTTCGTTTACACCCACGACTCCATCGGTCTGGGTGAAGATGGCCCGACTCACCAGCCGGTTGAGCAGATCGCCTCCCTGCGTCTGACTCCGAACATGAGCACCTGGCGTCCGTGTGATCAGGTTGAATCTGCGATTGCCTGGAAACACGCCATCGAGCGTACCGACGGCCCGACCTCTCTGATCTTCTCTCGTCAGAACCTGGCCCAGATGGACCGTACTGCCCAGCAGCTGGCCGACACCGCCAAGGGTGGCTACGTGCTGAAGGATTGCGCCGCTACTCCGGAGCTGATCCTGATCGCCACCGGTTCCGAAGTGGAACTGGCCGTTGCCGCCTATGAGCAGCTGACTGCCAAGGGCCGTGCCGTGCGCGTGGTCTCCCTGCCGTCTACCGATGTGTTCGACGCCCAGTCTGCCGAGTACAAAGAGTCCGTCCTGCCGTTCTCCGTCACCAAGCGTGTGGCCATCGAAGCGGGCATCGCTGACTACTGGTACAAGTACGTGGGCTTTGGCGGCAAGATCATCGGTATGACCACCTTCGGTGAGTCTGCACCGGCCGATCTGCTGTTCAAGGAATTTGGCTTTACTGTGGAAAACGTGGTTGCGACCGCTGAATCCTTGTAATCGCTGATTGCTTTGTATTGAACTGAAAAGCGCCGCCCTTGGGAGGCGCTTTTTTATGGACTTTTTTTACTGAGGAAGCCGTACATTGCAGAATACGGAATATTCACTCCCATAAAATAGAATTCCATTTTTTGAAGGAAATAAATTATCTGATGAATTTTTAGTGATGAAGAATAAGGTAGTTTGCCATTTTTCAGAAACTACACGAGTACAATTTACAGATTTGTTAAAATCTACTCGACCTGATAAAGCACCACTGATAAATGGCAAAAACCCAAATAGGAGTCATCATGAGCAAAGAAAGCATGTCGCAGGATCCTTTTTTTTCGGTAAATGGGTTCAACTTTGATCTAGAACAACTTGCGGAGGGCATGACTAGAAACGATTGGCCTGATGGTGCCAAGGTGACCAGATGTACCGACAAAGACGGTACGACTAAGGCTTTATCACCAAAAGATGCTCTGATTGATGCTTATTTTGGCCACGAATTTTTCGATGAGGACCCCTTGAAGGTAAGCCTCGCCTTAACGCGCTACTTCCTTCAAACGGACCGCCCGTTATTGCCTGGAATGGTTGAGCTATTGATAGCTGGAATCACGGAACACCTGAAAGATGGAAAACCATGGGGTAGGAAAAACATAAAACGGAAAAAAGATCCCGAGCATCTTATGGCCGTTCTAGCTATAGATAATAAATTCAAGGGGAAGCGCCATGAGATTGGAGCAGAACTAAAAATTACTGCTGATGGTGTTAAATATATTGTCGGGCGAGCTAGGGAAGCAGTTTATCCCTCTCTCCTACATCTATTTGAATATCATATGTCGCCCAGTTTTGAAGAGGCGGTTAAGATCTTAGACCCAGCATATAGAGATGAGTTTATACGTAAAAATGGTATCAAACTAAACAGCCATAACCTGTAGCACGTAGGTTCGATTAGCGAAGCGTAATCGGACGTTCGCGTTCTTTAAGTTGATGCCATAAAAATCATGTCCCCTCCTGTTACCTAAAAAGAGACCGGCTATCAGCCGGTCTCTTTTTATTATTTAACACAAACAAAATTTACGCCTGCGGTGGGGTGCTTTCCGCATTGGACATTACCGCATCAATTTGCACCAGGGCGCCGGCGGGCAGCTCGCTCACGCCAATCACGGTGCGGGCGGGCAGATAGGCCGGGAAGTATTTGGTGTAGATGGCATCCACGTCCGCCAGATCCGCGATGTTCTTCACCTGGATATTGACCTTGACGATATCGTCCATCACGTGGCCGATGCTCTCGACGATGGTCTTGATATGGGCGAGGCACTGGGCGGTCTGCTCCTTGACACAACCGGTCAGGATCTTGCCTGTGGCCAGATCAACCGGCAACTGGCCAGCGATATGGTTGTAGTGAGAGAAGGCGACAGTCTGGGTGTGCAGGGGGCTGCGCGGTGCCTTGTCGGTATTGCGGGCGCGGATCACCAGATTGTGTCTGTCTTCCACCAGCTGTGGCGGGGTGCCGTCACCGTGGGAGATGACCGCATCCATCTGCACCCGGGCGCCGAGCGGCAGGGCGGAGGCGACGATCACGCTGCGGGCCGGCAGGTAGGCGACGGCACGGGCAATGGCGGAGTCCGGGAAGAAGGTGGTGTAGACCTCGTTGACGGCGTCCAGATCGGCCAGGCTGGTCAGATAGACGGTGACCTTGACGATATCGTCAAACGGCACATCGATGCTCTCCAGCACGTGCTTGATGTTACGCAGGCACTGACCCGCCTGCTCCTTGATGCCACCGGCAACCAGTTGGCCAGAGGCGGCCTCGACCGGCAGTTGCGCACCGATATTGTTGTAGTGGGAGAAGGCCACGGTATGGGTGGAGAACGGATTGTGCGGCGCCTTGTCGCTATTGCGGGCCAGTTTAACCAGCGGGCAAGGATCTTGCGGGAAGGTACCTTCGCCGTTGGAGATGATGGCATCGATCTGCACCAGCGCACCCAGCGGCAGGGCGGCAACGGCCAGGGTGGTGCGGGTCGGCAGATAGCCCGGGAAGAATTCGCGATAGACGGCGTTGACCGCCTCAAGATCAGCCATCTCTTTCAGGAAGATGGTCGCTTTGACCATATCGTCCATCACATGGCCGATGCTCTCGACGATGGCCTTGAGGTTGTTCAGGCACTGTCTGGCCTGCGCGGTGACATCACCACTCACCATCTTGCCGGTGGCTGGATCGACCGGCAGCTGGGCGGAGATATTGTTGTAATGAGAAAACGCCACCGTTTGGGTGCAGGGGCCCAGATCCTGGGGCGCATGGGGGGTATTTCTTGCCGACTTGATGATGGTGCCACTCATAGGTATGCCTCTTTTTAATATTTGTTATTCATTCAGGTACAGGTTTACCCCATCTTGTTGTACGCCATGGTGACTGTGCCCGTGGCGGCATCCCCGGTTATTATTTGTGATCCGCTCAATCGCTGAGAAGAATAATGGAGGACAGGGTAGATATTTCAGACGCTGCGATTCTATGAGTGGCTATCAGGGGTTGCAAACCGCATGTTTCATTTATATGAGATGGCTCAATGGCTGCAAATTTAATGTGATTGCTATTCAATTCATGCTGAATAGTTGCCCATTGTTCTATCAATAGCCTTGCTCTGAGCTGCGGCCCTGTCAGGGCAAGGGGTTGGGCTCGGATATAGGAAAAGTATGGCTGTTAATAAAAGGTTAACGCCATGCATCAGGCTGGCCGCAAATGGCATTGCTGTGCATAAACATGTACTTTGTGTTTTTTAACCCTCTATCTTGTCGCGTAAAAATATGCTAGCTGACATGAATTTAACCATGGTTAAAGATGTAGCTGGAATATAATTCAAATATTTGCATGGACGACGCCGGTTAATTATAGGCTGGCTGATGGCTGGCCCAGACCCGGGGTATTTTGATCTCTTTATATATCTGGTGAAATATGCCAGACCAGCACCGTGGTCCCTTATCGGTGTGACCACGGTTAGCAATATATCGGCTGACAGGGAGTGGTATGGTCAAGGTATCTGCGGGTCGGGATCGCTGCTCCGGTCCGTCGTCCACAGCCTGCCAGGGATGAGAAGGTTGCGGGCTGGGCCAGCTGCCATGGCATGGTTATTTGCGGGATTTTTAACAAAAATGTGAACCTGATCACCGGCCGGTTCAGGGGTTTATCGCCATGGCTGCCCCATCTTTGCAGATACCCCGGCTGAAGCCATGGCACTGCTGCGCCATCATCAGACATGGCAGGAGGAGTTCATGGCCAATGCACTCTCTTGACGGTTGCCCCAGTGCCGACGATCGTCTCCTGCTGGCAGGAGAACCCTTTATCCGGGCGTTGAACAGCATCAGGGCGCCATGTTGCCACTCTATTCGCTGGCCGCCTATCTCTGGTGCAATTCGCCTTCGAGGACCAGCACGGTATCCATCCCTGCCGCCTTGCCCGCGTCAAGCCCGATCCGGGTATCTTCAAAGACCAGACAGTTGGCTGGATTGACCCCCAGCTGTTCGGCCACTTTTAAAAAAGTATCCGGTTGGGGCTTGTGGTTGGTGACATCATCGGCACTCACCACTACCGAGATATAAGCATCGAGACCGGTGCTTTTCAGAATGGCATCCGCCTGATTGCGTGGTGAGCCGGTGCCAATCCCCATCTTCACCTTGCCGTGATAGTGCCTGACCAGTTCCCACATCGCGGGAAAGACACTGACCTTGGCGATATGGGTCATGTAGAGGGCAATCTTGCGGCGGGTGAAGGCCTCGACATCCACTGTCAGTCCCTGCTGCTTGGCCAGCATGGCGATGATCTTGCGGGTGGGTATCCCGCCGTACTGATAGAGTTGCTCTCGTTCGAAGGGGATGCCGAACTCGGCGCAGGTGAGTTCCCAGGCGTCCAGATGCAGCGGCATGGAGTCCACCAGGGTGCCATCCATATCGAAAATCAGGGCATCGTAGTGATCAAATCCGTACTGTTCTGGCTCGCTCATGGGGGCTCCTCGAATCAAATAGGGCAGGCTAGCAGATTGGGCACACCGATTGTGGGATCTGTCTCATGATCGGGTAGATGGGGTCGCCGTTTTTTCTATCTCTTGCTGCTTTGTGAGACAATAACTCGCTCAATTGTCGATTTTTTGGCATATCAGAGTAGCGAGTCTGCTTATGACCTCGAAAATATCCCCTAAAACCATTTTCTCCAGTGTGGCGCTGGTGATCGCGCTCGGTTCACTGGAAAAGAGCATAGTCACCACCCCGCTGCCGATGATCGGTGCCGAGCTGCAGGCCGGTGCCGCCCTCACCTGGGTAGTCACCGCCTACCTGCTGGCTGCCGCGGTGTTGCCCCTCTATGGCAAATGGCATATCGCTGTTCAACTTCGGCCGTGAGCTGTGAGGGACCATTGGAGTCGCCATCTGCGCCATGTTGTTCCATTCCAGTCTGCCAGCCGGTAGCGGCACTGATCTGAGCCGGCTTGGGCCTGATCTGCTGGCCGCAGGCTTCAGCACCACCTATATCGGCATGGGGCTGATCGCCACGTTGGCATTGCTGATCACCCTGCAGGCGTTGAAGCGCCATGAGCTGGCGACCATCAATGCCTGATCACTGAGCGAGCCACACTGCGCACTGATAGGGGGCAAAGCGTTGAGTCGGTGTGTCCGGGTAGTTGCTGATGAGTAACCTCATGTCACCTGTCACCTTGTCAAAGTGGGGCATCGGCAAGGGGGTGGTGGTGAGATTGGCGAGCAGCAGCAGGGTATGTTGTTCCCCTGTTTCTGGGTCTTGCCAATGTCGGCGGTAGCTGATGCGCTCGGGGTCATCCCCATCCAGCAGTTCGACATTGCCGTGGCGAATGACGGGGTGAGCCTTGCGCAGGGCGATGAGCTGGCGATAGCAGTGAAACGGCGAGTCGGGGCGGGCCAGCTGCTCGGTAGCGTTGATCTCGACGTGGTTGGCGTTGAGGGCAATCCAGGGCCTGGCCGTGCTGAATCCTGCATGGGGGCCGCCGTCCCACTGCATCGGGGTGCGGGCGTTGTCGCGGCCGATGGCATCGAGCCGCCGACTCAGCTCGGCAGGATCCAGCCCCGCCTGGCTGGCGCGGTAGTGGATCGCCTCCACGTCGCGCAGCTCGTCCGGCTGCCAGTGGCGGTTGGTCATGGCGAGCTCTTCCCCCTGATAGATGAAGGGGGTGCCCTGCATCAGGTGCAGCACCATGGCCCACAGCTTGGCGCTGGTTTCACGCCATTCTGGCCTGTCATCGCCAAAGCGGGAGACGGCGCGGGGCAGGTCGTGGTTGCCAAGAAACAGGCTGTTCCAGCCCCGTCCGTGCAGCCCCTGCTGGTGGCGGGCCATGGCTCGCTTGAAGGCGAGGGGATCGAAGCGGGAGGTCCACTTGTCCTGCCCCAGCCCCAGATGTTCGAAGTTGAACACCATGCTGAATTCGCCGCCGTCGGGGTCGGAGTAGCGTTGCATATGGACGAGATCCGCTCCCCAGGTCTCCCCCACCGTGATGACCCCCTTGCCGCCAAAGCTGGCGGCATTGAGCTCGCGGATATAGTCGTGCAGGCGGGGACCATTGCTCATGGCAAGTCGGTCCCACTCCTTGCTCACCATGTCGATCACATCGAAGCGAAATCCCTTGATCCCTTTGCCCAGCCAGAAGTTGATCACCGCCGCCATCTCGGCCCGCACCGCCGGGTTGCCCCAGTCCAGATCGGCCTGGCTCACGTCGAAGTTGTGCAGGTAGTAGCGATCAAGCGCTGGCACATATTGCCAGCCGCTGCCGCCAAAAATCGAGGTGACCGGGTGGGCGTCGACGAAGGCCTGATCGCGAAACACATAGTAGGCCTGATAGCGGGGATCACCGGCCAGTGCCTTTACAAACCACTCGTGCTCGGTGGAAGTGTGGTTGGCGACGATATCCATCATAAGGCCGATGCCGCGCTCCCTTGCCTCGGCGATCAGTGCTTCCAGGTCGGCCAGGGTGCCGAAGGTGGGGTCGATGGCGCGGTAATCGGCCACGTCATAGCCGTTGTCCCGTTTGGGGGAGCGATAGATGGGGGTGAGCCAGAGCATATCGACCCCGAGGGTAGCCAGATAGTCGAGGCGCAGGCGGATGCCGTTGATATCGCCCATGCCGTCGCCATCGCTATCCTGAAAGCTCATGGGGTAGATCTGGTAGATGACGCAGCTATCGAGGTCGATATCGGGAGTGTGGAGAGTGTGCGGGTTCATCAGGGTGGCCGGTTGGGGAGGAGGCTTTCCATATTACGCAGATGCGCTAGGTATCAACAGCTTCCGGCGGCGATTGAAAAGGGTTCCATTATTGTCTGGTTGCCAAAAGTGAGGGAAGGGTCACAGGGGAGCCCCCCCGAGCCGCGGGCATGGTCGGAATGGCACTCTGCTCATATGCTCATTGGCATAAAGCGTTACCGTGTTGTCTTGGCTTGGTCGGCACCCGCGCTCTGCTGCTGTGCCTCCTGCGCCTCCTGCGCCTCCAGCTCCTTGCCGAGGAAGTCGTTCAGGAAGGTGCGGATCACCGCGACCCCGTGCATCATCCTCTCTTTCTGGTTCACCGCTAGCTCAAACACCCGGGTCACCTCCCTGATCCACAAGAGCACACTATTAACAGAGTGCCCGGAAAAGGCCAAATCCGGTTCAGGCAATCAGTTTGAATTCAATGGCATAGAGCAGCGGCAGATCGGGGTAGATATTGCGGATCACCTGCTTGAGATCGGGGAGGGTCATGTTCTCCTGACGGGCGTGCTCGTCGCTCAGTTCATCGAAGGCGACCGCCTTGACCGAGATCACTTCGATAGTGCCAAAGGGCTGGTGCTCCGGGTTGGTAAACAGCGCCAGCCGCTGGCCGGGCTGCCAGTGGGCCTCGCGCTCGTCGCGGATGGTGATGGTCTTGCGACCCGCCTGAATGTCGGTGACGAAGCGGCTGAAGAAGGTGAACTCGGGATAGGGATGGGCAGACATGGTGACTCCTGAAAGGGTGAAATGGGATTAAAGGTCGAGATATGCGCGCAGCCTGGCCAGATCGGCGATGGCGGGCCCCTCGGCCGCCTTTATGACGCTGGTCTCGTCACCGGTCAATACTCTGGTACTGGGGCCGGGCAACTACCAGTTCACCGGCTTTATCCGCATCGGGGTGCCCTTCACCCAGCTGGTGATGGCGGTGAGGGTAGTAGCGATCCCTTGGTTCTTCCCGTTCTGATAACCGGGATGAATAATGTTCGTACAAGCGGTTTGCGGGCCGCTTTTTTGTGGCCGGGAGACGAGAGTGGCAAGGCGTGCTCGGAATCAGTGAGAAGGGTGATGTGAAGGAGAAGAGGGCGTGATACAGGGATGAGGCAACCGGAGATAGGCAAATTTCAGATACAAAAAAACCAGCCTGAGCTGGTCTGTTTGGTACTGCTATTAATGGTGCGGAAGGAGAGACTCGAACTCTCACGCCTAGGGCGCCAGAACCTAAATCTGGTGCGTCTACCAATTTCGCCACTTCCGCAATATTAATGGTGGCTATGACGGGATTCGAACCTGTGACCCCCGCATTATGAGTGCGATGCTCTAACCAACTGAGCTACATAGCCGTCTTGTGTTCAACCAGAGTCAAATACAAGTAAAAATGGCTGGGGTACTAGGATTCGAACCTAGGAATGGCGAGATCAAAACCCGCTGCCTTACCGCTTGGCGATACCCCAA
>NZ_CDBO01000012.1 GCF_000819885.1 Aeromonas fluvialis
GATGATGTCACCCTTGAGCGTGCCTTCCTCAGCACGCGGGCGGTGTCGAAAACTCACCACAAATCCCTCCCTGACTGGGCGGCGCTCCACCAGGAGCTCAAAAGACCCGGCCAAAAAGGGGTGACCCTGGAGCTGCTGTGGCAGGAATATGCCGAGCGCAATAGCAGTGCCCACTACAGTTACAACCACTTCTGCCGGCTCTATAAGGCGTGGGCATCGGTGCTGCAACCGTCGATGCGCCAGACCCATCTCGCCGGTGAAAAACTCTTTGTCGATTATTGCGGCCAGACCATGCCTATCGTTGATCCCCATACCGGCGAGATCCTCTATCGGGCCCAGGTCTTCGTCGCGGTGCTCGGGGCGTCCAACTACACCTTTGCCGAAGCCACCCGCTCCCAGCAGCTTGAGGATTGGGTGATGAGTCACAAGCGGGCCTTCGAGTTCTTCGGTGGCGTACCGCAACTGGTGGTGCCGGATTGCTTGAAGAGTGCGGTCAGTGTGGCCCGTAATACGGATCCGGATCTCAACCCCACCTACCAGATGCTGGGCGCTCACTTTGGCACGGCGATCATGCCCGCCCGTCCGCGCAAGCCCAAGGACAAGTCCAAGG
>NZ_CDBO01000013.1 GCF_000819885.1 Aeromonas fluvialis
TTGCCAGCTCGAAACTGTGCAGCGATTGCGGCCACAAGATGCCGGATATGCCACTTCACCAGCGGCAGTGGGCATGTCCGGTTTGTGGTTCGGAGCATGACCGCGACATCAATGCGGCCATGAACATCCGACAACAAGGTATATTGGAATTAAAGGCGGCGGGACACGTCGTTTCTACCCATGGAGGCCAGCGTAAATCTGCCAATTCGGCAGTAGCGGCCTAAGAAGTGGGAAGCCTCGCCGCTTGCGGCGGGGAGCAGTCACGCAAAGAACCGTTTATCTGATCCACCAGTTTGCCCTGCTTGAAGACCATCAGGGTGGGGATGCTGCGAATGGCGTAACGGCTTGCAATAGCGCTCTGCTGTTCGGTATCGACTTTAACAAAGCGCATCCGAGGTTCGAGTTCGTTTGCCACGTCATGAAAGACGGGGGAAAATTGTTGGCAAGGTCCGCACCAGCTGGCCCAAAAATCGACCACGACCGGAATATCGGAACTGATAAGGGTATCGAAGTTATCCGCCTTCCCGAGGCAAGGGGTCAGACTGAACAGGGACGCCTTGCAGTGCCCACATTTGGCGGAGTGGTTTACATGGGGGGAGGGCAGCCGGTTTCTGGTAAAGCAGTGGCTACAATAAGTAGTGATAAATGACATAATAACCTCCTTGAAGATCGGCTCTGGTGGCGGTGATGAAAAGAGTGCCAGAGTTAAAGAGTGACATAACGTTAACACAGTGCTCGGCTGGAGTGGATACTTCTACTCTGGGCTCTGCCCAAGCCGGATAATTCAGCGGCCATTATAAGTAGAGAGTCAAAACCGGATGAAGAAAGGATCACGGAAGAGCCCTGTGGTACTGCTACTGGTTGCTGCTTTGTTGCTCGGCTTCTCGGTTTTTTGCTGGCAACTGCTTAATCAGCAGCAGCGGGCATACAGCCTGAATCAGGCTGCGGAGGCAGTGCTAAACCGGATCAACACCGACAGCGTTTACCTGCTCGGTCGGGAGAGCGCCAGCGACAGCAATGTCCAGCAACGGCTCATCCAGCTATCCGGTATCATCGATAGCTTTGTTCACAAGGTCCGTAGTGAGGCAGAGACTGAGCAAACCCCTCTTTCCAGGAGGTTGCTGCAGGATCTGGAACTCTACCAGATGGATCTGACCAGACTGTACAGCATGGAAAAGGCGGTGGAATATATCGTGCAACCCTTTGAGCATCAGCTTGAGAAGGTACGCGTTATCACGCCGGCAGAGAGCCTTTTGCATCGTGATCTTAATGAGTTGGCCCAACTCAGCCATTTTTTGCAGCACAGTGCCGATAACCGGTATCAGCAACAGTTGAGCCTGTTGCAGCGTACTCTTGCTTCCCATTATCACTCGCAACCCGAGGTGATCACCTTGGTTAACCTGAGCAAGGATTTGAGTCGTCAGGTGATGGCTTACCATATCTTGCGCCATCGACTCATCGATATGCAGGTGAGCGATAACCTGGTGCGCTGGAAGGTGGATAAACTGGAACGGGCGTCATCTCTGCTCAATCGTGTCTATTTAATGGTGCTGGGCGGTGCCTTGATCAGTTTTGTGCTGGTGGCCTATACCCTGTGGCGTCGCAACCAGAAGCTGAGCGAGTTGTCGCGCCAGGCGGGCTTGCTGGCTCAGGCCAAGAGCGATTTTCTGGCCAACATGAGCCACGAAATCCGCACCCCCATGAATGCCATCATTGGCTTCAGCTCGCTGGCGCTGCAGACCGAGCTGGATCAACAGCAACGGGACTATCTGGGCAAGATCAAAACTTCATCCGATACCTTGCTGCTGCTTATCAACGACATCCTTGATTTAACCAAGGTGGAGTCCGGCAAGCTGACGCTGGAGGAGATCGACTTCGATCTTAGCGAGCAGCTCGACTCGCTGGCAGGCATGTTTGCCGATCTGGCGGAGCGCAAACATGTGGAGGTGATCATTCGCAAATCGCCGGAGGTGCCGGTCTTCTTGCGTGGGGATCCCCTGCGGCTGGGGCAGGTGCTGGTCAATCTGGTGAACAATGCCATCAAATTCACCGAACGTGGTGAGGTCGAAGTCTCCATCGAACTGGCCAACACCCATCCAATGCGGATCCGCTTCAGTGTGCGCGATACCGGCATCGGTATTGCCCAAGAGAAGCAGACTCAGCTCTTTCAGGCCTTTACCCAGCTGGAGGCGGGCAATACCCGCAAATATGGTGGTTCAGGTCTGGGTCTCAATATCTCCCAGCGGCTGGTGGAGCTGATGGGGGGGAGGATCACCGTACAGAGCAAGCCTGGCGTGGGTTCGTTGTTCAAGTTCGATATCCCTATGGCACAAGCGGTCTACGGCGTGGCCGGACGGAAAGTCTTCTTCGAGAATCAGCCGCTGGTGATGGTAATGGATGACAATGAACTGGTGCTGGAGCTGGCTCGGGACATCCTGACTCGGGCGGGTGTGCGGGTGCTGCCGGTCAACTCCCTTTCCCGTGCCCGTCAATTGTTGCGTGAAGAGGGGCCCAATCTGCGGTTGGCAATCCTCGACTGGCGCATGGGGCAGGAGGATGGACTCGATCTGGCGCTGGAGATGTATCAGCACAGCCAGTGGCGACGGATCCCCATCCTGATGATCAGCGCCTGGGCCAGAGAGGGGCTGCACGCCCGAATGGACAGTATGGGGCTGACCCATTTTCTGCCCAAGCCGATGACCGAGAATGCCCTGCTGGCCAAGGTGGACGAGTTGCTCAATGGCAGCTCGTATGAACTCAATCTGCGCAAGGCCGAGGCGCAGGGGGATCAGCAGCACTTCAAATCCCTGTTGCAGGGTACCCGAGTGTTGTTGGCCGAAGACAACCGGGTCAATCAGCAGCTCATCATCGAATATCTGCGTCGGGTCGATGCGGTAGTGTGTGTGGTCAGCAATGGTCGGGAGGCGGTGGAGCGGGTCGCCGAGCAGCCTTTTGACGTGATCCTGATGGATTTGCAGATGCCGGTGCTGGACGGGCTCGATGCTACCCGCCAGATCCGCAAGATGGTCGACAAGCACGATGTGCCCATCATTGCTCTCACCGCCAGCGCCATGCCCGGTGACAAGGATCGCTGTCTTGGGGTGGGGATGAATGGCTATGTGACCAAGCCGGTGAGCAAGCTGGATCTTTACAACAATTTATTGCAGTGGGTGACGCCGCAGGGGGCAGAACAGGCGGGGTTCATGGAGGTGAAACCGCCGGATATGATGGGGATCCTCGATCTGCAGGATGCCCTTAAACGGCTGGATCAGGACAAGGAGGCGCTGCAGATCCTGTTCAAGCTGTTCATGTCGGAGCACAAGGACGATCTGTGGGAGATCCGCTCAGCCCTGCGCCGCCAACAACCCGAGGTGGCCAGCAAGCTGTTGCACACCCTCAAGGGGGTCTCGGCCAATATCTCGGCGGCTCGACTGCTGCTGCTGGCTGGTGAACTGGAGTGGCGCCTGCGGCAAAACGAGGTGCTGAGCGAGACGGATCTGGAGCAGTTGCAACAGGTGTTCAGCCGGACCCGGGAAGAAGTGTCACACTTCCTGTTGACCGGTGAGCAGCATGAAAATTCGTATAATCCCTATTCATCAGGGGATGATCATATGTCACAGCAAATTAAATAGTTATTATTCTCAATAATCCCGGTTCGGGATATGATGAGCTTTCGTTCGAATCGCCTCCAGCCGGAGGCGATTGTTTTCATTCTTCTATTTCTGCGTGGCTTCTCTGATGGTCGTTCTTGGGAGCGCTCACGGGTAGACAGCGCTAAAGGTTGGTGGTGTGAGCGTATTTCTACGATTGAGTTGGTTTTTCAAGGCGCAGTGGCCCCGTTATCTGGCGGCCATCTCCCTGCTGCTGCTGGTGGCGCTGTTGACCGTGGTTCCACCCAAAGTGGTAGGCTGGGTGGTGGATGGCATCGCCCAGGGGGATCTCGATAATGGCACCCTGATGCGCTATCTGGCCGGGCTGTTTGGTCTGGGCGTGCTGATTTATCTGCTGCGTTACGTCTGGCGGGTGATGTTGTTTGGTGCCTCTTACCGTCTGGCCTATGTCCTGCGCAATCGCCTGTTCAGTCATTTCACCCGGATGAGCCCCGATTTTTATCAGCGCCACCGTACCGGCGATTTGATGGCCCATGCTACCAACGACATTCAGGCGGTGGAGATGACCGCTGGCGAAGGGGTGCTGACCCTGGTGGACTCCATCATGGTCGGGGTATTGGTGCTCTCCATCATGTGCAGCCAGTACTCCTGGCAGTTGACGCTGGTCTCCTTGCTGCCGTTGCCGGTGATGGCCTTTTTCATGAACCGGTTTGGCAAGCAGATCTATAAGGAGTTCAAGGCGGCGCAGGGGGCCTTCTCCCGGCTCAATAACAAGACCCAGGAGGCTCTTTCCGGGGTGCGGGTGCTGAAATCCTATGCGGTCGAATCGCTGGAAGATGAGGGTTTTGCCGAGCTGACCCGGCAGGCGGGGGAGCGCAATATGGCGGTGGCCCGCATCGATGCCAAGTTCGATCCGGTCATCTATCTCTGTATCGGGTGCTCCTACTTCCTCGCGGTGTCGGGGGGCAGTGTGCTGGTGCTGCGGGATGAGCTGACTCTGGGTGAACTCACCAGCTTCACCATGTACCTCGGCCAGCTGATTTGGCCGATGTTTGCCATTGCCTGGCTGTTCAACATCATCGAGCGGGGCAGCGCCGCCTACTCCCGTATCGAGAGCCTGCTTGGGGATCGCTGCGATATCGAAGAGCCCGCCCAGCCGGCGGTCTTTGTCTGTGCGTTTCCTTTACAGATCAATGAGGTAAGCTATCGACTTGAGCAGCGCACCCTGCTTGCGGATATCGACCTGACCCTCGAGCAAGGGGGCATGCTCGGGGTGGTAGGGCGCACCGGGGCAGGCAAGAGCTCCCTGCTCAAGCTGTTGATGCGCCTTGCCAATCCGACTCACGGTTCGATTGCCATGGGGGGCGTACCGATTGACCAGTTGCCGCTCGCTACACTGCGCAGCCAGTTTGCCTATGTGCCGCAGGAGCCATTCCTGTTTTCCACTACCATCGCCGCCAATATTGCCCTCGGCAAGCCCGATGCGAGCCGCGAAGAGGTCGAGCGGGTGGCGCGTATTGCCTGTGTCCACGATGATATCGTGCGTTTCCCCAAAGGCTATGAGACCGAGGTGGGGGAGAAGGGGGTGACCCTCTCCGGCGGCCAGAAGCAGCGGCTGGCCATTGCCCGCGCCCTGCTGCTGGATGCGCCCATTCTGGTGCTCGATGATGCGCTCTCGGCGGTGGATGCCCACACCGAGCAGCAAATTCTGCATGCCCTCAAGGCCCATCGTCGCACCCTGATCCTGGTCAGTCATCGCATGACGGCGGTGGAGCAGGCCGATGAGATCCTGGTGCTGGAGCAGGGGGCCGTCAGCGAACGGGGTCATCACGGTGCCCTGATGGCGCACAATGGCTGGTATGCAGATATGGTGCGTTACCAGCGTCTCGAAGAAGCGGTGGAGGAGAGCCTGTGAATCCGACCATTAAACGACTGCTCGCCTACTGCGCCCGCTATCCTCGCTGGCTGATCCAGGCGGGGATTTGCCTGCTGCTTGCCACCGGCGCCGAAGTGGCCGGGCCGCTGCTGATCAAGCTCTTTATCGATGACTATCTGGCGCCACGCAATATCGTGCTGCCCACCATAGCCCTGATTGCGGCGGGCTATCTGGGTTTGCAGGTGCTCTCGGCGGCGGGCTTCTATTTGCAATCCCTGCGCTTTAACCGCATCGCCCAGGCGGTGGTGCAAACCCTGCGCGAGCAGGTATTTGCCACAGCTATCCGCTTGCCGGCCCGCTACTTTGACAAGCATCGCTCCGGTTCGCTGATTTCCCGCATCACCAATGACACCGAGGCGATCATGAACCTCTATGTGCAGGTGATCGGCTTGCTGGTGCAAAAAGTGGTGCTCTTGTGCGGCATCCTCATCTCCATGGCGCTGCTGGATCTGCGGCTGATGCTGGTCTGCTCCCTGTTGCTGCCCGCAGTGGGCGGGGTGATGTGGCTCTACCAGAAACTGAGCGTGCCGGTGGTGCGAGCGACCCGCAGCCTGCTCTCCGACATCAACAGCCGCCTCAACGAGTCGCTGCAGGGGATGCCGGTGATCCAGGCGATGGTGCAGGAGCGCCACTTTGCCAACGCCTTTGCCGAGGTGAACCAGCAGCACTGGTCGGCACGGATCAAGAGTCTCAAGATCAACGGCATTTTGCTGCGTCCGCTCATCGATCTCTTCTACATGATGGTGCTGATCGGTCTGTTGGCGCTGTTCGCCCACGAGGGGGTGAGTCACGCGGGTGCCATTCAGGTGGGGGTGCTCTACGCCTTTATCAGCTATCTGGGGCGGATGATCGAGCCACTCATCGAGATGACCAACCAGCTCAACCAGTTGCAGCAGGCGATGGTGGCGGGGGAGCGGGTCTTTGCCCTGCTCGATGAAACCCGCGAGAGCACCGACGGCGAGCAGTGCCCGCTGGAAGGGCGGGTCAGTTTCGATCGGGTGAGCTTCTCCTACGATGGAGAGCAGCAGGTGCTGCGGGAGGTCAGCTTTGCCGCAAAACCGGGCCAGATGCTGGCGCTGGTGGGCCATACCGGCAGCGGCAAGTCCACCATCATCAGCTTGCTGATGGGCTTCTATCCGTTGGATCAGGGGCAGATCCGCTTTGATGATCACGCACTGGATACCCTGTCGCTGGCGGCGGTGCGCCGCAGCATCGGGTTGGTGCAGCAAGATCCCTTTATCTTCGTCGGCACTCTGGCGGAGAACCTGCGTCTCGGCCGCGCAGGAATAGATGACGCGCGGCTCTGGCAGGCGCTCAGCGAGGTGCAACTGGCCGAGTTTGTGCGCAGCCTGCCACAGGGGATCAACACCCTGATGGAGGAGGGGGGCAAGAACCTCTCCGCCGGTCAGCGGCAACTGCTCTCCTTTGCCCGTGCGCTGGTGGGGGATCCGCGCATCCTCATTTTGGATGAAGCGACGGCGAGCGTGGACTCCCAGACCGAGTTGGCGCTGTCGCAGGCTATTTCTGCCGCGCGTCGTGGCCGCACTACCATCGCCATCGCCCACCGCCTCTCGACCATCGTCGATGCGGACGAGATCCTGCTGCTCTCCCGCGGGCAGGTGAGCGAGCGGGGCAGCCACAGCGAGCTGATGGCCCTCGGCGGTCACTATGCCCAGCTGTTCGAGATGCAGAGTCAGGGGGCCTGGCTGGAAGAGAAGCGCGCCTGAGCGGCACATTTGCTGTAACAGCGACATGAACGAAAAGAGGGAACCGGTGCGGTTCCCTCTGTTTTTTTGCGTTGGGCAAAAGGTCGTAACCGTGATCCCTGTGCTTGTCGAATGGCGCAGATGCAGGCAACATGTTGTTTACATTAACTCATCGGATCAGTTCGCATATGGATTTGCAACGCTTCAAAGCCAATCTGGCGCTTCGGCTGTTTGCCTGGCGCTACATTCCCGTCATCGGGTTTTGTGCCCCGATCATCGAAGAGATGAACGCCAAGGCGCTGCGCATTCGCATTCCCCTTGGCTGGCGTACCCGCAACCATCTGGGCAGCATGTATTTTGGCGCGCTGGCGACCGGCGCCGATCTGGTAGGCGGTCTGCTGGTGATGGAGAAAGGGCGGCAGCGGCGCAAGAAGGTGCACTTCGCCTTCAAGGATGTGCAGGGGGAGTTTTTGAAACGACCGGAGGGGGATGTGCAGTTCGACTGCGCGGCGGGGGAGGAGATTGACGCCATGATCGACGAATCGCTGGCAAGCGGTCAGCGCATCAATCGCCCCATCCAGGTGGTGGCCACCTGTCCGTCACTGCACGGGGATGAGGCGATGGCGCGTTTTGTGCTAACCCTGTCGATCAAGGCCAGCTAGCGGGTAGCCAGAGCGTGGCTCCCCAAGACCGGTTTACCCAATCTCCGGGCTAACGCCTTCTTTCACCACGACCTTCATGCCATTGAAGTTGACCACCTGTTCGGCCACGATCTTGCAGCGCTTGCGGGTCTCGACCTGACCGTCCACCTCGACCAGCCCTTCGGCAATGAGGGCTTTGGCGGCGCCGCCACAATCGGCCCACCCCTGATGTTTGATAAGGTCACACAAGGCAACGAAGGGGTGGCCTTCGAGCAGAAACGTCTCCATGGGAAATCCTCTAGCTGGATAAATGCCGGATCTGGCAGGGCGGTTATTTTAGGCAGTTCATTCCGGCAAGAAAAGGGAAGCTGGGCCATGGTGGTGAAAATGGTGTCCGTGTGCCAGTGTTTGATGCTGGGTTGTGCTGTTCCGTGCGATGGCCCCCCTTTGTGGCGTGGCTGGGACGAGTGATGACGCAAGCGGTGCTCGCCGCACTGCTTTCTGTTTGCCCCGGCTGTTAAGATAGCCTCTTTATTTGGTGAATGGTGCAAGGAGCCTCCCATGATACTCTCACGACTGCTGCTGGCATGCAGCGCCCTTACCCTGAGCGTTGTCGCGCAGGCCAGTACTCCGGTGCAGGTCTCGCTACCCGGGGTCAATCTGCCCGCATCCCATCAGGTTGAAGGGGCTCGCGCCTCGCTGCTCTATGGCCGTACCGGTCAGGTGAAGGGGATCGATCTGCCGATCTTCGCCCTCTCCGATGTGGATCAGTTCAGCGGTTTGCAACTCGGGGTCCTCTTCGGGGTTGGCCGGGTACGCCACCAGTTTGGCGGGGTCGCCATCAACGCCATCAACTGGCATGAAGGGCAGGATACCGGCGTCAATCTGGGGCTGGTCAACCTGACCAACAATGTGCAAGGGCTTAACTTGGGGGCGGTCAACATTGCCAAAGGTAATGCGCTGGCCAACGTCGGCTTCGTCAATTACGCCGAGCGTACCACCTTCCAGATTGGCTTTATCAATGCCACCCGGCATCTCGATGGCTTGCAGATCGGGCTGGCCAACTACGCAGCTAACGGCGTGTTCCCCATTCTGCCGCTGGTGAACTTCCAGAAATCGTTCTGACAAGGCGGTTCGCTTTGCGTTAACGGCATCTGCTGATTACCCTGTGCCTCTTGCAACTAGTGACAGGCGAAAAGAGGTAAGTGATGACGGCAGGGCAGATGAGTGCAATCGGGATCGGCTGGGATGTGCGGGGCTGGCAGGGCAGCGCCCAAGCGGTGGCTGTGGTGGGCTGGCAGGTCGGTTCCAACCGCCTGCACTGGCTAGGGGTATCGCCACTGTTCCGCCTGAGCTCGCGGGTGGCGCCGGATCTGGCCGCCCTGCTGCGTCCGGCCCTGCAAAACGAGCTGACCCTGATGCAGGTCGAAGCCTGCCCGCAACTGGCGCTCGGTATCGATGCGCCGCTCGCCTTTCCCCGCGCCTTGCGCGATCTGCTCAACGGCCAGCCACACAGCTGCGCCGCGCCCGAGCGGGAGATAGACAACCCCTACGCCTATCGTGACTGCGAGCGCTGGCTTTATCAGCAATATGGCAAGAAGCCCCTCTCGGCCACCTTTGACAGGCTTGGCAACAATGCCACCCTGGCGCTCTCCATGCTGCCGCACCTCTCGGACTTGCAGCTGGTGCCCAAGGTGCAGGAGCAAGCCAGTCGCGCCGTGCTGGAGGTCTATCCGGCACTGACCAAAGTCGGCGGCAAGGCATCCCCGGCACGGCCCGAGCTGGCGGCGCTGCTGCCCGAAGATGTGCAGGTTGGCACCGATCGCTACGATGCGGCGCTCTGCGCCCTGATGGCGCTGCAATATGCCGCGGGTGGCCAGGTGCCGGCGTTGCCCGAACTGGTACATGCTCCCTGTGATATGCCTCGTGACGAGGGGTGGGTCTATCACTTTGCCCGTTGCCGTTGAGCGTAACAGCATGTAACGGTCGTGGCGCGTATGATGACGCCGCTGACCATGCCGAAATTGGCTAGATAGTGTAAAAACCTGACTGTAGTCAGGAAAATGTGAGTTTATACCGCGCCAAGGTGGTGCATCCTTATCTTCATCCGATATATTGCCCACCTTGCTGATCCTTTGCTGTGGTATCCTCGATGAAATCCGTTCTCTCTATTCAGTCCCACGTGGTCTTTGGTTGTGCAGGCAACAGCGCAGCCGTCTTCCCTATGCGCCGCCTCGGTATGGATGTATGGCCCATCAACACGGTGCAGTTTTCCAACCACACCCAATATGCCCAGGGGTGGCAGGGGATGGCGATGCCGGCGGGCCATATCAGTGCGCTGGTGAAAGGATTGGGCAATATCGAGGTGTTGAGCCAGTGTGGTGCCGTGTTGAGCGGTTACCTTGGCTCTGCCGAGCAGGGGGACGAGATCCTGACAGTGGTCAACGCCGTCAAGGCGGCCAACCCCGGTGCCATCTACTTCTGCGACCCCGTGATGGGGCATCCCGAGAAGGGGTGTATCGTTGCCCCTGGTGTCACCCGTTTCCTGACAGAAAAAGCGTTGCCGCTGGCCGACATGATGGCCCCCAACCTGCTGGAGCTGGAGACCCTCTGCGATACCCATCTGGCGGATCTGGACCAGACCCGCGCCGCCGCCCATCAGCTGCTGGCCCGCGGCGTCAAGCTGGTGCTGGTCAAACATCTCGGTCGTGCGGCGCAGGACGCCAGCCGCTTCGAGATGCTGCTGGCAACCCCGCAAGGGGATTACCTGATTGCCCGTCCGCTCTACGACTTTGCCCGCCAGCCGGTGGGGGTGGGCGATCTTATCAGCGCCCTGATGCTGGCCAATTTGCTGGCTGGTCACGATGCGGTGAGCGCGTTCGAGCGTACCAACGCTTCGGTAGATGCGGTGCTGCAAGAGACCTGGCGCCAGCAGGCTTACGAGTTGCAGCTGATCGCCGCGCAAGATGCGTTTGATTCGCCGAAGGTGGAGGTGCGAGCGGTGATACTGCCCTGATTACTGCCATGTCAGAAGCAAAAGAGGTGAGCCATTTGCTCACCTCTTTTGTTTGTATCGCTCCCGGTTATGGGGTCAGCGGATCAACCCCTGCTCAACCAGCCAGGCAAACAGCAGACGGGAGACGGGGGAGAGCTCATCGAGGTGAGTGCTGTCGAGCCAGCGCAGCTCGGCAATTTCGGCCGAGGCAACCGGGGTGCCGCTCGCATCGCCGGTGTAACAGCGCAGTCGCACCTCGACCCCTGCCGGTTTGCCGTCGGCCTGGGCGCTGAACTCGCAGGCAAAACGCAGGGTATCGGGTTGCAGGGTGACGGCCAGCTCCTCCTCAATCTCGCGGATCAGCGCCGCCTCGTCGCTCTCCCCCGGTTCGCGCTTGCCACCGGGGATGTAATAGATGCCTTTGCCGTGGGAGCGGGCGCAGAGCAGTTGCTGATCGTTAAAGGTGAGCCAGGCGAGTTTGTCGATCATCCGTTTTCTCTCCGATGGGGTTGCCGTAATGAGCCTGGCGCACCCAAGCGCGCCGCTGTTTTGCATGCTGGCAGCCTAACAAAGATGAGGTTGAGTCCCAAGGGGAAAGAGGGGAGAGGCCGGAAATGCACTGTTTCCAGCGGGGCAACCCCGTTGGTGAAAGGGTGATCAAGCGCAGTGCTCCATCCCTAAAAAGCGGACTGGCGCACATCACGACAGGGCCGGACTGGGCGAAGGCGGGGGCCTTGTGGTTTAATCTTGCCACTTTAGCGGTAGTGGGCGACGAGCCTGCTACCTTGCGTTGGCAAGATGCAGGTGAGCAAGATGCAAGTGACAGCAGAGAGCAACTTTATCGGACTCGGGGTGGCGGGCAATTTCGCCGGTCATCTGGAGCAGGCGGGTGAAGCGTCGGATTTCGTGGCAGTCGTGGTGCGTGATACCACCGCGCCCAAAGCGCTGTTCCCCTTCTTCGTACCGGGCCATCCGGGCCAGCTCGGGGTCTTCCCTTTGAGCGACATGGCGATCTTTCTGCCGGAGGCGGCGGTCAGCGGTGACGAGAAGGTGCAGATCGAGCCGGAGGTGGCCCTCTGGTGCGAGCTGGAGTATGCGGACAAGCAGGTGGTGGCCATTCATCCCCGCGCCTTTGGTGCCTATAACGACTGCTCCATCCGTCGTCCCAACGCCAAGAAGATCAGCGAGAAGAAGAACTGGGGGCAGGAGAGCAAGGGGCTGGCGGCCAGGCTGCTGCCGCTTTCCGTTTTCGCCGCCGGTTGCGAGCTCGATGACTACCGCATCGCCTGCTATCTGGAGCGTGACGGCGAGCTGCACACCTACGGGGTAGATAGCGCCGCCATCGATTACAGCTACTTTCACGGCAAGCTGCTCGATTGGGCCATCGACAAGTTCAACCATCAGCAGGATGAGGGGCCGGCGGAGCACATTCAGGGACTGCTGGCGCAGGCGGGTCATCCCCCCCATGCGCTGATCAGTATTGGTGCTACCCGCTATACCCCGTTTGGTGAGACCCACTTCCTCAAACCGGGCGACACGGCCTGTGTGGTGGTTTATCCGGGCAGCCGTTATAGCGAAGCGGATATTCGCGAAGCGATCCGCAGCCGCAAATTTGGCGCTGATATGTCGGTGCTGCTGCAGGCGGTGCAGGCGCGCTAATCACCGTTGCCAGCGGGAAGGTGTCTCTTCCCGCTGGTTATCATATCGAGTTATTTCATGACGATTGTTCCGGTATCCCGGGCTGATTATCCGGCCCTGATCGATCTGTGGGAGGCTTCGGTGCGGGCGACCCACCACTTCCTGCCCGAGGCCGAGATCCTGGCTCTCAAACCGCTTATTCTGTCGATGCGGTGACACTGCACTGTGCTCGCACAGAAGAGGGGCACATTGCGGGTTTTAGCGGAGTGCACGAGGGTAAGCTGGAGATGCTGTTTATGGTTCCCGAGGCGCGCGGTAGTGGCGTGGGGCGTTTGCTGGTGGCGCATGCCATCGAACAGGGCAGCGCGACGCAGGTTGACGTCAACGAGCAGAACGAACAGGCGGTTGGCTTCTATCTGAAGATGGGATTCACAGTGACGGGTCGCTCGTCGCTGGATGGTCAGGGCAAGCCCTATCCGTTGCTGCATATGGCGCTGGCACCAGCCTGATGAGGCGCAGTACCCATAAACTAACGGGGGATGGCATCAGCCATCCCCCGTTTTTTTGATCGTGTTTGTTACTTGCTGGCGACCATGTTCACCACCTTGATCAGCTGATAGCGCAGGGAGGGGGCATCGGCCGGTAGATCGGTGAGCTGCTCTTTGCTGACTGTGAGCTGATACCGGTAGCCCGGCTCGAACCGGAAGCCTTCAATATCCTGGTAGAACAGCGTCCAGGGCTGCTGCTCATCACTGCGAACCTGCATGCACTGCATTGGGCCAACTCCGACGCAATCGAACAACTGGCTGTTGATATAGAGGGTCTCACCCTGTTGGGCCGTTGTGCCCTGACAGGCTGTGAGCAGCAGGACGGCACTGGCAAGCAGAGGTTTCATAAGGGCTCCTTGAGCTGAAAAGGGCATTAAAGCGGCAAACAAAAAGGCGGTCAATGACCGCCTTTTTAACAAACCATGTCAATTCAGTCTATTAGCGCTGATCAAGCGGCGTGAAGTCCCGCTGCGGGTGCCCCACGTAGAGCTGGCGCGGACGGCCGATCTTGCTATCCGGATCAGAGTGGAACTCATTCCAGTGGGCGATCCAGCCGATGGTGCGGGCGATGGCGAAGAGCACGGTGAACATGTTCATCGGGATGCCGATCGCCTTCATGATGATGCCTGAGTAGAAATCCACGTTCGGGTAGAGCTTCTTCTCGACAAAGTAGGGGTCGGAGAGCGCGATGCGCTCCAGCTCCATGGCCACGTCCAGCAGCGGATCCTTAATCTGCAGCTCGGTCAGCACTTCGTGACAGGTCTCGCGCATCACTTGGGCACGGGGGTCATAGTTTTTGTAGACCCGATGACCGAAGCCCATCAGACGGAACGGATCGTTCTTGTCCTTGGCGCGGTCGATGTACTCGGGGATGCGATCCACCGAACCTATCTCTTCGAGCATACGCAGGCAGGCTTCGTTGGCACCGCCGTGTGCCGGTCCCCACAGGGAGGCGATACCGGCAGCGATACAGGCAAACGGGTTGGCGCCGGAGGAGCCAGCCAGACGGACGGTCGAGGTCGAGGCGTTTTGCTCGTGATCTGCGTGCAAGGTGAAGATGCGATCCATGGCGCGCTCAACCACAGGGTTGACTTTGTACTCCTCGGTCGGCACACCGAACATCATTTGCAGGAAGTTACCGGCGTAGGAGAGGTTGTTGCGCGGGTACATGAAAGGCTGGCCGATGGAGTACTTGTAGCACATGGCCGCCAGGGTCGGCATCTTGGAGAGCAAGCGGAAGGCACAGATCTCGCGGTGCTGCTCGTTATTGATGTCGAGGGCATCGTGGTAGAAGGCGGAGAGGGCGCCGATCACACCGCACATGATGGCCATGGGGTGGGAGTCACGACGAAAGCCACGGAAGAAGAAGGCGATCTGTTCGTGCACCATGGTATGCCGAGTTACGGTACGCTGGAAGTCGGCGTACTGGGCCTTTGTGGGGGCCTCGCCGTAGAGCAGGATATAGCAGACTTCGAGGTAGTTGGACTCTTTGGCCAACTGGGCGATGGGGTAACCACGGTGTAGCAAGACACCCTGATCCCCGTCAATATAGGTGATGGCAGATTTGCAAGAACCGGTCGCCATAAAGCCCGGGTCAAAGGTGAAATACCCTTGCCCACCCAGCTTTCTCACATCGATAACATCCGGTCCAACGGTTCCCGAGAGGATCGGCAGTTCAACCGGATCTTTCCCGGGCAGGTGTAGGGTGGCTATCTTATCAGCCATAGCACGTCTCCTTTGCTCTTTATAATTTGGTTCCAGTCCTACTCTATTACGACTTTTATGACGCTGGCAAAGGTTGTTACCCATACCGAGGTGGCTGGAGCGCCCTATTTGAAACAGAGTTCCCTATCAATGTCAATTTTGCTGGTGTGGCATTAATGATTTGTTAAATTAAATATGCGATCGGGTTTGCGCTTTTGTGTTTTCTTTGTAGCTGCTTGATTGTCTTCAGTTAAGGCCATCGATATACTGCGCCACGTGGGTCATGGCTGCTGGTGTTTGAAACGCTTTGGCAAAGCCTGATGTGAAACCAAAAATTCGTGTTTTGGCTTTTTCAGAGTGTTTTGGTAACAAATAGCCAACAATCACCATCCCGTGCCCTCAAGTGTGAGTTAAAACAATAACTAACGTGCTCAATAGAGCTGAGTGGGCAAGCGTGAAAAACAAACAGAGACCGGTCAACCTCGACCTACAAACGATCAGCTTTCCTGTCACTGCCATCGCCTCCATCTTGCACCGTGTTTCAGGGGTTATCACCTTTGTTGCACTGGGCATCTTGCTGTGGATGCTTGGCACTTCACTCGCCTCTCCCGAAGGGTTTGCAACCGTGGTTGCCATCATGGACAACCTCATGGTCAAACTCGTGCTGTGGGGGATCCTGACAGCGCTGGCTTACCACATTGTGGGCGGGCTGCGTCATCTGGTCATGGATATGGGCTATTGGGAAGAGCTGGAATCCGGTAATCAGAGCGCTCGTGTGGCCTTTGTCATTACCGCTGTTCTGGCTGTGCTGGCGGGAGTGCTTGTATGGTAACCAATTCTGCAACTTTCGGGCGTAGCGGCGTTCACGATTACATCTTGATCCGCGCCACCGCTCTCATCATGACCTGCTATGTCCTCTACCTGGTGGGCTTTGTCGCGTTCAACGACATCACCTATGAGGTGTGGGTAGGCTTCTTCGCCAACACCTTCACCAAGGTATTCACCCTGTTGGCCCTGCTGTGCGTACTGATCCACGCCTGGATTGGTCTGTGGCAGGTGTTGACCGACTATATCAAGCCGGTAGGGCTGCGCGGGGCCTTGCAATTTGCCCTGGTCGTGGTGCTGTTTGTCTATCTGTTGACGGGTTTCGTCGTGCTGTGGGGTGTGTAAGGTGACTATTCCAACTCGTGAATTTGATGCGGTGGTGATTGGTGCCGGTGGCGCCGGTATGCGCGCCGCCCTGCAGATTGCCCAGTCCGGCAAGAGCTGCGCTCTGTTGTCCAAGGTTTTTCCAACCCGTTCTCACACTGTCTCCGCCCAGGGCGGGATCACGGTTGCGCTGGGCAATGCCCACGATGACAACTGGCAGTGGCATATGTATGACACGGTAAAAGGTTCCGATTACATCGGAGACCAAGAGGCCATCGAGTACATGTGCAAGACTGGCCCCGAGGCTATCTATGAGCTGGAGAACATGGGCTTGCCTTTCTCCCGCTTCGACAACGGCACCGTCTACCAGCGTCCGTTTGGTGGTCAGTCCAAGAATTTCGGTGGCGAGCAGGCTGCTCGTACCGCAGCGGCGGCCGACCGTACCGGTCACGCCCTGCTGCACACCCTTTACCAACAGAACGTCAAGAACAAGACCACCGTCTTCTCCGAATGGTATGCACTGGATCTGGTGAAGAATCAGGACGGCCACGTGGTGGGTTGTACCGCCATCGACATGGAGAGCGGCGAGGTCGTCTACTTCAAGGCCAAGGCGACCGTGCTGGCCACCGGTGGCGCTGGTCGCATCTACCAGTCCACCACCAATGCCCACATCAACACAGGTGACGGTGTCGGCATGGCCCTGCGCGCCGGGGTAGGTGTGCAGGACATGGAGTTCTGGCAGTTCCACCCGACCGGTATCGCCGGTGCCGGGGTGCTGGTGACCGAAGGGTGCCGTGGTGAAGGCGGTTATCTGCTCAATAAGGATGGCGAGCGCTTCATGGAGCGTTACGCCCCCAACGCCAAGGACCTGGCCGGTCGCGACGTGGTGGCCCGTTCCATCATGATCGAGATCCGCGAAGGCCGTGGCTGCGACGGTCCCTGGGGCCCGCACATCAAGCTCAAGCTGGATCACCTTGGCAAAGAGGTGCTGGAATCCCGTCTGCCGGGTATCTGCGAACTCTCTCGCACCTTTGCCCACGTGGATCCGGTCAAAGAACCTATTCCCATCATTCCGACCTGCCACTACATGATGGGCGGCGTGCCGACCAACGTGAATGGCCAGTGTCTGGCACAAGACAAGGATGGCAACGACGTGCCGGTAGTCGGCCTGTTTGCGGTTGGCGAGATCGCCTGCGTTTCCGTACACGGTGCCAACCGTCTGGGTGGCAACTCCTTGCTGGATCTGGTGGTGTTTGGCCGTGCAGCCGGCATGCATCTGGTCAATACCCTGGGCGAGATGGCCCATGGTCGTGAGGCGTCCGAGTCTGATATCGATGCTGCCATGGCGCGCTTCAACCGCTGGGAAAATTGCCGTGATGGCGAAGATCCGGTGCAGATCCGCAAAGACCTGCAGCGCTGCATGCAGAACAACTTCTCGGTGTTCCGCGAAGGGGAGGCGATGGCCGAAGGCTTGGCCGAGCTGAAACTCATCCGCGAGCGCCTCAAGCATGCCCGTCTGGATGACACCTCCAAAGAGTTCAACACCCAGCGCATCGAGTGCCTGGAGCTGGACAACCTGATGGAGACGGCGTTTGCCACGGCAGTGGCGGCCAACTTCCGTACCGAGAGTCGCGGTGCCCACAGCCGCTTTGACTTCCCGGATCGCGACGACGAGAGCTGGCTGTGCCATAGCCTCTATCACCCGGACACCGAGTCCATGACCCGTCGCGCTGTCAACATGTCACCCAAGACCCGTGAGGCGTTCCCGCCCAAGGTCCGGACTTACTGATTGCGGAGCCAAGCACAATGAACGTCACATTCTCTGTCTACAGATACAATCCGGACGTTGATAACGTCCCCCATATGAAGGATTATCATCTTGATATTCCTGAAGGTTCCGACATGATGGTGCTCGATGCACTGATCCAGTTGAAAGAGCTGGATCCCACACTTGCCTTCCGCCGCTCCTGCCGCGAAGGGGTCTGTGGATCTGACGGCATCAACATGAATGGCAAGAATGGTCTTGCCTGTATCACCCCGCTCTCCGATCTGCTGAAGAAGGGCAACAAGGTCGTTATCCGTCCCTTGCCCGGCCTGCCGGTGATCCGAGACCTGGTGATCGACATGACCCAGTTCTACACACAGTGGGAGAAGGTCAAACCCTTCCTCATCAATGAAGAGAAGTTGCCGCCGGTGCGTGAGCACCTGCAATCCCCCGAAGAACGCGCCAAGCTTGACGGCCTGTACGAGTGTATTCTCTGTGCCTGCTGCTCCACTTCGTGCCCCTCCTTCTGGTGGAACCCTGACAAGTTCATCGGTCCGGCCGGGTTGCTTGCCGCCTACCGCTGGTTGGCTGACAGCCGCGACACCGCGACCACAGAGCGACTGGGTAATCTGGACGACGCCTTCAGCGTATTCCGTTGCCACGGCATCATGAACTGCGTGAACGTCTGTCCTAAAGGCTTGAACCCGACCAAGGCGATTGGCCAGATCAAGTCGATGTTGCTCAATCGGGCTGTTTAGTATTTGGGCCGGCCCGGTGCTGGCCCGACTTCCGGATAGCCATCCCACCCGTGGCAAGATGGCTGTTTGAACCCTACAAGCTGCGTAGCAGTAACAAGAAGTACAAGGGATAGAAATGCATAACGGCGTGATGAAGGCCTGGTTGGAGTCATCTCACCTGGCTGGTGCGAATGCAAGCTATATTGAGGATTTGTACGAATCCTTCCTGGAAAATCCTGACTCCGTGTCCGACGAGTGGCGCAGCCTGTTTAGCGAGCTGCCCCAGGTCAATGGTCATGCGGTTGAACAACCCCACTCCCAGGTCCGCGATTATTTCCGTCGTCTGGCCAAGGATCCCTCTCGCTACAGTGCCCCAGTCTCCGATCCGCAAGTGGACGCCAAGCAGGTGCGGGTATTGCAACTGATCAACGCGTTTCGTTTCCGTGGTCACCAGAATGCCAATCTGGATCCGCTGGGACTGTGGCAGCGAGAAACGGTTGCCGAACTTGATCCTGCGTTCCACAACCTGCAGGGTGCAGACATGGAGACCACCTTCAATGTGGGCTCCTACGCCATCGGTCGCGAGACCATGGTGCTCTCCGATCTCTACACCTCGCTGAAGAAGACCTACTGCGGTAGCATAGGTGCCGACTACATGCACCTCACCTCCACCGAGGAGAAGCGATGGCTGCAAGACAGGCTCGAATCCATCGAAGGGAAGGGGAGCTACACCCTCGAAGAGAAGACCCGCTTCCTCGAGAGTCTGACCGCCGCCGAAGGGCTGGAGAAATATCTGGGAGCCAAGTTCCCGGGGGCCAAACGCTTCTCCCTGGAAGGGGGCGACGCCATGATCCCCATGCTCAAGGAGCTGATCCGTCGCGCCGGTGGGCAGGGCTGCAAAGAGGCCGTTATTGGCATGGCCCACCGCGGTCGCCTCAACGTGCTGATCAACGTGCTCGGCAAGCGGGCGCAGGACCTGTTCGACGAGTTTGCCGGCAAGCATGGCGAATCCTGGGGCACCGGTGATGTGAAGTACCACATGGGCTTCTCCTCCGACTTCGCCACCGCGGGTGGCAATGTCCATCTTGCGCTCGCCTTCAACCCGTCTCACCTCGAGATCGTCAATCCCGTAGTCATCGGCTCGGTGCGTGCCCGTATGGACAGACGCGGTGACAAGGACGGCTCGACCGTACTGCCCATCACCATCCACGGCGATTCGGCCATGGCCGGTCAGGGGGTGGTGGCCGAGACCTTCAACATGTCCCAGACCCGCGCCTATGGCGTGGGTGGTACTGTGCGCATCGTCATCAACAACCAGGTGGGCTTCACTACTTCCTATATTCGTGACCTGCGCTCCACCGAATATTGTACTGACATCGCCAAGGCGGTGCAGGCCCCTGTCCTGCACGTCAACGGGGACGATCCGGAAGCCGTGGTGCTGGTGACCCAGATCGCCCTGGATTATCGCAACACCTTCAAGCGCGACGTGGTGATCGAGCTGGTCTGCTATCGTCGTCACGGTCACAACGAAGCGGACGAGCCGAGCGCGACCCAGCCCTTGATGTACCAGAAGATCAAGCAACATCCGACCCCGCGCAAGATCTACGCCGATCAGCTGGTGGTCGAGGGGAGCATCGCCCAGGAGCGGGCGACCGAACTGGTCAACGAGTATCGTGAATCGCTGGATCGCGGCGAACGGGTGAGCAAGGAGTGGCGGCCGATGGAGCTGTACTCCGTGGACTGGACCTCCTATCTGGGCCACGACTGGGCCATGAGCTACGACAGCACTGTGCCCATGGATCACCTCAAGTCCCTCGGCGAGCGCATCAGCCAGTACCCGGCGACCCATGTGCTGCAACGCCAGGTCGAGAAGATCTACGAAGACCGCCGCCTGATGGCCGCCGGCGAGAAGCTGGTGGACTGGGGCTTTGCCGAGACCCTGGCCTACGCCACTCTGGTGGACAAAGGCGCGCGCATCCGCTTCACCGGGGAAGACTCCGGCCGTGGCACCTTCTTCCATCGCCACGCCGTGCTGCACAACCAGACCGATGCGAGCACCTACACCCCGCTGTGCAACCTGCACGACGAACAGGGGCCGTTTGAGGTGTATGACTCGGTGCTGACCGAGAACGCGGTACTGGCGTTTGAATATGGCTACGCCAGTGCCGAGCCGGCCGGCCTCACCATCTGGGAAGCCCAGTTTGGCGACTTCGCCAACTGCGCTCAGGTGGTGGTGGATCAGTTCCTCTCCTCCGGCGAGCAGAAGTGGGGTCGGATGTGTGGCCTGACCATGCTGCTGCCGCACGGTTACGAGGGGCAGGGGCCGGAGCACTCTTCCGCCCGTCTGGAGCGTTATCTGCAGATGTGCGCCCAGCACAACATGCAGGTCTGCGTGCCGTCCAACCCGGCGCAGGTGTTCCACATGCTGCGTCGTCAGGTGGTGCGCCCGATGCGCCGTCCGCTGATCGTGATGACACCCAAATCCCTGCTGCGTCACCCGCTGGCGGTGAGCAAGCTCGAAGAGCTGGCTGACGGCACCTTCCAGAACGCCATCGGCGAGATCGATGCGTTGGACCCCAAAGCAGTCAAGCGGGTGGTGTTCTGCTCAGGCAAGGTTTACTACGACCTGCTCGATGCCCGTCGCAAGGCCGAGCAGCAGGACGTGGCCCTGGTGCGTATCGAGCAACTCTACCCCTTCCCGGAAGAGGAAGTGCGCGCCATTCTGGCCGATTACAGCCATGTCACCGACTTCGTGTGGTGTCAGGAAGAGCCGCAGAACCAGGGCGCCTGGTACTGCACCCGTCATCACTATGACAGCGTGCTGCCAAGTCATGCCCGTCTGCGTTATGCCGGTCGCCCGGCGTCGGCTTCCCCTGCCGTCGGCTACATGTCGGTCCACGCCAAGCAGCAAAAAGCCTTGGTGGAAGATGCGCTGACTCTGGAATAAACCCGTTGCGAAGGAGAGGGCGCGCCGTCGCGCCGACCCTCTCCGACTCTGGAACAAGCCTGCTGGCCAAGAAGTAACAAGGAACTGATTAGATGACTATCGAGATCAAGGTACCGGACCTGCCGGAATCAGTGGCGGATGCCACCATCGCCACCTGGCACAAGAAGCCGGGTGATCTGGTTGCCCGTGATGAAGTGCTGGTTGACATCGAGACCGACAAGGTCGTGCTGGAAGTGCCAGCCCCCGAAGCCGGCGTGCTGGGCGACATCCTGCAAAGCGAAGGGGCCACAGTGCTCTCCCGCCAGCTGATCGCCATGCTCAAGCCGGCTCCCGTGGCCGGTGAAGAGACCAAGGAGAAGCCGGTCGACGCCGTGGCCGATGACGCTGCCGATGGTCTGAGCCCCTCCGTGCGCCGTCTGGTGGCCGAGCATGACATCGACGTCACCAAGCTGACCGGTACCGGCAAGGGCGGTCGTGTCACCAAGGAAGACGTGGAAGCCTTCATCAAAGAGGGCAACAAGCCTGCCGCTGCGCCGATTGCCGCTGCGGCTCCGGCTCCGGCTGCGTCGGTCGCCCCGCTGGCCGGTCGCACAGAAAAGCGCGTGCCCATGACCCGTCTGCGCAAGCGTATCGCCGAGCGTCTGTTGGAGGCCAAGAACACCACCGCTATGCTGACCACCTTCAACGAGATCAACATGGCGCCCATCATGAAGCTGCGCAAGCAGTACGGCGAGATCTTCGAGAAGAAGCACGGCATCAAGCTCGGCTTCATGTCCTTCTACGTGAAGGCGGTGGTTGAATCCCTCAAGCGCTACCCGGAAGTGAACGCGGCGCTCGATGGTGACGACATCGTCTACCACAATTACTTCGACCTCAGCATCGCCGTCTCCACCCCCCGTGGTCTGGTGACCCCGGTGCTGCGTGACTGCGACAACATGAGCCTGGCCGACATCGAGAAGGCCATCAAAGACCTGGCTGGCAAGGGCCGTGATGGCAAGCTGACCGTGGATGAACTGACCGGCGGCAACTTCACCATCACCAACGGTGGTGTGTTCGGCTCCCTGATGTCCACCCCGATCATCAACCCGCCCCAGAGTGCCATTTTGGGTATGCACAAGATCCAGGACCGCCCCATGGCCGTCGACGGCAAGGTCGAGATCCTGCCGATGATGTACCTGGCGCTCTCCTACGATCACCGCATCATCGATGGCCGCGAGTCGGTGGGCTTCCTGGTCTCCGTCAAGGAGCTGCTGGAAGATCCGACCCGCCTGTTGCTGGACGTCTAACCCGGGAGCACCCAGGCAAAGGGCCTAAGCCCCGAGCCGGATGTGCTGCTGGTCGTTTGAGTAATACCCGAGCGATTGAAAGATAAGGAGGGGCCGCCCAGGCCCCCACTCACAGGGGATTGAGAAACACCAACCCCGGACGGAAATAACTACAACACGGACAGAGCATCTATGAATCTGCATGAATATCAGGCAAAACTGCTGTTTGCCGAGTATGGCCTGCCGGTCTCCGAAGGTTATGCCTGCGCTACCCCGCATGAAGCGGCTGAAGCGGCCGACAAGATTGGCGGCAATACCTGGGTCGTCAAGTGCCAGGTACACGCCGGTGGTCGCGGTAAAGCGGGCGGCGTGAAAGTGGCTAAGAGCAAGGATGAGATCCGTGCCTTCGCCCAGAACTGGCTGGGCAAGAATCTGGTGACCTACCAGACCGACGCCAACGGCCAGCCGGTCACCAAGATCCTGGTGGAATCTTGCACCGACATCGCCAAAGAGCTCTACCTGGGCGCCGTGGTTGACCGTGGTTCGCGCCGCGTGGTCTTCATGGCCTCGACCGAAGGTGGCGTGGATATCGAGAAGATCGCCCACGAAACCCCCCATCTGATCCACAAGGCCAGCCTGGACCCGCTGGTTGGCCCGCAGCCCTATCAGGCCCGTGAACTGGCTTTCAAACTGGGTCTGGTCGGCGATCAGATTAAACAGTTCACCAAGATCTTCATGGGTCTGGGCCAGATGTTCCTCGACTGCGACTTCGCGCTGCTGGAGATCAACCCGCTGGTGATCACCAAGCAGGGCAACCTGCACTGCCTGGATGGCAAGATCAACATCGACGCCAACGCCCTCTATCGTCAGCCCAAGCTGCGCGAGATGCACGACCCCTCTCAGGATGACCCCCGCGAAGCGCACGCCGCCCAGTGGGAGCTCAACTATGTGGCGCTCGATGGCAACATCGGCTGCATGGTCAACGGCGCGGGTCTGGCCATGGGCACCATGGACATCGTCAACCTGCACGGCGGCAAGCCGGCCAACTTCCTTGACGTCGGCGGCGGCGCCACCAAGGAGCGGGTGACCGAGGCGTTCAAGATCATCCTCTCCGACAGCAACGTCAACGCGGTGCTGGTCAACATCTTCGGCGGCATCGTGCGCTGCGACATGATCGCGGAAGGCATCATAGGTGCGGTCAAGGAAGTGGGGGTCAAGGTGCCCGTCGTGGTCCGCTTGGAGGGCAACAACGCCGAGCTGGGTGGTATCAAGCTGGCCGAGAGCGGCCTCAACATCATTGCGGCCAAGAGTCTGACCGATGCCGCGCAGCAAGTCGTCAAAGCAGCGGAGGCCAACTGATGAGCGTACTGATCAACAAGGACACCCGAGTCATCTGCCAGGGTTTCACCGGCGGTCAGGGTACTTTCCACTCCGAGCAGGCGCTCTCCTACGGCACCCAGCTGGTGGGCGGCGTCTCCCCGGGCAAGGGCGGCACCACCCATCTGGGGCTGCCGGTGTTCAACACCGTCCGTGACGCAGTCGAAGCGACCCGCGCCACCGCCACCGTCATCTATGTGCCGGCACCGTTCTGCAAGGACGCGATCCTGGAAGCGATCGATGCGGGCATCAAACTCATTGTCACCATCACCGAAGGCATCCCGACTCTGGATATGCTGGATGTGAAAGTGAAGCTGCAAGAGACCGGCGTGCGGATGATCGGCCCTAACTGCCCGGGTGTCATCACCCCCGGTGAGTGCAAGATCGGCATCATGCCGGGCCACATTCACAAGCCGGGCAAGGTGGGCATCGTCTCTCGCTCCGGCACCTTGACCTACGAAGCGGTCAAGCAGACCACTGACGAGGGCTTTGGCCAGTCCACCTGCGTCGGTATCGGTGGCGACCCCATCCCGGGCTCCAACTTTATCGACATTCTGGAGATGTTCCAGAACGACCCGCAGACCGAAGCAATCGTGATGATCGGCGAGATCGGCGGTAACGCCGAGGAAGACGCGGCTGCCTATATCAAGGCCCACGTCACCAAGCCGGTGGTCTCCTATATTGCCGGTGTTACTGCCCCTCCCGGCAAGCGGATGGGCCACGCCGGCGCCATCATCTCCGGTGGCAAGGGGACCGCCGCCGAGAAGTTTGCCGCGCTGGAAGATGCTGGCGTGAAAACCGTCCGGTCGCTTGCCGATATCGGTAAGGCCCTGCGCGAAGTCACCGGCTGGTAATTCCTTTGTACGTATTCTCTAATAAAAATGCCGCTAATAGGGCGCATTGCTGTTCACTTATTTGAGTACCAGCCCGTCTATTCTCAGGGCTAACAAGCGAGGGAGGCATGATGCCTCCCTCTTTCTTTCTATTGCATGCCGTGCTGGATAAAGGCTGGGATCAGATTGACGGGATACAGCCTCGCTCACTCCCCTCAAGTTACATTGATGAACCTGATAACCCACGTGGTGAGCTGCGCGGGGGCAAGAGACCGTTTGTGGCGGCAGTAGCCCTGAGCAAGAGAGGAGATCCCATCAGGATGCGAGTGACTGTGGTCGATGGTTGCACATCGGTGAGTGGGTCAAACGACATCTTGCCAGCGGGAGTGCGGTGATACCCGATGGATTTGCCTGTTTCAGGGGTAGGAGGCCGATGGTGAATAGTTGGGTGTCGTCACCGAGGTAACCTGGATTGGCTGACACATCCGGCTCAACATCATGACAGGAAATGTGAAGAGTGCGCTGCAGAGCCAAGCTGCCAACTACTCCTCCAATGCCATATCGGCTCTTGAAGCTGGCTGAGGCAGATGGGTAATCAGGTAACAAAAAGAAGGCACCCGAAGGTGCCTTATTCTCAATTAGCGTGGTTTGCCTGTCAGGCAGCCGCTTTCAGCTGTACGGTGGCTGCTTTCTTGTGATCGCCGATAGGCATCACGGTGCGGCCGAACTGCTCGTTGATCACGGTGGCCATGGCCAGATAGATGGCGCTGGCGCCACAGATGATGCCTTCGAAACCGGCGATGGTGCCGATCAGGGTGCTGCCGGTGAAGTCACGGGCGGCCAGCAGGAAGAACAGCACGGTCAGGGAGGCAAATACGAATTGCTTCACACGCGGGTAGTTGACGGTGCCGATCAGCATGAACAGGGTAAACACCCCCCACATCAGCAGGTACCAGCCCATGTAGGCGTGCGGAGTCGCTTCGGCAAGACCCATGGTCGGCATCACCATCAGGAACACCAGGCTCAACCAAAAGAAACCGTAGGAGGTGAAGGCGGTCACACCGAAAGTATTGCCACGCTTGTATTCCATGATGCCGGCGATGATCTGTGCCATACCACCGTAGCACAGGCCCATGGCCAGGATCATGGCGCTGATAGGGAAGAAACCTGCGTTATGGATGTTCAGCAGGATGGTGGTCATACCGAAACCCATCAGACCCAGAGGGGCAGGGTTGGCCAATTTTTCGCTCACGTGGCGTTCTCCAAAAATAGGGGGGGGGGTTAACAAAAGACGCGCGATTTTAGGCAGGCTATGGCGCTACCGCAAGAGGGCTAGGGGAATAAATAGTAAATAAACTACGTAATAATTTGCATATGAGGCCAGCCGCTCACCATTTTGGGTGATTTGGTGAGCAAAAGGTGTCAAGGCGGTTAAATGGTTGTATTTTTATTACGCATTTTGCGAAGTGCGGTGGCGTTACTGATCCAGCGTCAGGATCACTTTGGCTTCCTTGTCCGTTTCCTTGACCTGGCTGTCGAGCACAAACAGCCGTTCAGGTGTGATCCCTTGGCTGTCTACCAGAAACTCCTTGGTATTTTGTGCCCGGCGCATGGCGAGATTGCGCAGTGATTTGGCCGTGATGAGCTGCTGATCCCGCAGCAGGATCACCGCCTGGGCCCGCAGGGCGGGGCTATCTTCATCCAGATGGAGCCGATCGGCCAGATCATCCAGATCTTCACCAAAGCGCTCTTCATAGGCCTGGGCCAGCGCCTCTTGCAGGGTGGGGTCTTGTTCCAGCAGGTCGAGATCGGCCTGATTGCCGGTGAGCCTGGCCAGTACCCGTTCCAGCTTTTGTCGTTGCAGGATGGGACGCTCCTCGTTGAAGTTGGCCTTACCACGAATATTCATGCTGAGTTTGGGCCTATCCTTGAGGGCCTGTGCCAGCTTGATCAGTTTCTCCTGCTGGGTGGGGGTCAGATCGGGATCCCCCGGCAGGAAGGGGAGTTCGTCGAAATCGTCGGTGCCATCGGCCAGCGAGGCGAGCAGGGAGAAGGGGGAGGTGATCGCCTTGCTCAGGGTGTTGCCCAACACATCCCAGAAGATATTGCCGATGCTGAAGTCCGGCTGATCGAGATCGCCCTTCACCTTGAGGTTCATCTGTATCACCCCGTTGGCATCACTCAACAGGGCGATGGCCAGCCCCAGCGGCAGGTCTTTGGCCTGGTCACTCTTTATCTTTTCGCCCAGTTGCAGCTTCTTGATGGTGATGTCGTTATCCCCCTCTAGCCGGTTACCCTCCAGCTTGTAGTGCAGCTTCATGGAGAGCTGGCCTTTGTCGATGGCATAACCGGCATAGGTACCCGAGTAGGGAGTAAAGGTGGTGAGCTCCAGATTGTGGAAGGCCACCGCGATGTCGAGGATCGGGTTGGCGACCAGCAGGTTGGTGCCGCCGCGAATGGTCACTGGCGCATACCGATCCACCTTGCCGTTAAAGGCGAGTTCGGAGCGTTGCCCCGGAATATTGCTGATATGACGACTCTGGCCGCCGAGCGAGGCGATATCGGCCACAAAATCCTGACTCAGGCTGCGATCGGTAAAGCGCAGGTTGCCCTGCTCGGTGCGCAACTGATCGATGGTGAAACGAAAGTCGGGAGCCTTGCTGTCTGTATCCGATTGAGTGCTTTTGGCTGCCGTCGGTTGCGGTAACAGCAGCTGTTGCAGGTTGGTGGTGCCATCCTCGTTGACCTCGATGCGGGCGAAGGGCTTGTTCAGGGCAATGTCCTTGATCCGCATCTGCTGGCTGATGCCATCGTACGTCAGACCGGTGAGATCCAGGGTATTGAACTCCAGCAGCCGCTGATTGTCAGCCCGATCGACCACTTTGAGCCCGTTGACATCGAGCCCTCCTTGCAGGGTCAGCTTGCTGAGATCTCCTTGGGCGGTGGTGGCGAGATCAAGGCGGGTCTTGCTGCTCAGCAGCCCGTTTTGCACCTTGATGCGTACCAGATCGGCCAGATAGGGTTGTGCCAGCGTCAGGGGTAGTCCCTGCTGGTTGATGTCGCCGCTTAAGGTGAAAGGGGTCAGGGTCAGTTGGCCATCAAAGGCCAGGGGGCTGCTCTGGTTGAAGTGGGTGGCCAGAGTCAGTTTGCTCGGTTGCTCCCCCTTGCTGCTCAGTGGCCCCAGCGCCAGCTTGAGGCCGGAGAGCTGGCGTACCAGCGGTTTGCCGCTGCTCGATTCGGTGAGGGTGAGATCGCCCTTATCGATGGCGATCTGCGTGATCTGCCACTGCCAGGGTGTGTCTGCCGCGTTTATCTTGGCATTCCCGGCTGCCTTGGTTTTTGGTGCCGACTTGGGTGCCGCATCGTTGGTCATCTTTTTTGCTGCATTGCCCCCTTTGACGGGGTTGGCGGGGGCCTGTTCAATGAGCAAGTCAGCCAGATCCAGCTCCTGCTGTGCGTTGAGGGTGGCCTTGATGAGGGGTTGTTGCAGGGTCACCTTGCCGATCTGCAGCGACTGTTTCTGGCCATCGACGGCCAGTTCGCTGAGGGCCAGCTGGCTGAAGCGGGCAAACTCGTCGCCCTTGTGTTTTTTAAGCTGCCAGTTGTCCAGGGTCAGCTTGCCTTTGGACAATTGCCACTGCACCCCGAGCTTGCCCTCTTTGAGCAGGTATTCCACTTCGGCATTGGCGTGCCCCTTGGCCAGATCCAGCTTGAGGTAGGGGGCCCAGAGCGGGGCGAAGGGTTTCAGCTCGACCTGCTTGAGGCTCACCTTGCCCTGACCCATGCCGCTCATTACGTCTAGCCTGCCGTGAGCGGCAAGGTTGCTTTTGCCGTTGATGGCGGCGCTCAGTTGATAGGCGGTCGGGTGATTTGCCTCTGTGCGCAGGTTATCGAGCTTAAGGGTCACGTTCTCTAGATTGAGGGGGGGCAACCAGCCGGGGTCGCTCTCCTTGCGCTGATCCTGATAGCGTACATGCCCGTCGGTGACTGCGAGGCTGGCGATGTCGACCCGCAGCGGGGCGCTGGTTGTCTCGCGCACGGGGGAGGGGGCTGGGGCGAGCAGGGTGGCCAGCGCATCGGTCAGATTGAGTCGAACATCCCCTTTTTTGTCAGCCAGCCGTTGCAGTAGCACCACAGGTTTGGTCAGGGTGACAGCGGAGAGGACTACCCCTTTCTGCTGCCAGCTGGCGTGCAGGTCGGGGGTGATAAAGAGCTGCTCAAAACGGATGATGGGCTGCTGTTTGGCATCGAGCAGGGCGGTGGCGCTGAGGGTGAGAGAAGGGGTGCGCAGCCCTACGTCAATCTCTCCCAGCGTCAGCTGCAGGCCGTAGTGTTCGGCCAGCCAGCCAGGCAGATAGCGCTGGATCAGACGGGGGGTCTGCCACAGCAGCAGGGTGAATAGGATAAGAAGCAGCAGGAAAGCGTAGGCAAGGTAGCGCAGCAAGCGGAGCTTGGGGGACGCGGGCTCGGTGGTGTTCATTTGGTGCACTCCCATTTGGTTCCCGCCATAGTACCGAAAAGCTGGATAATCATCATGGGGTTGCGTGCTGTTGTACGCCGTACTTTGTCCAAAGGGGATCCAGTTCACCCTTTTGTTGCAGGGTCGCCAACCACTGTTCCAACTGGGCTGAGGTAATGGGGGCAGCAGGGTGGAGAATGGCGCGGTGTTGATACCGTTGGTCCCATTTTTGCGAGATCAGCAGCTGGTCGGCCGTGTCGGGGTGGGCCAGCAGATACTGGTTAAGGTATGAGATGTTGAGAATGGCCACATCGCCACGCCCTTTGAGCAGGGCTTGCAGGGCGTTGATGTTGTCTTTGACCAGCGTGATATTGAGCTTGCGCTGCAGGTAGACAGGGTCGGCATTGAACTGGCCGACGCCGTAGTGATAGCCGGCCACCCCGATAAGGTGGTGCTGGGAGGGGTCGTCGAAGAAGCGTTGATCCCGGCCTGCTTTGCGCAGGGCCACATAGACCTCGCCACCACCTAGAAAAGGGGCAGTCATCTTGAATTTATCTGTGTTCCAACCCCATTTGCTGTCTTCAAACAGCATCAGCGAGAAACGGCCCAGATCGAGCGCCTTGTAGCGGTTGGTGGCCGATGTGGGGACAAAGACGAATCTGACCTCTTGCTGGATTTCGTTGAGCTTGGCGACCAGATCCAGTGTCAGCCCTTCATAGTGCGAATCGGAGAGTTTGACCACGAAGGGGGCATAGGGGTATCCGCCAACCTTGATGAGGGGGTGGCTCCAGCCAGACAGGCTGAACAAGAGCAAAAACCAGCACCAATATCTCATGGGATCCCCCAGGCAATAGATTGCTCCCAGATTCGGTTAATCTGCGCCGGTTTTCAAGTTGTTAAGGGAATTTACACAGCGCTGTTCGGCCGCCTCCAGCTCGGCCATCACCATCTGGATATCCTCCAGTTGCTGGCGCAGCACGTCGCGTTTTGCCTCGATAAGCTGGATCATGGAGTGGAGTTGGGTGTTGCTCGACCGGTCGGTGTCGTACATATCGAACAGCTCGCGGATCTCCGCCAGGCTAAACCCCAGCCGTTTGCCGCGCAGAGTCAACTTGAGCCGGATCTTGTCCCGGTGGCTGTAGATGCGGGTTTGCCCCTCCCGGGTCGGGGTGAGCAACCCCTCGTCCTCGTAGTAGCGGATGGTGCGCGGCGTAACATCGAACTCATGGGCTAATTCCGAAATGCTGTAGGTGATCTCTTTGCCGGGCAGGGGACGGGACATGGTCATGACTCCTGTTGCCGGGAGAGGGGCTGGCAGAGGCGGGCACGCAGCCGTTCGGCATTGGCGTGCAATGCCTGGCCGACCCGCGAGCCGTTGGGGCGACCGAGCTGCTTGCTGACCCACTGACCGGTGGCGGCCAGTTTGTCGAGATCCACCCCCGTCGTCATGCCAAGGCCGTGCAGCAGGTAGACCACCTCTTCCGAGGCAACATTGCCGGAGGCCCCAGGGGCATAGGGGCAGCCGCCAAGGCCTGCCACCGAGCAGTCGATGGTGCGAATACCGCGCTCCAGCGCGGGCAGCAGATTGGCCAGCGCCTGGCCGTAGGTGTCGTGAAAATGGACCGCGAGCCGACCCGCGGGGATCTCGTGCAGCACCGCATCCAGCATGGGCGCCACCGTGCCCGGGGTGCCGACGCCGATGGTGTCCCCCAGCGAAATTTCTTGGCAGCCGAGATCCAGCAACTGCTCGGCCATGGCGGCGACCCGTTTCGGGCGGGTCGGACCGTCGAACGGGCAGGCGATGACGGTGGAGAGATAACCGCGCACCTTGATGCCGAGGCGGCGTGCCTCCTGTACCAGCGGGGCGAAGCGCACCAGGGACTCTTCGACGCTGATGCCGATATTGGCGCGGGTAAACCCGTCGGAGCAGGCGGTAAAGAGGCCAATCTCGTCGGCGCGGGCGGCAATGGCAGCTTGCAAGCCTTGCAAATTGGGCACCAGGGCACCGTAACGGGTCGGCCCCTTGCGCGGCAGAGCCTGAAACAGTGCGGCGGAGTCTGCCATCTGCGGCACTTTGTTGGGCGAGACGAAGGCGCCCACCTCGATGCGTTGCAGGCCGCTGTCGGCCAGTCGCTGGATCAGCTCCAGCCGCTGGATCAGTGCCAGCGGGCTGGTTTCATTTTGCAGGCCATCTCGCGGCCCCATCTCCACCAGACTGACCCTGTCATCCGGCATGGCTAATCCTCTGGTCATGATCTGCTCGCTTGTTGGTTGATGGCGTTATGCGCCGGGGCGGTATCTGCATCGGCAAAGCGCACCAGCACAGCCCCCTGGCTCACCTGATCGCCCGGCTTGCACTGCAGGGCTTCAACTATCCCGTCTCGCTCTGCGTGCAACTGATGTTCCATCTTCATCGCTTCCAGCACCAGCAGTGGTTGCCCCTTGTTGACAGTTTGCCCCTGCTCGACCAGCACGGCCACCACGATGCCGTGCATGGGAGCGATGGCACCCTGCACCTTCTCGTTTGCCTGATCATGGTGGTGATCGTGTTGTTGATCAGCGGCAGTGACACGTATGCGCTGGTCCGCCAGGGTCATGACAAAGGTTGCCTCCGTGCCTGCGACCGTCTGAATGGGGATCTGCTGCCAGCAGCCACCCTGTTGCAGGAGGATATGGTCATCGCCTCTCTGGTAGCAAAGGATCTCCCCTTGCCACTCAAACTGGCCGCCATGATCGTGAAGGGTCAATACCCGGCGCTCATCGCCGATGCGCACCGCCGCCGTCCAGCTGCGATCCGGCCCCAGCCGAAATCCGCAGGCCTGCTGCCAGGGGGAGTGACCCGCAGGGCGGCTCGCCAGCCAGAGGGCAGCCAGCGGCCAGGCGAGCTCAGGAATGGGCTGCGCTGTGGTGGGGATGGGCCACTGGGTATGGTGGCGCATGGCCAAGACATCAGGCTCTTCACACAGCCGCAGCAGCAGCGGGCCGTTGTGCACCAACGGGCCGAGATCCAGCGCCGCCAGCGCATCGGCCAGTTTGGCGAACGCCTCGGCGCGGTTCTGGCCGTGGGCGATTAGCTTGGCGATCATGGGATCGTAATAGGGGCTGACCTCATCGCCAGCGGTAACGCCGGTGTCGATGCGCACGCCAACGGGCCAGTGGAGCCAGTGGATGGGCCCGCTGGCAGGCAGAAAACCGGCCGCCACATCCTCGGCGTAGAGGCGCGCCTCCACCGCATAGCCGCGCAGCACCACTTCATCCTGAGTCAGTGGCAGCGGCTTGCCTTCGGCCACTGCCAGCTGCCAAGCCACCAGATCCTGCCCGGTCACGGCTTCGGTGACGGGATGTTCCACTTGCAGCCGGGTGTTCATCTCCATAAAGAAGAATTCATCCTTGCAGAGCAGAAATTCGATGGTGCCCGCCCCCTGATAGTGGATGGCTTTGGCAGCGGCCACGGCCGCATCCCCCATGGCACGCCGCAGAGCCGGAGGGATGTCGGGGGCGGGCGCCTCTTCGATCACCTTCTGGTGGCGTCGCTGCAAAGAGCAGTCCCTGTCCCCCAGATAGATGGCGTTGCCGAGGCTATCGGCAAAGACCTGCACCTCCACATGGCGAGCTTGGGGCAGATAGCGCTCCAGCAGTACCAGATCGTCACCAAAGGCGGCCTTGGCTTCCCGTTTAACTGCCGCCAGCGACTCGTCAAACTCGGCCAGCTGATCGACCCGGCGCATCCCCTTGCCACCGCCGCCACTGGCCGCCTTGATCAGTAGCGGGAAGCCAATCTGGCTCACCTGATCGCGCAAGAAGTCCGGCCGCTGATCCGTGCCGTGATAGCCGGGCAGCACAGGTACGCCGGCAGCCTGCATCAGCGCCTTGGCGCCCGATTTGTCGCCCATGGCGAGAATGGCTGCACCGCTTGGACCGACAAAGCGCAGGCCGCGTTGCTCGCAGGCGGTGGCAAAATCGCTGTTTTCCGACAGAAAGCCGTAACCGGGATGGATGGCATCGGCACGCGCCGCTTTGGCAATCTTCAGCACCTTGCCGGTGTCGAGATAGCTCTCTCTGGCCGGTGCAGGCCCCAGATGCCAGGCCTCATCAGCCAGACGGGTGTGCATGGCGTGGGCGTCGGCATCGGAGTAGAGGGCGATGGTGTGGATGCCGAGGCGTTTCGCCGTCTTGATGATCCGCACGGCGATTTCGCCGCGATTAGCGATCAGCAGGCGCTTAATTGGAGTGTGATGAGTCATTTTGGCTCCCTGTTGTTCAAGGTGCACAAGTGCAAAACGTGTTGATCCGCACTCCGGTTATATTCGCCGTGGTTGGCGATCAGCAGACCTTTAATCGGGGTGTGATGGGTCATGTCTCATCCTTGAAACGGGGACGCCAGGCGGGAGGGCGTTTGTCGAAGAAGGCCTGTATCCCCTCCTGGGCTTCGAGCCCCACGCGAACCCGGGCAATGGTCTCGACGGTTTTTTCTTCATGAAGGCGGGAAGGGTGGGCCTCTATCGCCGCCAGCAGCCGTTTGGTCTCTTTCATCGCTTCCGGCCCGTTGCGGCACAGACGCAGGGCCTGCGCCCGTCCCTCCGCCAGCAGTTGATCCGGCTTGCAGAGTTGATGTGCCACATTGAGCCGACAGGCGGTGATGGCATCGAACGGCTCGGCACTGAGCATGTAGCGGCGCGCCTGACGCATTCCCATGGCACGTACAACGTAGGGGCTGATTACGGCAGGCACCAGGCCAAGGCTTACCTCTGAGAGGCAGAAGCGGGCATCGTCGCTGGCCAGCACCAGATCGCAGGCACAGATCAGCCCCAGCGCCCCGCCATAGGCGGCCCCTTGCACCAGCGCCACCGTGGGGAAGGGGAGCTCGTCGAGGGTCTGCATCAGCCGCGCCAATACCCGGGCATCTTCCCGGTTGTGCTCGAAATCGGCGTGGGCCAGATTGCGCATCCAGTTGAGGTCGGCGCCCGCGCAAAAGTGTTTTCCCTCTGCCCGCAGCAACAGTGCATGGGGTCGTTCGGCAAGGGAGTGGCCATGGAGATGGGCCAGATCATCGAGGCAGTTGAGTAGCCCCAGCATCAGCTCGGCATCAAAGGCGTTGTGGCGGGCCGGGCGCGACAGCACCAGCTCGGCCAGCGGGCCATGCCGCTCCAGCCGAAACGGGCCTTGTGTTGAAGAGCCAAGTGCTGAGGAAGTGAGTGGATCTGACATCGTTTTGCTCCTTACATCCGGAAGATGCCGTACTGCTCGGGTTCAATGCGGGCACCCTGACAGGCTGCCAGCGTCAGCGCCAGCACGATGCGGCTCTGGGCCGGGTCGATGACGCCATCATCCCAGAGGCGGGCGCTGGCGTAGTAGGGGTGACCCTGGCGCTCATACTGCTCGATCACCGGGGCACGGATGGCGGTCGCTTCCTGTTCGCTCAAGTCCTTGCCCTCGGTTGCCAGCTTGTCCCGACGCACCTGCACCAGCACCCCGGCAGCTTGCTCGCCACCCATGACAGAAATGCGGCTGTTGGGCCAGCTAAAGAGAAAATCGGGTTCATAGGCGCGGCCACACATGCCGTAGTTGCCAGCGCCAAAGCTGCCGCCGACGATCAGGGTGATCTTGGGCACCCGGCTGCAGGCTACGGCGGTCACCAGCTTGGCGCCGTGCTTGGCGATCCCCTCTTTTTCTGCGCGACTCCCCACCATAAAGCCGGTGATGTTCTGCAAAAAGAGCAGCGGAATGGCGCGCCGGTTACAGAGCTGGATAAAGTGGGCCCCCTTCTGGGCACTGTCACTGTGCAGCACGCCGTTGTTGGCGAGGATCCCCACCTCCATGCCGCAAATACGGGCAAAGCCGGTGACCAGGGTCGTACCGAACAGCGCCTTGAATTCGTCAAAGTCAGAGCTATCTACCAGTCGGGCGATCAGTTCGCGGGCGTCGTAAGGGCGTTTGAGACTGGTGCCCACCAGACCGTAGAGCTCCTCTATGGGGTAACAGGGGGGCTCGTAGCCGGGGTTGGTCGCTACCGGCTCGTTACCCAGATGAGTAACCAGCGTGCGGGCGATAGCCAGCGCATGGGCATCGTCACGGGCCATGTGATCCGCCACACCTGAGTGGGCGCAGTGCACCTCGGCGCCGCCCAGGGCCTCGGCGCTGATCTCTTCCCCTGTGGCGGCCTTGACCAGCGGCGGGCCAGCCAGAAAGATGGTGGCTTGGCTCTTGACCATGATGGATTCATCCGCCATGGCAGGGACGTAGGCGCCGCCAGCGGTGCAGAGCCCCATCACCACCGCCAGTTGGGGGATGTTCTGGGCCGACATGCGGGCCTGGTTGTAGAAGATGCGGCCAAAGTGATCCCGGTCGGGGAACACCTCATCCTGCATCGGCAAGAAGGCACCGCCGGAATCCACCAGATAGAGGCAGGGGAGGCGCAGCCGCTCGGCGATGGCTTGGGCGCGCAGGTGTTTTTTCACCGTGAGCGGGTAGTAGGTGCCACCCTTCACGGTGGCGTCGTTCACCACCAGCATGCAGAGCCGGCCCGAAACCCGGCCGATGCCGGTGATGATACCGGCGGCGGGCACCGGCTCGTCATAGACCTGCCAGCCAGCCAGCGCCGACAGTTCGAGAAATGGGGAGCCCGGGTCCAGCAGTTGATTGATGCGCTCGCGGGGCAGCAGCTTGCCGCGAGCCTGATGGCGGGCGTTGTTGGCCGCGCCGCCCCCTTGCGCGATCTCGGCAATGCGAGCATGGAGGTCATCGACCAGCCCCTGCATGGCGTCCCGATTGGCCGCATATTCCGGGCTTGCGGTGTCGAGGCGGGAGTGGAGCCTGCTCATGGGTTATCCTCCATCAGCTCGCGGCCGATGAGCCAGCGGCGGATCTCCGAGGTGCCGGCGCCTATCTCGTAGAGCTTGGCGTCCCGCAGCAGGCGGCCGGTGGGGTATTCGTTGATGTAGCCGTTGCCGCCGAGCAGCTGGATAGCGTCGAGCGCCATCTGGGTGGCGTTTTCGGCGGCAAACAGGATGGCGGCCGCGCAATCTTTACGGCTGGTGCGACCCTGATCACAGGCGCTCGCCACCGAGTAGACCAGCGCCCGGCTGCTGGCGAGGCGGGTATACATGTCTGCAAGCTTGCCCTGCACCAACTGGAACTCGCCGATGGCCTGGCCGAACTGCTTGCGCTCACGCACATAGGGCAGCACCACATCCATGCAGGCCTGCATGATGCCAAGGGGGCCCGCCGCCAGTACCACCCGCTCGTAATCGAGCCCGCTCATCAGCACCTTGACCCCGCCGTGCAAGGGGCCCAGCAGGTTCTCCTGTGGCACCTGGCAGTGGTCGAACACCAGCTCGCAGGTGCTGGAGCCGCGCATCCCCAGCTTGTCGAGCTTCTGGGCGGTGGAGAAACCGGGAGTGCCTGCCTCGACGATAAAGGCGGAGATGCCTTTGGGGCCGGCGGCGGGATCCGTCTTGGCATAGATGACGAAGGTGTCGGCATCCGGGCCGTTGGTGATCCACATCTTGTTGCCGTTGAGCACGAAGTGATCGCCCTCGCGCACCGCGGTCAGGCGCATGCTCACCACGTCGGAGCCCGCCCCCGGTTCGCTCATGGCCAGCGCCCCCACATGCTCGCCGCTCACCAGCGGGGGCAGGTAGCGTGCTTTTTGCTCCGCCGTGCCGTGGCGGTGGATCTGGTTGATGCAGAGGTTGGAGTGGGCGCCGTAGGAGAGACCGACCGAAGCGCTGGCGCGGCTCACCTGCTCCATCACCAGCACATGGGCCAGATAGCCGAGGTTCACCCCGTCATACTCCTCGGCCACTGTGATGCCGTGCAGCCCCAGCTCACCCATCCGGGGCCAGAGATCGCGGGGGAAGGCGTTGCTCTGATCGATCTCGCCGGCGCGCGGGGCGATCACTTGTCGGCAGAAGGCCGCAACCTGTTCGGTCAGGGCATTGAGGGTCTCATCCATCTGCATCCATGCTCTCCTTGCGGATATGACAGTCGGGTAGGAAGGTTGGTTCGACCAGCTGACTGGGCGTCTCGGCGGGCAGTGGTCAGTCCATTTATGCACTTCACTTCTGTCATAAGTTTACGTTAGCGTAAACGTAAATCAATTGTTAATCTGTTGTGGGTCGAAAGAGGGGGCGTGATCGCGTCATCAGCGACCACGACAACCGCGCCATAGTGGCAGATCCGAATGACCAGTGTGTGGGCGCCGCGTCATAAAGCGCTAACTCAGGAAAATAAGCGCGGGACAATAAGCGCGGGGCAACAAGGGAGCGAACGACGAGATGGATTTTACCCTGACCGATGATCAACAGGCGTATGTGGAGGCGGCCGCCGCCTTTGCCGACGATGCGCTCAAACCCCATGCCGCGCGCTGGGATAAAGAACACGAGTTTCCGATCCCGACCATCAAGCAGGCGGCCGAACTCGGTTTTTGCGGTCTCTATACCCCGGAGCAGTTTGGCGGATTGGGGTTGCCGCGCCTCGATGCGAGCCTCATCTTCGAGCGCCTCGCCATGGGGTGTACCTCGACCACGGCGTATCTGACCATTCACAACATGGTGAGCTGGATGCTGGGCAATTGGTTGCCCACCGAGGTTGCCAAGGAGTGGGTGCCCAAACTGGCCAGCGGCGAATTGCTGGGCTCCTACTGCCTCACCGAGCCGGGCGCGGGCTCAGATGCGGCGGCCCTCAAGACCCGTGCGCTGCGCGAGGGTGACAGCTACCTCATCGAAGGGACCAAGGTCTTTATCTCGGGGGCGGGTAGCACAGACGTGCTGGTGGTGATGGCGCGCACCGGTGGTGAAGGGGCGGCGGGGATCTCTGCCTTTATGGTGCCGGCCGACAGCGCGGGCATCGTCTATGGCAAGCCGGAAGAGAAGCTGGGCTGGAACAGCCAGCCGACCAGGGAGGTGGCGTTCAACGGGGTGCGCGTCCCTGTGAGCTATCGGCTCGGTGAGGAGGGGGAAGGGTTCAAGTTTGCCATGCAGGCCCTCGATGGGGGGCGCATCAATATTGCCACCTGCTCGGTAGGCACCGCCCAGCAGGCGCTCGATGATGCGCTGGCCTATGTGCAGCAGCGCCAGCAATTTGGTCACCCGATCAGCGAATTCCAGAGCGTGCAGTTTCGCCTTGCCGACATGGCGACCGAGCTGGCTGCCGCCCGTTTGCTGGTGCGTCAGGCCGCCGACAAGCTGGATCGCGGGGCGCCGGACAAGAGTGCCTGGTGCGCCATGGCCAAGCGTTTTGCCACCGATGTGGGTTATCGGGTCTGCGATGAGGCTCTGCAACTCTTTGGCGGCTATGGTTATATCCGCGAGTATCCGCTCGAGCGCTATCTGCGCGATACCCGGGTACACCGCATTCTGGAGGGCACCAACGAGGTGATGCGACTCATCATCGCGCGTCGCATGCTGGCCGATCCCGGCTTGTCGCTGGGCTAACCGGTGGTCGCATCAAGGGGGTGTCTACTGCCACCCGATTTGCGCCATGCCATGCCGGTTTCGGCTTTGTGAGCCAGCCACAGGTTGGTGTCATTCAAGCCTGTCATCATGGCGGCAGCTTCATCGACAAGGACAATGTTATGACAAGGATCAGACTCGAATATCATGGCCACGTTGCTTATATCACCCTCGACCATCCCCCTGCCAACACCTGGACCCTCGCCAGCCTGCAGGCTTTTTTGCAGATGATGGTGGAGCTCGACAGCCGCCCCGACGTGGTGGCGCTGGTGATCCGCGGCGCGGGCGATAAATTTTTCTGTGCCGGTGCCGACCTTAATATGTTTGTCGAGGGGGATGTGGAGCAGGCGCGTGAAGTGGCCGAGGCCTTTGGCAAGGCCTTCGGGGCGCTGGCCCGTTTTCACGGGGTCACTATCGCCGCCATCAATGGCTATGCCATGGGCGGCGGGCTGGAAGTGGCGCTGGCCTGTGATATCCGCATCGCCGAGCAGCAGGCGTTGCTGGGACTGCCGGAGTCCTCGGTGGGCTTGCTCCCCTGCGCGGGAGGCACCCAGCGTCTGACCGAGCTGGTGGGGCCGGGCTGGGCCAAGCGGATGATCCTCTGCGGTGAGAAGGTGAGTGCCTCGCTGGCCTACGAGATGGGGCTGGTGGAGGAGGTGGTGAAAACCGGTCAGGCGTGGGAGGCGGCGCACCAGATGGCCCATCTGGTGGAGCGCCAGAGCCCGAGCGCCCTGCGCGCCTGCAAAACCCTGATCAATCAGGGGCGCAGTGGCCCGCGGGATGCAGCCTTGCCCCTTGAGCGAGCGCTGTTTCTCGATCTCTTTAGCGATGCCAACCAGCGTGAAGGGGTGGCCGCCTTCCTGGAGAAACGGGCGCCCCGTTGGCAATATGGCCCAGCAGAGTAAATCCATATGGAGCCGTTTATGAGTGAGCCGGTCAAGGTTAGCTGCCATCCCACCGAGGATGGCCATCAGATCGGGGTGTTGACCCTCGACAGCCCAGCGTCGCTCAACGCATTGAGCCTGCCGATGATCGCGATCCTGCAACAGACGCTGATCCGCTGGGAGCAGGATCCCGCCATCGCCTGCGTGCTGTTGCAGGGGGCGGGTGAGAAGGCGTTTTGCGCCGGTGGTGATATCCGCTCCTTCTATTACCGCAAGCAGGAGGCGAGTGAAGCGGAACTGTTCGAGTATGCCCGCGACTTTTTCGAGCAGGAGTACCGGCTCGACCATCATATCCACCGTTATCGCAAGCCCCTTATCTGCGTGGCGGACGGTATCTGCATGGGGGGCGGGATAGGCCTGTTTGCCGGAGCCGATTTTCGGGTGGTGACCAAGAAGAGCCTGTTGGCCATGCCGGAGGTGACCATCGGCCTCTACCCCGATGTAGGGGCGAGCTGGTATTTAAGCCGGATGCCGGGACGACTCGGGCTCTGGCTTGGTCTGACTGGCGCTCGCTTCAATGGCGCCGATGCCCTTGGTCTTGGTCTGGCGGATCACGCCATCGCCAGTGGCGAGCGCAGTGCGCTGTTGTCACGCCTCGCTGTGCTCGATTGGGCTGGCAGTGGTGATCCCCGTGAGCAGATCGATCTGCTGCTCAGGGGTTTGCATGATGAAGTGACGGCGCAGTTGCCTGCACCCGTTCTGTTGCCCCATCAACAGCGGATCGATGCCCTGCTGGCGGGGCGCTCGCTGCAAGGGGTATTGGATCGGCTGTTCAGCGCCGCTTTCGATCAACAGGAGGCGGTACTCCAGCAGGCACAACAGATCTGCCGCACCGGTAGCCCCATCAGCCGCGCCATTTTGTGGCGCCAGTATTGGCAGGCTCGCCGTCACTCTTTGGCCGAGGTCTTTGCCGAGGAGCTGACCCTCTCGGTCAACTGCGTGCTCAAGGGGGATTTTGTGGAAGGGGTGCGGGCCCTGTTGATCGATAAGGATAAAGATCCCCGCTGGCAGCAGGTGCCTTTGGAAGGGGAGTGGCTGGATGAGTTTTATCGCTGGCCGCAGGGGGGCAATCCGTTGGCCTGCAAAGGATAACACCTCGGTAACCGGCGGATGCCGCCATCAGCAACGCAAGGAGCAAGCGGGATGACAAGGATAGGATTTATCGGGCTCGGCAACATGGGGGGCCCCATGGCGGCCAATCTGGCAAAGGCCGGGCATTCAGTGCAGGTGTTTGATCTGGTTGCCGAAAACATTGAGCGTGCCATCGCGGCAGGCTGTATCGCGGCAGGGGATGCCCGCGAGGCGGTGACCAGCTGCGAGGTGGTGATCAGCATGCTGCCAGCAGGGGAGCATGTGCGCGCCCTTTGGTTGCCGGAAGGGCAGGATCTGCTGGCGGCATTGCCTGAAGGCGCACTGGTGATCGACTGCTCCACCATCGATGTCGACTCGGCCCGTCAGGTTGGGGAGGCGGCCCGCGCGCGCGGTTTGCACTTTATCGATGCCCCTGTTTCTGGTGGTGTCGCCGGTGCGGCCGCCGGGACGCTAACCTTCATCGTCGGTGGCGACGTGGCGGATTTCGAGGCGGCGAACCCCCTGCTCGCCTGCATGGGGCAGAATCTGTTTCACGCAGGCGCCTTGGGAGCCGGGCAGATCGCCAAGATGTGCAACAACATGCTGCTGGCGATCCACATGGCGGGCACTGCCGAAGCGCTGGCCCTCGGGGTGAAGGAGGGGCTGGATCCCGCCGTGCTCTCCACTATCATGGGCAAGAGCTCCGGCAACAACTGGAGTCTGGAGCGCTACAACCCTTGGCCCGGGGTGATGGAGAATGTCCCTGCCGCCCGTCACTATCAGGGGGGCTTTATGACTCGCCTGATGGTGAAAGATTTGGGGCTGGCCATGGCGCTGGCCGAGCATGGCCACAGCGCGGTGCCGATGGGGGCGCTCGCGCGTAACCTGTTCAACCTGCATGCCGCCCGGGGGCAGGGGAGTCGGGATTTCTCCAGCATCGTCGAACTCTATCTGGATAAACAGGATCCCGCCTGACGGGCCACTTCTCTTCAAGGCATCTCCCTTCGACCAGCTACAAGGAGCATTGATGGATATCAAAGATAAGGTCATCGTGATTACCGGCGCAGGACGTGGCTTGGGGCGGGCCATCGCCCTGGCTCTGGGGGCACAGGGGGCTCAGCTTGCGCTCATCGACGTCAACCGCGCCGAGCTGGAGGTGACCGAGGCGGAAGTGCGCAGCCGTGACGGTCGCTGCGCCCTGTTCGTCTGCAACGTGGCGAGCGAAGTTGAGGTCGAAGCCGCGTTCGCCGCCATCAAGGCGCACTTTGGCGTACTGCATGGCCTTATTAACTGCGCCGGCATTCTGCGCGATGGCATGCTGATCAAGGTAAAAGAGGGTGAGCTGGTGGAGAAGATGACGCTGGCCCAGTGGCAGAGCGTCATCGACGTCAACCTCACCGGTACCTTCCTCTGCGGGCGCGAAGGGGCTGCACTGATGGCTCAAGGGGGGCAGGGGGGGGTGATGATCAACATCTCCTCCATTGCCCGCGCCGGTAATATTGGCCAGAGCAACTATGCCGCGAGCAAGGCAGGTGTCGCCTCGCTGGTGGTGACCTGGGCGCGGGAGCTGGCCCGCCACGGTATTCGGGTGATGGGGATCGCCCCCGGGGTGTTTGCCACCGACATGACGGCGGCGATGAAGCCGGAGGCGATGGCGCGGATGCAGCAGGCGATTCCGGTCGGCGCCCTTGGCGAGGCGCAGCAGCTGGCCGAGACGGTGAGCTTTATTTTTGCCAACGACTATCTGTCGGGACGGATGATAGAGCTGGATGGCGGTTTGCGTTTATAGGGATTTACACAATGAGCCCCGGTGTTTCCACCGGGGCTTTTGTATGCAGTTTATTTACCCAACGTGGGGCTGAATGGGGATGCATGGGGACCATGCGAGTCAGGTTGTGTTGGCAAAAAAATGAGAAATATCAATGGGTCTTTCTTAATTTGAGCCAGCTCACAGGCCCCCGGGGTCAGTACTGTAAAATTGCGCGCGGTCAAGACGGTGCATGATTGACGGGACGAAGGATTGCGGTCGGAATAGTCATGCAATATAGTTGCCGCCTTTTTCACGGGGTCAGGATTTCCAGCCCCTCCCATATTGCGCGCAGTATGAATACGGACGCTCTGCCGCCGCCTAAATAAACAGGATTGAGATGGACAAGAAACTAGGGCTGGGCGCCCTCATTTCGCTGGTGGTCGGCTCCATGGTCGGCGCCGGAGTCTTCAGTCTGCCACAAAACATTGCTGCGCATGCCAGTGCCGGGGCGGTCGCCCTGGGTTGGGCCATCACGGGCCTTGGCATGATCTGTCTCGCGCTGGTTTATCAAAACCTCTCCATGCGCCGCCCTGATCTCGATGGCGGCATCTTCAGCTATGCCAAAGCCGGTTTCGGCGATTTCATCGGTTTCAACGCGGCTTGGGGTTATTGGCTCTGCCAGCTGCTGGCCAACGTCTCCTACGCCATCGTGGTGTTCAGCGCCCTGAGCTACTTCTTCGATACGCCGGACAACGTCATCTTCGGTGATGGCAATACGCCGGTGGCTATCACGCTGGCCTCCATCCTGATCTGGTCGGTGCATGCGCTGGTACTGCGCGGGGTGCAGGTCGCTGCGCTGGTGAACATCGTCACCACCATCGCCAAGATGGTGCCGCTCATCGTCTTCTGTGTCGCTGTGCTGTTGGCCTTCAACATGGATACCTTCACCCTGGATATCTGGGGCCAGAACAACATGGAGCTGGGCTCCGTGATGGATCAGGTCAAGTCCACCATGAAGGTGACCCTCTGGGTCTTTATCGGGATTGAAGGGGCCGTGGTGGTCTCCGCCCGTGCCCGTCATCGCAAGGATGTGGGCCGCGCCACTGTGCTGGCGCTGCTCGGCGCCCTGGCGCTCTATGTGATGGTGACCCTGTTCTCGCTGGGGGTCATGAGCCAGCCGCAACTGGCGGCGCTCAAGAACCCCTCTACCGCGATGATCCTCGAAGCCGTAGTCGGCCCGTGGGGGGCCTGGCTCATCAACATCGGTCTGGTGGTGTCGGTGATGGGGGCTCTGCTCAGCTGGACCGTGCTGGCCGCGGAAGTGCCCTACATCGCAGGCAAGACCGGCGTGTTCCCGAGCTGGTTTGCCAAGGAGAACAAGAACGGCTCGCCGCAGGTGTCGCTCTGGTGCTCCACCTGTCTGGTGCAGACGTTCCTCATCATCATCTACTTCCAGAACAGCACCTATCTGGCGCTGGTCAACATCGCCACCTCGGCGGCGCTGGTGCCTTACGTCTTCTCGGGCGCTTATGGCCTGAAGCTGGCAATGAAAGGGGAGAGCTATGAGGGTCAACCGCATCAGCGCAAGCGTGATCTGCTGCTGGCCCTGATAGCGACCGTCTACGGCTGCTGGCTGGTCTACGCAGCCGGGGTCGAGTACCTGCTGCTGGTGGCGCTGCTCTATAGCCCGGGCATCTTCATCTACTGGAAGGCGCGTCAGCATCACGGTCTGCGCGGACTTAACCGGCTGGAGCAGGGGATGACAGCGCTCCTGCTCGGTTGCGCCGTGCTGGCCTTATATAAGGTGATGGACGGTACTATTCCGCTGCAGTGACCGGCACAATGAAGAGATGGCCCTCGCGCCATCTCTTTTTTTTCATGCTGATATCCACTGTTGTCCGGCCGTGTTGGCCAGTTTTTGTTTAACACAGGAATTTTTATGTTGTTTATGGGTTACCTCCTGCTGGGCGCCTTTGCCGGTATGTTAGCGGGACTGTTCGGGATCGGCGGCGGTCTTATCATTGTTCCCGTGCTGGTGGTCAGTTTTCGTGCGATGGGGTTTGAACCCGAGATCATTACCCATCTGGCCCTTGGTACCTCCCTTCCCACCATGATCTTCACTGGTTTCAGCTCGCTTAGAGCCCATCAGCAGGCTGGTGCTGTCGACTGGGTGATGATCCGGCGTCTAGGTGCAGGCATGCTGGTCGGCGCCTGGCTTGGCGGCATGACCGCCAACCTGCTCAGTGCCGGTACCCTCAATATCATCATCGGCTGTTTCGCCTGGACCATGGCGTTGCAGATGGGGCTCAACCTCAAGCCCAAGGCGGAACGACACCTGCCAGGAGCGCTTGGCACCGGCATCGCAGGCACCCTTATCGGCTGGTTGTCGGCGCTGTTTGGTATCGGCGGTGGCTCGCTCACCGTCCCTTATCTGAGTTGGAACTCGGTGCCAATGCGCAATGCGGTGGCGGCCTCCGCCGCCTGCAGCCTGCCTATCGCGTTTGCAGGCAGCCTCAGCTACCTCTATGCGGGTTGGGATCATGCCGATCTGCCCGAGTGGAGTGTGGGCTACATCTATCTGCCCGCTCTGCTGGGCATTGTGCTGACCAGCACCCCGTTCGCCCGCATTGGCGCCAAACTGGCACACCGCCTGTCACCAACACGCCTCAAGCAGGCATTTGCCCTGCTGATGCTGCTGGTGGGGGCCAAATTTATGCTATTTAGCTGATTCATTCGGCAGATTGTTGAAAAATAAGGCAAACAAACTGTTGGATGGCAGAAAGCCATTGCATTGAGCGGCCAGTTTGCCTATTCTCCTCGCCGGTGGTCCTATTGGTCCTCTCGCATTGATAACCCGTCGACCTGGTCAGGACCGGAAGGTAGCAGCCAAGGTGGGGGACTCGAGTGCCGGGATGTGGCTGGTAGGGCCACCACTTGTTTCTGCACTTCAATAAGTTACCTTCCTAACGCCCTTGGTCATCCACGTTGTGTGGACGACGAGGCGCTCATCGATGAATCTCTGGCTCAGTCCCCACGGCGTCTGGTATTACCGGAAAGCCACAGAATGGCCGTTTTCCTCATCCACTGCACAGACGGGAATCCCCCATCAGCAGGCCCAAACCGAGCCGCTTGAACATGCGACATGTACGTCCAACCAGGGAGTTAAGTGCTACCTGTATCCCCCCCATGGCTGGCTTGCCGTGGTAGAATCCGTGCCATTTCGTCTGTCTCAGACCGCAGGGCGGTCCCACGGGGTTTCCATGACAACCAATATTTCCTCCCTTGCCAACCTGATCTGGTCGGTGGCTGACCTCCTGCGAGGTGATTTCAAGCAGTCCCAGTATGGTCGCATCATTCTGCCGTTCACCGTGTTACGTCGTCTTGAGTGCGTGCTGGCCCCGACCCGTGAAAACGTGTTGGCCACCGCCGAGAGCACCAAGGCGCTGCCCGAGCTGGCCCGCCATAAGCTGCTGCTCAATGCCGCTGGGCAGAGCTTCTACAACATCGCCAAGCTCACCCTCGACAATCTCGGCGAGAAGCAGATTGGCGATAACCTGGATGCCTATGTGCGGGGCTTTTCCCGTGAGGCATTCGAGGTGTTCGAGCACTTCAATTTCGCCGCCAGCATCGATCTGCTGGAAGATGCCGACCTGCTTTACAAGGTGGTCCGCAACTTCGCCAACGTCGATCTCTCTCCCGAGACTGTCGACAACTACCACATGGGTCTGGTGTTCGAGGAGCTGATCCGCAAATTTGCCGAAAGCTCTAACGAGACCGCCGGTGAGCACTTCACCCCCCGTGATATCGTGAGGCTCACCACCTCGCTGGTGTTTGCGGCTGATGACGAGGCTCTGACCACCGCGGGCGTGGTGCGAACCATCTATGATCCCACCGCTGGCACCGGCGGTTTTCTCTCATGCGGTATGGAGTACCTGCACGAGCTGAACCCGGCGGCACGACTTGCCACCTTCGGGCAAGAGCTCAACCCCGAGTCATTCGCCATCTGTAAGGCGGACATGCTGATCAAGGGGCAGGAGGTCAACAACATCAAGCTGGGTAACACCCTCTCTGACGACCAGCTGCCGACCGATCGGTTCGACTATTGCCTCTCCAACCCGCCATTCGGGGTGGACTGGAAGAAGGTCGAGAAGCAAGTGCGGGACGAACACCTGCAAAAGGGCTACAGTGGCCGCTTCGGGGCGGGTCTGCCCCGTGTCTCTGACGGCTCACTCTTGTTCCTGCAACATCTGATCGCCAAGATGAAGCCCGCCAATGGTGAAGATCAGGGCGCCCGGATCGGCATCATCCTCAACGGCTCCCCGCTCTTTACTGGTGGGGCGGGCAGCGGCGAGAGCGAGATCCGCCGCTATATCCTGGAGCACGACCTGCTCGATACCCTGGTGGCCCTGCCCACCGACATGTTCTACAACACCGGCATCGCCACCTATATCTGGGTGCTATCGAACCACAAACCGGCGGAGCGTAAGGGCAAGGTGCTGCTCATTAACGCCAGTGACCTGCACAGCCCGATGCGTAAGTCGTTGGGCTCCAAGCGTAAGCAATTGAGCGATGAGGCCATCGAGGAAGTAGTCCGCCTCGCCAGCCGTTTCGAGGCGAGCCCGATCGCCAAGATCTTCCCCACCACCGCCTTTGGCTATCGCCGCCTGACTATCGAGCGGCCGCTGAAACTGGCATTCACCCCGCACGATGCCGAGCGGCTCGCCAGCCTCACCGCCGACAAGGGCTGGGCCAAGCTAGATGCAAATTTGCAGCAAGCCATCCTTGCGGCCCTGCCAACGCTGCCCGAGCGGTTGCTCTGCCGCGAGCAGTTCAAAAAGCAGCTCACCAAGGCATTAGGCACCATCAAACTGCCAGCCCCCGCCTTTAAACTGCTGGTGAGCACCTTTGGTGAGCAGAGCGATGAGGCCCAAGTGTGCAAGAGCAAGGGGGAAATGGAGGCCAGCTCCGATCTGCGGGACTACGAAAACGTGCCGCTCGGGGAAGACATTCATGAGTATCTCCGGCGGGAGGTGCTGCCCCATGTACCGGATGCCTGGATCGACACCAGCAAGACCGATCCACTCGATGGTCAGGTAGGCATCGTGGGCTACGAGATCCCCTTTAACCGCCACTTCTACCAGTACCAGCCGCCCCGTTCGCTGGAAGCCATCGACGCCGATCTCGATGCAGTGGCCAAGGAGATCATGCAGCTGCTGGCACAGGTGCATTCATGATACCAATGCATACTGGCTACTCAGGCATTGCCGACGGGGTTGGACGCAATAGCACGCAATATGACGCAAAGAGATTGACTATCGGACGTCCGATACCTAATATTGCGGGCAACACACCCGCCATGCCTCTCTACGATGCACACTCTGGCGGGTTTTTTATGCTCGAAATCCACTGCGTTGCAATGAACGGAGGATTTCAGTGAACAGCTACCTTAAACCCCCTCTGTCGCTGGATGAACAGCTGGCCCTGCTTGCCGAACGTGGCCTCTTGATTGATGACGATGCCAGGGCTCGTCATTATCTCGCCAATATCAGTTACTTTCGTCTCAGCGCCTACACCCGGCCTTTTTACATTCCGGATCAAGATGAGCACCACTTTATTGATGGTACTCGTTTTGAGCAGGTGCTTGAGCTCTATGTGTTTGACAGGGAGTTACGCTTATTGCTGCTCGATGCCATTGAGCGGTTGGAGGTCGCACTGCGAGCCCGGTTAACAGAGGTGCTGGCAACCCATTACAAGGATCCATTCTGTTACCTGGATCCTGCACTGTTTGACAGCCGTTATGATCACGGTTGGTTGCTGGCGGAGCTACGGAAGAAAGCCCAGGGCCATAAGATGGAGCATTTTATGGCGCACTATCGGCAACGATATCCAGACGCATCTGAAGAGCCACCGGTCTGGATGGTGATGGAACTGTTGACCTTTGCTCAAATCTCCAGCTTTTTTGCCAATTTGAGATCACCCGAGGTGCAAAAAGAGATTGCCGGCCACTTTGGTTGGCCCCATGCCGTGTTGAAGTCCTGGTTTCGCTCGCTCTCAGATTTGCGTAACTGGAGTGCTCACCATAGCCGTGTCTGGAATCGTGAGCTCGGTACGGCCCCCTTATGGCCGAAAAAGGGCTCCGAACGACTGGCCATCGTATCAGAGCGGTTGCCGGTCAACGCCAGACAACAGCTCAATGCTCGCAAACGTCTCTATTTCTTGCTGGTGATCATCGAGAGCCTGTTGACGCGTGTCAGCCCGGACAGTGCCTGGTCATCCCGCTTGGTCACACTGCTAGCCAAATACCCCCATATATCCCTTGCCCATATGGGGATGCCAGTGAGCTGGCAGCAAGATCCCTTCTGGCAACAGGCCCAACAACAAGGAGAGCAGAGATGATAGCTGCCGAACATAATTCAATCAGCAAATATCAACCGTATCCTGAATATAAAGATTCGGGAGTAGAGTGGTTGGGGAAAATACCAAATCACTGGGCCATAAAAAAAATCGCTTGGTATTTTAAAGCCCAAAAAGGCCGCAATGCCCAGATGCTTACAAAAGAATTTTGTGGTGATAACCCTGGTGATTTCCCTGTATACAGTGGCCAGACTGAGAATGATGGGGTCATGGGCAGTATCAATTCTTACGAGTTCGATTCCGCTCAGGATGGGTGCTTATTTGCAACAACAGTAGGTGCAAAAGCCATGACTCTTTCATTTTTGAAAGGGAAGTTTAGTCTTTCTCAAAACTGCATGGTAATAATACCAACGTCAGATGTTATTGATACACGATTTTACTTTTATCATTGTCAGCCACTTTTTTCCTATGAACGTGGTCTTATACCGGAACACATGCAAGCATCATTCCGCATGGAGGATCTATACCAGTACCAGATTGCAATGCCGAACCTCCAAGAGCAGCAGACCATCGCCGCCTTCCTCGACTACGAAACCGCCCGGATAGACCGACTGATTGCCCAGCAGCAGAGGCTGATCGAACTGCTGAAAGAGAAGCGGCAGGCGGTGATCTCCCACGCCGTCACCAAGGGCCTTAACCCGAATGCTCCCATGAAAGATTCCGGCGTCGAGTGGCTCGGCCAAGTGCCGGAGCATTGGATTGTCAGAAGGTTGAAACATCATATTATTTCAATGGATCAAGGCTGGTCGCCTCAATGTGAAGCTCGCCTTGCTGAAGAAGATGAATTTGGTGTTATGAAGGTCGGCTGCGTCAATGGAGGCGTATTCAGATTTAGTGAACATAAAGCATTACCTGCTGAACTAGAGCCGAAAACAGAATATCGTTTAAAAAAAGGGCAGCTATTAGTGTCGCGAGCTAACACTCGTGAATTAGTTGGTAGTGCGGCAGTTGTCGATGACGATTATGATCAGCTTTTACTATGCGATAAGCTGTATCGAATTAAATTGTCATCTGGCGCAAGCCCAGAGTTTGTAGCTTTATTGCTTGGCACCTCTGCGTATAGGGGACAAATCGAGCTATCTGCCTCTGGTGCCAGTGATTCGATGCAGAATATAGGTCAAAGCACAATCAAAGAATTGCCAATTGCTGTTCCGCCAATGGACGAAGCGAATGATATCCTGAAATATGTCGCGGCAAGGTTGTGCACATTTGATTGTCTGAATAACCAGCTTCAGCAACAGAACTTACTTCTCCAAGAACGCCGCATCGCCCTCATTTCCGCCGCCGTCACCGGCAAGATCGATCTGCGTGGCTGGACGCCACCCAGTGACGAGGAGGCCGCATGAAAACCAAATATGAAAAAGATCTGGCACGGTTGAATAAAAAGGGCACCGATGTGTGTTCGATCTGCCATGGCCCGTTTGATGGTGACGAGGTGGTCTATACGGTGTTGGGTTACAATCGGCTCGATGAGCGACGGGGCATCAGGGTCGTCGCCTGACCGAGGAGGCCCGCATCATGTCGCAGATGGAATGTCTTCTCTACAGCCAAGCCAATGAGCATAAGAAATACTGAGGTCTGGTATGCCGCTTGTTGATTACCAATTTTTGCAGGCACTGGCGAGATTGCCGTTTGTCGAGGCGATCTGGCTATTTGGCTCGCGGGCCCGTGGCGATCACCGTGAGCGTTCCGATATCGATCTCGCCATCGAGTGCCCCGGTGCCAGCGAGGCGCAATGGCAGCAGGTGTTGGCGATCGTCGATGAGGCCGATACGCTTCTGCCGATCGATTGTGTGCGACTCGATGACGAGTCGCCCCAGAGCCCGCTGTATCAGGCCATCCTGCGTGACAGGGTGCCGCTCTTCCGTCGAATGACGCCCTAAGGAGGTGCAATGAGTCTGGATCTGAATCTGGTTGCCCTTGGCAACGCCCTCAAACGCCTCGCCGAATCCCTGAGCTATGACGTGAGCCAGCCGCTGGTGGTGGATGCCAGCATCCAACGCTTCGAGTTTTGTATCGAGTTGACCTGGAAGACCTTGAAAAAGGCGCTGGCCGCAGAAGGGATTGAGGCCAATACCCCCCGTGAGTGCATGAGCCAGGCCTATGCGGCCCACTGGCTGGCCGATGAGACGGTCTGGTTGTCGATGCTCAAAGATCGCAATCTGACCTCGCATACCTACAAGGAAGATCTTGCGGTCGAGATCTATCGCCGTCTGCCGGGGCATCTTGCGGCGATGCAGGCGCTGTATCAGGTACTGCTGGCCCGAGGGGGTCAGTTATGAGTCAGGACCATAAGGCCCGCGAGAAGGCGTTTCAAGATCATATCATCGCGCAGTTGGCTGCTTCGGGCTGGCTGGTCGGTGAGTCGGCTCACTATGACAAAGCGCGAGCCCTCTACCCGATCGATCTGATCGCCTATGTGCAGGAGAGCCAGCCTGAGGGGTGGCAGAAATACTGCAAGACCTACGGTGAGGAGCCGGAGCGTCATCTGCTCAACGCCGTGGTGAGAGCCCTTGAGAGCGATGAGCGGGGCACTTTGTGGTTACTCCGTCATCAGGTAGAGGACAGAGGGCATCGGCTGGCGGTGGCCACCTTCAAGCCCGACCATGACCTTAACCCCACGCTTTGCGAGCGGTATGCCAAGAACCGGCTGCGGGTGGTGCCAGAGCTGGTCTATAGCCCCCATGGCTATGAGGGCCGACTCGATCTCACTCTGTTTTTGAACGGCATTCCGGTGGCGACCTTGGAGCTCAAGTCGTGCTTCAAGCAGAGCCTGGAGAACGCCAAGCAGCAGTACCGCGTCGACCGCCCGTTGGTGACGGCGGGCAAGCGTGAGCCCTTGCTGGCCTTCAGGCGGGGGGCGCTGGTGCACTTTGCCGTCAATCAGTTCGAGGTGGCGATGACCACCCGGCTGGCTGGGGCAGATACCTTCTTCTTGCCGTTCAACCGGGGCACTGCCAAGGGTGGGGCAGGGAACGATCAGCCTGAGACAGGGTTCGCCAGCGAGTACCTCTGGCAGGAGATTTTCGCCCCCGAGACCTTCCTCACTATTCTGGGCCGCTATCTGCATCTGCAGGTGAAATTGGATGAGGACGCTCTGGGCCGCATCAAGAAAAAAGAGACGATGATCTTCCCCCGCTACCACCAGTGGAAGGTGGTCGAGACGCTGCTGGCGACACTGAGCCAAGAAGGGAGCGGCCAGAAGTACCTTATTCAGCACTCGGCGGGCTCTGGCAAGTCGAACTCTATCGCCTGGTTGACCCATCAGCTTGCGTCGCTGCGGCGTGACACCGATGCCGGAGAGAGTGAGAAGCTATTCAATTCCGTCATCGTCGTCACCGACCGTACCGTGCTCGATAGCCAGTTGCAGGAGACCATCGCTCAGTTCGATCACGCCTCCGGGGTGATCTCCCGCATTAATCGGGAAGAGGGGGATGGCAGCAAATCGGCTCAGCTGGCCGAGGCGTTAACCTCGGGCACGCCAATCATTATCGTCACCATTCAGACCTTCCCCCATGTGCTCAAGGCCATTCAGGAGAGCACCAGCCTGAAAGCCAGCCGCTTTGCGGTGGTGGCCGACGAGGCTCACTCCAGCCAGACCGGCAAGACTGCTCGTCAGCTGCGTGAGGTGTTGATGGCCGAGCAGCTGAATGATGAGGAAGAGCTCTCGGCCGAGGATGTGATGAACCTGACCTTGGCTGCCCGTGGCGGCAGTCAGAACATCAGCTACTTCGCCTTCACGGCCACCCCCAAGGCCAAGACGCTGGAGCTGTTCGGTCGCCCGCCCAAGCCCCATCTGCCCATTTCGGATGAGAACAAACCCGAGCCGTTCCATGTCTACACCATGCGCCAGGCGATCGAGGAGGGGTTCATCCTTGACGTGTTGCGCAACTACACCAACTACCAGTTGGCGTTCAAGCTGGCGATGGAGAGCGAAGCGGCTGATGCAGAAGTGGACAGCCGACGGGCCAAACGCAAGCTCTCCCAGTGGGTGCGGCTGCACCCGCACAACATTGGCCAGAAAGTGCAGGTGATTGTCGAACACTTCCGCCAGCATGTTGGCAAGCTGTTGGGCGGACAAGCCAAGGCGATGGTGGTAACCAGCAGCCGGATGGAGGCGGTCCGCTACAAGCTGGCGTTCGACAAGTACGTTAAGGACCAGGGTTATCAAGCCATTCGGGCCATGGTGGCCTTCTCGGGCGACATCGAGGACGAGGGGCAGACGTGGAACGAGCGGAACATGAACCCGGAGCTGAAGGGCCGGGACATGCGTAAGGCGTTCGATACGGCTGACTATCAGGTGATGCTGGTGGCCAACAAGTTCCAGACCGGGTTCGATCAGCCCAAGCTGTGTGCCATGTATGTGGACAAACGCTTAACCGGGGTGGACTGCATCCAGACCCTTTCGCGGCTCAATCGCACCTATCCGGGCAAGGAGAGTACCTATGTACTCGACTTCGTGAACGACCCGCAGGATGTGCTGGAAGAGTTCCAGAAGTATTACGAAACCGCCACGTTGGACTCGGTATCGGACCCCAACCTGATCTATGACCTGTTTCACAAGCTCAAGGGCGAAGGGATCTTTACCTGGCCCGAGGTGGTGGCGTTTACCGATGCCTACTTCGACCCCAAACGGGGTGCTGATGCCTTCTTGCGGCACGCCGTTCCGGCCAGAGATCGCTTCGCCAAGCGTTACCGGCTTGCCATCGATGCTATTCGGGAGTGTCGGACCCAGCTCAAGTGGCTGATGGAACAGGGTGGTTCAGGTAGCGACCAGGTCAATGCAGAGCGTCGCCTGAAGGAGGCGGGGGAAGCCCGTTCGGTGCTGGAGTTGTTCAAGAAGAACCTGGGCGGCTATGTGCGGTTTTATGAGTTTGTCTCCCAGATCACCCCCTTCGACGATTACGACATGGAGCGGCTGTGTGTCTTTGCACGCCACCTGCTGCCCCTGCTGCGGGAAGAGGTGCTGGATGAAGAGCAAGTAGACCTTTCCTCGGTGATGCTGAGCCACTACCACCTTAAGGCCAAGCGGACCCAGGATCTGCAACTCAAAGAGAGTGCGGCCGGTTATGGACTGGAGGGGATCGCCTCCCTCGGCAGTGCCAAGCCGAAAGAGGAGAAGAAGGACTTCCTCTCCGAACTGCTGGCTCGGATGAATGATCTGTTTGGCCTGGACGTGACTGATGGGGACAAGCTCGACTGGGTGCAGGGGATGGTCAGCAAGCTGAGTGAAAACGGGCCCCTGATGGAGCAGGTCCGCAATAACCCACGGGAATCGATCCTGCATGGCGATTTCCCGAATGCGGTGGATGAAGCCGTCATCGGACGCATGGAAACCCAACAGGGCATGTCGCTGACGTACCTCTCTCACCCCGATAAGGCCAGGGCATTGCAGAATATGCTGCTGGACTTGTTGCTCGAGGGGTTGGCTGGTCATCAGGCATTACGGACACAGAGCCAGCAGGCGTGATGACACTTGCTATACTGCAAGCTTCCAAAAAAAGGACCATGCCGATCCAGAATTGGAGGCTTGCCTTAAATCGCTTTATTATCGAGTTCGGTGATCAGCTGAACGGTCACATGTCATGGCGTGGGCAGTCACTTGACCACTATATAAGGATCACAAAAAATGATTGAAAACATTGCGCATTTTTTAGACTCTCAGCCATTTATCACGCTATTTTTGGTGATTGGCATCGGCTACGCCGTCGGAAAGATCAATATTGGTGGTTTTTCTCTTGGCATTGGCGCTGTGCTTTTTGTTGGTTTAGCTTTTGGCGCCATTGCCCCTAACGCTACCCCGCCTGGTTTGTTGAGTTTGATGGGGTTGGTACTGTTTCTCTACGGCATTGGTATTCAATACGGCAGGCACTTTTTTTCTGGCTTAGCGAGTTCATTCGGTATCAAAGCCAATCTGTTAGCTGCTATCGCTGTGTTGGCCGGTTTTGGCACTGCCATTTTGCTTAGTCAAACCATGGGTTTTTCAACAGATTTTGCTGCCGGTATGTTTGCGGGTTCATTGACCAGCACCGCCAGTTTACAGGCAGCAATTGATGCTTCTGGTAATAACGATCCTGCTGTTGCCTACGCCATTGCATATCCCTTTGGTGTGTTCGGCCCGATGATATTCTTTTACCTAGCATTACGCATATTTAAACCTAACATAGACGTCCCAGCGCCTAAGCGAATAGTGACTGGCGAACTGGATGCAAAAACGCAGAATTTCACAGGACTAAAGGTGGGTGATGTTATGCATAAACTGCCTGATGAAGTGAACCTGCTCGCGATAAGACGTAACAACGTCAACCTTATTCCAGAGAATGATCTACAGCTCGACGCCAGCGACACGATCTTGGTTGCTGGTTACCCTGAGCATATTGCTATGTTGCAAGCCACCGAACATGGCCATGTTTCTGAAGATAGACACAACCTCGACTATGAGCGGATGTTTGTCTCAAAAGAACAATTAATTGGCAGGAAATTACGTGATATTCCTCTACCAAAAGGTATCTCGGTAGAAATTATTCAAGTTCGCCGAGGTGATGCTGATCTACTTGCCAACCCTGATTTAGAGCTTGAGTATGGTGATCAACTGGGCCTTTTAGTTGAACCTAGTAAAAAGGAGCAACTAAGAAAGGTATTAGGTGATTCTATCAATGCAGAGTTCCAATACAGTTTTGTTGCCATGGGTTTAGGCATCGCTGTTGGTGCAATGATTGGCTTGATTCCATTTCCTATTCCGGGTGTGGGTGTGGTTAAATTCGGAATAGCCGGTGGCGTGTTGATTATGTCTTTAGTACTTGGTTATGTCGGTCGCCTTGGTCCGTTAAACTGGAGCATGCCGATAGTTGCCAATACCCTACTGCGCAATTTTGGCCTAACCCTGTTCTTAGCTAGCGTAGGCATCTCTTCAGGTGCTCCCTTTGTGAACAACATCGCAGGGGCAGGGCTAAATATCTTTATCGCTGGGGTCGTTGAGCTTGCAGTCGTCGTGCTAGCCGTTATCTTGCTCGGACACTTCATCTTCAAAATTAAATTTGATGAGTTGCTCGGGATCGCATCCGGTGCAACTGGTAACCCAGCTATCCTTGCGTATGGTAATCAACTTGCGCCGACAGGTCGTCCAGAAATCTGCTACGCGATGATTTTTCCTGGCGTGGGAACCATACTGAAAATCATATTAGTGCAGTTTTTTTTCGTTATTTAGCCGATGCCCCGTAAACCCCCGCCCAATCGGGCGGGGATATAAGGGGAGCTAATCGCAGGTGTTCCGCGAGGCTAGATACGCCGTGAGGATTTCGATATTTCGATAGTCCCCCATGTCGAGAACAGGGCGGTTTCAGCACGATTAATATTATCCAGCCGGACATTTTCAAGATGGCGCTGGTTATTTCACCGTGAACGGTCTCATCTAAAGTGCCCCTCTTTCCTGCATGAGGTAATCGGGGGGTTATTGCGTGGAGACACGCACGGTTGCGTCGTATTTGAGCCGAACATGGGCAATATGCCGGTTTATTTCACTGAGCAGCATCTCTTTATTGATGGGCTTGGTGATATATCCATTCATGCCATGGGAGAGATAGTATTGCTTGGATTCCGGCATCGCATCAGCCGTCAGGGCGATGATGGGGATATCTGCCCAGGGCATCTGAGAGGTGCGGATCCGGGTGGTGGCCACCAGGCCATCCATCACTGGCATCTGGACATCCATCAACACCAGATCAAATTCGGAGTGACCCAGTTTCTCCAGCGCCTCTTCTCCCTGAATGGCCAGTGTGACGTGATGGCCGACGGAGTCGAGCATGGCGCCGATCACCTTGCGGTTGGTGGCATTGTCATCAACCAGCAAGATGCGATAGCGCTCCTGATCCATCGGCTTGGCGGGGAGGCAAACAATCGATGGGGTCGTGGCTCTGGCGGGCCAGATATAGGTAAAGGTACTGCCATGCCCTTCGCTGCTCTCAACCGAGATATCACCGCCCATCAGGCGTGCGAGGTTACGGGATATTTCAAGTCCCAGACCCGATCCCCCATATTGGCGGGTGATCGAGACATCAGCCTGGGAGAATCGTTGAAACAGGTTCTTCAGCTGATGTTTGCTCATGCCGATCCCGGAGTCTTGAATCGAGATGTGTATCGAGTGGTGATCCTGCTCCAGCAAGGTGCTATCAACGTGGATCTTCACTTCTCCCTGGTGGGTGAACTTGATGGCGTTGCTCACCAGATTGAAGAGGATCTGGCGCACTCTGAGCGGGTCGATCATCAACCACTCCGGCGTATCGGGGGCAACCGTCAGGGTCAGTTTGATCCCTTTGGCATCGCAGTTGCTCTGCATCAGGGCCCGAATATCCTCCAGCAGCTGGGGTAGGTGATGGGGAGCCATCTGCAACTCTATCTTGCCCTCTTCCAGCTTGGATACGTCCAGAATGTCGTTGAGCAGACCGAGCAGATGGTTTGCTGATTCGCGCGCCGTCTCCAGATAGTCTCGCTCCCTCGGATCCATATCCCGGTCGGCCAGCAGTGAGAGCATGCCGAGAATGCCATTCATGGGGGTGCGAATTTCATGGCTCATGTTGGCCAAAAAGCTGCTTTTGGCTCTTGTACCGGCCTCTGCCGCCTGATTGGCCCGCAGCAGTTTGTCATTGAGTTGCTGCATCAGTTTGTGCTGCAGAAATGAGATGTTCATTTGTCGCCAGATCAGCAGGGCGAGCACAAAGAGCAGCGCAAATTGCAGGGTCGCAATGAGCGTCGTCGTGATGATCTGCTCCCTCACGCTGTCGCGGCGGGCCACATCGAACAGGGTCGCCTGCTGGTTCACCTCCAGGGTCAACTGATGAAGCAGGGGGAGCAGGGTGGTGAGCTGTTGGTGCAACGCCTGATGAGCCACCTTATCCAGCGGTTGGGTGGCCTCCGGGCCGAGCCAGATGTCAGCCAAAGAGATGTAGGAACGCATGGCTTTGCTTGCCTGCTGGTAGATCGCTGTTTGCTGCAGCAGGCTGCGATCCTTGCTCTCCAGCACCAGATCCATGCGGCTGACCAGGATATCGTATCTGAGCTGAAACGCCGGTTGCGACTCATGGAGCAGCGAGCTTTGAAAACGCAGCGCTTCGTTATAGAGCTGGAAATAGTTCCACATCACGTTGTCTTCGCCCTGACTGGTACTGCGTTGCAGATCCTGAAATTGCCGGTACTGGATGGTACCAAAACCGGCAAAGGCCAGGAGCAGCACACAGAGCACCACAAACAAGAAACGTTGACTGGCTGCCATGGAGCGCATGATGAGATCTATTCCACTTTTATCGTACTGATCTGCCAGATAGCCCGACCGTAATAGAGCTTGTTTTGCAGTTCGGGATAGTGATCGAACGGATAGACAAGGAACAGCGGCCCTTTGTCACGCACCGACAGGGGTTTGCCATTGATTGTGCGGGCCAGGATGACCTGATACTGCTTGGCATCGCTTACCGGCACCTGTACCGAGTAGTCATTGAGCGCGGTAATGGTGAGCTGCTTGCCAGTTGCCCCTACTTTGGCCAATACATCTTGCAGCAGCGGGCCGCGAAAGGTCTTGGATTCATCATACCAGGGGGTATGGGTCGTGATTTCGTGTACCGGTAATTGGTCCAGCATGGCGCTGTCCCACAGGGCTTGTGCCTGATGAGTGGGGCTGCTGATGGCCCCTTCAACCTTCAACACGGCGCTGTCAGGGGAGGGGGCTGCGTGTGCTGCGCCGCAAAGGGCTGCCAGCAGCGGTGCGATATAAAGGCCTGGTTTCATGATATCTCCTTCCTTGAGTCCACCCGGGTGCTTATTGAGCCAACAGTGGCTGGTGAGGTGTAGCCAGAGCAAAGCAATAATCGGGCCGGGTGCAACAAGCGTGAATGTTCAGCGAAAGAGCCGGTTATCGGGTTATGTCGGATGAGGGGAATTGCAGTTTGCAACGTGCGGTAGGCGTTAATTGCAATTTGGCTACCAAAACGAGGTATCGGGGCGGATCAACAAGGGGCAAGGATCATCCGACATTCCGCACCTAATTTTCTTATTTTAAATGGTGATGAAGTTCACACAGCCAGGATTGAATTGAGAAAACCAGTGACTTCACATATGTTGCCACGTAACAATGTTCTGTTGGGTAGCAGTTCACATCATTTCACGGGGGCGAAAGAATGAATCTGAGCATTTTAGTTTTTGTTCCAACCTCAACTGCCAACACCTCAATGTTGCAACTTGCTGTGAACGTGTAGGCATCATCGCCGAAAAAAATCCCCAATCAGGTGCGGAATGACGGATTAAATACTGTCGGCTTCAAATATTAAATATCACTTTATCTCTTCCATTTTCTTTAGCCGTGTATAAAGCTTTATCAGCTCTTTGTAGAACTTCTTGATAACTATAGTCATTATCACTAACAGTCGACACTCCTATGCTGGCCGTTATTAAACTTGGAGTATCGTTTGCAAACTTCAATTTTTTTATTGATACTCGTATCCGTTCCAGCAATATTTCAGCAGCGACTAGCGAAGTGGAAGGTAATAAAACAGCGAACTCCTCTCCACCAATTCTTGCTAAAGTATCACCAGCCCTAACGTGATTGTTCAACTCATTTGACAATGCCTTCAAAACCTCATCACCAACAGCATGACCATATTTGTCATTCACATCCTTGAAGTGGTCGATATCAAAAATTGCTATCGAGAGTGGTACGGTATGTCGTTTACTATTTGCAAATTCTCTGATTGCCGCTTCTTCAAAAAAACGACGATTTTTTAATTTTGCCAATGGATCTAGTGATACTTCGATATTTAAAGATTTATTTTCAGCTAACGCAATTTTCAAAGAATTGACTAAGTTATTATGTTCGGTAACATCTCTGAGGCTAACTAATATACGTTTTCCATAGCGAGTTGCTAATGTGTTTAGCCTAATTTCGACAGGTATTTTAGTACCATTTCGGTGCTGTGCGAAAACACTTCTTGGAGAAGATAACATATTGCGATTAGTCGGTGATTCAAAATACTGTTGACGCTGTTTGGCATGGTTACTACGGTGTTCCTGTGGGACAATGTCATCCACATTCATTGCAAGCAATTTTTGTTCAGCATATCCAAGCATTGAGCAAACTGCATCGTTAACTTTCGTAATAAAACCATATTCATCCGCTTGGAGTATACCATCAGGAAGGTTTTTAAATATTGCCTCTGCTTCAAATAGGTCAAGCTTTGTGGTTGCATATAGTTCGTCTACAGCTTTTAAATTTCGTTGGTTTCGTTCTTCTAATATTTTGACCCTTGTTATGTCATTATGTGCACCAAGCATACGAATTGGTTTACCATTCGAATTTCGAATAGCAATACCCCTGCAATGAATCCAAACGGTGCTACCATCTTTATGCTTGTAGCGAACAATTTGGTCATAGGGATGTTTTTCATCCTCAATGTGTTTATTGAAATTATCTATTGCGATTTTCAAGTCATCCTGATTAATTATACTTTGCCAAGAGTCAGGGGAATGGGGCATTGTTTCATGTTCATAGCCTAAGACCTGCCAGAACTCAGGACTCATCCATTCATCATTAGTTTTTTCTAAATTCCAATACCAAATACCATCTAAGGACGCTTTTTGAATAAAATCAAAAATAGAATCATCACTCTTAATTAATTCATAAAGTTCTTTTTTTAAGTAATGTTCTCTTTTCATTACATACCATCCCTGTCTCTTGATCAGATCTTGATCCCCGAAGCCATCATCTCTTTGGCGGCAATAAAGCCGTCCAGTTTACTTTGCAGTGTTTACCAGCCTACCCAGAGTGAGCTCCAGCCTGCAATCCCTGTTCGCTTACTATCCATAAAACCGCCCAATCTGGCTATCGCCATGTAGGCCCATTGCAAGCTGCCTTCTCGCTCTTTAAGTTTACGTTTTCCCTTGTCCAGATAGTTCAGCAACTGACATTCATCTTAGCTTAGCACCGCTTCATGTACAGGGCCTTGAGAAAAAATGTCAATTTAAACACCTTCCAAAGTACTGTTTTGTATCGATTTTATTTGCTTTGTCCGGCGATGGCGTGATGCCCAGGTCATGCATCTTGCTCAGCAGCGTGACCCAGGGTGAGAGCGTGAATATTTTGTTAACTGATGGTCAATTTCTGGATGCCTGCCGTGAGGACGACTTCCAAATATTCGCTGCTTGCGTATTCCCACGCATGCCGATCGCGTAATAACATCCATGTCGATCACCCAATAACATCCCAACTCGATCACTTTTACCCCTCGATGGGAAACCACCCCCCGCACTGGTGCTCTCCGATATCGAGATGGAGGGGATCGATGGCTTTGGGCTGCGCCAGCAGTTGATGAAGGATCCCAAGATGAAGGGAGTGCCCTTTATCTTTCTGACCGGTCATCAAGATCAGTGGACCCAGAGCCGGGCGGGGGCGCTGGGGATCGATGACTTTCTGGTCAAACCCATCACCAAACAGGCGTTGTTGCTCGCGGTTTCGCGGGTACTGCAACGATCGCAGCAGCTCAAATCGCAATGGGGCGAGCAGCTGGATCAGCGTATGACCTCGGCGCTGCGCCCGTTATTGCCCGCTCCCTCGATAGGGGGATACCAGCTGGCGCTGCAAACCCGCGCGGCCACCGTGGGGGGCGGTGACTTTCTGCTGGTCAAAGATCGGGTGTTGTGGCTCGGGGATGTGATGGGGCACGATGCGGAGGCCAAGTTTTTTGCCCATGCCTATGCCGGCTATCTGCGTGGCCTGCTGACGGCGCACGATCTGGGTCTCGCCCCCGCCCGTTTACTGACCATCTTGTCCAATGCGGTTCACAGTGATCCGCTCCTCGGGGCTACCCTGCTCACCACCCTCTGCATTGAACTCGGCAACGAGGGGCGGGTGCAGTGGGCCAGCGCGGGCCACCCGGCGCCCTGGCTGGTCGGACCCGGTACCATCCGTCAGGTCGGCGTGACCGGCCCCTTGCCCGGTTTGCGCCCGGATCCCCACTTCGTGACCAATGAGCGTCAGCTCAAGCCCGGCGAGATCCTGCTGTTCTGGACCGACGGCCTGCTCGATAGCCGTGATGCCGCAGAGCGCCAGCGCTGGGAGTCGCAGCTAAAAGAGATCTGCCTGACTTCGGGGCCCGGTCTTGAGCAACTGGCTCATCGCATTGCCCGCTGGTTTGATGAGCGCATCAATGATGCCGACCTCGATGACATGACCCTCTTGCTGGTCGCCTGTCCCGGCGCCTGATCCTGCTCCTCTTTGCCTGACTGGCCCGCTCTATGCAGCGCCTCATTTCAGGTGGCATGGAGCCACGGGAGGAGGTGCCTATGTTACCCATGCAGCAGATCTGGCTGGCCATCGATGCGCGTCAGGTCGGTGGAATAGAAGTTCACATTATCCACTTGGCCAACGATCTGCTGGCCAGGGGATTTCGCCCCACCATCGTACTGGTGAGCAACCACGGCATGACCCCCTTTACGACCCTGCTCAAACAACAGGGCTTGCCCTACGAGGTGTGCCAAAACAGCCGCGATTTTATGCGCCGTCTGGCCCGCCAGCCTGCTTCTGTGCTGATCCATACCCACGGCTACAAGGCCGGGGTGCTGGGGCGGCTGACAGCCTGGTTTACCGGTAAATCGGTGGTCTCGACTTTTCACAGTGGAGATGACGGGGAGGGTTTGCTGAAGTTTTACAGCTGGCTGGATCGCACCACAGCGCGTTTTGCGAAGTGTATTGCAGTAAGCGAGCCCATCGCTCGCAAATTGCCTGTGCCAAGCACGGTGATCAGCAACTTTGTCCCCATGCCTGCGACGCCGGCTACGGTAACTGGCAACCGGATTGCCTTTGTCGGCCGCCTCTCGCCGGAAAAGGGGCCGGAGGCGTTCTGCCAGCTGGCCGCCTTCTGCCCGGACGGGGCGTTTCATCTCTACGGGGATGGCCCCATGAAAAGCGGCTTGTTGCAGCAGTATGGTGATCGCGTCCAGCTTCATGGTTTCCAGAACATGGCCAATGAGTGGCACAACATCGACCTGCTCTGCATCACTTCCCGCTTTGAAGGGTTGCCGCTGGTGGCCCTGGAGGCGATGGCTCACGGCATACCTGTTTGTACCTTTGCAGTGGGGGGCCTGGTCAATCTGATCGACCATAAATCCAATGGCTGGCTGGTGGAGCCCGGCCATGTGCGGGATATGGCGGAGCTGGTCAACTACTGGCTGCGCAGCGATGGGGTGGTGCGCAGCAAAATGAGTCAGGCGGCCCGCAACACCATAGCCCGCGGGTATAGCGTCAACAACAGAGTGACCGATATTCTGGCCGTCTACAGCGCCTGAATCACGGAGAAACCTGTCAAAACGAGTGGCCGCTGGCTACTCGTTTTTTTATGTGCCGGTGTTAGGGGTTGCAGGGGGCGGATTGCTTCTGTGATCACGCAACGCTTGGGTTTCTGCGGTGGGGCAAGCGGACATCAGGCCTGTGGATGGGGCCAGATGATGGAGATCAGGTCGCTGACTTCTTTGTGATCACCGCGGACGTGCCACAACGATGCGCCATAAAAAAGGCCATTGCAGTGACAATGGCCTGATGGGCGTTGAGAAGTGGTTGAGGTCGGCGCGGCGGGATTAGCGCCCCTTTTTGCCGACCATGATGGCGATCGTCTTGCCGATGATATGCACATCCTGCACCAGCCAGCGCCAGGGGTGGAGCAGGGCGACCGAGTAGGCCAGATCGAACGCCAGCTTGCTGCGCACATCATCGAGCGACTCGTCGTAACCCTGATTGACCTGGGCCAGACCGGTAATACCGGGAGCCACTTCATAGGTGCGTTCGATAAAGTACGGCACCGCATCTTCCAGCCGGTTGGCGATCCCGGGTCGCTCCGGGCGGGGGCCGATCAGCGACATTTCCCCCTTGAGCACATTGATAAACTGCGGCAGCTCATCGAGCCGGGTTTTGCGCAGAAAGTCGCCGCTGCGGGTGATCCGGCTGTCCCCCTTGCCACACCAGACCGGCCCGGTGGCCGCCTCGGCGTCGGCGCGCATGGTGCGAAACTTGATCATGAAAAAGAGCTCGGTATGGGTGGCGTGGCTGCGCCCGATCCGCAGCTGACGAAAGAACACAGGCCCCGGGCTATCGAGCCGGATGGCCAGCATGATCAGCGGCCACAGTGGCAGCGTCAGCAGCAGGCCAAGAGTGGCACCGAGCAGATCCATGCTGCGTTTGACCACCAGGGTCAATCTTGGAATGGGGTGTGTCATACGGCTTTCTCCTGTGACATGAAACGTATGGGGGCGCGCAGGCAGTAGCGCAGGGTGCCCATGCCGTTGTACCAGTGTCCGAGTACCAGATAGTGGATCTTGCGAAACAGATTGGGCCAGGGGTGGACAGGGGTCAGCTGGATCAAGATGACCAGCAGATACCCCAGCAGTTGCAGCCCCAGCAGCAGCTGAAACAGCAGGGATTGGGTGGCCAGCGGGATGGCGCAGAGCCACAGCAGGGTCAGGCAGAGCGGCATCAACACCCGCAGCCCTTTGCCACTGGCAAAGTTGAAGGCAACCCAGCCGAACTTGGGGTGCAGCAGGGGCAGCAACCGCAACAGCTGCTGGGTGTTGCCAGCCCCGATCCGCTTGCGCCGTGTCGCCTCCAGCGCGGCATCGGAAACTTCCAGCTCCAGTGCGGCGCAGCGATTGTCATAGACAGCGCGATACCCCTTGGCGATGGCCTGCATCGGCAGGATGAAATCGTCGTTGATGGTATCGGCGGCCAGCGGGGTGAGGCACTCCCGGCGCATCATGTAAAAGGCTCCGTGGGCCCCCAGCATGCCGCCAAGGGCCGACTCGCAGAGTTTGATCTGGCTTTGATAGTGCCAGTAACTCTCCTCGCCCTGTGAGCCCGGTTGCCAGAAGCGGTATGCCTCCCCGACCACCCCTACCTTGGGATCGGCAAAATGGGCGACCGCCAGCAGCAGGCTGTCGATGGGCAGCAGGGCCGAGACATCGGTGAGGGCTACCAGATCGCTGTGCACCCGGGTCATGGCCTCGTTGAGCACGGCGACCTTGCCGCGATTGCGGGGGTGATCAAACAGCCTGATCTGCAACTGCTGCAGGGCGGGATCACCGAGCTGACTTAGCGCAATGGGGTAACTGTTGTCGCTGCAGCCGTCGAAATGCACATGTACCCACAGCTTGTCGGCGGGGTAATCGAGGCTGGCGAGGTTTTGCAGCTTGGCCGCGATGGTCGCCGCCTCGTTATAAACCGGCATCAGCAGGGTGATGGTCGGCAGCGCCTCATCGGTGGCGTCTGCTTTGAACCCTCGATCCAGGGGGCGGGGCGGATTGGCTACCTTGCGTGCCTGCCGACCACCGAATTTGAGCAGCAGGGGATAGCCGACATGGTGGTAGACCACCAGGACAGCGCACAGCCAGAACACGATCATGATCCACTCCATGGGAGGCTCCTCTGGTCATCGGGTCGCTTGATCAGCGGCTGTAAAGCTGCTGATAGGCCTGAGCCATCCGGCTCAAGCTGCTTTGCTGGCACACAAACTCTCGGGTGACGGCACGCAGGCTATGGCAGTGCAGCAACCCTTGTGCCAGAAGCTGGGCAAGGCGGCCGGGATCCCGCTCTGACAGGATATGGCCGCTGGCCTGACAGACGATCTCTCTGGCCGCACCGACATCGCTCATCACCACCGGCACCCCGCAGGCCTGTGCTTCCAGCACGCAGAGCGGCATACCTTCTGCCAGCGAGGGGAGGCAGAAGAGATCCAGCCCCTGATAGAAGCGCGGCATGTTGTCGACCAGCCCCAGAAAATGGACCCGATGGGCGATCCCCAGTTGCTGACACTGTTGTTGCAATGCATTTTGCAAACTGCCGACCCCAGCCAACGCAAGATGCACCTCCTCCGGCAGGGCGCGGATCGCCTCCAGCAGCAAGGTATGCCCCTTGACCGACTCAAGGCGGGCGGCGCAGCCAATCAATTTGACCCCTTGCGGCAGCCCCATCTCCTGACGGGCGAGGGCGGCGGCGCCCGGGGCAAAGCGCTGCTCATCGATGCCGTTGGGGATGACGGTTGGCGACAACTGGCCCAGCTTGGCCAGCAGCTGGTTGGCCACCGGCGTGGCATCGGCTACCAGAATGGGCTTGAAGGCGCGCAGCCCCAGCAGGGCCAGCGTGCGCTGATGGGGATCATCGAGATACCAGGCATCGTGCTCGGTGTGTACCAGGGTGGGCACCCGGGCCAGCCGACTGGCGAGGCCGCCATAGAGCATGGGCCCCAGATGGTGGGTATGAACCGCGCCTGGCTTGAGTTGGCGCAGCAGCCGAGTGAGCCGCCAGAGGGTCGCCAGCGACCAGCCCGCGGGCTTTTCCAGACAGTGAATGTGGTCCGCGAAGGGATGCAGGGCGGGCCATGCCCTTAGCACATCCCCTTTGCGCCCTTCGAGGGAGATGATATGCACCGGTTGCTCGGCAGGGCTCGCCTGCGTGAGGTTGAGCACCATGGTCTCCAGCCCGCCCGGCTGCAGGTGCTGCACGATTTGTACGACAGGTTGAACAACAGGTTGTAAGACAGGTTGTAAGACGGGCTGGGCGCTGGCGCTCCCGCGGGGATGGGGTCTGTGCGACGGGGTTGATGACAACATGGTTCGCGCTCCGGCAAGGGAAGGGGTGACACCCCGGATAGCGGGAGAATGCGAATCTTGTACCACTCTTGCGATCTGCCCACAGAGGCGATCAGCTCCTCTGGTGGCACTGCCTTTGCATCGTGCGGGGGGAGGGCTTTTCTCAGGGAGTGATGCCATGCCTGTCCAGTTCTATTACAACCTCTACATCATTCTCTTTGCCGCCTGGCGCCGTCGCTATCTGCTAGTGATCCCGGTACTGGTGATGCCGCTGGTGGGCGTGACGGTCGGTCTGCTCACCCCCAAGGAGTATGAGAGCCGCACCACCTTTATGGTGCCGCAAGATGCCAACCAGACCCCGACCCTCAAGGATCTGATCACTCAGGAGAGTCTCAAGGATCGCTTTGCGGTGCTCGAAGCCCTGCTGCGCAGCCGTTATGTGCTGGACGGGGTGGCGCGGGATCGCGGTCTGGTCAATGACGAGACCCCCCCAGCCCAGCGCGATGCCATCATGGATTGGCTCTCGAGTGCCGTCTCGCTGCGGCTGATCGGCGATGAGGTGATCGAGATAAAGGTCAAAGCGGATTCGGCGGCCAACAGCGCCGGTTTGCTCGAAGCCATTTCGCGGCGCTTTTTCTTCAACCTGCTCAGCAAGGGGCGCCAGTCGGCAGAATCGTCCGAACGTTTCCTGCAAAGCCAGCTCGACAGCCGCCGCAGCGAACTGCAAGCGGCCGAGCAACTGCTCGCCGATTTTAAACGGGAGCATGCCAGCGCCTTGCCCCAGCAGCAGAGTACCAACGTCGCCCGTCTTTATGGTTTGCAGGAGCGCTATGCCGAGAGCCTGATCACCCTGCAGCAGGCCAAGGCCCGGGTCGATCAGCTATCGCTGGGGCAGGAGAGCCAGCTGGCCCGCCAACTGGATGAGAAGCTGCAACTGATGCGCACCGAACTGGTGTTGCTGCGGGCCCGCTACAGCGACGAGCACAGCAAGGTGCAGAGTCTGCGCTATCAGATTGACCAGTTGCAGCAGGAGTTTGAGCAGCTCAAATCCCAGCCGGATATGGCCCGCGGGCCCGAGTGGCAGCTGGCCCAGACGCAGCTGACGGAGGCAGAGCAAAACGCCGCCGGCTTGAAGAGTCAGCTGGATGGACTGGACAAGGTGGTTGACTCCCAAGGGGATACCGAGCGCCAGCTCGCCGAGCTGGAGCGGGATCTGGCGGTCAAGCGCACCCTCTATCAGGATTTGCTGCTGCGCTATGAGAAGGCCAAGGTGACCGGCGATCTGGGCAACTTCGAGCAGGGGGAGCGGATCAAAGTGATCGACAAACCCTTTGCCCCCAGCAAGCCGAGCAACTATCCGCTCTGGCTGTTTCTGCTGGCGGGCATGGTTGGCGGGCTGGGGCTCGGCTGCGGTCTGGCGCTGGTGGCCGAACTGGCGGATACCAGCCTGCGCCGCTCCGATCAACTGGCCGCGCTGGTCAAGGCGCCGGTGCTAAGCCGCATTCCCTACTGCGAGCCGGTGCCAGATTATCCATCTTAATGAGAAAGGGGACTCACTCCTACGTAGGTGGGAGGGGAATTTCGCCGGGGCGACAGCCCCGCAGGTTTTGAATGGAGGGAACGTGGTATCAACTTGAAAACCGCGTTTCGTTGGCGACATCGTTTTCTGCGCTACGCCATGACGACCCGGGCGCGCCGATTGGCGGGGATAGTGGAGGCCGACGAAATATTTGTCCCCGAGTCATTCAAAGGGCGTCGCCATTTGGCGCGGCCTGCACGACACCATGGTGGGACAGGGCATGGTTATGTGCCCTTGGTACCGGTATTAATCGCCCTGGACCGATATGGACGGGAGAGTGATGCTGTGCTGCTGGACAAGAGTCTTTCCCAAATCGAACCGACGCTAAAACCGTTGTTAGCCCCCGGCTCTGTCCTCTGCACGGATGGCAACCTGAGCACCAGTTCGGTGGCCGAAAAAGTCCCGGCACCATTCATAAGCGCTTGATTTATTTGGACAAACCTCGTGTAGAGGATGAGGTATTTCACATCCAGACGCTGAACAACTACGTGAGCCGGTGGCGTGGGTGGATGCCAACGTTTCATGGTGTAGGAACAGAATACCTGATGAACTATCTGGCTTGGTTCCGTGTAGTCGGTAAGGAGCCAAACAACGCTCGCTCATGGTTGCTGGGTGATGTCAATCGACTCACTAACACGTAACGGGAACAGCGCCGTGGTGGCCGACCGGGTAATCAGGTAACTGAATACATAATCATCTTGCTAAGCGTTGAGATGACAACTATGCTCATTTTTAAATTAGAGGAGCTGTATTATAGTGATCATTAATTTACACGATTATTAGAACATGCAGGGGAAATGAAAATGACACAGATGCTTAATTCTAATTTCCCCTTAATAGTTCCAATCCAAGTTTTAGGTCTGGCTGCTATCTATTTTGTGCTGGGGCTAGCAGGAGTAGAACTTGCTCCACCTCAAAATTATTCAACAGCAATATTCCCTGCATCTGGTATCGCAGTTAGTGCAATCCTATATGGCGGGATTAGATTATTACCAGGAGTATGGTTAGGCTCATTTCTTCTCAATCTATGGATAGTTGGAAGCACAGAAGCCTTAGAGTTGCAGCATGTTTTTATGGCGCTGTTAATTGGAATCGGGGCAAGTATTCAGGCGCTAGTAGCCTTTTACCTCTTAAAAAGTTTCCAAACAAACTCGAAGACGCTCGCTACGCTGCAAAAAATTGTTCTGTTTTTAATTATATTGGCACCTTTAGCTAACTTAATCTCATCCACTTGGGGCTGCATAACGTTATATGTATTTGACATTATTTCTGCCGAACATTTTGCATCAAACTGGTTAACATGGTGGATTGGTGATTCCATTGGTGTACTATTATTTTATCCTATCACACTTACCCTGCTATTTCGTGAGCAGCCATTTGCTAGAAGTATCATGCGGACTGTAATGCTTCCTACGTTGATCACATTGTTAATGGTTTTTATTGTTTTTATCTATGTCGCAAAAATTGAAAGTCGTCAACTAAAAATTCAGATGCAAAACACTGGTCTTGAAATAGAACATAACATTAAAAGCAAACTAAATGTTTTTACAGAGACTTTATTTTCCCTTAGTAGCTTGATGCAAATATACCCTGAGCTCAGCCACACTAAATTTCAAAGCTATACTCGCAACTTGCTCTCCCTTAATCCTGACTTATATGGGATTAGTTGGAACAGGTATCTTTCTGCTCCTGAAAGAGCAAACTTTGAAAATCAGTTAGCAAAACATTTAAACATTCCTACATTTCAAATTACCGAAAAGGATGTACAAGGCAACCTCATTCGCGCTAAAAACCGCGATCACTATACACCAGTAACGTACATATCACCCTTCGATTCCAATAAACAAGCATTAGGTTTCGACATTGCTTCAGACTCAGTTCGGCTCAAAGCCATAACGCAAGTGCTGCATACGGGGCAGTTAGCAATAACATCACCCATTAAACTCGTCCAAGAAACAGGAGATAGTGCTTCGATACTAATCATAGCCCCTGTAACTACGATTAAAGATAATATCCAGAGTGAGGTCATATCCGGTTTTACAGTGGCCGTAGTCCGCATAGAAAGCATGATGAAATCTTTGCTTTCACAAGGTTTGATGAAAAATGTAGAAATACAAATTAAAGACAAATATGCCCCCATTACTGAAGTGACATTATTTAGATCACATTTAAACACGACTTCAAGATACCTAAAATACCTATGGCAAAGCGATATTAATGTTGGAGGTCGAACGTGGCAACTAACCATTATCCCAACTACACATTATATTGATGGCCATGTAACGAGTTTTGCTTGGAAAATGTTGCTTATTGGATTGGTTTTTAGCGGTTTGTTGCAAGTATTATTACTAGCGATTACTAGTCAGCATTATTTTGCCAAAACTGCATTACAACAAAGTGAATCTAACATACGCTCTATTTTAGACAATTCACCATTTTTAATTTGGCATAAAGATACTAAAGGCCAATATCTTAACATAAACAAAAAATATGCGGATCTAATCGGGTTGAGTGATTCAAACCAAATAATTGGAAAAACCGATTACGATATTTGGCCCAAAGAGTTAGCAGAGCATTATTTAGTCGATGATGAAGAAGTGCTTTCATTTCAAAAAACTAAACATATACAGCAAGAGTCTGTAATAGTGGGTGGTCAGGTGCGATATAATGAAACATTCAAAAGCCCACTATTTGACTCGTTAGGTCAACTGATAGGAACGATTGGTTTTTCCCATGATATTAGTGAAAGGATAGAAACCTACAAACAGTTAGCAGAAAGCGAATTACGTTTCAGAGAGTTATTTCAACAAACACCAATTGCCTACCAATCTTTAGATGCTGATGGGCGATTTATTGATGTAAATGAACAATTTTGTAACATGATCGGCTTTTCTCGAGAAGAAATTTTAGGAACAACTTTTGGCGAAATTTGGATAGATGAAATTCAGGATCAATTTCCATGCAAATTTAAAGAATTTAAAAAAACAGGCAATGCTAACACTCAGTTAAAATTAGAAGGCAGAGATGGTCGGATAATTGATGTGATATTACATGGTCGAGTTCAAAGGGATGGGAAAGGAAATTTTGTAAGGACGCATTGTGTTCTTTTCGACATTACCGAGCATGAAAAATTAGCAGAAGAAATCCGCATAGCGGCCATTGCATTTGAGTCTCAAGAGGGCATGTTTGTAACAGATTCCCAAGGCCTTATCCTTCGTGCCAATAAGTCATTTTCTGCCATCACTGGCTACGACATGATTGACGTGATTGGCAAAAACCCTCGCATGTTTAGTTCCGGAAGACACGATGCTAAATTTTATTCGACTATGTGGAAAAGCATTAACAAAAATGGCATATGGCAAGGTGAAATATGGAATAAGCGTAAAAATGGTCAAATTTATCCACAGAAATTAACTATCACCGCCGTAATGAATACTCAGCATCAGATTACTAATTATGTTGCAACTTTTACTGACATCACCAGCCAGAAAACTGCCGAAGAAGAGATCCACTTATTGGCATTTTATGATCCATTAACAAAATTGCCCAACCGACGCTTATTTATGGACCGTTTATCACAGGCATTGGCTTCGTGCGCAAGGACTAAAAAAATAGGTGCATTGATGTACTTAGATATTGATAATTTTAAAATCCTCAATGACACTCTTGGGCATGAACATGGCGATTTTTTATTACAGATGGTTGCAAGTCGCCTACAAGAAACAGTCCGTGAACATGATACTGTCGCTCGCCTTGGTGGTGATGAATTTGTTGTTTTGCTGGAATATTTAGATAAAAACATTGATAAAGCCACAGAAGATACAATAAATGTGGCAAATGAAATATTATCGAGCCTTAATCAGGTCTATCAGCTTGCAACAAATGAATACCATGGTACCTGCAGTATTGGTGTCATAATCTTCAATGAAGATGATGTTTCACCTGAAAAACTAATCAAACATGCCGATATTGCCATGTATCAGGCTAAACATGATGGTCGCAATGCGATATGTATTTTCAATCCTAAAATGCAAGAGCAGATCAATGCGCGTTCAACACTTGAGGCTGACATTCGTAAAGCCATTTCAGATCAACAGTTCCAGCTTTACTATCAGGTTCAAGTAGATAAATCTAATCGACCTTTTGGGGCCGAAGCCCTGATACGCTGGCATCACCCAGAGCACGGCTTTGTGTCGCCCATTGAATTTATTCCTGTTGCTGAAGAAACAGGACTCATTATACCTATTGGTGAATGGGTACTTAACTCTGCGTGCGCTCAACTAAAATTGTGGCAACAACAAGAACATATGAGTGATCTTATATTGTCGATTAATGTAAGTGCAAAACAGTTCCACAGCGCCAACTTTGCCAAACAAGTTCAGTCTACCATTGAGCAGTATGATATTGTTCCACAAAGGTTAAAAATCGAACTCACTGAAAGTATGTTAGTCAATAACCTTGATGTAACGATTAATACTATGCTCTCACTGAAAACGATTGGTGTAAAATTCTCGCTCGATGACTTTGGAACAGGATATTCATCATTGCAATATCTAAAACGTTTGCCCCTTGATCAGCTCAAGATAGACCAATCGTTTGTTCGTGAACTTGTCGTTGACGATAATGATCGCGCTATTGTACGAACCATCATTGCAATGGCTAACAGTTTGAACTTAGATATCATTGCTGAAGGCGTTGAAACTGAAGAACAACGCGATATATTGCTAGCGGAAGGCTGTTCTCATTTTCAGGGATACTTGTTTAGTAAACCTATTCCAATTGATGAATTTGAAGATATTGTCAACTCATGTACAGGTAAACAAAAGTTAGTGACGATTGCTAATCATGGGTAATCAGGTTATAAAAACACGCTACGTTTAAGCAAATCTCAAAATAGGTGCAGATATGATTAAACCAGAATTTCCGGACAATGAAGCAGAGAGACTTCATGCCTTAAGAACGCTCAAAATTCTCGATACGTCACATGAAGAACGATTTGATCGTGTCACTCGAATGGCCAAGCGTCTATTTGGGGTAGACATTTCACTGGTTAGCCTTGTTGATGATGATAGGCAGTGGTTTAAATCAAAACAAGGTTTAGATGCAACTGAAACACCGCGTGATATATCATTTTGTGGTCATGCTATTAATCAGGATGGCTTATTCATTATTCCCAATGCGATTGAGGATGTGCGGTTTTCTGATAATCCTCTAGTTACCGATGCGCCCAATATCCGTTTTTATGCGGGTTACCCTTTAAAGTTGAGGCAAGGTATAAATCTAGGAACATTATGTTTAATTGACTCGAAGCCGAAGTATCTGGATGAAGAGGATAAGCAGCTATTAAACGATTTGGGTGCCATGATTGAGCAAGAAATTAGGACAATTCAATTAGCAACATTGGATGAATTAACCATGATCTCGAATCGGAGAGGATTCCTGACATTGGCTTTACATATCCAAAAAATCTGCCGCCGCAACAAATTGTCGATGTCAGTTATTTTATTTGATCTTAATAAATTTAAACAGATTAATGATAATTTCGGTCACCACGAGGGTGATTTTGCATTAAAGCAGTTTGCAGAAGTGATGCGCAACGTGTTCCGTGAGAGCGATGTTATAGGCAGACTCGGTGGGGATGAGTTTGTTGTTATGCTGACAGATACCAGTGATGAAAAAGTTACGATCATTCTGGAGCGCTTTAGAACAGCAATAGACTTAATGAACAAGGGCATTAATAAACCTTACCTTATAGAATACAGTGCCGGTGTAGCGAACTTCTCTTTTGATACAGAGCAATCGTTAGAAACAATGGTTGCGTTGGCTGATGCCGCAATGTACGAGAAAAAGAAAGACAGGGCGAATCAATAAAAATAGCCATATGCTACGAACTTGTAGCGATCTTAGTCGCCGCCACCCCAATCAGGTGCGGAATATCGAGCAACAGGAACAGCACAAAAACCGGAGCAATCGTGCTCCGGTTTTATTTGGTGGTGGGATAGGGTAAAAACCATAATGAAATTAGCCAAAAATGCCAATAAATTGTATTTACGTCTGATAATCGGTACTGTATCCAGGATCAACCAAATGTCTTGCTTAGCTCTTTTAGATCACTTGTCTGTCTGAGTAAATGTTCGCTGGTGTTGCTTACCTGGCTTATTTTTGTACTATTCTCATTAGAAAATGATGAAATAGAATTTATATTCCTGCTTATTTCCTCTATAACAACTTGTTGTTGCGCTGCAGCAGACGCTATTTGATGTGAAAGATCTGACACCTTATCAATTTCGATCACTACATTATTTAAATTGTCTGAGCTTTGACCGGTGCTTACAAGGCATTCATTCGTTTTATTGACATTCAATTTCATCATTTCCTTCCACTGTCCAAGCGTATGTTGAATATGTCCAATACTACTCTGAATTTGCTCAGTGGCTTTGTGTGTTCGAGTTGATAAGTTGCGAACTTCATCGGCAACAACTGCAAAACCACGACCTTGTTCTCCAGCTCTGGCTGCTTCAATAGCTGCATTTAGCGCCAATAGATTGGTTTGATCTGCTATGCCTTGGATCTCAGACATGATAGAGCCAATTCGATCTGACTCACTTGATAGGGCTAAAGCTGATTCAAAAGCATTATTTGCTTGAACAGCCAAAGCGGAAATATCTGAGCCTACCGATTGTAGTTGTTTATTTGTCATAATGCAGTGACTTCGAGCACTTTCTATCTGACTGTTACTATCCTGAATATTTCTACTTATTTCTTCTGCTGCAGAAGCCATTTGTGTTACCGCGGTAGCTACTTGTTGGATCTGTAAATCCTGGGCAGTTATATCATTACTTGCTGATGAAGCAGAGTCACGAAGTTCATTCGCCATGCTTTTCAATGAAAATGTTGCATCGTCCACGCGCCCTAACACTGTACGTATTCTGGCCTGCCAAAGCTTTATATGGAAGTCTGCGATGCTGTGAGGGGAATTACCAGAAAAGATAAGACGACTAATACTGTCGTAATCGTTTCTCAAATCTTTTAAAAAACTGGGAGTTAAAAATAGTTGATGGCGATTTAAGAAAATCGCCATTATCAACGGTATTAGTATAAAAAGTGACTGTGCCACTGGTAACAAAAAAGCTATGCTAGCTATGCTAGCCAGCAATAGCAGGGGGCTTAAATAATTTAACTGATGCCAACCTGAACTCATAATTGATTTCGATTTTTTTTCGTTGGAAATCAATTCTCTATATATTGTTTCTGCGCGTATTTTATATTCAGGGTCTGGTCTGCAACGAACAGATTGATAGCCAGATACTTTTCCATCTTTGTAAATTGGAGTGACATATGCGTCTACCCAATAGTAGCCACCATCTTTACAACGGTTTTTTACTATACCTCGCCAAGCTTTACCCGATTTTAGATTTTTCCATAAGTCAGCAAAAGCAGCTTTAGGCATATCGGGGTGTCGCACCATATTATGATGTTGGCCAATCATTTCATCTAAGCTGTAACCAGATACTTTGCAAAAATCTGGGTTAGCATATGTAATGTCACCTTGTAAATCAGTGGTAGATACAAGTTGTATATTTTCAGCTACTTCTACTTCATGATTTGTAATGGTTTGCATTCTGTGGTTCATGTGATCACCCCGTTTAGATATATGCTTTTGTCGTGACGTGAACTGGTTTTTATTCAATGATGTTTTATTATCATAGAGCATTGCTGCTGCAAAACTATATTTTCACGAGCCTATTTAGGCTAATGCTTATTTTTGTCTACACTGTTATAGACAAAAGCAGAATATATATCTTGATACTGTAGATAGATGGTGTTAAACGCAGACCGACTCTCAATGGCGGCTGCTACACAGTCAGGATCAAAATGACGACCTGCATTCTCCACCAGATAAGCAAATGCCTCATCAAATGACCAAGCTCGTTTGTAAGAACGCTCGCTACTTAAGGCATCAAATACATCGGCTACGGCAACGATGCGCGCTTCAAGCGGAATAGCATCTCCCGCCAATCCCTCTGGATATCCCGTACCATCAAAACACTCATGATGGTAGGCAACAATGTTCTTGAGCATGTCAGTATGATAAATCCCATCTAGATTAAACTCTCTGAGCATTTTCGAGATCATGGCCTCCCCTTTTATGGTATGGGTCTTCATTACATCGAACTCTTCAGTGGTCAACTTACCAGGTTTCCGTAGGATGGCATCGGGTATCGCAATCTTGCCAATATCATGTAGGCTGGAGAATCGGTAGATAAATTCAATATCCTCATCGGTCAGACTATGAGTTGAGGCCATAGCTTTAGCTATAGTGCGAGAATACGATGACATTCTGAGTAGATGGTTGGTGGTCTCTTCATCTCGATAACGGCTGAACTCCAATGCCGTAGCTAAGGCACTTCCGAGCATCTTGATGGTCATAAACTCCATCGCGATGATCCTTGACAGGATCTGGGAATAAGACGACAGTTCGCTCTGAACATACTCGTCAAAATAGTACGATTCTAAAGCATCACAGAATAGAAAGCCGATGAGTTGATTGTTGAACCACAATGGTGAGGTATAACTGGAGGCATAGCCTGCCAAGCGCAATTTGCGATAGTTCTCAGAGTCAGGGTGCTGAGAAATTTTTAGATTGTCGATCACTCTGGGTTGCTTGTGCTCAGCGATATACCGCAATGAGGTAATATCGCTTAACTTAGCCTTGTCTTGCAAAAACCGAGAGTGGCCTTCTGCCGTGCTGGTAGCGGATGTCTTGAGCATATCGGTGCTTTGATCATAAATCGCGACATATACCTGCCCTAACTTGTTTAAGTGGATCTTCAAATGAGTATGCATACTTTCTAGTCTGTCGTCAAATGAGCCATCCATAGGTGTCCCATCCTCACATGAAAATCAGATGTAATAATGAATAGAAGATAAATTTGTTAATTGAAAGAGTGAGACCGATTTATTTCATGGCGCTCGACCCGAGCTGCGGGTGGCAGAGCGCAAAGAGCAGTTCGGGGGAGCTGGTTGGTCAGGGAGCCATGGCTCCCTCATCGCGACACATGGGGTGATAAACTAGCCGATGGCGGGGGGTTGTTGCCAGTTTGCTAGTTGCGGGCGGCCTTGAGTTCGGCGTTGATAGCGCCAGGCCAGCAGTAGCGGCATACCGAGCAGCAGCTGGGCGGCCAGCGGGATCTCCTCGATGGGGGCGGCCAGTGCACCTTCCGGAATAATGCCCCCCTCAATTTCGGCAGCCAGTTTGAGCTCCAGCGCATTGCCAAAGTCGGCGAAGGTGGTGGCATTGATCACAAACGCATCCTGACCGCCCGCCACGTTCTCCACATACCACTCTTGCAACACCCCATCGGCATAGTCCTGACCTATGGTGATGCCGTTGATGGTATCGATGCCGGAGGCGAGCAGTTGATCCCGCACGGTGGCGCTATCCAGCCCTGCGTTCTGGATCCCGTCACCCGACACATCCATCACCTGGCGAGCGGCGGTGAAGTTGTTGGTATCAAACTGCTGGGCACCAAAGGCCATGGCCGAACCGGGGGCCGTCATCCCCGCATAGGGGCGGACCAGGGCATCCAGGGTGGCGGCGAAGTTGTTGATGGAGGTCATGTCGTAGAGGTGGAACCAGTCAGTCATCACGCTCTGCTGGGTCGAGCCGCTCCACATCACCATCTGCACGGCGATGGATCCCAGCTTGCCGTCGCTGGTATCGAGGATGGCGCTTTGTACCTCCTGACTGTAAAAGGCGTCCACATAGCCCTGTAACTGCAAATTGAATTCCGATGAACTGACGCTGCCCGACACATCCATCAGCAGTTGCAGTTCGGTATCGACTTCGGTCAAGGCGTATGCGGGGGAGGTGACCAACAACATCCCCAGCAGCCCTGCCAACGGTTTGAGTTTCATTGCTCACTCCTTCTCCCTGGCGCTAGTGCCAGCAGGGGGGAATGAATAAAGCGTGCCAGCTTTGTTGCATCCTTTGACTTGGCTTGATCCGGGTGAGGCTGGGCAGGCATGGAACTTGCGACAGGGGTCAAAAGCGCTGATAACCGGCAGGAGTTACGATGGCGATCCGTCCCTGGCAGTGGGCACCCAACTGGCTGCTACTTGGTTTGGCCAATCAGTGGGTCATGGTGTGGCTCAATATGGGCCACTTCAACCTGCTGGTGGTGTTGCTGATTGCTATCTGGTGGCAAATTGCATCGCGGGTTGCACCGAGCTGGCGTCCGCATCCACTGGTGCTCGCCCTCTTTATCCTGCTGATCCTGATCCCCAGCGCCAGTTGCAAGGCGCTGGCCTGTCTGCTGTTGGTGGCCTCGCTGTGGCGCCGTCATCAGAGTGGCGATGAGCGGGCGGTGTTGCAGATTGTGCTCGCCTTTACCGTGGCGGTGTTGTGGGGGCAGCAGGTGTTTGCCCTGCTCTCCGGCCCTGTGCTGGCGCTCGATGCCTGGGGGGTGGGCCAGTGGTTGCAGCTGCTGGGCTGGGAGACTCGCCTTGATGGCAATCGCATCGAGCGGCTGGGGGGTCATGCCCTGATCGTGCTCAAGGGGTGCTCCTCGTTTTCTCAACTCTATCTGGTGGTGCTCTCCTGGCTGGTCTCCTGCTGCTGGCTGGCGCCGGAGCGCCCACTCTACCGGCAGTGGCCCATGTTGCTGCTGGTTTGCCTGCTCTATATCGGGGCCAATCAGCTGCGGTTGGTGCTGATGAGCCTGGATCTGCGCTGGTATGGCTGGCTGCATACCGGCTCGCTGGCCCAGCTCTACCAGTGGGCCATCATGTTGCTGGTGATGACCATCCTGTTTCTAAGGGGGCGCCGTGATGCGTCTGTCTAAGGGATATCTGCGGTTGGTGGCGTTATCAGAGCCGGGTGGTCAATATTATGCTGCTGGTGATGACCATCCTGTTTCTAAGGGGGCGCCATGATGCGTCTGTCTAAGGGATATCTGCGGTTGGTGGCGTTATCAGAGCCGGGTGGTCAATATGATGTTGCTGGTGATGACCATCCTCTTTATCCGAGGGCGCCGTGATGCATCTATCTAGGGGATATCTGCTGCTGTTGCTGGTGGCGCTGCTCAGTGCTGCCGCCATGGGCTGGCGTTATCAGAACCGGGCGATCAATGAGGGGGCCAAACCCATGCTAATGGAGCTGGTCCAGTTGGGATGGCGCTTGCGGGTGGCTACGCCGGTATTGGGCGGCACCTATGTCAGCTATCAGCTGGCCCATCCCCGCTGTGACGGCCTGCTGCAGGCTATGCTGGTGGCGCCGGATCGGGAGGCGATGTCAGTGACGCTGGCGAGTGAAGGGATGAGTCAGGGGGTGATGTTTTTAGGCGAGTTGCACCAGAGCCCGCCGCTGCTCTCGTACCGTCTTACCCAGGGTTGGCGCAAATTATGGGGGCTGACCCCTTATCCCCTCTATCGGGTGGCCTTGCCGACCACCTGCCTCGGCCTTATTGTGCCGCCGCTGGGGTGACCGACCCCGATTCACCGTTTGGCAGAATGCGGATCAGCAAGGTATTGGGGGCCAGCATGGGGTCATAGCGGGGCTCCAGTTCAATGGCGCGAGAGCCCAGCAAGCGGGTGAGGGCGGTCAGCCGCACGCTCGCCATCCGCGCACTCTCCAGCATGTCAGTTTGCAGCCCTGGGCCGCTTATCAGTGCAATCCGGGCCGGATCCTTGCGTCCCAAAAACTGATGCAGCTGCTGCTCCTGATCCGCTGGTAGTTGTGTCTCCGCTTGCTGGTACTGCAGTTGCAGCTGGGGCTGTTCGGCCAGTTGCTGTTCCCGCAACTGGTTGAGGATCGGCAGGGTCTCATTGACCGGCTCCTGACGGGCGCAACCGGTGAGGAGCAGCAGCGGCAGCATCAGAGGCAACAGGCGGCACAGGGCGCTGTCTTTGGCTGTGGAGCGGGGAGTCTGGTTGGCCATACGCAGTCACTTCAGGAGGATGAGTTGGCACCAGTTTGCAATGTTTTCAAGCCCTTGGCCAGTTGTTCAATCTCGCGGCGCCACTGGATCCAGGCGGCAGAGGGCAGTTGCTCTGCCACCTGCCAGCGGGTCGGCAGCTGTTCGTGCAGGCGCTCCAGCAGCAGGGCGGCTTCCACCTGATAACGGGCCTCCTGCTCCAGCCAGGCGAGCCAGCGCAGATCCTCAATGGCTTGCTGCAACAGCAGCAGATCGTGGGAGAGGCGGTGCGCCTCGCAGGCTTGCGGGCCGAGCAGCATAAAGTCGCTCTCCCGCCCGTCGGTGGGGTCATAAGGCAGGGCGGTGGGCATGCGGCCATGCCACTGCAAATAGCCCTCGGCGCCGCTTTGCCACAGATAGAACCCGGCGGCTCTCGGGGTGCCCAGATTGTAAAACCAGGGGGTGACCTTGTGCTGGCGCACCCGCACCAGCGCCACGTCGGCCTTGTCGGCGCCAAAACCTGCGTTGATCAGGGCAATCTCCACCTCTGCCAGCAGACCAACCTGACCCGGATGATTGAAGTGACCTGCGCGGATCACCGCCGGATCACGCCGTTTCATCTCCCGCGCCAGGGTGGTGATGGTGGGCAGGGTAGCGAGATCGGGCTCATCAAACAGGCTCCATGCCAGCGGGGGCAAGCCGCTGGCGGTCAGCGCCTGTTGCCGCGCCTGCCATTGATCAAGCTGGCTGGCAGGGTCGCCCCCCCAGCGTTTGAGCGGGGTATAGGCCAGCAGGGGGGGCACAAAACCGAGCCCCACCGCCTCTCCCATGACCTCCCGCATCCCCGCCTCATCTTGTGGCAGGGCGGGCGAGAGGCCGCTGATCCCGAGTTTGGCGAGCCGCTCCAGATCGCAGCGACTGGCCGCGGCGATCTGCTCTTTTAGCGCCTCGGGGTTGGGGCTCAGCCAGTTGAGATAGGGGGGCGCTTCGACATAGATGCCGACCGGCTTGCTGGCCGCGGGCAGGGTCAGCGGCAGCACCTCGATAGTCAGCGGCAACTGCACCAATTGCTGTTGGCTCAGCAGCTGAATATTGCCGAGATAGCGTCCCGCCGGGGCGTCTCTGGGGACGGTCATTTGCAGCACCAGACGCCGAGGTACGTTTGCCAGCAGGGTGAGCCCGGCGATCCCCTCGACCAGTTCCTGATCCGAGGGAGCCAGCAGGGTGCCGCTCGCCTGCGGGCGAACCAGATGCCACTGACCGTAATAGGGGGTCAGCGCCAGCGGCGAGCCTGCGCGCTCGGGGGGCTGGATCACCAGCAAGGGGGCCGGATCGTCGGTGGCGGCGTGGATGGCAAACTCCAGCAACAGCTGGCTGCCCCGGGCCGCCAGCACAGATTGTGAAGCCTGCTTCAACGCATCGGCCGCAGATAGCGGGGCGATCTGCAGGGTGGGGGCGGCATCCGTAATCGGCGTGAGGCTCAGTTGCTGCGAAGCTGGGGCTGGGGAATAGGGGGCCAGAGTCCACTTTTCCAAAAACAGCTGGCGCTGCTTGGTCAGCACGCTTGCGGTAGCGTCGGCCAATACGGCGAGATCTTTTCCACTATTCGGGAGAGCCTCTTTGCTGGTGGGGGCCGGATAGGGGGCAAGCAGCAGCCCTGCCAGGTATTTGGCATCCGGTGAGTGGCCCACCAATGTGATAGTGAGCGGGCCGCCCGGGTGGTTCAGAGTGACATAAACGGGGCCGCCCTGTCGTGCCCCGAACAACTGCCAGGGATCCGGGTTTGGCAGTGCCTCGCGAGATTGTCCCGCCAGATAGCGCTGCGTTAGCCACTCCTGCGGTTGCCACTGCTCGGCCCAGATGGGCTCGCCATTGACCAGCACGCTGCGCTCGAAGGGGTGGGGCAGGTACTCCCACTCGCCGGGATCATCCAGCCAGAGGGTGAGCTGGTAGCGCCCCTTGGCGACCTCCAGCCGTACGCCATCCAGATTGCGCAGCCCATCGCGCACAAGGGCATCGCCGGAGGGGCGCAAGATGGGGGTGGGATGGCCAATCAGCCGGGGATCCCCCGGGCTCAGGGCTTCAAAGCCGGTAAAGCGGGGCGCGGCCGCCGCCCCCAGATCCAGTGCAATAGTGCCCGCTGGCAAGGTCAAACCGGGCTCCCAGTACCAGCGGTGAATGGTCATTGAGGGGGCGTTATCGGCCATAAAGAGATAGAGCTTGGTGAGCTTGTCCAGCGCCAGCGCTCTGGGCTGGCTGGTGCGCCACTCACTCAAGGCAAAGCGCTGGGTGAAGGGGCCGGGGGCGACAATCCGCTCCAGATTGGCCCGGCTGCGGTAGTTGACCGAGGCCTCATCGTCGATACGCAGGATCAGGGTTTGCGGGCGGGCGCTGGGGTTATGGCCCTCGATCACCAGTTCATCATCGCTGCCTATTGGCCAGTTGTGGGTGCTCAGATCGAGCCGCTGGGGTGTCTGGTTACTTGTCAGGGGCAGTGGGGTCTGCCCCTCCAGCCGGGTAGTGGCCATCGCTGCATTGGCGCAGAGCAGGATAACCAGCCAGAGCCCTCTGCTCATCCGGGCAGCCCCTTCAACCAGTTGTTCAGCTCGGCAGCCTTGTGATCCCAGCTTTGCAGGGCCACCTGCTGCTGGCGCGTGTGGCGCCCTTCGCTGCGGGTGAGCCCCTCCCAGTCACTCTCCTGAAACCAGCCCGGATTGGGTTGATCAAAGGCGGCCCGATTGATGGCCTGGGCCAGGCTCTCCCCGCTGCGGGGGAGCTGGATCTGATCCCGATAGCCATCGAGGGCCGGAAAATCGGTGCTGACGATGGGTCGCCCTGCGGCCAGATATTCGCGCAATTTGAGCGGATTGCAGGCGCGGATCTGGGCGTTGTCGACAAAGGGCAGCAGGCTCACCTGCCAGTGCTGGGCGTAGGCCGCCAGCGTGTGATGGGGGCGCGGACCCAGCAGATGGATATTGGGGATCCCCTTGAGGGGGGCGATATCGGTCTGGACCGGGCCAATCAGTACCAGATCCCAGTGGGGCAGGGCGGCGGCCGTCTCTGCCAGCAGGGGGATATCAATCCAGTTGCTCAGGCTGCCGTAAAATCCGGCGATAGGGCGGCCGGAGGGGAGATCCGCCGGGCGTTCTCTGGGGGGCATAAACAGCTCGAGATCCACGCCGTGGCTGAGCAGCCGGGTTTTATGAGGGGGAAAGCGGCTGGCCAGCGCGGGGCTGGCGGCCAGAATGAGATCCGCTTTCTCCACCAGTCGAGCCTCGCAACGGGCGATGGCCTGATGATCCACCCCTGCCAGCGCCGAGAAGTCATCGCCGCAGTAGTAGATCACCGCCCGCTCATCCAGCTTGCCGATGAGATCAACGGCACTGGGCAGGGAGATCCAGAGCAAGGGGCGATCCAGCTCGGGCAACTGGCGCCGGATCTGCGCCGCCAGCCAGTGGCCATTGAGCTTGCCCGCCAGCCGACTGCCGGGCAGCGGCAAGGCGAGCGGCGGTAGTACCCGGGGGCCGTTGGCCGCGCACTCTTGGTTTGGCTCGCCTGACGGGCGGCCGCCGCGCAGCACGGCCCCCAGTTTACGGCCGATGCGGGTGATGTCATTAAGGGTAAAACGGGGGCAGCGCATGCCGATGGAGTTGACCCAGAGTACCTGATAGTCGGGCAACAGACGCTTGATCAGATGCTGGGTGCTGGAGGGGTGCTGGCCCCAATCCTCGCCCAGTACCACCAGTTGCGGCAGTGAGTGTGGTTTCATGGCTGTGCCTCCGACATGTGCGCGGCAAGCGCGGGGTCGCTGTGATCCTGTGGTTGCAATGGGCGCAGTACGGTGGCCGGTACCCCGGCTGCCAGCACGCCAGCGGGCAGATCCCGGGTGACGACGCTGCCGGCGGCGACAATGGTGCCGGCGCCTATGGTGACACCGGCCATCACCATCACCCCGGTGCCGAGCCAGACATCCTGTTCCAGCACAATGGCCCCCACCTGCTCGTCAAGATCCGGCAGGCCCCGGGCGCGATCGCGGGCATTGACGGGGTGCCCCGGGTAGCCCGCCAGAAAGGCGCGCCCTGCAATTCTGACGTTATCCCCCAGCACTATCTTGCTGCCTACCGCCAGAGTGGTCTGCCAGCCAATCCCGACATTGCGACCAATCACCAGCCTTGGCGTCTGGCTCGATGCCCGGCCGCTGATGGTCATGGCGGCGCTGAGGCGGCAGTCGGCACCGATGTCGATGGTGACCGGGCCGCTGATATAGGGGATGCCGCCATAGAGATAGAGGCGCGGGGCGGGGGCCGTCAGACGAGATTGAAACAAGGGGGTCCACCAGAGGGTGCGGGTCAGGGTCGCCAGCGCGTTGCTGCCCAGCAGATAGAGCCGATAAAGCAGCCGATGCAGGGGAGGGATCACGGGGAATGACCAGTGGCGGGCACTTTTGGCCAGTCGCCACACCCGGCGAGCCAGTGGTGTCTCCCCCTGTTTTGCCCAGCTTTTCATCCGGTGCAGGTTGATGGTGTTCATGGTCTCCTCTCCCTCTGGTGCAGTCCGTTGCTCGCTATGCAGAAAGCAGGGATCGGGCCAACAGGACGACCCCAGCGGGATCAGGCCAAATGGGGCTAACAGGGGGAATCAAATTGCGCCGCTCGGTGCAATTTGCAGCCAACGTTGTGCAAAACGCAAATGCCAGTCTCATTCTGGGCTTGTTCCGGTCTTGCCCATATGGCCAAGCCACGCAGAGAGGCTATCGCTTCAGGGCGGGAGTGAGTGGCGTGGGCTTTGCATTAGCGTTATCTGACCCGAAGCGGGATGCTTCGGGTGGCTGGGAGGCCCTATGAAACTTGGTGTGAACCAGATTGCCATGCTCTATTACGCCGTCGGCTTGCTGTTGATGAAGGGGATCTCCCTGCTGATGCTGCCGGTGCTGACCCATCAGCTGCTACCTCGGGAATATGGTCAGCTGGAGGTGCTGCTGACCCTCATCAATCTGGGCTCCCTTATTCTCGGCTTCGGGCTGGTGGATGCCCTCTACCGCTTTGCCGGACTGGCGAAAGATGAGCAGGAGCGCCAGCAGGTGGTGGCCCGCATGTTTGGGCTGGTCTGGTTGATCGCCCTGGCCAGTCTGGTACTGCTCTGGGGGCTAGCCCCCGTGGTGCAAGCCTGGCTGCCGGTGGAAACCCGTCTTGCGGATGTGCGCTGGGTGCTCTGCGCCCTGCCGTTTGAAGGGGTGATCGGCGTGCCGCTGGCGTGGCTGCGGATGCGCAATCAGGCTCGGCTCTTTTTCGTGGCGACCGCAGGCAAGGCGGTGATCCAGTCCCTGCTGACCGGCTGGTGGCTCTGGCTCGGCTGGGGAGTGAGCGGGGTGCTGGCTTCCGGCACCCTGACCTGCATCGCACTGGCGCTGTTGCTCAGTCTCTGGCAGTGGCGAGATAGCGGGATCCGCTTTGACTGGCAACACTATCGGCCGCTGCTGCGCTATGGGCTGCCATTGGTGGTGAGCGGGCTGGCGGGCTTTGCCCTGAGCGGGCTGGATCGCTGGTTGCTGGCCGATGTGGTGGGGGAGGCGCTGCTCGCCTACTACGCCGTAGCTGGCAAGCTGGCGCTGGCGGTGGGGCTGCTGCTGCAACCCTTTGCTCTTTGGTGGTATCCCCGCCGTTTCATGCTGCTGCGCGAGCCGGATGGACTGCGGCTCAATGCCCACTACAGCGTGATGGGGTCGGTGCTGGGGTTTGTCACCGCGGGCATTGTCGGGCTTACCGCCCCCTTGCTTATTCGCTGGCTGACGCCGGAGAGCTATCACGGGGCGATCACCTATATTCCGCTGCTGGTGCTGGGCATGGCGGTGCGCAATGTTTCGGACTTGCTCAACGTCGGCTGCTTTAGCGGCGAGAAGAGCCATGCCCAGATGGTGATCAATCTGGGCTGCAGCGCCCTTGGGGTCGCAGGCTTTCTGCTCGCCATCCCGCCCTTCGGGGTCGCCGGGGTGATCTGGACCCTGCTGCTGGTCTATCTGGTACGGGCGATCGCCTTTTATCTGGTGAGCCAACGGTTGCTGCCGCTGCCGTATCGCCTCTCGCCCCTCTGGGCCAGTTCCCTCGGGGCACTGGCGATGGTCTGGCTCGGCCAATGGTGGGCAGGATCATGGCTCGTCTGATCCCGGCCCTTTGGGCAAGCGCCATCTGTCTGGTGCTGGCCCTGCTCTGGTGGCGGCTGCCCCATCCCTTACTGCTGCCGGTGGTTGGCCTTGCCATTCCTGCCATCTGGTTTGCCCTGCGCTGGCCCTTCTTGATGGTGCTGGGGTTTGTCACCTTCTCCTTCTTTCGGCTGCATGAGGTGTTCCCCCAGCTCTACCCTCTCAAGATCCCGCTGCTCTTCTCGCTGGCCGCCATCGGCGCGCTGGTCTGGCACATTTTGCTGACTGGCCGGATCAAACCTTACTGGAGCCAGCCCCTGAGCTGGTTGACGGCCTTCTTTGTGATGGTCTCCATCGGTGTGCTGTTTGCCAGCAACCGGGGCGAGGCGATCGCCACCTGGACTGGCAGCTACAGCAAGATCTATCTGATGACCCTGGCCACCGCTTGGCTGGTGCGCACCCCGGGGGATTTCGCCCTGGCGGTGCGCACCTTCGTGGTGGCGGGCTGTCTGGTGGCGCTGGTGGCCCTCTACAACAAGGCGAGCGGAATTGGGCTGGTGGAGGGCACCCGGGTGACCATAGGGCGTGAGCTGGGCTCGGTGCTGGGGGACCCCAACGATCTGGCGCTGGTGCTGCTCTTTCCAGCTGGCTTTTCGCTAAGCTTGCTGCTCAATCAGGGCAATGGTGTGGGAGGCCGCTTGCTGGGCGGGCTCGGCTTTGCACTGACCGCCGCCGCCATTATTGCCACCCAGAGCCGGGGCGGGTTGCTTGGGATCTGTGCGGTCAGCGGCCTGTTTGCCTGGCAGCGGGTGCAGTCCAAAGCCTTGCTGATAATGGTGGGGACACTGGCCCTGGGCGTCTTGTTTGTGGCCGCCGGGATCAGTGACCGGGCCTCTGGCGGTGCGGCCGAGAGCGGGGTCGATGCCTCGGCCATGGGGCGGATCTACGCCTGGCAAGCGGCCTGGGGCATGGCGTTGGGCCATCCGCTGGTGGGGGTGGGCTTGTCCAATTTCTATTACAACTACTTCTTCTACAGCCCCCATTGGGATGGCCTCAATCACGCGGTGCATTCAACCTGGTTCGGGGTGTTGGCTGAAACCGGATTCGTCGGTCTGGCGCTGTTTATCGGCATGGTCACGGTGACCCTGCGCAGTGGCTGGCGTTGCCAGCTAACTGGCATGCCTCCTGCAGTGATCACGGCGATGCAGGGGGTGATGGCCAGCATGGTGGGGTTTGTGATTTCGGGATCCTTCCTGACCCAGGGGTTTACCTGGCCCATCTATCTGGAACTGGCGCTGGCCGTCGCCGCCATCAAGTATGTACAACAGGCTGGTGCCCAGTTGGCGCCCGCCGCTGATGACCACCCGGCGGCAACCCGGTTGCCGGCAGTGCCACCAAAGGGAGCAAGAGGATGAACGCAACCCCTGTTTTGCTGGTTCACTACGGTGAAGACTGGATCCGCGGCAGCGAACGCTGCCTGCTGGATCTGCTGGCCCACCTCGATCGCAGCCGGTTTACGCCGCTGCTCTGGTGCAATAGCCCGACGCTGGCAGCAGAGGCGGCCACCCTCGGGGTAGAAACCATGGTCGAGCCGTTCAGCTTGCTGCTGGGATGGCAGGCACCCCGTTTTGATCTTGCGGCCCATCGGCGCCTCTCCCGTCGAGCCAGAGAGCTCATCACCGAACGGCAGATTGGGCTGGTGCACGCCAATAGCGCGGCCCCTTGTCAGTGGCTGGCGGGGGTCTGTCGGGCGTTGCAGGTACCGCTGGTGTGCCACCTCCATGCCCGTTACCAGCCCAGAGACAGATTCAGCCTGCGGGTTCATCAGGCCAACGTGCTGATTGGGGTGAGCGAGCCGGTGTTGACCGGTTGGCGCCAGGATGGCGGCGCGGCCGATCGGTTGATCCGGGTACCCAACGGGGTGGATGCCGCTCGCCTCAATTCCGGTGCTCACTGGCCGGTCGTCGGCATGCTGGGCTTGCCACCGGGGGATATGATCATCGCCACCGTCGGCTCATTGATCAAACGCAAGGGGATTGATCTATTGATCCGCTCGCTGGCTGCCCTGATGGCATCGGGGGAGGAGGCTCAGTTGCTGATCATTGGCAGCGGCCCGGAGCGGGAGGCACTGATGGCATTGGCTGTCGAGCTCGGGGTGGCCGAGCGGGTCCACTTTTTGGGCGAGCGGCCAGATAGCGCGGCTATCTTGCGGGGCGGGGTGGATCTGCTGGTCTCCGGAGCCCGTGAGGAGGTGTTTGGTCTGACGTTGGCGGAGGCGGGCATGTTGGGGCTCCCGGTCAGTGCCTATCGGGTGGGCGGTATCCCCGAAGTGGTGGAGGAGGGGGTGACCGGCTTGCTGGCAGCCCCGGGGGATTGGGCCGAGATGGCTGATCACTGGCGGCAATTGAGCAATCCGCAGCGCCGATGTGCGATGGGGCGGGCAGCTCAGTTGCGTGCCGCACAGTTGTTCACGGTGGCGCGCTACGTTGACGGGGTCACGGCGGTGTGGGACGCCGCGCGGGCTGGTCGTTGGCACGCCACGGCCCCCACTCCCTACCTCACACTCATTCATTGGGCGGGACAGCGACTCCTTGCCAGAGGGCGCAATAGGCTGGCGAGTGGGCTGATGAAAATGGTGCAAAAAGTGCAAGCGGGGTTGGGTCGCCGCAAGGTGCCAGAGTAAGGGAGCAGCAAAATGAGCATGCAAACTGAGCCGGTGTTCGGAAAGGTCATCGTCGTGGATCCCATCCCGTTTCGCGGGGGCTCCAAGGTTGCAACCGAAGTGCTGCTTGATGAGTTGGCCAAGCGGATGCCCGAGCTCACATGCCATGTGTTGACCCAGGATCCCGACTCCTGGCCCCGTTGTCAGCATCACCCCCTTTGGCTGCCCCGGATATTGAAAGGGCGGGAGTCCGGTATCGGCTATCTGCTCAAACAGGGGTGGCAGACCCTGCTCATCCTCTGGTTGGTGTGGCGTCTTGGGGAGGTGAAGTGTCTGGTGGCGGCGTCCGGGCCGGGGGTGGATCTCTGCTGTTACTGGGCGGCCCGCTGGTTGCGGTGTCGGGTGGTTCAGCTGATCCATGGCCCTGTGGGGTGCTCCGGGCTCTCAGCCCGAGCCCTGCAACGGGCGAGTTTTGTATTTTATCTCGAATCGACGCGCAGCTCATTGGCGGCGTTGCTTGCCCGGCTTGGCAAGACCGAGTTCCCGTCACACTGGCAGCCATTTATCAACGGCTTGAGCGAGCGGAATTGGCCTACTGCGACCCAGGGGGGGCCCCGCATTTTGTGGGCGGCCTCCTTGCTGCGCTGGAAGGGGCTGGAGACCATGCTGGCCGCCCATCAACGGATTGCTGACGTTCGCCCCGAGCTAATGGTCTGCTATCTGCAACCCAAGGGCACGCTGCAGCCCTGTAGCCAGCCCCAGCCACAGCTGCCAGACACGCACTGGTATGCCAACCCGCAAAACCTTGACGCGATCCGATCTCAATGCGGCATTTTTGTCTCCACCAGTCATCAGGAACCCTTTGGCCTCTCCATTCTGGAGGCCATGGCGGCGGGATTATGCGTGGTGATCCCGGCCGATGGCGCCTGGTGGGATAGGCACCTTACCGATGAGCTGAATTGCCGCAAATATCAGCCAAACGATCCCGGCGATCTGGCGCGGGTGCTGGCCAGCCTCAATGTCATGCCCGATGTGGTCAAGCGACTTGGCCATCATGCCCGTCTGCATGCCATGGCTCATTACCACGCGGCGAAGACCTACCAAAGCACACTGGAGCCGTGGGAAGGGCTGTTGCGACGGGATGCGCTGAGCCGTGAGTGGTTAGCAAATGCCCCGTAAACCCTCGCCCAATCGGGCTGGGATATAAGGGGAGCTAATATGGTGTCTTCTGGGCGCTGTTCCCAACACGTATTGTTACAATTTTGGGTTTTATTTCAGGTGTTTATGAATGTGGATCAGTCATAGATAGCGATATAAAGATTGCCAACCCACGCCACCTTATCAACGCCAGTCGCAATCTGCGGCGAAAGCAAAAGGCACTGTCGCGCAAGAAAAAGGGCAGTGCCAACCGTGGCAAAGCATGGCGGCAACTGGCCGCCCTGCACGAACGGGTAGCCAATGCCCGCGCCGATTTTCAGCACAAACTCTCCCGCACGATGGTTGACGATAGCCAAGCGATCATCGTGGAGACATTGAAATCAGCGAACATGATGAAAAACCACAAACTGGCCCGCGCCATTGGTGATGCTGGCTGGCATGGTTTCATCATGAAGCTGGAGTACAAGGCACAAGCGGCGGGGAGTAGTCACCGCCGCCTCACTCCCAGGGGAGCGCTTCAACGTAATACGATGTCATAGCGAAACGCTTTCTGCGGGCCTGCCTCCACCCGCGACACGGAGCATGCAAATAGACAACAAGGGCGGGAAGTGTGACTCCCCGCCCTTGTTGTTTCTGCTTCTCTGGCGAATTAGCGCGCCAGCAGGATCCGCAGCATGCGGCGCAGGGGCTCGGCGGCGCCCCACAGCAGCTGATCACCCACGGTAAAGGCGGCCAGATACTCAGGGCCCATGTTGAGCTTGCGTAGGCGACCTACCGGAATGCTGAGGGTGCCGGTGACGGCAGCTGGGGTCAGCTCGCGGGCGGTGATGTCGCGATCGTTGGGGATCACCTTCACCCAGTCGTTGTGGGCAGCCAGCAGGGATTCGATCTCCGCCAGCGGCACATCTTTTTTCAGCTTGATAGTGAAGGCCTGGCTGTGGCAGCGCAGGGCGCCGATCCGCACGCAGAGACCATCCACCGGAATGACGGCATTCTCGATACCCAAAATCTTGTTGGTCTCGGCCTGACCCTTCCACTCTTCGCGGCTCTGGCCGTTGTCGAGCTTGGTGTCGATCCAGGGGATAAGGCCACCGGCCAGCGGCACGCCGAAGTTGTCCACCGGCAGGGTGCCGGAGCGGGTCTTCTCGGTGATCTTGCGCTCGATGTCGAGGATGGCGGAGGCGGGATCTGCCAGCTCGACTGCCACTTCGTCACGCAGCATGCCCATCTGGGTCACCAGCTCACGCATATGGCGGGCGCCGCCACCGGAGGCGGCCTGATAGGTGGCCACGCTGACCCACTCCACCAGATCGGCCTTGAACAGGCCACCGAGGGCCAGCAGCATCAGGCTGACGGTGCAGTTGCCACCGACGAAGGTCTTGATGCCATCGTTCAGGGCCTGTTCGATGACATCGCCGTTGACCGGATCCAGAATGATGACGGCCTCTTTCTCCATCCGCAGGGAGGAGGCGGCGTCAATCCAGTAACCCTGCCAGCCAGCGGCTTTCAGGCGCGGATAGACATCCTTGGTGTAGTCGCCGCCTTGGGCGGTGATGATGATATCCTGCTTGGCCAGCGCGTTTATATCGAAGGCGTCTTGCAGAGTACCGGCATCGACGCCGAAATTGGGCGCGGCCTCACCGGCCTGGGAGGTGGTGAAGAATGTGGGTTGAATATGGGCGAAATCCTGCTCTTCCTGCATCCGGCTCATCAGAACCGATCCCACCATGCCACGCCAACCGACCAAACCTACTTTTTTCATATTGTCCTACCCTGGATTGCTGCTAAAGAAACTCGCGGTGACACCGGTAACCCCTTGTCTGGCGACGCCTGTTTACAAGCGGTTTACAGGTCATTTAAAAAATATGCACTGCGAAAAATGCGTTTATCCACATTACGGATTGTGACGGCGGGCGCAAGTCGAATTGCGCAATATTCTGTGCCGTTTGCTGCATTAACCGGCAGCCAGTGCGCCGCTAGGGCTGGCGGGCAGGGAGAAGGTCAACATCAGACGAAAAGGCCACCGGTTGTGGCGGTGGCCTGTCAATAAAGCGGGTGGCGTCACTCGTCTCGCATTTATCCGTAACGGGCGAGGGTCAGCCCCTCATCGCTGATGGCGGGTTCGCTGCCGCTGATCAGATCGCACAACAGCTGACCCGAACCGGCCGCCATGGTCCAGCCCAGGGTGCCGTGGCCGGTATTGAGCCAGAGACCGGGAATGGGGCTTGGCCCCACCAGCGGGGTACCGTCCGGCGTCATGGGACGCAGGCCGGTCCAGAACTCGGCCTTGCTGATATCGCCCCCTGCGGGGAAGAGATCGCCGACCACCATCGCCAGGGTGTCGTGGCGTCTGGGGTTGAGGGCGAGGTTGTAGCCCGACAGCTCCGCCATGCCGCCGACCCGGATCCGCTCGTCAAAACGGGTGATGGCCACCTTGTAGGTCTCGTCGAGCACGGTACTGCGCGGTGCGGCGTCGGCGTTGATCATCGGCAGGGTGAGGGAGTAGCCCTTGACCGGATAGACCGGCAGCTCCAGCCCGAGCGGGCGCAGCAGCGGCCGCAGAAAACCGGTGGCATAGCTGCCGAGCGCACAGACGATGGCATCGGCGCGATAGCGCTGCTCGCCCGCCCGCACCGCCACGGCGCGGCCGCGGGCTTGCTCAATCTCGTCGATGTCGCAGTTGAAGACGAACTTGACCCCGAGCTTCTCGGCTTCAAGGGCCAGGGCCTTGGTGAAGCGGAAGCAGTCGCCGGTCTCGTCGCCGGGCAGGCGCAGGCCGCCGACAATTTTACCGCGCACCCGCGCCAGCGCAGGCTCGGCCGCTTCGCAGCCGCTGGCATCCAGCGACTGGTAGGGGACGCCATACTCCTCCAGCACCTCGATATCGCGCTGGCTGGCATCGAGCTGGGATTGGCTGCGAAACAGCTGCAGGGTGCCGAGCTGGCGTCCTTCGTAATCGATGTTGAGCTCGTCGCGCAGCAGTTTCATGCAGTCGCGGCTGTATTCGGCCAGACGCACCATGCGCCCCTTGTTGGTGGCATAGGCGGTCGGGGTGCAGTTGGCGAGCATTCTGAGCATCCAGCGAAGCTGGAAAGGGTCGGCGGTGGGGCGCACGGTGAAGGGGGCATGCTTTTGCAGCATCCACTTGGCGGCCTTGAGCGGGATGCCGGGGGCCGCCCAGGGGGCCGCATAACCGGGTGATATCTGCCCGGCGTTGGCATGGCTGGTTTCAAGGGCGACGCCACCTTGTCGCTCCAGCAGGGTCACCTTGTGACCTGCTTTGGCCAGATACCAGGCGCTGGTTACCCCTATCACGCCGCCACCGAGAACCACTATATCCATATCGTCTTTCCTTGACTGATCTCCTGATGTGGCCACCACCATAATCAGCCGCCATATGATATTCAACCGCTCTGCGCAGGATTGGGATCTCCGTCTGCTTGCCGGTCACAGGCTGGTGTTTGGTGCGATGACGCGCCTGATTGCCAGCGTAAATCGCTGCGCTGTTGTCAGAGGGCATGTGTCAGGAGGAATGGCCCACTTACAGCTGTTCAAGATGGATAAGATAGTGCTCTGCTGTCGCCAGAATGGCCTGCTGCTGCGCTGCGGCTTGGCCATCCCAGTTGGCATAGGGGAGGGCGAGGCGGGGATTGCCGCCCAGTTTGTCCCGATTTCGCCAGAGAAAGTGCCAGTAGAGGCTGTTGAAGGGGCAACTTCCGTCGCCGTGGCGGGCTTTGACCTGATAGTGGCACCCCTTGCAGTAGTGGCCCATCCGCTCGAGATAAGCGCCGCTGCTGGCGTAGGGCTTGCTGCCCATCAGGCCGCCATCGGCAAACTGGCTCATGCCGCGGGTGTTGGGCAGCTCCACCCACTCGATGGCATCCACATAGATGCCGAGATACCACTGATCCACCTCGTCAGGCTCGAGCCCTGCCAGCAGGGCAAAGTTGCCGGTCACCATCAGCCGCTGGATATGGTGGGCGTAACCGTGCGCAAGAGACTGGCCAATGGCGTGGCGCACGCAGGCCATTTTTGTGTCGCCACTCCAGAAAAAGTCGGGCAGCGGCCGGTGGGCCCCGAGAAAATTGGTGCTCTTGTATTCGGGCATCTTTTCCCAGTAGAGGGCGCGGACAAACTCGCGCCAGCCGAGGATCTGGCGAATAAAGCCCTCCACCTGCGCCAACGTGATGGTGCCCTGATTGGCCTGCCAGTGGGATTCGGCGGCCCGAATCACCTCAAGCGGATGAAGCATCTTGCTGTTGAGGGAAAACGACAAACGGCTGTGAAACAGGCTCCAGCCCCGCTCGCTCAGGGCATCCTGATAGCGGCCAAAGTGAGGCAGGCAGTGGGTGAGAAAATGGGCTAGCAGATCGCGACTCTGGCGCCGGGTGATAGGCCACGGCAGTCTGCTGGCATCTGCCTCGCCGATGGTGCTGACCCCGTGGCGGGTCAGCATGGCATCAATATCGCTCACCTCGTTGGCAAAGGTGAGGGGTTCCGGGATCGGCTGACGCTCCGGCAGCTTGGCGCGGTTCTCGTCATCAAAATTCCAGCGCCCGCCAAGGGGGTGGCCGCGCTCATCGAGCAGCACCCTGTATTGCTTGCGCAGGGCGCGGTAGAAGAACTCCATCCGGCTGTGGGGGTAGCGCTGCCAGCCATCGCGGGGGGTGAGAAAATGTTCGCTCTCCACCTCGGTAGCAGGGATGGCAAGGTCCGCCGCCCAGCTTTTCAACTGGCTGGCGAGGCGCCACTCGTCCGGGCTCTGCCAGGCAACGCTGTCGGCCTGATGTACTTCGAGTTGAGCCTCCAGCAAGCCGGGCAAATCGGGCCAGCGGGCGCTCTCATCAAGGGTCAGGTAACAGACGCGGTGGCCCGCTTGAGTGAGGGCTGCCGCGAAGGCGCGCATGGCGGCAAAGAAGGCCAGCACCTTCTGACGATGGTGGTGGCAGTAGTCGGTCTCCTGACGTAGCTCTGCCATCAGATAGCAGATCGCCGGATCCGGGGTGCGAAACCAGCTGTGAGCGGCATTCAGCTGATCGCCAAGCACAAGACGCAGCTCCATCACACTGGCTCCCCGTTATGTTGGCAACTGCTGTGACGTGCGTGACGACAGCGCTCGCTGCAGTAGCGAACGGCCTCCCAGCTGCGTGCCCACTTGCGCCGCCAGCTGAAGGGGCGCTGGCAGTTGGGGCAGACCTTCTCGGGCAGATGAAGTTTGCGATGCATGATGGCTTCCGGCCTTGGCTAAGGGGGGATGTGGCGTGTGGGTAGGGAGAATAACGAACCGGGGGAGCGGGCGGATCAACTTCACTGCCGGCTTGCCGCGCAGATGCGCACTTTGTGAGCGGGCGCACAGCCCGTCGGTGCACCCCTTGTTTGCAAATTAACCAGCCGTTAACGTGGCGAGGCTGCCCGTTGGCAGCATCCATCAATGGATCTTGTTGGCCACCGACTGTCTACAACCGATATGGAGGGGAGTGATGCCAATCATGACAGCTACGCCCCGGGCAGCTTGCCTGCTCGCCCACTGGTATACCCGGGATCCCATTCTCACCTTCGACTTTCCTCACCGCTGATTGGTGGCACCCGCCGTTTGAATTTGTCAGCCGGACGACCCTGATCGCCCCGGCCTCTTTGCCAATCGCTATTTCAAACACACTGGCCCCGCGCCGGTGAGGAGTCTTTTATGCGTCGTATACCCGAGCCGTTTCGTATCAAGATGGTCGAGCCCATCAAACAGACCACTGGCGCCGAGCGCCGCGCCGCCCTCGAGGCCGCAGGCTGGAATCCCTTCCTGCTGCTGGCCGAGGATGTCTATATCGATCTGCTGACTGACAGCGGTACCGGTGCCATGTCCGACCGCCAGTGGGCCGGCATCATGATGGGGGATGAGGCCTATGCGGGCAGCCGCAACTTCGTCGAGCTGGAGCGCACGGTGCGCGACATTTTTGGTTACCAGCATGTGATGCCCACCCACCAGGGGCGCGGGGCCGAGCAGATCCTCTTCCCCGAGCTGGTCAAGCGCTGCAAGGGCAAGGCGCCGGTGTTTATCTCCAACTACCACTTCGATACCACCAAGGCCCACGTGGAGTTGGCCGGGGCGCGGGCCATCAACCTACTCACCCCGAAGGCCCTCGACACCACGGCCCCTTATGCCTGGAAGGGGGATTTTGATCTCGGTCGCCTGACCGACACCATCGAGACCCTGGGGGCCGACAACGTGGCTGGTGTCATCATCACGGTGACCTGCAACAGCGCCGGTGGCCAGCCGGTCTCCATGGCCAATATGGAGGCGGTCTCCGAGCTGGCCCGTCGTCACCATATTCCGGTGGTGATCGACGCCGCCCGTTTCGCCGAGAACGCCTGGTTTATCAAGGAGCGGGATCCAGCCTATGCCAAGTGCAGCATCATGGAGATAGTGCGCCAGATGTTTGCGCTGGGGGACATCTTCACCATGTCGGCCAAAAAGGACGGGTTGGTCAATATCGGCGGGCTCTGCTGCTTCAAGGAAGATCTCGACCTGTTCCGCGCCGTGCAGGTGCGCTGCGTGGCGATGGAGGGATTCGTCACCTATGGCGGCCTTGCCGGGCGGGACATGGCGGCGCTCGCCATCGGCCTGCGGGAGGGGATGGATGAGGAGTATCTCACCTATCGTATCAGTCAGGTGGCTTATCTCGGCGAGCGGCTGGCTGAGGCGGGCATCCCCATCCAGACCCCCACCGGCGGCCATGCAGTGTTTGTGGATGCCAAGAAGCTGCTGCCCCATATTCCGGCCGAGCAGTTCCCGGCCCATGCGCTCGCCTGCGAGCTCTATCTGGAAGGGGGCGTGCGCGGGGTGGAGATTGGCTCCCTACTGCTGGGGCGCGATCCCGCTACCGGCAAGCAGGAGGCGGCGGATTTTGAGTTGCTGCGTCTCACCATTCCGCGCCGGGTTTACACCCGGGATCATATGGACTATGTGGCCGACTGCCTGATCGCGGTGAAAGCGCGGGCCAGCGACATTCGCGGGCTCACCTTTGACTACGAGCCGCCGCTGCTGCGCCACTTCACTGCGCGGCTGAAACCGGTCTGATCAGCAACCGGTCAGACGGGGTGATCAACCCAGCCAAACTATGAAGATCAAGTGCCGCACCCGGTAAAATGGCCCAGCAAAAAAGCCCCCGCACCAAGGTGCGGGGGCTTTCGTTTATCGAAGCAAAGCCGGGTCAGACCGCCTGATACTCCAGCTTGACCGAGCCCAGCGCCTTGAGGGTGGACTGGGCGGAATCACGCTGGCTGATCTGGCCGTTTTTGTTCTCCAGCAACACAGCGCGGCGGATAGTGGCGAGATCTTCGCCGTTAAGCACCGCATGGGCGCAGGCCATCTGCATCGGCGGCAGGCTGGGATTGAAGGCGGCGTTCTCGGCGTAACGGCCAGAGAAGATGCGGCCATCGGCAAATTGCAGCGCCACTGCGGCATAGCCCTGGCTGTAGGGGGCATAGCTTTGACGGGCGGCAGCCAGCGCGGCTTGCCACAGGGGGTCTTCGCTTTCAAGCTCAAGCTCGGCGTGATCCTGCGGGCTCATCAGCGCATCTGTGATGTCGAGATCCGCCGGGCCGAATGAGTGGGGCAGGAAGGATTGCAGGGCGCTCAGGTCATCGGGCAGAGAGACTTTCAGGATCTTGGCGGTGCTCAGCTCGTTCATAAACTGACGGCAGTGGCCGCAGGGGGTGTAGTTGACGGTGATTTCAGAGATCCCGGTCTCGCCACCCAACCAGGCGTTGGAGATGGCGGACTGCTCGGCGTGAACCGAGTGGAACAGACCTTGTCCCGCAAACTCCATGTTGGCGCCTAAGTACCAGGTACCGCTCAGCCCACAGGCGATGGCACCGACATAAAATTTCGAGATGGGCGCCACCGAGCAGGCGGCAGCCAGCGGTAACAGGGCGAGGCGCAGGGCGCGATCATCGAGACCAGTGGCGGCTTTCAGGGTGGCGACTTGCTCCGGCGTGAAGCGGGCGTTGAAGTCGGCACTATCCAGCATGGGCTGCACGGCTGCTTTGAGCGGGGCAGAGAGGGTATCGAATGCCTTGGCAAAACGGGGATGCATAGTGTGTCCTCAAAGGCCAATTGGGGGGCCATTGTAGGGAGCTAGCTCGGGTAAATGTGTGAGCAGGCTCACGCCCTGACGGGCAAACGGAGGGGGATGGTAATGGAAACGTTTGTCTTGTGCAAATTGTGCAGCAGGTCGCATCCCGAGAGGCTGGCAGGCCCCTCGGGGTGGTCAATCTGTGGTCAACAGTACGATCAGATCAGCCAGTGATAGATGGCAAACAGCAGCGGGACGACGGCAGCGGTGAGGATCCCGCACACCACCATGGCAAGGGATGAAAAAGCCCCCTGGGTGATCCCCTGTTCAGCTGAGGCGGCAGTGCCGATGGCGTGGGCACAGGCCCCCATAGCGAGCCCTTGTGCTTCCGGGTCAGTCACGTTGAGCAATTTGAGCAGTGGGTATCCGATCAGTGCGCCGACAATCCCCACCACCACCACCACGGCTGCGGCGATGGCGGGAATGCCACCGATGGACTGGCTGACGCTCATGGCGAGCGGGGTAGTGATGGATTTGGTGGCAAGGGAGGCGAGCAGTGCCGGATCTGTGCCCATAAAGTGACCGATCAGCAGGGTTGTGCACACCGAGATCAAGACGGAGGTGAGGGTACAGATTAGGATGGGCTTGAGCTTGGCCTGAATCTGGCGCGCCTGCTGATAGAGCGGCAGCGCCAGTGCCACCACGGCGGGTTCCAGCAGCATGGTAATGGGGCTGCTGCCGTGCTCGTACTGCTCAAGGGGCAGATCAAACCAGAGCAGCAGGCCGATGATCACCGAGGTCGGCACCAGCACCGGATTGATGATGGGCCAGGGCAGTCGGCGATAGAGGGCGCGGGTAGCGAAATAGAGCGCGAGCGTGAGGGGAATGGCTAGCCAGAAGATCATTGGTTCATCCTCTGGTAGAGCCGACCGACGATGGCGAGGATCAGCACGATCCCGAGCACGATACAGAGCATGATGACGCCGATGGATTGGCGCAGGGGCTCAAGCCAGGCCACCAGCCCGACCGCTACCGGCACGAACAGCACGCCCATATGACGCAGCAGCAGGCCTGCTCCCAGCTCGACCCAGTGCAGCTTGATCAGTTGCAGCGAGAGCAGGACGAACAGCAGCAACATACCGATGATGCTGCCGGGGAAGGCAAACGGCAGGATGGCTGCCACGGTTTTGCCTGCCAGCAGGCAGGCGACGATGACCATAAAGTCACGAAAGTACAGCAAGGCGCGTTGCGCGATCACGTGAACCTCATCGACTGGGAAGAAAAATGCAGTTTACCAGAGAGGCCGGGTCGCGGCATTAAAACAATAACAACTGAAATCAGTTCGTTTGGAGCTGATTTGTATGCAGATTATCTGTTGAACAATCTTTTGAACATCGTCTGATAGAACCCTTTTCGAACAACAAGGAGTAGTCATGACATCCCTCTTGTCCCGCGTTCGCCAGCTGGCGAACGATAATGCATTGCCATCCCGCCTGCTGCAAACCCGTCAGTGGGAAGGGCCCCTGTGCCGGGTGCGACTCGACAATACCGGTGCTGCTGCCGCTGCGATTGACCGCTGGGTGCTGTTTGATGGCAAGCTTGGCCTGCCGCTGGAGAGCGCCATCTATGGCGAAGGATTCCAGATGCTGGCCCAGACCATGGGCACTTGGCAATCACCGCAACATGTCGGCCGTTGCCCCGATGCCAGCGTCTATCGCATCACCGATGACAATGGCTACCACACCATTCACAATCTGCTGCTGGTGGAGCATGGCAAGGGGTGGCTGCTGCTCGCCTTTGCCAGTTGCCACCGTTTTGGCGGTGAGTTTCGTCTCTACCCCGATGGTCGCTTGCAGATCATGATGAACTGTGAAGGGCGTGAGCTTGCGGCTGGCAGGCATTGGCAGAGCGAGGCGCTGATCTGTCTTGAAGGGGCGGAGCGCGAAGATCTGCTGGCCGAACTAGCACGGCTGATCGAGGCCGAACATGGATCGCTGATCGGCCAGGTGAGTGATCGCCCGAGCGGCTGGTGCTCCTGGTATCACTACTACGCCGAGGTGAGCGCCGCTGATATTCGCGAAAATCTGCAGGTGCGTGCCGAGCGCTTCCCGGCCTTGCGCTATGTGCAGATCGACGACGGCTATCAGGCCAAGATGGGCGACTGGCTCACTCCCTCCGCCAAGTTCGAGCAGGGGGTGGCGTCACTGGCTGCCGAGATCAAACAGGCTGGCTGCGAACCGGCGCTCTGGGTCGCCCCCTTTATCGCTGAACCCGGTTCGCAGGTGTTTCAGGATCACCCCGACTGGTTCGTGAAGGGGGATGATGGCCTGCCGCTCCCCTCTGAGCGGGTGACCTATGGTGGCTGGCGTTGCACCCCCTGGTATGTGCTGGATGGAACCCACCCCGAGGTGCAGGCGCACCTTGAGCAGGTGTTTCGTATCCTGCGCGAGCAGTGGGGCATCCACTACTTCAAGCTAGATGCCAACTTCTGGGGTGCTATTCACGGGGGGCGCTTCCACGATCCGGCAGCCACCCGGGTTGAAGCCTATCGGCGCGGCATGGCGGCCATCCTGCGTGGTGCAGGGGAGGGCAGTTTCCTGCTCGGTTGCAACGCCCCCATCTGGCCAAGCCTCGGTTTGGTGCACGGGATGCGGGTAAGCGATGACGTGGAGCGCAACGGCCACCGCTATCGCCAGATCGCCCGCGAGGCCTTCTGCCGCGCCTGGCAGAACGACAAGCTCTGGGCCCTCGACCCCGACTGCATCTGCCTGCGGGATCTACCCAGCCAACAGGCAAGCCAGGCGGATTACCGCTTCCATCTGGCGGCGCTGGTGGCAAGCGGCGGCATGATGCTGGCAGGGGATCGGCTGCAAGATCTCGACGCTGAGCAGGCCGCGCAACTGCGCAAGCTGCTGGAGCTCTGCGCGGCCCGGGCACCCTCCGCGCGTTTTGAGTCGATGGACTTTGCCTGCGGCGAAGTGGATCTGCCCGAAGGGGACTCGCTGCTCTGCCTGTTCAACTGGGAGGCGCAACCACAGGCGTTTCTGCTGCCGGAAGGGGGACGCGACTTTTGGCTGGAGCAGGCTGTCGGCACCACCGTCACCCTGCAAGGGGGCGAGGGCCGGGTGATCCGCTACTTCTGATCATTTTGCTGCCACACACAATTCAGGCTCCATCACGGAGCCTGCATTGTTTTCTATCACTGGTTATCACGCAGCGCTTAGTAACGCCATTCAACACCGACGGCGTATTTGGCTGAGCCATAGCCCGGGATGTCGTTGTCGGAGGCGATCGCCTTGAGGGTCAGCAACGGGGTGATGGGCACGCCCAGACCAAAACCGATGGCCAGCTGATCATTGGGGTTCCCCATCAGATCGACCCGCATCACCCGATAGAGAGACATATCCTGGCTCAGGTGCATATAAGCCTGGGACGCGCGGTTATAGACCTGACCAAATACCTCCAGCTGAAAACCGGATTGGGCGCTGATGGCCAGCGGCACCCCGACAAACTTGTAGAGTTCGGACCTGTTGAAATAGCTGTTGGTGATCTGGGGGGTGAAGTCAGTCTGCTGATAAAGCGTGTTGAAGTTCTGTTCGACGATGCGATATGTCCGCTCGGGCAGGCGAGCCAGATAGTCCGGCACATCGAACCGGTAGGCGGCGTTGGCTGCCAGTGGCAGCAGGGCCAGTAATCCAAGCAGTGCGTGGTGACGAGACATCAGCAAATGGCCTCCATTCGGCCAAAGAGAACTCTTGCTTGGGAGTCATCCGTCCAGGATGTTGCAAGATATAGGTTTTTGGAAAAATCCCCTTCGCCATTATGACCTGAAGAAAGGGATGGGCGGGAAAGATTTATTGTGAAACTAATCACAACTCATAAATCCTCCAGATAGCGATAGAGACTCTTGAGGATGGCAAAGTTCCGTTCGTTACTCTGATTCTGCTCGGCCAGCGCCTCGAGACGGGGTACATAGTCCGGCAGACGGCGGCTGAAGTAGTCGCTGCAGTGCAGGCGCCAGCGTTTCTGCTCCGCTTCGCTCAAGGTGTGTGGCCAGTTGCGGGCGCGGTAGCGGAACAGCATCTCCGGCAGCCGGGCGTCGGTAAAGGCGAACTCCCGCTCACCCAGCAGATCTGCCGGGGTAGCACGCACCAGATCCATGGTGGACTTGTCGCCGTGGCCAAAGAATCCGGCGTAGAGCTGGGTATCGGGGTCGCTGTCATTGCTGCCGGCGAACTCCTGATTGAACACCTCCACCAGTTTTTCCCGTACTTCGGGGTGGGCGCGCAGCAGATCAAGGCTCTTGCGGCACTGCTCCCTATTGATGCCGAGCTCGTCGGCGCGCTCCGCCGTCAGGGTGGCGGCCGGTGCCAGCACCGGGCACTTGTTGATGTGTACAAGCTTGACCGGAATGCTCACCAGATCCCCCAGATCTTCTTTCTTGGTATAGAGGCGCTCGCGGATCTCCTCGCTCGACAACTCGATAAGCGGGGTGGGGTCACGGGTGAGATCGACCATGATCACCGCGTTCTGGTTGGTGGGGTGCCAGGCGAGCGGCGAGACCCAGCTCACGCACCCCTGCCAGGGGGAGAACATGCCGGAGACGTGCGCCAGCGGCTTCATGGTCACCACATCAATCAGCGCCTTCACCTTGTTCTTGTTACGCAGGTCAAACAGGTAACCAAACAGCTTGGGTTGCGCCTTTTTCACCAGCTTGGCCATCTCGATGGTGGCCAGGACGTCCGAGAGCGCGTCGTGGGCGTTGGCGTGGGCCACGCCGTTGGCCACCGTCAGCTTCTCCAGCCGGAAACTCGGCTTGCCCTCATCGTCAAACGCCCACTCGATCCCCTCTGGCCGCAGGGCATAGCAGGCCCGCAGCATGTCGAGTATGTCCCAGCGGGAGTTGCCGTTCTGCCAGCTGTAGGCATAGGGGTCATAGAAGTTGCGATAGAGGGTGTAGCGGGTCACCTCGTCATCGAAGCGGATGCTGTTGTAGCCCAGCACACAGGTATTGGGGGTGGCGAACTGCTCGTGGATCTGGCGAATGAAATCCGCTTCGCACAGCCCATCCTTCATCGCCTTTTGTGGTGTGATACCGGTAATGAGGCACGCCTCGGGATCCGGCAGATAGTCCGCCGGCGGTTTGCAATAGATAACCAGCGGCTCGCCAATGATGTTGAAATCCGCATCGGTACGGATACCGGCAAACTGCGAGGGCCTGTCCTTGGCCGGACTGATGCCGAAGGTCTCGTAGTCGTGGAAATAGAATGTTGGCTGTGTTGTTTGGTTCTTGGGTGTGCTCATGTGTTCTTGTTTTTTCGCTTAAGCTTTTGATTATATGGTACTTAATGATGTGTTCAGCTTTATCTGAGCACCCAATAAATTCTTTGCTGTTTGTGTCTGTCTGCCTATGTTCAATGTCCAATTAGTACAGCTCAAAGTACAAAACATGGTATTTTGTTAGTACAAAATTTTATTGGGTGAGCTATGGCAATTACAGACAGCTGGCTGCGAGGCGTCAATGGTAAACCATACTCGGGTCAGAGCGAAGTCACTGACGTTGATGGGCTTGGCATAAGGGTACCTGATTACCCATGATT
>NZ_CDBO01000014.1 GCF_000819885.1 Aeromonas fluvialis
AAACACTTCATGCTCCCGGTCCTGCAGCAGGGTTTGCAGCCGCTCGGCGGCCTCAGTGGTACTGGTAATGGCAGTGCCTTTGGCCAGGCGTTTACGGGCAATCTGATTGGCAATACGCAGCAGGTCTTGCTCGGTCACCGGCTCGGTGACGACATAAGTGCCGGGGCATTCTCCGGCTTTGAGTTTGTGGTAACGCATGGTGGTCTCCTGAAAAAGAAAGACCCCGGCACGCATGAAGCATGGCGGGGTCAAAGGTAGATAGGTTGTTGGTTCGCTCGAAAGGGGTTTTCAGTTGGCCGTGGAGGGGCCTGTCGTGGCTGCGGGGTCACTCTGTACCGGTGTCAGCGATTCGGGGACTAGCACAGTGAGCGGTATAGCCAGCGCCAGGCTCAGGCGCTCGGCTAGTTCGTAAGCTGGGCCGATGGTGTCGTAGTCAGCTACCCAGGTTGCCAGAGCAAGGTCACTGGCCTCTACCGCCCGCAGATAGACGCTGTAGCCTTGAACTGTCAGGCCACTGTCGCGCACCACCTGCGTCTCGCCATCTCGATTAATCGCTTCAAGCTCAACGGCGATCGGTTGGTTGGGCATCGTGTGTCTCCTCTGGGGGTAAGGGATCACTCTCCACGCGATAGCCGAGATGAATGCAGGTACGCTGCAAGTCGGCCAGAAAGCTGCCCAGTACACGAGGCTGCTCGGTGAGAGAAACCGGTCCTGCTTGGCAGCGCCAGAAACAGCGACGAGTGGGGTCCACACAGATCTCATCCCTCGGTTGGCTCATGCTCCGCCAGTCCTCGGCATTGGTGAGGGAGAGCAGTTGCCACTGCACGCCAGACCAGCGCACTTGTAAGGTGACTGTGCGGGCTGGTGGGCTACCAGGAGTCAGGTGCAGCAGCCAACGCTGACCACTGCGAGTGGGGGTTAGCTTGGCGCTGATGGCGACTCGACCCAGCCACTGACGCGAGGTGTGGGAAAGCGGCAGTTCGTTAGTCATCACACACCTCCTAATCCCCACTGACCGTGACTGTGAAGTACGCCATCCGGCAGTAGGCAACAAAGTTGGTCTGCCACAGGGTGAATAACTCATGGGCCTCTGAGCGCTGGATAGGCCCCCATCCTTGCAGATAGTGTTCGTCATCCAGGAAGTTGAAATCGAGCTCCTTGCAGAGCTCGGCATCCTGGCCCAGTCCCTGATAGCTGAAGTCGGTGACGTAATCGAACAGCCAGCCATCAAGGCCGCGTATCAAGCGGATCTCGACCGGGTGAGCCCCTCCCTGATCGGGGCTGTAGGTGGGGCTGCGAAAGTTGAAGGTGAGTTGGGTCATACGCTCGAGGTTGAGGCCGATATTGGCAACCTCCTGATTGAGTAACGTGAGCAGCGCTTGGGCAACGGGCAGGGCAAAGCCATCCCGGAAAAAGGGAATAGTCATAAGCGTTCCTTGTCATATATCCAATAAAACGAGGGAGGCATTAGCCTCCCTCTGGGTGTGGTTGAAATGGTGGGTGTAAGCCATCGTCACGGTGTGCCAAAGTCCTGTGATGACCCAGGCGCAATACAGTTGTTATCTGGCGAGCCAATGGCTGGCAGTACCTCTGCAAGGTGGCTGGTGGGCAAATCGATGGGGGGATTTGACGGCAGCAATAGCGCCACCGAAGTTGCGTTGCGAAGTGCTTCCCAGAGCGTGGGGAAGTCACCTTGCCGGTAAGGGGCGTCATAGCGTTGTCCGTCCACCAGTAAGGCAAACTGACGTTTGCTGTCGCTGCCATAATCACGACCGTTCATCGTCGCCAGCATGGTGAGCGGCGCATCATCCCGGCAGATAATAGTGAGCAGGGCGGAGCCTGCGAGGGTGACATTGTAATTCGCCTGCGTACCCGGCCCCCAACTGCGAGACCAGCCATTTTCCTCTGCCCCGACACCACTGGTGGCAAGAGCCACCAGCAGCGCGATAAGTCGGTTCATTGTGATTACCTTTTAAAAATAACAGGGAGGCTGTTGCCTCCCTGGGTTGGGTTATTGGTCAAACGACAGCGTCTGCTCGCCACCCAGGGTGGTCACAGTGACCTCAAGGGGGTTACAGTCCTCCGGCAGCAGAGAGAGCGTCACTTTGCCGCCAAAGCCCATTCGAAATGGCAGCTTGGCTTTAGGATCGATCTTGCAACTACCCCGGTTGATCTTGAGATCGGTGATCACCATCCGGTTGCTGCGGCTGGTGATATCGAGCAGGTACTTGTTCCAGGTCGTCTTGCCGTAATAGGGATTGCCGCGTTTTCTCAACTGTACATCGCCCTCCTTCAGCGGTTCGATGTTAGCTAGGTCTTCGTCGAGGACGGCGGCGTCATAGGTCTCTTGTGATTGGCAAGGAAAACCAGGCGAGCCCAGCGCCGGTAGCGTGTTTGCAATGTTCGCTGTTGGGAACGAAAATTTGCGGCTGCCTTTTTCGCGTTGATATACGCCTAGTTCTTTCGCATTTCTCAGTGCGGTCCAGAGTTCCTCAAAACTTTTCTGGTCTTGAAGAACCTGGTGGCCAATGAAGATCTTGCCATCCACTTCAAAAACGAAATCACTTTGATAGTCCTGAGAGCCGTATTTTCCGACACTCATGATGTCCACATTGATGGTGGCGGGTTTCTTAGGATGACACCGAATGGTGAATGAATCCGCCCGGTCATAGACACCATAGCTGTATCCCTCAGTAGCGTTACCAAATTGCTTCCATCCTGTTTGCTTAGGGGCATCAGGTATTGATTCCGGTTTAGGCCGTGCCTTACAGATATATTCGGGTGAATCGACGGCAGGCAGCACGGAGGTGAGCCCCTCGATCGGCAAGGGAATTTGCTGGTCTTTGGTCAGCATCTCCACCTGTTTGGCGTGGCGCAGTGCTTCCCAGAATGCCGGGAAATCTTCCCCTAGCTGTCTGATGTTCTCAAAACGCTTGCCATCAATCACCAGCCCTACGCCGCTATAGCCAAAGTCCCCCATGTGTGAGTAACCGAGGTTGGCATCCAGCGCGACAGGCTGAGTCGGGTGGCAGGCGATAGTAAAATCGACCCGCTCTTCCCCCGAGCCTGGCAACGCTACTGTGTAGTTGTATCCCGCAAGCGGGTAATTAGCTTGTCGCCGCCACACACCCTCTTCGCCAGATGTCTGTGAGCCATCCAGAGCCTGAACCTGGGCGGTGGCCAGCATCGCTAGCAATACCATGGATTTTTTCATGTTTGTTTCCTTGTAAATTGTATTGATGTAATTCGATCCATTCGGTCCACATCCAACCAAAATCAACCACAAAAGGCGATCCTCACCCTTTTGAGTCCTTCATGTCAACAAGTCCAACTGCCAACTTTAAAAGTTGGATTTGGAGGTGTGATGGGTATCAATCAGGACGCGTTAGCCAAAGCAGTGGGCAGAGCCATCGCTTATCAACGTCAACAGCGGGGAATGACCCAAGAGGAAGTCGCGGAACGACTGCAGATTGGGATGGAAGCGGTATCTCGCATGGAGCGGGGTATTGTGGTTCCGACTATCGTGCGACTGGCTGAGTTGGCACAGATATTTGGATGTGAGCTGACGGACTTGCTCCGTGAAACCAGTTCGCGGCCCCTTGAGCAAGCCGTCAGATTAGCTCACCAACTCGAGCAACTCACCGACGATGATCGTCAGTGGGTCACCGATACCATGACTGCCCTGATGAGCCGTCTAATCCGTTAACCAGTTCCACAGCTTGTGTGCGCCGTAGGCTGCAGCAGCCCCGACAGCCAACGGTGCCCACGCTGGCGCTGTGGACACCCCTACCAAGGATGTCAGTGCCGCCGTGGTGGCACCACCAGCTACGGATGAGCTCAGAGAGGCACCTGTTACCCCTGCGGTAGCCACTGAGGTCAGGTGCCCCAGTGAAGATCGCGTGACTTGAGCCGCCAGTAACGTGGCTGCGGCCTCCGTGACCTGGGCTGAGTGGTGCTGGTCTTTGATACACCACATCACGAAGTGCTCACAGTTGTTGAACAGCAGGTTATAACTGCGCTCGCCCAGACGGCTGTGCGCTCGATTGACACTCTGGTCCGGGGTCAGTCGCTGAGGATGGCTCCTGATAATAAAGTCCTTCTCTTGGCAAAACGCCCCTAACGTAGACATGACAACCTGACACGAGTCATGACCAGAAAACGGGCCTTGGTAGTGGATCACCCAATCGTCACCGACGTAGATCCCGTGATGCTCATACCCGATGCGCGGGGAGATAAGGTGGTCGCCATAGTGCAATGAAGACATGTTGGTCTCCCCTACTGCAGCAGAGTGATGGCTTGCGCCAGGGCACGGGATTTGAGTTGTGCCCCTTGGCCAAACCAGGCGGAGTCCAGCCGATGATCCTGGCTGCGGGTACGGCGATGATGATCGACATACTCGGTCACCGCATTAACCAATCCCCACGCGGTGTTATGCGAGCTGGCCAGCTCGGCCCCCATCCCTGCCCCTTGATAGAGCTCATGCAAACGCTGCACAGGCCGAGTGAGCACAATATTCTCTTCATCCACAGGCTGTGCCAGCAGATCACTGAAAAAGCGCAGTGCCTCTTGAGGTGCCACAGGGCGTTGGCTGAGCGCTTTAGCATGCTGACCGAAATGGTCCCACTGGCTTATCCCCAGTCCCAGCGCCTGTTTCACGGCACTTGCGTCGAACTGGGTTGAGTGGGGCACCTTGATGGCGGCGGACTGGTTACCTACTGCTACCTGCAGGGTGTTGTTGCAGACTACCCGCACCGAGGTGAATTGCGCCGTGGTGCAGAGCGTGCCATCACAACTGGTCGCCAGCAGCAGATAAGACTTCACCAGATCACCGCCTGTGAGCATCAGGTCCTGACCGGTCTTGGCCAGGGCCCAGAGTTTGCGACCACCTTTGAGTGAGCCTGCTGTCTCCAGCTCGAAACCACCGGCTTCCACCAAATCTTGATAGAAGTGCAGTACCTCATGAGGCTGCACCACGTTGTAGCGCTGTGAGACCACCGATAGCGGTGCCAGGGTATCGGAGCGGTAGAGGACTTTGCTGTCGGGGTAGGTGTGCAGGATGGGATTGTCAGGCGATCCCTGATACAGCACATCGCTTTGCTCGATGGTCCAGTCCATCCCGGCTGCTTGCAGCCAGACATCGAGGGATTGCTGTGGGGGTAAGACATTGCCGAGGCCATGCCAAGGGGTTTGGCCGGTGTAGGCCATAGAATCAATCAAATGAGCCATAGAGATCTCCAATGAAAAAGGGACTGCCGAAGCAGTCCCTGAGGTAGGTTCATGGAGATAACATATGTCTGAGATTTGGTTCATTAGGAGTCTGTGTGCGCGTAGTAATAACGCCTAATTTCAATCCATTCATCTTTATCAAGAAACATCAAGAGGAGTCGTCTTCCAGACATCTTGCGCCAAAGAGATCAGCAGTCCGTGACGTTTTTCGATAGATAAAGCATTCCATGACGGAAACGATTCAAGTTTTGCATTGATCCGCGAGATCGAGGTGTTTTGCCCTACGTTGGTAAGCATAACCAAACTGCGGGTCAGATAATTGCCACTCTTGCTGTACTCGACTAGTTTGCCTGTATAGAAGTCATTGCCTGCGACAATGTTAATGGGTTTCTCAAGTAAGGTCAGGTTACCTAATCGGTTCTTGTAGTCGTCGTAAAGCATACCTGGATTCTCGGTGTTCCACTTGTCGCGCAGATCATTCTCTGGCTTGTTGGGCAGGATATGCTCTATGTCCAAATTGGTGAACGACGCTAAGCTGCCTGGCACCTTCAATCCACTAAAGGCCATTTCAACATGCTGAGCTAGTCGCGCCAGAAGGTAACGTGTTCTGTACTGCTGCATTGAATACAAGGTGAAGCGTTTGAGAGCATCGGCTAGTTCCTGTGACTTACCAGCCATGTTCCTTTCGAAGCGATCGGCGACGAAAGTATTGAGCTGAATTTTCTGCTTAACAGGGTCAATTATCTCAGCAATCGCACGAAGCTCGTCGGCCCATTGGGAAAAGTTGCGCTCCAGTGCCTTGGTTGGGGTTTTGGTGAAGATATAGTAGAAGAGAAAGCTCTCTAACTGCGCGACAAAATGGTCGTATAAGGACTTGGGAAAATTGGCGGCAGCCAGTAGCAGAACGTAGTGCAAGCTGAATGCGCCCCCGGTCAGCCGCTTGAGACTGTCCATCACTAAACTGGGCTTATTGTCATTACCCAACCCACTGGCAAATGCGAGGTAATGCTCTACGTTGCGGGTCACCTTTCGGACGAACTCAAAAGGCTTATTGGCATAATCACACAAGGCCGCGTTTTCCCCGACTACGAACCAGTCGTAGATTTCATCTTCGCGCACAACTGAGTCACCGCGCTCATTTTTGATAACGTAGTTGGCCATCAAGAAGTAGCGCAGGAAGCGTAGCGGCTTTTCCTTGGACTTCTCCAGTGGTTTGGTAATCCTCTTCCACTCATCTTTGAGTTGAGTGAACTGGGTTTGTTTGACCTGCGTGAATAGCAGGTTTTTCAATAAATCCATCGGGTTGAGGCCTACGCCGCGCTCGTTAATCGTCTCGAAAATTTTCAGAGCGCTGCTGACATCGGTTGATATCTGGATGAATACCACGTTGTTGGCTAGATAGCCCCAGTATTTTTTAAGCTTGGCGACATCGTCGTAGTTGTCCTTCAGGTAGCGGTATAGGGTACTGTAGGCATTGACCAAATTTTCCAGTGACCCAAAGCTGGCGATGCCTGCAGCCTGAATACCAGATCGTACCGTCTGTGGCTCAGAATCCAATTCCACCAGCTTAGCCATCACTTCACCTGCGTTCTCGTAACGCGGCTCCAGTTTTAAACTGGAACGAACCTCGCCCTCGCTGTCCACATAGCTGGTCGAGATCAGCCCGGAAATCATCTGCCGTTGAAGTTCACCTTGAAACAAATGTTTTAGAGCACACAGTAGCAGGAAGAAGGTAGTCAAGCGTTGCTGACCATCGATGACTTCGTAATGATTCTTTTGATCTGTTGGGGACACCAGTATTGTTCCGATGAAATATTCCCGCGTAGTGCCAACATCAATCTGTTCGCCGATGTCTTCCAACAACTGATGTACTTCTTTATCCGTCCAGACATACTCGCGCTGGTAGTCTGGGACTATGTAGAAGCATTCTCTGAACGCTTCCTCAATACTGTATTTATGATTTTCGATGCGAGCCATGCTTGTCCCAGTTTCCTTCTGATATAGCCTTGACTAGGGCTGTAGTATTTTTGGCGAAAAACGCATGGCATGGTGATGGGTAAAATCTACTTCAGCAAAAAGTATTCCCCTTAGCCACGCATACCGAGGAGATGCTATCAGATAATCAATTGAAGCTGCTATTCCACGTCATGTTGAACTCCACAGAGGCCCCCTGACAGCAGTTCAGGGGGAAACTGGTGAAGAAGGGCAGACCAGTTAGGCTCTCGTAGTGCTGCTCAAAGACGCTGCGTGTGGATCTGGCAAATTGCTCGATAGTCAGATACTACCCCAGGGAGACCTTGAGAACCCAGCTCTTGAGCCGCCTTATCTGAATACACTGGTCCTCAGCAAGATTGCTGCAGCAACTGACAAACTTTGACATTCGCCTCAACAAACTCTTCCCAGCTATACAGACCTGAATAATTCATCCGGAATTGCCGTTCCACCCGGCAAATATCTGGCCGGGTTTCATAAATCCGGCATTGCTTGTCTGCATCACAGTAGTGCAGGCAAGCGCCATCCCCCCGATCCAGATATCGGGTTTCCTCCGCCAGATGCACATTGCGGCAGCACTGCCCGCATTGAGTACAGGGAAAAGCTGGTAACGTCATACCTTTGAAGCCAACCAGTTACGGGTGCTGGCGGCATTCCCCATCTCGAACGGCAGTTCTATACCGCGGGCCAGCACCTGTTGCTGCAACACCACACTACGCTCAAGTTCATCGTTACAGCTTTGCAGTTCGAGGGTAAAGGTCTGCAATTCTTCTACGTCTAGATTGAATTCCAGTTGACTCAACTCGGCCAGATAACGATCCAGTTCCGCATTGATAGCCTGGAACTGTTTAAGCGTGCCTGCATGTGGCCCCATGGATTCGACGAAGGCCCACAGCTTACAAGCCACACTGCTGTGCAGCAAAAAATAGTTGAGTCCGAGGGTAACAGTGCCTGTTATCAGAGCACTGGCAAAGGCTGCAAGCTCGGCACCGAACGGAAAACTGCATATTGGCAGCAGTTGGGCGTAGGCCATGGAGCCTACGGTGGTAGCTGCTCCGACTGACAACAATGAGGTGACCGCCTGGCACAATTCAACGAAGCTGAGCTTGTCGGGATTGAAGGCCAATAACTTGATGGCTTTGACCAATACACCCCAGATCTCGCGAATGATCTTAATCGCCATTACATGGGTGGTGGCGAGGATGTTGAATACGGTGGTGGTAAGGCTACCGAGGATGCCTGAAAATACGCCGTCTTTGAATGCAACCAAGAAGGCGTTAAAACGTGCTTTGACTCGTTCCCAGATGCCTTTAAGCGAGGCAGTGATGCTGTCTACAAACGTTTCGAAGCTGAAATTGACTTTGAGCTTGGTCAGCAGGGCTGGCAGTTGCTCGCGTAGTTCAAACCACACCTCTGCCATGACCATTCCGAGCATTTGTCGGGTGCCCATGGCCAAGCCGGCTTTACCTGCGGCGCTGGCGGTTTGGTGGAGAAACTTGCTGCTAGTGTAGTAGGTGTGGTTAATCTGTTGCTCATACGGCGCTCTAGCCTCTGCATCACGTTTACGCATGGCATCAGGATCCACCGACTTGAGTTTTGAGACTTTGATTTCGGTTTTACGGATCGTGTCTTCCAGCTCCCGGGCCTTGTGCTGCTGCTCTGGTGTGTCGCGCTGCAGGGTAGCCAAGCGGGCTCGGTCTTTAGCCAGCTGAGTTTCGTGCTCATTAATCAGACCCGGTAGCCGTTGCAGATACTGGTTGATAGACGAATCTTTTTTCGATTTATTGACGGTTTCGAGGGTGGTTTGCAGGTTGCTACTTTGATTAGCCAGTTCCACCCCATTTAGACCGGCCAGAACACGACCAGGATCGTTATGGATTTCATTTGCACTGATAACGTGGTCGAGGTTGCGTTGTTCGTTCGCGCCCATCATCGTATTGCGATAAGGGTCATGCAAGGTGCCGGCGGATTGCTTGGCTTTATCCCGCTCGCCGGTGGCAATGTAATTAGCGTGCTTATGGTAGAGCCCACTATTGTAATCTTCGCGTTGTTCATAACGCAGCTGTTCATCAGTTGTGGCCCACACGCCATTACGAACATTGTGGATCGTGTTTACATCACCGCCCTTCTGATCTTTAAACAACAAAAAGTCCAGTCCAAAACTGGTAACCAAGCTATTGATAACGGTTTTCTCGAGCTCTACAGTCCACGGGAAGTCTTGCGCGGCGGTGTGCATAGTGGCGTCCATGACTATCTAAACAATATCAAAAGGGGGCCTAACGGCCCCGCAAGTAAGTTACGCAGGCTCAATGCGGGCCGCGCTGGTTTTGGTGTCGCAGAGTTGTTTATCCAGCTGATCTGTATTGAGGATCATTGAGCCGTCTTCGTCCGTATCCATCACCGGCACGCCATTTTCGTCTTTCTGGATCTCACCGTTGACATGCTTGACCCGGAACAACGGTGTGGTGATCAGGTCAACGAGGATAGCTGCCAGTGCATAGCCGTTGCCAATTGCACGCATAATCGTGTCGCTCAATTGAGCCAGCGCCACTTGTGGATCCTGTTTGAGCATCTTAGCTGCTTCAATTTGGTGTGAGACGGCCTTGAGTATGTCGAAGTACTGGTCAAACTGGATGTAAACAGTCTTTATCACCTCGATAATTTCGAAAGCATAATCTTCGGTGTTACTGAGCTGTTCCTGAGCCTTTTTAAGTTTCGCAATAGCGCTGCCAACTTGGCTGTTTATTTTATTCGCGTTCTTAATCGCCTCCTCGCCGTGGCTGTTGTATGCCCAGCCAGCAATAGCTAGCACTGGACCAGCCACGGCTGCACCGAGGATCGCGCTGCCTCCAGCCATGCCCAAACCACCAGTGGCAAGAGACCCACCGCCAATGGCCGCCAGAGTAGCGTTGGTAGCAGCGACGCCGGATAACGCAGAAATACTTATACCGGTAGAGGCAGCACCCAGAGCCATGACTCCGCCATAAATGGCAAATCCGGCCGCAGCTCCAGCAGCCCCAGCTCCAGCCGCTGCACCCAACACACCAATGGCTGTATAGCTGTAACCCTCAATTTTCTGTAGTTTGTGCTTGGCAATGCTGATCTCAAGTTTATCCTGACGACCGCTGTTGAGCTTTTGCAGAAGGTCATCGGCAAGTGTTTTGAACTCGTTGAACTGCTGTCCGACCTTTAGTTCTTCCTGCCCCAATACATCAAGGACTTCGTTGGTGGCCTTTTCCTGTATGTCAAACGGTGTTCTTGTTTCCTCGTAACGTCTTTTTGCAGAGTTAACGGTATCGTCTGCTTCAGAGTGTTTCTGGTAGCCGTCATAGCCCTTTTTGGCGCCGTAGGCTGCAGTAACCAGTGCAGCTGCACCGAGGATAATTGGAATTGGCATAGTAGTATTCCTTTACAAATTTTAATAAAAAATACAATGCTGAAAGTAGTTGCGTAATCCCTACCTACTACCTGCGCACTCCTCATTCAGCAGATAAAAAGTGTGCAAGTAGATGAACAACTGTTGTTTCTTGTTTAGTCATCATACATAAAAATTTAGTGGCCTGAATTGGTGTATAAAAACACATGTCACATTTTCAAACAGAAGTTAGCTTGCTAATCCCGGATAAACTGAATCGGACGAAGCGGTCGAGACTGCAAGGACAACTGAAGCGGATCCGGCAGGAGTTGAACGGCAGGAGACTGCACAGGCCGGTGGGTGAGACAGGAGGATGGCTGTGGAAGGTTGTAACGGGGCACATGAACTACTATGCAGTCCCACACAATTTGCAGGCTATTGGACAGTTCATTCTTGAAGTGAAAAGAGCGTGGCTAAAGGCGCTGAGGTGTCGAAGCCAGCGAAAACGGATGCCGTGGGAGTGGTTTAGAGGGTATTTATCCCTGTGGATCCCGACCCCGCGAGTGATGCATCCATATCCTGATGCGCGATTTGGCGGTATGACTCGAGGTAGGAGCCGGATGCGTTAGTAGCGAACGTCCGGATCTGTGCGGGGGGGGGGAGTAATTGCCATTTCTACCGCGACCCCGTCTTTGACCAGCACGGCAACCGCTTTCTCCACTGTACTGGTTGACTTACCAATCCGCTATGCGACTTGTTTGAGAGTCAACGTTGGCTCAATAGCCAAGACACCCAAGATCAAGTCCCGCATTTCTACCTTCATTTCTGCCTGCTTTTCTACCCGCGTTTATTCCAGCTCGTCGTCTACCTAACGATATCACCCGATTAGACGACATGGGAGCCAATGAGATACTACTCCCAACGTTCCCTGAGAACCCTGGGTCTTCCACCTTTCCCTCTTCTGTGAGGTACCTCCATTTTACCCACACTTCTAAAGCGCTCATGCATCACTGCCAGTAGCGCTTCATCAAACTTGAGCAAATAGCTCAGTGCATTATGTAATAGCAGATGACGTTTTTCTAAGTCATCGCAACGCACCATCCCAATACCGTATGCTCCCCACTCTTCGTATTTATTCCTATCCGCATTGCAGTTGTAATATGTTCTGGGTTCACGACTCAATGATTTCCATTCCTCACCCAATTTACGCCCAAGACTAATATCACCCTGGACTTTATTGCCATTGAATATAAATGCCATATGGTAGTGATAGCCCCTGGCCACTCCATACTCTAACTTCCATACATACCCTAAAAGATTACGATAGCGACGTTTTACCGCTCTCAGGTACGTGTCTCTATCATCTATCGCTTCTTCGATGGTCAGGGTGTCTTTAATTTCATCACCATAGTGAACATCCACCCTGACCACCAGGAGTTTAGAATACAGCCTAAATAGTTTGTTGATATAGTCATGGACACTAGTGCTATTACGTGCCTCAGAGCGTTTCAGATTACGTAAACGCTTCTGATGCAGAGATGTATCAAGCTCCTCCAAGAACTCCTCTATAACGTCTTCTAGTTCGGGAGATAATTGCCTATCTACATATATCTCTCGATAAGGGTAAAAGTATCTCAAGAACAGCTCAACCGAGGGATGAGCAGACTTAGCCTCTCTGTAGTGATAGTAATGTTTGGTAACAGCATCCATTGCTTTTTGGAAAGCATGGATGTTTATAGTTGGATAGTTAGATTCTAAGCTTTTAATAAATTGCAGGATATGGACAGACATGAGTAATCCCTCAATGAAGAGTAGGTTTAATATTCTAAGGGGAGTGTATGGTTAACTGAGGTTAGGTAGTTAGTAGATGGGTATAATGTTGATTGACATTAAATAATATAAACACCTTAACTTGCGTTAATTAATGGGTATCTCTCCGTAGGCATGCTTGCGAAGATAAAGACATTTAATGATGTGTGTTTGTCGTTATAGCTGTTAGTTGGGAGTAAACAATCAGCAGGTTAACTTATGGAGCCTTTATGGCTTAAATTAAAATACTCTTATTGATGCTTGTGCGTGTAACCAAGTATCAATTTCATGTTCAAACCAGCCGACAGCTGACAAGCCCAACTTAAGTGGCTTGGGGAAATTTTGGTCATAGCGAGGGGATTTCTTGCTGATGCGGTCATATATAGTTGAACGGGCAAGGCCGGTCTTTTGGATAACGTCTTTGATGCGCAGTACTTTGGGGGAAGTGTTCATGGTGTTCTCCTGGTAGTTGGGGGTTTCGTTCACCAGAAGGGATTGGGGGTAGAAAAAAACTGGCTTTAAGGAGGGGGTGGCTGCGATAGCAAGTTAATGATGGCCTGTCATAACAAGGCTGTATGATGCTGTAGAGCAAGATTGATTGAGGGCAAGTGGGATGCTACGCGGTGTGTTCTTGAAGGATAACTCATGTGATAGTCAATGTGACTGACATAGGATTGGGCTGTGCAATGTATGGAAACAATCGTCTGCAGAGGCTATGATAAAGCAGCTATCTGTCACCTAGGTGACCATCTCTTTTTTTGTTTTTAATTTATTAATGGGCAGGGTCATTTGAATATAGAGCGTAGGGTAATTAATTTTATTTTTCATTGCTTTTTATTTAAATCCAATAAAATAAATGGAGGGTGTGAAAAATACAAGAGAGACGCGGCATATATATCAATAATGTCACCTCTTATTGAAACAAAAGAGCGTGCGGTGCATGATCTTATCTACAGATATATTATCTATAAGCGGAGATATCCCATATCATCACCCCACCCCCCTCAATTTCAATTGGACTTTGAGGATGTATGCCACTTTCGACGTGCGAGTGGAAATATGCTTTTCCAGCTTATCCCTAAAAATAAAGTTAACACTGCATTTAGGCTAGAAAATGCTCACATTGACCTAGAAAGACTAGATTTAATTATTCATGATTGGCTTCACATCTCAATTGAACAGATAGAAAACGTTATTGAAATATACAAGCAAAACCTATCCATAGAGGATGTTAGATTATTTTCAAGCACTATCCTTTCTTATTTCTCGAGAGCGCTTGATAGCAAATCTTACACTGTTCAAGGGGTCTTTGAGAAAACCCCATCAATGGATACATTGTCAGTGGTATTCATTAATTTAATGAAGATGTCTGAGAGCGATAAAAACCATATGGCGTTACGAAGTAATGTCGTTGCCGAGCGTTTTTTCTCCTTGAGTGAAAAAAACTTGTTGCTGTCTCAAGACAATAAACGTGTTGAAGGAATGCTTCAGATTTTAATAGACGCAATAATTATATCCGCAAGTATTGATGATAAATCAAGGCTTGCTCGTAAAAATGCTATAATGGCAATAATACTTGGTGCTAAGCAGCTAGCATTAACTGTGATCGATGAGCGTTTATCAAACAAGCTAAAAAAATTAGTCTACTCAGATGAACATACCATTGAGCGTTTATCTAAAACTGTTTTTTCACGCATCAAGTCATGCTGGTGGTTTTCTGAGTTAATGGCATCAGCAAAAAACAAGCAGGATAAATTTGTTTACATAAAAGCTCTTCTGAATTCCTTCTTTATGACATATCAGCAGATAGATAGCCTGTTAAATAGTATAAAATCTGCCAATAGCACGAAAAAGAATAAAGAACTAAAAAGAGTAGAGCAACTTACTTTTGATGTTCCATCTCTAGTGAAGGATCGATTTGAAAAATTATACTTGGAAAAACGTAAAGACAATAATGAATTAACTAAGAGGGGGCTTATTTCTGCTCTTATTGATGAAGAATACAGAAAAACCTTTAACAAATCTGAACAAAATAATTCATGCTTCGGTATAATGTATGATGAAGAGAATGACTTGTATTCTCCCGCGTTGGAGGTTGACGCCAATCTGAAAGCTAAAAATACATCCAAGCCACAATCTGGAAAACGGTAATTTTTGAAAGTGGACATGGGCCTTTCAAATGGAGTGTATCAGCAGGAAGCCTGGGGCGAGCAGTAAGAACCAGGTAATCTGCTAGGCGTTTAAGTAGAGAAAACGGATACCGATCCGGTCAATTGATTTGGACTGCGGTTTAAGAGGTATCAATGAAGCAGTACCAAAACTGGCTGGCCCAGTATCTGATTTGTCGTCGTTATAACGACCATGCCATGGCCGCAGAATTGGCCGAGAGCATCTGTGCTTTCTGGCTGGTCAGAGGCGATAAGGTTGAGCATACCAAGTGGCAGAAGGTCTATCAGGATCACCTGCAACAGGCCACCTGACAGGCAAGGCTAATGGCCAGGGAAGGCGCCGCACCAGCTTTGTGCCTATCAGGTGGCTGCGTAGCATAGCGGAGCAGTCTGCAAAATACAGCAAAAGTAAATGGAGGGTACACCCGGTGTACCCTCCATTTACACAGTCTACAAATCACTGAAGAAAGATCTGTGCTCCCCTACCCCACTTGTAGATGCACAATATTGTCTGGTGGTTGTTCTGAAGGTTTTAAAATCCCTCCCCACAACTCCAGAGCCATTTTTTGTTCCGGTAACCGAACCGTATGAACATAGTGAGCCATTACACCAGGTAGAGCATGACCTAAAATTTGTTCCACGACATGGGGGGCAATCCCAGCCTCGTTAAGGCGGGTCGCTAAGCTCCTTCGCAGATCGTGCCATGTCCAAGGGGCGTTATGCCCAATCCGTTTCCAAATCCCCCTTCCCCACTGACTTACCGCTTCTGGTCGCTTGAGCTCCCCTAGCAAGTATGAGGAGGACTGTGCAGCGGCTGCTTTCAGCAAGAGCTCTATCGTCGGCCGAATAAAATCAGGTATTGGTCTCACGATTTTATTACCTGTTTTTGAGTTAGACGCAGGTACTGTCCATGTACCTTCGACTAGATTCCATTCTTCGGGTGCTGATAGCCGAGCTTCTTGGGTTCTTGCACCGAACGACAACAGAATCTTGGCCAAATTTCCGTAGTAGCAATATGGACCTAGCTTCTCAGCCCACTTCCATAGTGTTTGCAGTTCTTCTAGCGTCAGAACCCTATCTCGCTTACTCGCTTTTTGCCCAACATCAGCAACAGTCAAGTCATCCAACGCATTACTCACTGCAAACTGTCTGACACGGCAAAACTTCAGAGCATGCTTACAGTTTTGGAAACAATACCCACTAGCCACAGGTGCTTCCTTCGAGTACTCGTCAAAGACGCTCAACCAGTGACGAGTATCACAATCTGACAAAGGAAGATCTCCGATACGGGGATAGACCCACTTCGCAAATTGCTGGCGATGCTTCTCACTATTGGACCTTTTCTTATCAGCGTGATGGCAGAGCCAATACTCGAGTGCATCTTTAACCGTGACAGGCTTCAGCCTTTCATCTTTCCCGATCCGCGTCATCAAGGCGGGATCATTGCCCTCTTCTAACCAAGCTCGACATTGCGCCGCCTTTTTTCTTGCTTCGGAAAGCGACAGTCCCCCCTCCTGGCCGGTATAGGATCCCAGAGTCAGATTTTTTGCCTTGCCTAAAATTCGATAGCGGTACACGAAGCTGACTTTTCCGCTATTCCGCCACAGAACAGATAGCCCATCCCTGTCTGCAACCTTTCTGGGCGTATCATCATCGTGACCACGCAGCATTGCTTTGAGTTTTGAATCTGAGATTGCCATTTTGAACCCACACTTGAACCCACACCTGTCTTATATCCCCTAAGATAACTTTAGACAAGAATGGAAAATTAAATGATACATATCAACTAGATATGCGTAATTCACAGACGGCATAAAACAGCATTAGACAGGCGGTACGATAATACGGCATGAACTGATTGCTGGCCGCGAACCGCGACGGCGGTTCAAGGCTGATGCGAAAGGCGCCGGGTAGCAATACCCGGCGCCTTTCCTTTATTCTCTTTCCTCTTGTTTCATCACTATGTCCCCTATGAACCGTACTCCCCTGCTGCTGATGGTGCTGGTCACCCTGCTGGCCGCCGCTGGCTGGCTCTTCTCGAAAGAGGCGATCCGCGAACTGCCCCCTGCCGCCTTTATCGGCAGTCGCTTCCTGCTGGCCGCCCTGTTGCTGCTGCCCCTCGCCTGGTTGCGTGAGCCACCGCCAACCCGCGCCCAGCTGGTGCGCGCCGCCGGTTGCGGTACATTGCTCGGTGCCAGCCTGCTGCTGTGGGTCACCGCCATCAGCCAGAGCGATGCACTGGGCAGCGGCGCCTTTATCATGAGCGTCGCGACCCTGATGGCCCCGCTGGCCGCCTGGGGAGCCTTTCGGGCCAAGCCCGGCCGCCACTACTGGCTCACTTTGCCCATCGCCATCGCCGGTTTGCTGCTGCTCTCCAGCAGTACCCATTGGGGAGTGTCGTTCTCGCTGTTCTGGTTTCTGGCAGCGGCCACCACTCTCGGTATCCAGCTCGCCGTTCATCGCCACTTTGCCCAATCCATTGCCCCCACCTGGCTCACCTGCATCCAGCTGGCAGTCACCGGCCTGCTCGGCACCCTGCTCTCCCTGCTGACTGAACAGTGGCCCGAGGCCGGGGTCAGCCACGGCATATGGGGCTGGTTTGCGGCGAGCGTGCTCATTGCCACCACATTGCGCTACTGGTTGCTCACTCACGCATTGAGCAAGATGACCACTGCCCACGCCGCCCTGATGATGCTGCTGGAACCGGTCTGGACCCTGATCCTGAGCACCCTCTTCTACAGCGAACCCCTCGGTGGCGCCAAACTGGCCGGTGCCGGACTGGTGCTCGGCGCCCTGGTGCTCTACCAGCTCCCCCTGCTGCTGCGCAGTGCACGGCTCAAAACGCCCGTCTGATACGCGTCACCGCCCTGCGGGGCGGTGTCACCATTTCCCTCTTGTTTGCTTATCTTGTCCTGTCAATGCTGACATTCTGTTAACAGTATTTAACCCCTGGTATCCAGAGGGTTAAAGGGCATACCCCATGAAAAAATGCCATATGGCCAGCTTGATGGAGGTCACATTCCTCCCCCGCGCCCCTCCCTATCATGCCCCCATCATTCGCCAGCCCGTCAAGTTGGCGATGGCACTTAAGTAGAACACTCACGAATAACAAGAGAACAGACCATGCAGCAAACCAGCCCCCTCAAGACGGTCACGGTCAGCATATTGGCAACCGCCATGCTGATCTTTGTGGCCCAGTACCTGATAGGCAAACAGGAGATCAAGATAGGCATCGCCATCATTCCGATCCTGCCGATGCTCTTTGCCGTCATCATCGGCATGTGCATTTCCGCCAAGCCGATCAAGGATCGCATCCCCGGCTGGAAGCAGCTCTTCACCGAGAAAGAAGAGAGCTTCTGCGGCAAGATGGTGGGCTTCAGCCTGCTGATCCTGGGCACCCAGTACGCGGGGATGATCATCCCCAACCTGAAGATGATCCTGAGCGTCGGCGTGCCGCTGTTCCTGCAGGAGATTGGCAACCTGCTGCCGATCCTGATCGCCATTCCGCTGGCGGTGAAGTTCGGCTTTGGTCGCCGCGCCATCGGGGCCTGCTCCTCCATCAGCCGTGAGCCATCCGTCGCTGTGATCCAGGGCAAGTTCGGTACCGGCTCCCAGGAGTACATCGGCGTGCTGGCCATCTACCTGTGCGGCTCCGTCATCGGCACCCTCTGGTTCAGCGTACTGGGCAGTATCGCTCCCCTCACCGGTCTGCACCCGCTGGCGCTGGCCGCCGGTTCCAGCGTGGGCTCAGGCTCCATGCTGAGTGCCGCCTCCGGTGCCCTGATTAACGGTCTCGACGAAGCACTAGCCCAGCAAGTACTGAGTATTGCGGCTGCCTCTAACCTGCTCTCGTCTGCCCTCGGCGCCCTCTCCCTCACCTATCTGGGTCTGCCGCTCGCTGAAAAAATCTATGCCCTGACTGCCAAAGGAGAGAAAGCATGAAAAGCATCGTAATGGATATGCGGTTCGTCTTTCTGGCGATCCTGCTGGCCATGTTTACCCAGACCCTGACCAGCGGCACCCCGCTCTGGCTGATGGGTGACAGCTTCATCGCCATGTCGTTGGTGGTGTTTGCCTCGCTGGTTGCCAAGCGCTACCTGCCCTCCTCCCTGCCGGCGTTTGCCTACGCCACCATCATCGGCATTCTCATCTGCCTGCCGGAGACCCCGGTGCGCAGCCTCTTCATTGACGCCGTTGCCAAGATCTCCTTCCTCTCCTGCTGCGTACCGCTGCTGGCCTTTGCCGGTCTCTCGGTGGGCGGTCAGCTGGAAGAGCTGAAGAAGATGTCCTGGAAAGTCATTCTGATCTTCATGATCGTCTCCACCTGCTGCTTCTTCGGCGCCTCGCTGGTTGCCCAGATCGGCTTCTCCATGCAAGGGATCATCTGATGAACAATACCCACATTGAACCGGCCCTGCTGGCCCTGCGCGACTTCAGTCAGGAAGTGCGCCACCACTTGCACACCATCCCGGAGGCCTCCGGCGTCGAGTTCAAGACCTCGGCCTACTGCCGCGAGCTGATGACAAGCTTCGGCTACCGCCTCACCGACTACCCCGGCTTCACCGGTTTTCACGGGGATCTGGTGGTCGACCCGGTGCTGCCGACCATCGCCTTCCGTGCCGACATGGATGGCCTCGAGATGCACGACATGAGCGACGTTGCGTTCAAGTCAAGCCACGAAGGGATGGCCCACAACTGCGGTCACGACTCCCATATGGCGATCGCCCTGACCGCCGCCAAATTCCTGGCCAGAAATCGGGAGCGCCTGCAGTACAACGTCCGCTTTGTCTTCCAGATGGCGGAAGAGGACATGCGGGTACCGGGCGCCGAGAAGATGGTGGAGCTTGGCTGCATGAAGGGGGTGGACGAGGTCTATGCCCTCCATAACGACGGCGCCATGGAGACCGGCACCATCAAGTTCAACAACGGTGTCATGTCCTCCTGGGGCTCCGCCTGGACGCTGGATGTGCACGGTATCTCCGCCCACGGCTCCACCCCCCACAAGGGGCTGGATGCCATCCGCGAAGCGGTGCGGATCATCGAGGATATGGACTACATCGTCGCCAAACGCACCAGTCCGTTCAGCCCGGCAGTGTTTGGCTGCGGCATGATCAACGGCGGCACCATTCCCAACGCCATCGCCGACCATGTGCAGGCACGCGGCACCATCCGCGCCATGGATGCCGAGACCGACCAGATCCTGAAGAACAGCTTCAAGGAGATCGTGGCCCAGAGCGAACTGCGCGGCTTCAAGACCAAGATGGTCTATGCCGGTTATCCAGCGGTAGAGAACCACGCTGATGCCTGCGCCCGCCTGCTGCAAGCGGCCGCCGATGTGCTGCCCAGCGATGGGATCAACGCTCAGGGTAAGCCGATGACCGGCAGCGAGGACTTCAGCTACATGGTCAACGCCTGCCGTGGCCGCAAAGGCGCCATGTTCTTCCTCGGCAGCGGCTGTCAGGCCAAGGGGATCTGCAACTACCTGCATGCAAATCCCTACTATCTGGATGACGACTGCCTGTTAGTGGGAGCCCAGATCTTTATCAATCTGGCCACGACCAGAAATCCCTAACGGGTCAGGGGATTTGCTCCTACCTACATCAGGCCAAATTCCCTACTACCCGGTTGATGACTGTCTGCAGGTCGGAGCACGGATCTTTATCAATCTGGCGACCCGCCGCGATTAATCCCGCATCCAGATAAAACCAAAAGAGAGGCCAAGGCCTCTCTTTTCTTATCTCTGCATTTTTGCTCTGGACGCGGCAAACAACCCGCGGCTAGAGCCACGGCAGCTCCGCCATATTGGCGGCAGGCGGCTGGTTGATGACGTGCAGTTGCAACGTCTCCCGGCTGATATGGGGGGCATAGAGGTGGATAAAGTCGTACATGTAGTCACGCAGATGGGCATGCTTGCGCAGACAGATATGGGTGGCGCTCGAGGCAATCAGGTGGTCGATGTTGAGGCTCACCAGATCCTCCCTGTCCCCCTCGTCGAAGGCCACGCTGGCGATCACCCCGACCCCCATCCCGAGCCGGACGTAATGTTTGATCACATCGGTGTCGGTGGCGGTCAACACGGTTTTCGGCGAAAGGCCGTGGCGGCTGAAAGCCTTGTCCATCTTGGAGCGACCGGTAAAGCCGAACACATAGGTGATGAGGGGATAACGAGCCAGATCCGCCATCGAGAGCGGCTGACTGTCGATCAGCGGATGACCGTGGGGCACCACCACACTGCGTCCCCAGCGATAACAGTGGACGGCGGCCAGCTCGTCGAACAGATACATGGATTCGGTGGCGATCGCCATATCCACATCGCCACTTTGCACCATCTGGGCCAGCTGGGCAGGCGCCCCCTGATGGAGCTGGATCGCCACATCGGGATAACGGCGGCTGAACTCTGTGATCACCGCAGGTAGCTTGTATCGCGCCTGAGTGTGGGTAGTGGCGATGCGCAGCACCCCGCTGGTGGCCAGTTGCTCCCCCAGCGAGAGCTGGTTGCCAGTTGCTCCCCCAGCGAGAGCTGGTTGATCTGCTCCACCTGCGCCACCACCCCCTTGGCCAGCTCCATCACCTGCTCGCCTGCGCGGGTCAAGCCGACCAGATTCTTCCCCTTGCGAATAAAGAGAGCGAGCCCCAGCTCATCTTCCAGCATCTTTATCTGCTTGCTGAGGGTGGGCTGGGAGGTGTAGAGCTTCTCCGCCGTCGCCGAGATGTTGAAGTTGTTCTTCACAATCTCGGTAAAGTTCTTGAGCCGGGCGATGTTCATCTGGTTACGGTTTCTCGGTTGCAAACAGCCAACAGAAAGTGGCATCGGATAAATAGACCTAGTGACCATACCACAGAGGGGTGAGGGATAACCTGCCTCAGGTCAGAAACCGGATGACTCATCCGACAGCCGTGATTAATTGCAGGCGAGGCGAACGCCAAGGACAACAAACAGGGCACCGATCGTCCGGTTGAGCCAGCGACCAACATGCTGTGACAACCGTACCTTGTGGCTGGCATAGGCGGTGCTGAAGACCAGAAAGTGGCACCAGATCATGCCGTTCAGGTTGAAGATGCAGCCGAGCAGGATAAAGGCGAGCGCCTTGTCGGGGGCATCCGGCGCGATGAACTGCGGCACGAAGGCGAGAAAGAAGAGCGCCACCTTGGGGTTGAGTACATTGGTCAGCACCCCCTGCCAATAGATGCGGCCATAGGAGAGCGCACGCAGGCTCACTCCCGCACTGTCGACCATGGTCGATTGCTGGCGAAACAGCGAGATCCCCAGATAGATGAGATAGAGAGCCCCCACCAGCTTGATCACGGTAAACAGCTCGGCCGAGGCACTCAGCAGAGCCGAGAGGCCCAGGGCCGCCGCCAGCACATGGACCATGACGCCGGTGCCAATCCCAAGGGTGGCCACTGAGCCAGCACGCCACCCTTGCGACCCGCTGCGCAGCATGATGAGCAGGGAGTCTGGCCCCGGCATCATGTTGAGCAGCAAGCCCGAGACCACAAACAGTGCCAAATCGTGGATCCCGAACATCTCTCCTCCTCTACTTCATCACTGCCAAAAGCAGAGGGCTCCGCAGAGCCCCCTGTATCATGAGTGTCTTTCTCTTGCCCCGCGGACTTGCACCTGCATCAGGGACGCAGCGCCTTGTCTGCCCGGGAGATGCCGCAGACGCCGGAGCGCACCACTTCGATGATCTCGTTGGTCTGGGCGGCAGTCTTGATAAAGGCATCCAGCTTCTCGCTGGTGCCCACCAGCTGTACCGTGTACTGCTCGGAGGTGACGTCGACAATCTGGCCACGGAAGATATCTGCCAGCCGTTTCAGCTCGTCACGGGCCCCACCGGCGGCACGCGCCTTGACCAGTGCGATCTCCCGCTCGATATGCTCCCCTTCGCTCAAGTCGCACACCTTGAGCACATCCACCAGCTTGTGCAGCTGCTTCTGGATCTGCTCCAGCACCCGCTCGTCACCCATGGTGACTATGGTCATGCGCGACAGGGTGGGATCCTCGGTAGGCGCCACTGTCAGGGTCTCGATGTTGTAGCCGCGCTGGGAGAAGAGACCCACCACGCGGCTCAGGGCGCCGGATTCGTTCTCCAGCAGAACGGAAATTATATGTCTCATCAGGTTCTCTCCGTCTTGCTCAGCCACATCTCGTCCTTGATGGAACCAAACTTGAGCTCCATCGGTACGACCGAAATAATGTGCCCCATTGTCAGGTCCTCTCCGTCTTGCTCAGCCACATCTCGTCCATGGCGCCAAACTTGATCTGCATCGGGTAGACATGCTCATCCGGATCGACCGAGATATCCATGAACACCAGCCGATCCTTGATGGCAAAGGCTTTCTCCATGGCGCTCTCCAGCTCCGCCGGGTCGCTCACCGCGATACCGACGTGGCCGTAGGCTTCCGCCAACTTGACGAAGTCGGGCAGGGACTCCATGTAGGAGTGGCTGTGACGGCCGCCGTAGAACATCTTCTGCCACTGCTTGACCATGCCCAACGCACGGTTGTTGATGGAGATGATCTTGATGGGCACCCCGTACTGCATGCAGGTGGAGAGCTCCTGAATGTTCATCTGCACCGAACCGTCACCGGTGACGCAGCAGACCACAGCCCCGGGATTGGCAAACTGGGCCCCCATGGCAGCCGGAATACCGAAGCCCATGGTGCCAAGGCCCCCCGAGTTGATCCACTGGCGCGGTTTGGCAAACGGGTAGTAGAGGGCGGCAAACATCTGGTGCTGGCCCACGTCGGAGGCGACGAACGCCTCACCCTGAGTCACTTTGTAGAGGGTCTCGATCACCTGTTGCGGCTTGATCTGGGTAGCCGACTTTTCGTAGGCCAGACAGTGACGGGAGCGCCACTGGTTGATCTGGCTCCACCAGTCCGCCAGCGCCTCCTTGTCGTTATCGAAGCCACACTCGCGGATCACTTCCAGCATCTGCTCCAACACGGTTTCCACCGAGCCGACGATGGGTACATGGGTCTGTACCGTCTTGGAGATGGAGGTGGGGTCGATATCGATGTGCACTATGGTGGCATTGGGGCAAAACTTGGCCACGTTGTTGGTGACGCGGTCATCGAAGCGGGCACCCACGGCGAAGATGAGATCCGCGTTGTGCATGGTCTTGTTGGCTTCGAAGGTGCCGTGCATTCCCAGCATGCCGATGAACTGCGGATGGATACCCGGGAAGGCCCCCAGCCCCATCAGGGTGGTCGTCACCGGCAGGTTCAGCAGCTCCGCCAGCTTGGTCACCAGATGATCCGCATTGGCGTTGATGGCACCGCCCCCCACGTACATCACCGGGCGCTGCGCCTCCACCAGCAGCTTGGCAGCCCGCTTGATCTGGCCCTTGTGACCCGACTTGGTCGGGTTGTAGGAGCGCAGGGAGACCGACTCGGGATACTGGTAGGGGAATTTCTCTTTCGGATTCTGCACGTCTTTTGGCAGGTCCACCACCACCGGCCCCGGGCGGCCGCTGGCAGCAATGTAGTAGGCCTTCTTGATGGCCTCGGGAATATCGCTCGCCTTCTTGCACAGGAAGCTGTGTTTCACCACCGGGCGGGAGATACCGATCATGTCGGTCTCCTGGAACGCATCCTCACCGATCATGCTGGTCGGCACCTGGCCGGAGAGGATCACCAGCGGAATGGAATCCATATAGGCAGTGGCAATACCGGTAATGCAGTTGGTCGCTCCCGGGCCTGACGTTACCAGCACAGTCCCCACCTTGCCGGTGGAACGGGCGTAACCGTCAGCCATGTGAACCGCGGCTTGCTCGTGCCGCACCAAGACATGCTCCATCTTGCCGTTTTCGAAGAGAGCGTCATAGATGTCGAGCACTGAGCCACCAGGGTAGCCGAAGACGTGCTCAACTCCCTGATCTTCCAGCGCTCTAACCACCATCTGGGCGCCTGATAACATCTCCATGATAAAGCCCTCCAGGCTTTGCTCCGTTTAGCGAATCCCGCCGACGATGCCGTGCTTCCCGGTACGGCCCGATCCGTTTCTTGTTGTTATCTGAAGTCAGATCGGCCCAATTCAGCCCCGTCGACAGGTGAAAAAAAGGATTTTTCCGTCATTCACCCGAAAATCGGGTGAAAAAACAACTTAACCCGCTTCATAACGCTTGTCCACGGCTTTATCTGACCAGAACAGTCATACATTTCAACCGGCTATTAACATTCAATGACTTGCCACAGCGACCATGAGACAAAAGGGAAGGAAGTCGGCGAATGGCTAGCTGATCATTCCACAGAGGGGAAAAACAGCCACAAAAAAGCCCACCGGTCAGCGGTGGGCTTGATGCCGGATGATGACTCAATTGTCCTGATCCGGCTCCGCCAGCCAGATCTGCTGATCCGGATCGGTCTCTTCACTGACCGAGATGCTGACGCCCATGTCCAGCAGTTCGTGCAGGGTCAGGTTGTCCGCCAGCGTCATGGTTTCGCCATTCTCATTGGTAAAGCGCATTTGCTCCGTCCTCTCCTTGGTGGGATCGCCTTTTAGTCTAGTCAACAACGCTCAGTTGCGATAACCAGCAACGGGATAAACAGTCGCCCCCATCCAGCTCGCTCAGACGATCGCTCACCTCCTCCGGAAACAGGGTGCGAGCCCAGAGCCGACGCGATAGAGAGGCCACACTCTCGTCAGCGCCCGCCGCCAGCCAGCGGGCCAGCTCCCCTGCTACATCGGGGTAACAGACTGCCCCGGGCGAGGCGCTGTCGAGCCAGGTGCGCACCAGATTGGCATCAAGCACATCCATCAGGGTCGCCAGCCCCATCATCTCGAGAGTCTTGCCATTGGTCAGCTGCTCGAACTGGCCGCCGAGGGGTTTGATTAGCAGCTTCTTGCCGAGGGTGAGCGCCTCGGAAGCCAACTCGAAACCCGCGTTGGAGATGACGCCACGACAACCGGCCAGCACGGCGATAAACCCGTGCCGTGACGGCGGCTCGAAGCGCAAGTTGCGCCACTGGTTCGGGGTGCGAATAGCGGGGTGAAAGCAGACGAAACGCTGCTGACCAAAGCGCGACAACAGGCCGGCGATCGCCTCGGTCTGCTCGAACGGCAGATAAACCAGGATCTCGCCGTTATCCGGCGCTGCGGCGATGGGGTCGATCACCGGCGGCAGCAAGGGGTGACCAAAGTGAAACCAGTGCAGCCCGAGCGGCTTATCCACAGGAGCAAAGTGACGCATCAGCTGACGGCTGACCCCATCCTCACCCCAACGCGGGATGGGCCAGTTGAAGCTGGCCTGATGACTGACGGTGAGGCTCGGCTTGCCATAACGGCGAGCGGCGTGGGCGGTCAGCGGCTCAAAATCGCTCACCACCAGATCGTATTCGCTGCAATCGAGAGCCCGCAGATCCCGCCAGAAGGTGAGCGGCGATACAGCTTGCAGGGTGCGCCACGGAGAAACTCGCCCCTCGTGACTGACAAAAGTGAGGCCGGGAAAGGCGCGGTAGGCGCCAAACTCCTCCATGTCGAAGTAGCGCTCGGCGGGGCGACCGCTAAAGAGATAATCCACCTCGACCCCTGCCGTGCGCAGCGCCCGCGCCAAGGTGCGACTGCGACTGATATGGCCGTTGCCGGTGCCTTGCACCCCAAACAGTATCCTCATGAGTGGCTCCAGCCGAGCGCCAGCACGGCGCAACCGCCCCCCAGCAGGGCACCGGCTACCAGATCGCTCAGGTAGTGTACCCCGAGCAGCAACCGGGATGCCCCCACCAGCGCCGCCCAGCCAAACAGCAGGGGCGCCCAGAGCGGAAAGCCGGTCGCCAGTATGGTGGCCATCAGAAAAGCGGCGGCGGTGTGGCCGGAGGGGAGGCTGTAACGATCGGAAGGGGTGATAAAGACCGGCAAGCCGACTGGCCGTTGCCGTTTCAGGCTGTTTTTCAGCAGCAGATAGAGGGGCAGTTCGATGGCGAAGGCAAGCAGCGCCAGTCGTACCAGTTCCCGCTCAGCCTCCCCCTGCCACCAGAGCAGGGCGGCCAGCACGGCGTAAAGCGGGCCATCACCGGTGCGGGAAATGAGGCGACTCACCCTCGCCTGCTGCCGGTTGTAGCCGTGAAGCAGGCAGACCCGGCACACCTGCAGGTCCCATTGCTGGATCTTGTTCATATTCCCTCCTTCCCTGAATGCTGCTTGCAGAGTAAGAAAGCGGGATGACGTTTCGTTGAACAAGGGATAACAGATTGATGAAAAAAGGGCCGAATGACCCTTTTAAATCTCGATATTGCGCCAAAATCAGTGGCTGCCGCGCAGGCCGGTCTCCATCAGACGGCAGTTGTGATCCGCCAGACGGGCCCTGAAGTGCTCATCCACTTTCAGGCCAAATACCTGCTCGTAGAGATCTTTCATCACGAATGGCTGCCACATCATGCTGAGGAAGGAGATCTTCAGCATGTCGGGATCCAGGTTGTCACCCAGCTCGCCGTTGGACTTCATGGTTTCCAGCAGGGCATCGAACTGTGGCAGCTGACGTTCCAGCAGGCGGTTCAGCACAAAATCCCGGCCCGGGCTCTTCTCGGTCGACAATGCGCTGGAGATGGTCGAGGTCAGCTCGCTGTTGGGCGCCATCACCTGATAGTAGGTGTTGAGCAGCTCGTTGAGGCTGTGAGTGCTGTGTTCATCTTGCCAGGCATGGTCGAGGGGCTCGGCGACATCGCCCAGCACCGCTTTGTAAAGACCCTCTTTACTGCCGAAGTAGTAGTGGAACATTGCCAGATTGGAGCCAGCAAGTTCCGCGATTTCGCGTGTAGTCACCTTGCTATAGGGAATATCGAGAAAACGCTCGCGGGCGGCAGCAAGCAACTTGTCACGAATGTCAGAACGTCCGACCGGACGACCTAGTCTACGTTTTTCCATTTAACACCTCAGATAATTCAGCCAATGCTGATAAGTCGATCTGGTTGCACAGAGAATAAATCGCAGCAGGAATGACCAGATAATCGGTCATGCACCGAATATGGGACAAGGGAATTTGCAATCCTTTACAATCCGATTAAATACGTCAGCAGATTGCCCCTGCCCCTCCAGGTTGACACAGCATAAAAATCTCGATATTGGTAAAAGCGTTATCGACAGGAAGGAATAACTACGTCATGCGTATCGCCACCCCGCTACTACTAATCTCCCTAATCGCGTTTACTCGCGCGGGATCCTTGTAGCCGGGCTAAGGCATAGCCGGAATTTACAAAAACCCGTGCACCCTGCACGGGTTTTTTTATGCCGCAGCAGGATGCACGTTACCGAAATTAGGAAGAGGGAAGTCACATGTCAGATCGGGTCATCATATTCGACACCACCTTGCGTGATGGTGAGCAGGCCCTGGCGGCCAGTTTGACAGTCAAGGAGAAGCTGCAGATCGCCCAGGCGCTGGAGCGACTCGGTGTCGACGTCATGGAGGTGGGCTTCCCGGTCTCCTCTCCCGGCGATTTTCAATCGGTGCAGACCATTGCACGCCACATCAAAAACAGCCGGGTCTGCGCCCTCGCCCGCGCCCTGCCAAAGGATATCGACGCCGCCGGTGAAGCCTTGCGGGTCGCAGAGGCCTTTCGCATTCACACCTTTATCTCCACCTCCTCCATTCATGTGGAGAGCAAGCTGAAAAAGAGCTTCGAAGATGTGCTGGAAATGGGGGTTGGCGCTATCAAGCACGCCCTGCGCTACACCGACGATGTGGAATTCTCCTGCGAGGATGCGGGCCGCACACCGATTGATAATCTCTGTCGCATGGTGGAGGCCGCTATCAAGGCGGGGGCCCGCACCATCAATATCCCGGATACCGTGGGCTACACGATACCGACCGAATTCTCCGGCATCATCCACACCCTGTTCAACCGGGTACCCAACATCGACAAGGCGATCATTTCGGTGCACTGCCACGACGATCTGGGGCTCTCGGTCGCCAACTCCATCGGTGCGGTGCAGATGGGGGCACGCCAGATCGAGTGCACCATCAACGGCATCGGTGAACGGGCCGGCAACTGCTCGCTGGAAGAGGTGGCAATGATCCTCAAGACCCGCGCCGACCTGCTCGGGTTGCACACCAATATCCGCCACAACGAAATCCATCGCACCAGCACCTTGGTGAGCCAGCTCTGCAACATGCCGGTGCAGCCCAACAAGGCAATCGTCGGTGCCAACGCCTTCTCCCACAGCTCCGGCATCCATCAGGATGGGGTGCTCAAGGCGAAAAATACCTACGAAATCATCACTCCCGAGAGCATTGGCCTGACCCAGAACAATCTCAACATGACCTCCCGCTCCGGCCGTCACGTCATCAAGCACCGGATGGAGTCAATGGGGTATGCCGAGACCAGCTACGACCTCGACCACCTCTACGGCAAATTCCTGACCCTGGCCGACAAGAAGGGTCAGGTGTTCGACTACGACCTCGAAGCGCTGGCCTTCTTCAGCCAGATCCACGAAGAGCCCGAGCACTTCAAGCTGGAGTACCTCGGGGTGCAGAGCGGCAGCTCGGTACTGGCCACCGCCTCGGTCAAATTGAAGGTGGGACAGGACCTGATCTGCGAAGCGGCTACCGGCAATGGCCCGGTGGATGCGGTCTACCAGTGCATCAACCGAATCACCGGCTATGAGATCCGCATCGACAAATATGCCCTCAAGAGCAAGGGCGAAGGGGAAGATGCCCTCGGTCAGGTCGATATCGTCGCCGAGTACAAGGGGCGCAAATTCCACGGCATGGGGCTGGCCACCGACATCATCGAATCCTCGGCCCACGCCCTGCTCCATGTGATCAACAGCATCTGGCGCGCCGATCAGGTCGCCGAACAGATGGAACGAAATAACACTATCAAGACGGAGACAGTATGAGCAGTTATCGGATCGCAGTATTGCCGGGTGACGGCATTGGCCCTGAAGTGATGGCCGAGGCCGTCAAGGTGCTGGAAAAGGTGCAGGCCAAATTCGGCTTCGCTCTCGACTACGAGCACCATGACGTGGGCGGCATCGCCATCGACAACCACGGCACCCCGCTGCCGCAAAGCACCATCAAAGGTTGTGAAGCGGCCGATGCCGTGCTGTTTGGCTCGGTGGGCGGCCCGAAATGGGAACATCTGCCCCCCAACGATCAGCCGGAGCGCGGTGCCCTGCTGCCCCTGCGCGCCCACTTCAAACTGTTCTGCAACCTGCGTCCGGCCCGTATCTATACCGGTTTAGAGCAGTTCTCACCCCTGCGTGCCGACATCTCCGATCGCGGATTTGACATCGCCTGTGTGCGCGAGCTGACCGGTGGCATCTACTTTGGCCAGCCCAAGGGGCGCGAGGGAGAAGGGGCGAACGAGAAGGCGTTCGATACCGAGGTGTATCACCGCTTCGAGATTGAGCGCATCGCCAAGATTGCCTTTGAGTCGGCGCGAGTGCGCCGCGGCAAGGTCACCTCCATCGACAAGGCCAACGTGCTCGCCTCCTCCATCCTGTGGCGTGAGGTGGTGACCGAGGTCGCCAAGTCCTATCCGGACGTAACCCTCAACCATATGTACATCGATAACGCCACCATGCAGCTCATCAAGGATCCGTCCCAGTTCGATGTGCTGCTCTGCTCCAACCTGTTTGGTGACATCCTCTCCGACGAGTGCGCCATGATCACCGGCTCCATGGGACTGCTCCCCTCCGCCAGCCTGAACGAATCAGGTTTCGGTCTGTTCGAACCGGCCGGTGGCTCGGCGCCGGATATCGCCGGCAAAGGGATCGCCAATCCCATCGCCCAGATCCTCTCCGCCGCCCTGATGCTGCGCTACAGCTTAGGGATGGAAGCCGCCGCCCAGGCCATCGAGCAAGCTGTGGCCCAGACCCTGGCCGAAGGCTACTTCACCGCCGACCTGCATCAGGCCAGCGCCAAGCACCCGGTGCAGAGCACGTCCGAGATGGGTAGCCAGATCGCCGCCCGGATCTGAGCCGCATAACAGATAACTCTGAGCCACATAACAAGGAAGAGAGACGCAATGGCCAAGACCCTCTATCAGAAAGTATTCGACGCCCATGTGGTACGGGAAGTGGAAGGGGAGACCCCCCTCATCTACATCGACCGCCATCTGGTGCATGAAGTGACCAGCCCGCAGGCATTCGACGGCCTGCGCGCCATGAACCGCCAGCTGCGCCGCCCGGATCTGACCTGGGCCACCATGGATCACAACGTCTCCACCACCACCAAGGACATCGCCGCCTCCGGCGAGATGGCCCGCATCCAGATGGAGACGCTGGCCGACAACTGCAAGGAGTTCGGAGTTCGCCTCTACGATCTCAACCACAAATATCAGGGGATCGTCCACGTAATGGGCCCCGAGCTTGGCATCACATTGCCCGGCACTACTATCGTCTGCGGCGACTCCCACACCGCCACCCATGGCGCCTTCGGTTCGCTGGCATTCGGCATCGGCACTTCCGAGGTGGAACATGTGATGGCCACCCAGACCCTGAAACAGGGCCGGGCCAAGACCATGCGCATTTCGGTCAACGGCAAGCTGAGCGATGGCATCAGCGCCAAGGACGTGGTGCTGGCCATCATAGGCCGGGTCGGCCATGCCGGTGGTACCGGCTACGTGGTGGAGTTTGCTGGCGAGGCCATTGCGAGCCTCTCCATGGAAGGGCGGATGACGGTGTGCAACATGGCCATCGAGCTCGGCGCCAAGGCGGGGATGATTGCCCCCGACCAGACCACCATCGACTACATTCGCGGCAAGGAGTTTGCCCCCGAGGGCGAGGTGCTGGAGCAGGCCATCGCCTACTGGCAGAGCCTCAAGAGCGATGAAGGTGCCCACTTCGATGCCGAGGTGGCGCTGGACGCCGCCGATATCGCCCCGCAGGTCACCTGGGGGACCAACCCGGGGCAGGTGATTGCCGTTAATGAGCCGATTCCGGCGCCAGAATCATTTGCCGATCTGATGGAGCAGCAGTCCGCCCGCAAGGCGCTCGCCTACATGGATCTGCAGCCGGGCCAGAAGCTCTCCGATATCGCCATCGACAAGGTGTTTATCGGGTCGTGCACCAACAGCCGTATCGAGGATCTGCGCGCCGCCGCCGCCATCGCCCGCGGTCGCAAGGTGGCTGCCGGTGTGCAGGCGCTGGTGGTGCCTGGTTCCGAGCAGGTGAAGGCGCAGGCCGAAGCCGAGGGTCTGGACAAGATCTTCATCGAGGCGGGCTTTGAGTGGCGCCTGCCCGGCTGCTCCATGTGTCTGGCCATGAACAACGACCGGTTGCAACCGGGAGAGCGCTGCGCCTCCACCAGCAACCGCAACTTCGAAGGGCGTCAGGGCCGCGCCGGTCGCACTCATCTGGTGAGCCCGGCCATGGCGGCCGCCGCCGCCGTCACCGGCCGCTTCGCCGACATCCGTGCGCTGTAATTACGAGGAGAACAAGATGACAGGCTTCAAGCAACACAAAGGGATCGTCGTCCCCCTCGACAGCGCCAACGTCGACACCGACGCCATCATTCCCAAGCAGTTTTTGCAGAAGGTCAACCGCACCGGTTTTGGCAAGCACCTGTTCCACGACTGGCGCTTTCTGGATGATGCCGGGGAGCAGCCCAACCCCGAGTTCGTGCTGAACCAACCGCAGTTCGCCGGCGCCAGCATCCTGCTGGCCCGCGAGAACTTCGGCTGCGGCTCGAGCCGCGAGCACGCCCCCTGGGCGCTGGCCGACTACGGCTTCAAGACCATCATAGCCCCGAGCTTTGCCGACATCTTCTACGGCAACGCCATCAACAACGGCATGGTGCCGGTACGCCTGAAGGAAGAGGAGGTTGACGCCCTGTTCCAACTGGTGGCCACCAAGCCGGGCATCGAGATCGAAGTGGATCTGGAAGCGAATCAGGTGCGTGCCAGTGAGCTCAGCTTTAGTTTCGAGATTGACGAGTTTCGCCGCTACTGCCTGCTCAACGGGCTGGATGCCATCGGCCTGACCCTGCAACACGAAGCGGCCATCAGCGCCTTCGAGGCCAAGCAGCCGAGCTGGATTTAACGCGCCAGTTGCAAAAAAACGAGTAGAATCAACAGGGAGCTTAGGCTCCCTGTTTTACTGTCCGCTACGCTTCCCACTTTGAGCCACCGCAACTGGCCCGTGTCACAGGAAAGGATGATGAAGAGACCGACGGCAATTCCTCTGCTCTGTGCCCTGCTGCTTGCCCTGCCTGCGGGGGCCAGCCAAACCAGCTTCAACAACAGCCTCGGTCAGATCAGCGTCGGCTGGCAAGATAGCGAAGGCAAACCCCAACAGCTCACCTACCGGCTCGAACAGGGCAAGTTGCCGCCCCTTATCGCCTATCGCCCGGCGAGAATGCAGGAGGAGGTGTTGCAGGTGTTGCTGCGGGAGGTGCGCCAGAACTACCCCGAGGTGCAGTTCACCCTCGCTCGCCCATCGCTGGAGCTGCATCTGAAAAGCCGCAATCAGGACAAGGCGCGCGAGGCGATGGCCTGGCTGGAGTCACAGCGGAGCAAGGAGGAGCAGGCGTGGCTGACCAAGCACTATTTCCAGTACTTCACTCCCCCTGACGGGCAACTGGCGGTCAAACAGGATCATGTGCGCATTGCACTGGAAAGCCGCAACGGGCTGGCTCCACTGGCGGATCAACTCAAGCAGCAAGGCAGTACCGAAACGGAAGCGCGCCAGAAGACCGTGGCCCATATGCTCACCTTTATCCAGAGCATCCCCTATCAGCAACTCGACAGTCTGAACGGCAGGCAGGGCAAGGGATTTCTATCTCCCCGTCAGGTGCTGGAGCAGAACCGGGGTGATTGCGACAGCAAGGTAACCCTGATGGCCGCCATGCTGGCTCAGCTCTTTCCGGAGCTGAAACAGGCCATGGTGTTCGTCCCCGGCCATGCCCTGCTGGCCGTTGACCTGCCCGCCAAGCCGGGGGATGTGACCCTCAACTGGCAGGGGCAGAACTACCTGCTGCTCGAACCTACCGGTCCCGCCACCTTGCCTGCAGGCCAAATAGCATCGACCAGCAAAACGCTGGTCGATAGCAAGCAGTTGAGTGTGCAGCCAGTTCAGGAAAAAGGGTAATCCCCTCCCTCTGCCGATAGAGAGAAAAAGGATTAACCCTGAGGCAGAAACTCCACCGCCAGCAGCAACCCGCTCTCCTCCTCCAGCACCCGGATAATACGGGCATGGGCTTCAAAGGGAGGTAACAGGTTGTTGTTGGTGGCAAGACTGATCCGGATGGGTTGATTGATGTCGAGCTGGTGTTCAGAGACCGCAATCCCCATGCCGTTGGCACTGAGATCCCGGCAGATCCCCTCCAGCACCAGCTGCTGCTGATAGACGGTGACCGGAGCATTGATGACCATGCGCGCAAAGGCACGCCTTTCCTTGGTATTGGTAAGCACGCGAACATCCTCTGTTGGGTGGGCGTCATCTCATGGGTATTGCACAATTGTGCTGGTCTACCCAAAAGAACGTTAATACAATGCGGTTCGTTTCTCAAACGGGGTGCGGTTTACCGCTGAGATTATACCCGTGTACCTGATCCAGATAATGCTGGCGGAGGAATTTGAGGCATGGCGCTCATTTTTTGCGCCCTCACCCGCTGGCACCTCGTTATTAACAAGTAATAGGGAGTGCCACCCATGAAGACCCTGCTGCTGGTCACCACCGGCCTGCTGTCGGCCAATGTGTTCGCCGCCGACACCCTCACCGTCTACACCTACAGCTCCTTCACTGCCGAGTGGAGCCCGGGACCCAAGATCAAACAGGCCTTCGAGAAGGAGTGCAACTGCACCCTCAATCTGGTTCCCCTCGAAGATGGGGTGGCCATCCTCAACCGGTTGCGGCTGGAGGGCAGCCACAGCAAAGCTGATCTGGTGCTGGGGCTCGACGATGCCCTCGTCAGCGAAGCCAAGCAGAGCGGCCTGTTCGCCCCTCACTCCACCAAGCTGGATGGTCTGAAGGTGCCCGGCGGCTGGCAAGATGAGACCTTCGTCCCCTACGACTACGGCTACTTCGCCTTTGTCTACGACAAGGAGAAGCTCAAGCAGCCACCCAAGAGCCTGAAAGAGCTGATGGAACGGCCCGATCTCAAGGTGATCTATCAGGATCCCCGCACCTCAACCCCGGGACAGGGACTGATGTTGTGGATGAAGTCCGTTTACGGCGACAAGGCGCCTGCCGCCTGGGCCGAGCTTGCCAAAAAGACGGTCACCGTCACCAAGGGGTGGTCAGAGGCCTATGGCATGTTCCTCGATGGCGAAGCGGACATGGTGCTCTCCTACACCACCTCCCCCGCTTATCACCTGATTGCCGAGAACAAGCCCCAGTATCAGGCTGCGGAGTTTGAGGAGGGTCACTACCGTCAGGTGGAAGTAGCCGCCAAACTGAAAAGCTCCAAACAGGAGAAGCTTGCTGAGCAGTTCCTGCAATTTATGGTGAGCCCCGCCTTCCAGAACGAGATCCCGACCGGCAACTGGATGTATCCGGTCATCGACACGCCGCTGCCCAAGGGCTTCGAGCAGATGATCTCCGTCAGCAAACCGCTGGCCTTCAGCGCCGATGAGGTGGCTGCCCATCGTAAAGGGTGGATCCGCGAGTGGCTGCAAGCCGTCACCCAGTGAGCCGTCATCTGAAACCACAGACTCGCCTCCTCTGGTGGCTGCCGGGTAGCGCAGCCACCCTGTTGATCCTGTTGTTGTCCCTCGGACCACTCGCGGCCCTGTTGTGGCAGGCCGGTTCGCTGGCGCCACGCACCCTGCTCGCAGATCCTTATCTGCGCCATGTGCTGGGCTTCAGTCTCGGGCAGGCACTGCTCTCCACCCTGCTCAGTCTAGGGTTAGCCATTCCGGTGGCCCGCGCGCTGGCGCGGCGCCGCTTCATCGGTCGTACCCTGCTCATCAAGCTGTTTGGCCTCTCGCTGGTGCTGCCGGTCATCATCGCCATCTTCGGTATCGTGGCGGTACATGGCAAACAGGGGTGGCTGCCACAACTGCTACGCTCGCTTGGGCTCGATCCCGGCAACTACCTCTACGGCCTGTTTGGCATCCTGCTGGCCCATGTCTTCTTCAATATGCCGCTAGCGGCCCGCCTGATGCTGCAGAGCATAGAGAGCATTCCCGAATCGAGCTGGCGCCTCGCCAGCCAGCTCGGCATGCGATCAAGCCACATCTTCCGGCTGCTGGAGTGGCCGCTTATTCGCGGCATATTGCCGGGGCTTGCCAGCCTCATCTTTATGCTCTGCTTCACCAGCTTCACCACAGTGCTGGCGCTGGGGGGTGGGCCGAAATCCACCACGCTGGAGGTGGCCGTCTATCAGGCGCTGCGCTTTGACTTCGATCTCGCCACCGCGGGTGGACTGGCGCTGGTGCAGCTGATCCTGACCGCCGCCCTGCTCGCCCTGCAACACAAGCTGCAGAGCACCCCAGCCAGCAGAGTGACACCACGTCGCCCCTGTCTGCGGCCGGATCGCCATCAGCCGGGGACAGGCCTGGTGGATGCCGTGGCGCTCTGCGCCGGGCTAGCCATCTTCCTGCCGCCGCTGCTGGCCATCGTCTTCGCTGGCCTCCACCCTGGACTACTGACGGCGCTTACCTCCAGCAAGCTGTGGCAGGCGAGCGGCCAGTCGCTGCTGATTGCGTTGGCAGCCGGTGCATTGGCCACCTTGCTCGGCGGTGCACTGCTGCTGACCAGCCGCCATCTACGGATACGGGCTCGCAAGCGGCGGGCTGCCGCCCTGTGGGAGGCCAGCGGCTCGGTGATCCTGATGATCCCGGCAGTGGTGCTCTCTACCGGTCTCTTTATCCTGTTTATGCCGTTCGCCGATGTGTTCGCCCTCGGCCCCTGGCTGGTGGTGCTGGTCAACGCCCTGATGGCGCTACCCTACGTGCTGCGCACCCTCTCCGCCCCCATGCAGCTGGTGGTGCGCCAATACGACCGGCTGGCGGATAGCCTGGGGGTACGCGGCCTGCATCGCCTGCGACTGGTGGAGTGGCCGCTGCTGCGCCGCCCGCTAGCACTAGCGATGGCACTGTCGATGATCCTCTCGCTGGGGGATCTCGGCGCCATCGCCATGTTTGGCAGTCAGGAGCTCACCACCCTGCCCTGGCTGCTCTATCAGCAGCTTGGCAGCTATCGATTGACCGAGGCAGCCGCCACCGCTCTGCTGCTGCTGACGCTCTGTTTCTCCCTGTTCTGGCTGGTGGAGCGGGGTCTTGGAGGAAAACATGCTGAACATTGATACGCTGGTGACCAGCTACCCCGACTGGCGAGTCAGCTTCAGCGCGACCCTGCCCAAGGGGGAGATCACCGCGCTGATAGGCCCAAGCGGCGCGGGCAAGTCGACCCTGCTCGGGATGATCGCCGGCTTCGTGCCGGTGGAATCAGGCCGCCTCAGTTTCGATGGTGAAGACCTACTGCCACTGGGCCCCGCCGAGCGACCGGTCACCACCCTGTTTCAGGATCACAACCTGTTCCTCCACCTCTCGGTGTTCGACAATATCGCCATCGGCTTGCACCCGGGCCTGCGCCTGAGTGCAGCCCAGCGTGCACAGGTGATCGATGCAGCCGGGCGGGTTGGCCTTGGTGAGATGTTAGACCGCCAGCCTGAACAGCTCTCCGGCGGCCAGCAGCAGCGGGTCGGGCTGGCCCGTGCGCTGGTGCGCGGCAAACCGCTGCTGCTGCTGGATGAACCCTTCTCGGCCCTCGATCCCGCCCTGCGCCGGGAGATGCTGGCGGAGGTGGCTCGCCTCGCCTGCGAGCAGGGCATTACCGTGCTGATGGTGTCCCATAACCCAGAGGATGCCCAACTTATCGCCGATCAGGTGCTGTTCGTCGACGAGGGGCGCATCGCCCTGCAAGGCAAACCGGATATGCTGCAACACAGCGACCACCCTGGACTGCTGCGCTACCTTGGACAATGACCCAAGGACACTGAACCGGTGACGGGATCAAAAAAGGGAAGCCAAGTGGCTTCCCTTTTTCATATGAAGATAGTCAGCTAAATCAGAGATTTTCCTCGGCGAACGAAGCCAGTCGGCTGCGCACCACGCCATTGAGGAAGATGTTGGCACTGCCGTCGAAATCCTTGAAGCGCTCGACGATGTAGGTCAGACCCGAGGTCACCGGGCTCAGGTAGTTGGAGTCGATTTGGGCCAGGTTACCGGAGCAGACGATCTTGGTACCCTCGCCGCAGCGGGTGATGATGGTCTTGATCTGGGAGGCTGTCAGGTTCTGGCACTCATCCAGCAGCACGAAGGTGTTCTGGATGCTGCGCCCGCGCATGAAGTTGACCGATTTGAACTGGATATTGGCCTTCTCCATGATATAGCTGAGCGAGCCACTCATGTTCTCGTCCTGCTTGTGCAGCACCTCCAGGGTGTCGGTCACCGCCGCCAGCCAGGGCATCATCTTCTCCTCTTCGGTGCCGGGCAGGAAGCCGATGCTTTCGGCAATTTCCGGGGTATTCCGGGTGACGATCACCTTCTCGTAAATGCCCTTCTCAATCACCAGCTCCAAGGCCGCCGCCATTGCCAGCAAGGTTTTACCGCAACCCGCCGGGCCGGTCAGGATCACCAGATCGATGTGCGGATCGAGCAGTGCATCCAACGCCATCCCCTGATAGACATTCTTGGGATGGACGCCCCACGCCTTGCGGGACATCAGCCGCTCGCGCCCCAGATCCTTGATGCGGATCTTGTTGCCATCGTGGCTGAGCACCCGGGCGGCAAAGAAGTTCTCCTCGTCGATCAGGTACTGGTTGACGTGAACCCCCTCCAGCAGATTGGCATCGATCACATGGATGGTGTCGCGGCCGTGGGTCTCGCTCTCGCACTCGCCAACCCGCTCCCAGAAGCTGCCGGGCACCACCTGAAAGCCTTTGGCCAGCAGCCGGATATCGTCGATCAGCTGATCGCTACGGTAATCTTCAACGTGAGCAAGCCCGGCCCCTTTGGCCTTGAGGCGCATGTTGATGTCTTTGGTGACCAGCACCACCTGACGCTTCAACTCGTGCTTTTGCAGATAGAGGGCCGCGTTGATGATGCGGTTGTCGGCCTCCTTGTCGGTAAACACCTCGGCATCCTGCGGCAGATGGTGATCGCTGAAGATGCAGATATTGCCGCTCGCTTCGCCAGCCAGCGGAACGCCTTGGGTGATCTGATCCGGGGTTGCATCGCGGAACACATCTTCCAGCGCACGAATGGCCACCCGCGCGTCGCGGCTGACATCCTTGTTGCGATCCTTGATGTTATCGAGCTCTTCCAGCACCGTCATGGGGATGAGCACGTCGTGCTCTTTGAAGGAGTAGATAGCGAGGGGTTCGTGAAGCAGAACGTTGGTATCCAGGATAAACAGCTTTCGGTCCGTATTGTCCATAAGCATCCTCCTTGGCACTGAAGGGCCACGTGTGTGAATCTCGGATGTCATTGAAACCACACGGCCGTGACAGTTTTATTACCCTCAACGCTACGCCCGATTTTACCTTCACGCAACAAATCCCTTGGCCGCCCGGGTTGATTGCGTAGAAAAACAACAATAAAAAGACCGGCACTGTGGCCGGTCTTTTTTCTATCGTTCAACTACTTGGGCATGTCTGTCAGCCGCACTTGGAGTCGCCACAGTTGAGGCAGGTCATGCAGCCATCCTTCAGCACCAGCGCCTTGGTGTGGCACTTGTAGCAGAGCGCGGCATTGGCCGGAAAACCACTGCTCGTCTGCTGCTCTTCAGCCTCCTGAGCCGCCTTCAACTCGGCCTGCTTCTCGGCCAGAAACGCCTGCTGATGCTCGTCCAGTCCGGTTGCCTTGAGCATGCCAATCTCGGTGAGATGGCTCTCGATCACGTTGCCAATCTCGGCAATCAGCGAGGGCACATACTTGCCCTTGTTCCAGTAACCCCCCTTGGGATCAAACACCGAGCGCAGCTCCTCCACCAGGAAGGTCACATCCCCACCCTTGCGGAAAACGGCGGAGATGATGCGGGTCAGCGCCACGATCCACTGGTAGTGTTCCAGGCTCTTGGAATTGATGAAGATCTCGAACGGGCGGCGGGTTTCGTGCACCGTCCCCTCATTGAGAATGATGTCGTTGATGGTGATGAACAGCGAGTGCTCGGAGACATGCTCCGGCGTCTTCAGCTTGTAAGTGGTGCCCATCAGCCGCTCCGGGCGCAGCACAGTTTCGTGCATGTGCACCACGTCATCCTGCGCAGAAAGGTCTTCTTGCGGCTCATCCTTGGTCCGCACCTTGTAGGCGATGATTTTCTTGTCGATCTTCTTGACCATAATGTCTTTCTCAGAATTTACCGTAATAGCCTTCTTTCAAGGCGTCGTAGAGGTTGGCGGCCGTGTGCAACTCGCCATCGTATTCGATCTCTTCGTTCCCCTTGACGGAGATGACGGAGCCATCTTCCAGGGTGAACTCATAGAGGGTGTTCTCCAGATCTTTCTCCTTCACCAGTACGCCCTGGAAGGCCTCCGGGTTGAAACGGAAGGTGGTGCAGCCCTTGAGGCCGGAGTCCGAGGCATACATGTAGATGTCCTTGAACTGCTCGAACGGAAAATCGGTCGGCACATTGGCGGTCTTTGAGATGGAGGAGTCGATCCAGCGCTGGGCCGCAGCCTGAATGTCCACGTGCTGGGCCGGGCTGATATCGTCGGCAGTAATGAAATAGTCCGGCAGACGGCTCGCCTCATCATCGCTATAGGGTATGGCGGCCGAATTCACCAGCTCGCGGTAGGCCAGCAACTCGAAGGAGTAGACGTCGACGCTCTCCTTGCTCTTCTTGCCCGGCTTGATAACGTTGCGGCTGTAGTGGTGGGCAAAGCTCGGCTCGATGCCGTTGCTGGCGTTGTTGGCCAGTGACAGCGAAATGGTGCCGGTCGGCGCAATACTGCTGTGGTGAGTGAAACGCCCGCCCGCTTCCGCCAGCTCGGCGACCAGCGCAGGATCCACTTCGGCAACCTGTTGCATATAGCGGCTATAGCGCGCGTGCAGCACCTTGCCCTTCACCTTATCACCCACCTTGATGCCATCGGCAGCCATCTCGGGGCGCAGACGCAGCATCTTGCCAGTTACTTCGAACTCCTGTTCCATGATGGGCGCCGGGCCCTTCTCCTTGGCCAGACGCAGGGACTCCTGCCAGCCGGTCATCGCCAGCTCCTGTGATACCTGCTCGGTGAAGGCCACTGATGCAGCGGAGCCGTACTTGATCTGCAGCATGGTGAGAGTTGAACCAAGCCCCAGGAAGCCCATACCATGCCGGCGCTTGACTATGATCTCCTCGCGCTGCTTGGCCAGCGGCAGCTGGTTGATCTCCACCACGTTGTCGAGCATGCGGGTGAAGATGGCCACAACCTTGCGAAACGCCTGCCAATCGAACGCCGCTTTTTCAGTAAACGGGTCACGCACAAACTTGGTCAGATTGACCGAGCCAAGCAAACAGGCACCGTAGGGTGGCAACGGCTGCTCGCCACAGGGGTTGGTCGCACGGATCTCTTCACAGAACCAGTTGTTGTTCATCTGGTTGACCTTGTCGATCAGGATGAAACCGGGCTCTGCGTAGTCATAGGTGGAGGTCATGATGACATTCCACAGCTTGCGTGCTGGCATGGTCTTGTAGACCTTGCAGGCAACCTGCCCCAACTCGTTGAACACTACCCCTTCCTTATTGGGCCAGTCGGCCCAGAGCACCTGAGCGGGATCGTCCAGCGAAATGCCATCCTGCTCCACCTCTTTGGCGGTGTAGGGGAAGAGCAACGACCAGGGTGCATCCTCTTTCACCGCCTTGACGAACTCTTCGGTGATCAACAGGGAGAGGTTGAACTGGCGCAGGCGGCCATCTTCACGCTTGGCCTGAATAAACTCAATCACATCAGGATGGCGGATATCCATAGTGCCCATCTGGGCGCCGCGACGGCCACCGGCTGACGAGACGGTAAAACACATCTTGTCGTAGATATCCATGAAGGAGAGCGGGCCTGAGGTGTAGGCACCGGCACCGGAGACAAAGGCACCACGCGGACGCAGGGTCGAGAAGTCATAGCCGATACCGCAACCGGCTTTCAGGGTCAGGCCAGCCTCGTGCACCTTGCCGAGGATATCGTCCATCGAATCTTCGATAGTACCGGAGACGGTGCAGTTGATGGTTGAAGTGGCTGGTTTGTGCTCAAAAGCCCCGGCATTGGAGGTGATGCGGCCAGCCGGAATGGCTCCATTGCGCAGCGCCCACAGGAACGGCTCATACCAAGCTTCCGGCTCCTGCTCCTGCTCTGACAACGCACGGGCTACCCGCTGGTAAGTATCATCGATAGAGCTGTCGATGGGCATACCTTCCTTGCTCTTGAGGCGATACTTGCTATCCCAGATCTCGAGGGACGTTTCCTGCATGGGAATAAGGCGGGAGCCAAGCTCACTCTCCAGCACCGGGTTCGATTTAGCCATTTTCAATCAACCTTATGTGAATGCATCAACATCATGACAACAGCAGAGAACACAACCAATAGTGCCATCTAAAATAAATGACACAACATATAGTACACGTAATGCCATGAGGGCGCCGATTCTAACCTAAAAAAATGCCCCGGCCAGCAGATTTCTGGGTCGGGGCACTTAACTGATTAATTTACTGAGAGATTTAACACTCAGAGATAGATCAAGGCTTCTTGACGTAAACGGTCGGCGTTTCACCCGCCATATTCAGATAGAACTCGTAGACGCCATCGGCATCCGGTGAGAACTTCATGTCTTCATACTTGGAGCAGGGGTTGACCGGCACAGCCTCACCACCCAATACAGCGACACCATCACTCGGGCTCTTGTAGCCAAAGTTGGTACCGCAGCTCCAGCCTGAATCAGCAAACTTGAACTTGTAAGGGGCCCACTCTTTCTTGAGCGTGCCTTTGGCCATATAGAGCTTATCAGCGACCTTGACCACCTTGCTTTCATCAGTCGCCATCCAGTCGTTCATCTCCCCACGCAGGTAGATGGACTTGCCACCGAAGTCGCTGTTGTCTGCCCCAGCCTGCTCTGCGCCACCATTGGATGCACAACCGCCTAATACCAGGGTTCCCGCCGCCAGCATCATCGTTACTGTTCTTTTGAACATGGGTCTATTCCTTAAATTATTGTGATTCCTTGGCCCACCCATGTGGACTGAAGAATTAAACCAGAGGAGGCATCACAAGAAAGGTAGAGGCATCACATTCTGTGCTTTTAATATCCAACTCATTGAACCAATAAGCAAATATCAAGCACAAGGAAGAGTTTTTGGGCGCATTATGAGGGGAGGGTTAATGATAAACCGATTTGCTGAATATCAGCCA
>NZ_CDBO01000015.1 GCF_000819885.1 Aeromonas fluvialis
TGGCTGATATTCAGCAAATTGCCTGAAAATTGACCTTTTATTCCCTCTCCTGCTGCCATTTTCTCTGTATTTTCTCCCCGATTTTCTCCGGTGCAGCCATCGCCGCTAGCTGTGGTTGTCGTTATAATGGCCGCCCTCAAGCAAGGTGGTGGTATGAAAGCAGAATATCTACAACGATTCGGGGGCATTGCCCGTCTTTATGGTCAGAGTGCACTGCGCTCCTTTAGCCAGGCGAAAGTCTGTGTGATCGGGATCGGTGGTGTTGGCTCCTGGGCGGCGGAGGCGCTGGCCCGCGCCGGCCTCAACCAGATCACCCTGATCGACATGGACGATATCTGCATCACCAACACCAATCGCCAGATCCACGCCATGCAGGGTACGGTTGGCCGCCTCAAGACCGAGGTGATGGCCGAGCGCATTCGCGCCATCAATCCCGATTGCGAAGTGATCGAGGTGGATGATTTCGTCACTGCCGACAATCTGGCCGAGCATATCAAGCGGGAGTTTGACTATGTGGTGGATGCCATCGATTCGGTCAAGGCCAAGGTCGCGCTGATAGCCTTCTGCAAGCGCAACAAGATTCCGGTGATCGTCGCCGGTGGTGCTGGCGGGCAGATGGATCCGACGCAAATCACGGTGGCCGATCTGGCCAAGACCATTCAGGATCCGCTGGCCGCCAAGGTGCGCTCCGACCTGCGCCGGCTGCACAACTTCAGCAAAAACCCGGCGCGCAAGTTCGGGGTGGAATGTGTCTTCTCAACTGAGCAGTTGAGCTATCCGGATGGTAATGGCGGCACCTGCCAAGCCAAGGCGGCCAGCGATGGCACCATGAAGATGGATTGCGCCTCCGGCTTTGGTGCCGTGACGCCGGTGACGGCAACCTTTGGGTTGGTTGCTGCGTCCCGGGTATTGAAGAAGATTGCCGAGCGGGGGGCCCGCGCCGAAAAAGAGGCGGGGAATGAAGGAGCTGGGTCGATTAGCGAAGCGTAATCGACCACTGAACAAGCTGGCTTATACCGCCAGCTCCCGCATCGCCAATACGATCGCTCTGAGCCCGTTACCTCGTGACGGGCTCAAGTGTTTCTCAAGCCCCAGTTCGGTGAAATAACCTTCCATATCAAATGCCTGGATCGCTGCTGCGGATTGGTGATTGAGTGCCGCCAGCACGATGACGATAAGGCCCCGCACGATGCGAGCATCGGAATCACAGGCAAAGTGCCAGCAGTCATCCTCACTTTTTTCTCCTTTCAGCCAGGCCTGGCTCTCACACCCTTTCAGGCGGTGCTCTTCGGTCTGCCATTCTGTGTGTAAGGCGGGTAGTAGCTTGCCTAGCTGGATGATAAGGCGGTACTGGTTCTCCCAGCCGTGAGCGGCGGCAAACTGCTGGCGGATGGTGTCGGCGTTGGGCTCAAGGCCAATCTGGGTATAGCTTGCGAGGTCACTCATTCGGTTGTCTGCCTTAGAAGAAGTCACTGAGTTTGTGCAGGGCGACCAGCAGGGCGTCGACATCGTCCCGATTGTTGTAGCAGGCCAGCGAGGCACGCATCGTGCCGCCGATCCCGAGCGACTCCATCAGCGGCATGGCGCAGTGATGGCCGACGCGCAAGGCGATCCCCTGCATATCGAGCAGGGTGGCAGCATCTTGCGGGTGGATGTCGTCGAGCAGGAAAGAGACCGCACCGGCACGCTGGTCGGGTTCGCCTATCAGGCGCAACCCCGGCACCTGTCGCAGGCCAGCAACCAGATAGTCGCTCAGTGCCTGCTCATGGCGGGCCACTCCGTCCCGCTCTTGCGCCATGACAAAGTCGATGGCAGCGGCGAGGCCGATGGCACCGGCGATATGGGGTGTGCCTGCCTCGAACTTGAAGGGCAGGGTATTGAAGGTGGTGCCGCTGAAACTGACCCTGTCGATCATCTCGCCACCCGCCTGCCAGGGTGGCATACGCTCCAGCAATTCGGTGCGGCCCCACAGCACGCCGATACCGGTCGGGCCATAGAGCTTGTGGCCGGAGAAGGCGTAGAAGTCGCAACCGATAGCCTGCACATCCACCTCGAGATGAGCCACCGCCTGGGCGCCGTCGATCAGCGTCACGGCGCCAACCGCTTTGGCGGCAGCCACGATCTGGGCGACCGGATTGACGGTACCGAGGGCATTGGAGACATGGGCCACGCTTACCAGTCGGGTGCGTGGCCCCAGCATGGCGTGATAGGCGGCCAGATCGAGATCGCCCCGCTCATCGAGGGGGATAACCCGAATAACAGCGCCGCTACGCTGGGCGACCAGCTGCCAGGGGACGATATTGGCGTGATGCTCCAGGGTGCTGAGGATGATTTCGTCCCCGGCCTTGAGCTCGCTCATTCCCCAGCTCTGGGCCACCAGATTGATCGCCTCCGTGGTGCCGCGGGTCCAGATCACTTCCCGGCTGTGGGGGGTATTGATAAAGTGGGCGACCGTTTCGCGGGCCGTTTCGAAAGCGCGGGTAGCGCGGCCACTCAGGGCATGGGCAGCGCGATGCACGTTGGCGTTGTTGGCCCGGTAGTAGTGAGCAATCGCATCCAGCACGGCTTGTGGTTTCTGGGTGGTGGCGGCGTTGTCCAGATAGACCAGAGGGTGGCCGTTTACCTCCTGCGCCAAGGCCGGAAACTGGCTGCGCAGTCGGTCGTGCTGTTGCTGATTCATGCTCCCCTCGTCATTATCTGGAAAAGTCGGCCATGATCCTGAAAATAGTCTCCAAACACAAGGCGTGATACGCCCGATAGACGGTTACCTGCCGTGCAGCAGGTCGGCTCACTGGGTGATTTCTGCTACAATGCCGCCCCTCATCATAAGCCAAGAGATCCGGCCCATGAAGCTCAACCCCAATCAGAACGAAGCGGTCAAGTATGTCTCCGGCCCTTGCCTGGTACTGGCGGGTGCCGGATCGGGCAAGACCCGTGTCATCACCAACAAGATTGCCTATCTGGTGCAGCAGTGTGGTTACAACGCGCGCAACATCGCCGCAGTTACCTTTACCAACAAGGCGGCGCGGGAGATGAAGGAGCGGGTCGGCCAGACTTTGGGCCGCAAGGAGGCGCGGGGGCTGATGGTCTCCACCTTCCATACACTGGGTCTCGATATCATTCGTCGGGAGCACAAGAGCCTGAATCTCAAGGCGAACTTCTCCCTGTTCGACGACACCGACCAGCTGGCGCTGCTGAAAGAGTTGACTGAAGACGAGCTCGACAACGACAAGGACAAGTTGTCGGCCCTTATCAGCCAAATCTCCAATTGGAAGAACGACCTTATCCTGCCAGCCCGCGCCATGCGCATCGCTCGCGGACCGGAAGAGGTGCTGATGGCCCAGCTCTACGAGCGTTATCACCGCCAGATGGTGGCCTACAACGCGCTGGATTTTGACGACCTCATCGTGATGCCGACCCTGCTGCTGAAAAGTAATCAGGAGGTACGCGAGCGTTGGCAGAACAAGATCCGTTACCTGCTGGTCGATGAGTATCAGGATACCAACACCAGCCAGTACGAGCTGGTGAAGCAGATCGTCGGCGAGCGAGCCCGCTTCACCGTAGTGGGGGATGACGACCAGTCCATCTACTCCTGGCGCGGTGCCAAGCCGCAGAATCTGGTGCTGCTGAGCGAAGATTTCCCCAGCCTCAAACTGATCAAGCTGGAACAGAACTACCGTTCCAAGCGGCGGATCCTCAAGTGCGCCAACATCCTGATCGCCAACAACCCGCACGTCTATGACAAGGCGCTCTTCTCCGAGCTTGATGAGGGGGTGAAGCTCAAGGTGCTGTTCGCCAAGAACGAGGAGCACGAAGCGGAGCGGATCGCCGCCGAGATGATGGGCCACAAGTTTATGAACCGCACCCGGTTCAAGGATTACGCCATCCTCTATCGGGGCAACCATCAGTCGCGCATCTTCGAGAAGGCGCTGATGACCAACCGCATCCCCTATCGCATCTCGGGCGGCACCTCGTTTTTCTCCCGCACCGAGATCAAGGACATCATGGCCTACCTCAAGCTGCTGGTGAACCCAGATGAGGACACTGCGTTCCTGCGGGTGGTCAACCTGCCGCGCCGCGAGATTGGCCCTACCACCCTCGAAAAACTTGGCCAATATGCCAACCAGCGCGGCAAGAGCCTGTTTGCCGCCAGCTTCGAGCTGGGGCTGGAGCAGCACCTCTCCGGCCGTGGCCTCGTGGCCTTGCAGGCCTTTACCAACTGGCTGGTACGCCTTGGCGATCAGGCGCTGCGTGGCAATCCGGTGGAGGCGGTGCGGGACATGATCAAGGAGATCCACTACGAAGAGTGGCTCTACGAGACCTCCCCCAGCCCGAAAGCGGCCGAGATGCGGATGCAGAACGTCTCCACCCTCTATCGCTGGATCACCGAGATGCTGGAAGGGGATGAGCTGGAGGAGTCGATGACGCTTGCTCAGGTGGTCACTCGCCTCACCCTGCGCGATATGATGGAGCGCAACGAAGGGGAGGATGATGCGGATCAGGTGCAGTTGATGACCCTGCATGCCTCAAAGGGGCTGGAGTTCCCCTATGTCTACATGGTGGGGATGGAGGAGGGCTTGCTGCCCCACCAGACCAGCATCGACGAGGACAACGTGGAGGAGGAGCGGCGTCTCGCCTATGTGGGCATCACCCGGGCCCAGACCGAGCTGACCTTTACCCTCTGCAAGGAGCGGCGCCAGTTCGGCGAGTCGGTACGGCCCGAGCCGAGCCGCTTCCTGCTGGAGCTGCCGCAGGATGACCTTGAATGGGAAAACCAGAAGAAGGTGACTGCCGAGGAGCGCCAGCAGAAGGGACAGGTTGGCGTGGCCAACCTGCGGGCGCTGTTCAAGAAGGATTAACGCTAAGGATTGGCCGGAGTCAGTAGCGGCACTATGTCGGCCCCCGGCATGGGCGGGGCGATATAGCGCCCTTGTCCCATCTGGCAGCCGATATCAATCAGCTTCTGCAACTGCAGCTGGTTCTCGATCCCCTCCACTATCAGGGTGTAATCGAGATCCTGACAGATATCCCGCATGGCGCGGATGAGCGCCAAATCCTTGGGTGATTGCAGCATCCGCTGGGTAAAGCTGTCATCCACCTTGATGTAATCCACCGGGAAGTGGAACAGGGCGTTGAGGGAGGAGAAGCCGGTACCGAAATCATCGAGGCTGATCTGGATGCCCTTGGCCCTCAGGTCATGGAGCGAGGCGAGCGCATCGGAATCTTGCCGCGACAGCTCCCGCTCGTTGAATTCAAAGATCAGATAGCCGTGGGCGACCCCTTCCTCCTCGATGATCCCCATCAACCGCATGATGTGTTCATGGTTCACCAGATGCTTGCCCGATAGATTGATGGCGACCTTGAACTTGCTCTGCCCCGAGATCGGCAGCCAGTTCTTCAGCTGCTGACAGGTGTGGCGCAGGATCTGGTAATCCAGTTCCAGAATCAGGCCGCACTGCTCTGCCAGCGGAATAAAGTCGAACGCATCCTTCAGAATTCCTTCCTCGGTCAACCAGCGTGCCATCACCTCCAGCCCGGTCAGGCGGCTGTCCTGAAGCCGGATCACCGGCTGGAAATAGGGGACGATCCGCCCTTCCCGCAGGGCTCTGGCCAGCATCTCTTCCGGCGAATTCCAGTTCTGATTGATGCAATCTTCCGAGTAGCTGACGATACGGCTGCGGCCATTGCGTTTGGCCTGATACATGGCCAGATCGGCCTGATGGAGTAGCTGGCTGACATCGGTGGTCTGCTCCGAGACGCTCGATACCCCCAGGCTGACGGTAATGCTCAGCTCGTTGCCGAGTAGCCGGAACGGGTAGGAGAGACGGCTGATAATGCGGTTGAGCACCGGGCTGATGTCATCATCGTTCTTGCTGCTGTCCAGATAGATGACAAACTCGTCGCCACCCAGTCTGGCGACCAGATCATTTTGCCGGATGCAGGTCTGCAGGCGGCGGCTTACTTCCTTGAGCAGTTGGTCGCCTGCACTGTGGCCCAGGGTGTCATTGATCTGTTTGAAGTGATCCACATCGATAAAAATCACCGCAAATCCAGGGGATTTGTAGCGGCTGTAGTGGGTCATGGCGTGGTTGAGGTGGTTCATCAACAGCGCGCGGTTGGGCAGTTGGGTCAATGGATCGTGCAGGGCATCAAATTGCAGCCGCCGCTCCAGCTCCTGATGCTGCTTGAGCTGCTTTTGCAGCCGAAGATTGGTCTGGCGTAGTTGCTGCAACCGCTGGTTGATGGAGTCTTCACTATGGATATCGTTGAGCTGCTGGCGGATCCGTTTCAGCTCCAGCAGCAGGGTGATCTGGCCGCGCAGGAAGTCGAGAAACAGCTTGTCATCAGTCTCCAGTGGCTGAGCCGTACTGATGATGAAGTGGGCGAAGTACTGCTGCTGCAATCGCAGCGGCATGCTGTGCCAGTAGCGGGACTCCTTGTTTACCTCGATATTGCTGGTGCTGTGGCACAAGCTGCTGATGAACTCGTCCCCGAGAGGGAGCTGAACAGGATAGATTTTTTCCAGCTTCTGGCTGTTGAGTCTGACCAGCAGCATGTCCTCGATGGCGAGGATCTGGCGCAGCACGGCTTCCAGTTGGGAGAAAAGCGCCTGACTGGGCAGGGTGTTGGCCAGTCGCATGATGCGGCTGATGCTCTCTATCTTCTTTTTCCAGTTAGGATCCTTGCGGATCAAGGGTGAAGGCAGTTCGGTGAGATGAGAGTCCGCCTGGGTTTCGGTCAGTCGCTTGGCCAGACACTCCAGCAACAGGCGCAGGATTGGCAGATCGGCGGGCGTGCCGCGCGCCAGCAGCCACTGCACCTGACCATGTTCAATGGGGAAGACGCACCAGCCTTCGGCTTCATCGAGTTGGGTGAGTTGATCGGTAATACGGGACTGCTCCCGGCCCAGCTGCTGCTTGAAGGTGTCGCTGACCTTGTAGGCGTAAAGCCAGTTGAGGCCAATATCGGAGAGCCCCAGCATGCCGAAATGTTGCAGCGGGCAGAGCTGGTCAATCTGTCGGATCAGCCCATCGTAATCTTCAGGCGTGGCCATATGGGGCGCGGGGAAGTCCATAATAGCCGAGACTAACGCCAGCAAAGGAGTTGAGTAGTGGGATTCGATGGATGGGGACGACATGAGCAACTCCCGAGGTGTCTACCTTACAAGAGTAGTCGGAAGCCGATAGATTGAAAGGGCCTCAATAGTGGCCCATTCAGATGATTATAGCTTGTCGATCATGTAGTGAATGGCGTTTTCAATCTCTTCATCACTACAGTTCGCGCATGTGCCGCGTGGCGGCATCATGCCAGCCTTGCCGGTAAAGCCTTCGATGGCATGTTTCTTAAGCGTATCAAACCCTTGGGCAATTCTGGGTTCCCAAACCGCCTTGTCACCCCGTTTCGGAGCTCCGGCGGCGCCGGTATCATGGCAGGCAAAGCAGGCCCCTTTGTATACAGTCTCACCGTCGCGCGGGCCTGAGGGGGCCTCTGCTGAAGGGGCTGCGCTTGCGCCGACAATACCTTCCAGGTCTTTTGCCGTATAGACCTGACCGACCGGTTTGATTCGTTCGGCAATCGCGTCAGGTGACATCTCGCTGGCAGCAAGCACCGCCCCGGAGAAGCTGGCAGCCATCAGCCCGACAGTCAGAAAATAACTCAGTTTTTTCAGCACGCTCATATACTCCCAGCACTCTTATTATCCCTGTGAACGGAACGGATTATAACCGAATAGTTACAGCCATTTAAATGCTTGTGTGTGAACTGTTAAACACTCTGAGTGCAAAGTTTTGTGCGATATCACGCCAGTGCCGCTGGTGAAGATAAAAAGAAACCCGGCATTCGCCGGGTTTTTGCTAAACAAGGGCTGAAATAGCCTATTTGTCCCAGCTCAGGATCACCTTGCCGGAGTGGCCGGATCGCATCGCATCGAACCCTTGCTGGAATTCGTCGATGTGGAATCTGTGGGTGATGATGGGGGAGAGATCCAGCCCGGACTGGATCAGGCTGGCCATCTTGTACCAGGTCTCGAACATCTCGCGGCCATAGATCCCTTTGATAAACAGCCCCTTGAAGATCACCTTGTTCCAGTCGATGGCCATAGTCGAGGGGGGGATGCCGAGCATGGCGATCTTGCCACCGTGGTTCATCTTGTCGAGCATCTCCTGGAAGGCGCTCGGTACGCCGGACATCTCCAGTCCGACGTCGAAGCCCTCGGTCATGCCAAGCTCGCTCATCACGTCGGCGAGTTTCTCCTTGCTGACGTTGACCGCGCGGGTGGCGCCCATCTTGCGGGCCAGCTCCAGTCGATACTCGTTGACGTCGGTGATCACCACATGGCGCGCCCCCACATGGCGGCAGACAGCCGCGGCCATGATACCGATGGGGCCAGCCCCGGTGATGAGCACATCTTCACCCACTAGATCGAAGGAGAGGGCGGTGTGCACCGCATTGCCGAACGGATCGAAGATGGCAGCCAGTTCATCGGGGATGTTGTCCGGCAGCTTGAAGGCGTTGAAGGCGGGGATCACCAGATATTCCGCGAAGGAACCGGGACGGTTGACGCCAACGCCGATGGTGTTGCGGCACAGATGGGTGCGTCCGGCACGGCAGTTGCGGCAGTGGCCGCAGGTGATGTGACCCTCGCCGGAGACTCGGTCGCCGACCGCGAAGCCACGCACCTCCTGGCCGACGGCGACCACTTCGCCGACATACTCATGACCGACCACCATGGGCACCGGGATGGTCTTCTTGGACCACTCGTCCCAGTTGTAGATATGGATATCGGTGCCGCAGATGGCGGTCTTGCGGATCTTGATCAGCAGGTCATTGTGGCCAAGCTCGGGGGCCGGCACGTCTGTCATCCAGATACCGACTTCTTGGTGCAGTTTGGAGAGTGCTTTCATGGCTGTTCCTTCAATAGGAATGCGAAAAAAGGGGCGCCAGGCCCCTTTTGTTCAGATCAGATGACGCCAAGTTCGCGGCCGATGCGGATGAAGGCGTCGATCGCCTTGTCCAGCTGCTCGCGGGTATGGGCGGCCGACATTTGGGTGCGAATGCGCGCCTGACCCTTGGGCACCACCGGGAAGGAGAAGCCCACCACATAGATACCGGCTGCCAGCATGCGGCTCGCCATTTCGGAGGCCAGTTTGGCATCGCCCAGCATCACCGGGATGATGGCGTGATCGGCACCCGCCAGGGTGAAACCGGCGGCGCTCATTCGCTCGCGGAAGTACTGGCTGTTCTCTTTCAGGCGGGCGCGCAGATCGTGACCTTCGGCCAGCATGTCGATCACCTTGATGGTGGCAGAGACTATGGAGGGGGCCAGCGAGTTGGAGAAGAGGTAGGGGCGGGAGCGCTGACGCAGCCAGTCGATCACCTCTTTCTTGCCGGAGGTATAACCACCGGATGCGCCGCCGAGTGCCTTGCCCAGGGTGCCGGTGATGATGTCGACCCGACCCATCACGCCGCAATATTCGTGGGTGCCACGACCGTTATCGCCGATAAAGCCGACGGCGTGGGAGTCATCCACCATCACCAGCGCATCGTATTTGTCAGCCAGATCGCAGATGGATGTGAGGTCGGCGATGACGCCGTCCATGGAGAAGACGCCATCGGTGGCGATCAGTTTGAAGCGGGCGCCATCGGCATCGGCCTGCTTGAGCTGTGCTTCCAGTTCGGCCATGTCGTTGTTGGCATAGCGATAGCGTTTGGCCTTGCACAGCCGCACCCCATCGATGATGGAGGCGTGGTTGAGAGCATCGGAGATGATGGCATCTTCGGCGCCAAAAAGGGTCTCGAACAGGCCGCCGTTGGCATCGAAGCAGGAGGAGTAGAGGATGGTGTCCTCGGTGCCGAGGAAGCTCGACATCTTCTGTTCCAGCGCCTTGTGTTGGTCCTGGGTACCGCAAATGAAGCGCACCGAAGCCATGCCGAAGCCGTGGCTGTCGAGCCCCTGATGGGCGGCGGCGATCAGATCCGGGTGGTTGGCCAGCCCCAGATAATTGTTGGCGCAGAAGTTCAGTACCTGCTCACCGCCAACGGCGATGCTGGCCTGCTGGGCGGAGGTGATGATGCGCTCCTGCTTGTACAAGCCTTCCGCTTGCACCTGGTTCAGTTGCTCGGTCAGGTGACGATAGAATCCGTTAGACATCCTCGATCCTTATTGGCTATTTCAGCTGCGTATCAACAGAGGGCGACATTTTACTGCAATCCGTTGCGGTACATTCAAATGATTGTGCTGATATTCAACAAATGTGAAACAGATCTCACCCCGCAGGTTGGGCCAGCTGACGGTAGTGCTGTTCCAGCTGGTGGATCTGCCCGGCCACCTGGGGTTGGACATAGGGGCGCAGCAGGAACAGTACCTTCAGTACTCCCTGATAAAGCAGCGGTTTGGTAATGCGGGTGTTGGGAGCCTGAGCGATCTGGAACGGGATCCAGCAGGTGACCACCATCTTGATGGTCTGGCCGAGGTCTGGCAGATCCTCGTCGCTGACATCGATGATGCCCCCTTCCCGCAGGCTCTTGAGCAGGGCCACCACCGATGATCTCATCTGCTCCTGGGCCTTGAGATACTTCTGTTGCAGCGGCTCGTCGCGGCTCAGGATGTCCGGCAGGTTGGCGTAGAAGAAGCGAAACTGCCACATCAGAAAGAAGATGGCATCCAGATAACCCATCAGATCCTGCAGGGTGATTTCTCGGTTGCGGGTCGGGATGAAGTTTTCGCTCAGGTGGCGGGCATACTGGTCGAAGATGGAGTGGATGATGTCTTCTTTATTACGGAAGTGGTAATAGAGGTTGCCCGGGCTGATGCCCATGTGGGCCGCAATGTGGTTGGTGGTGATGTTGCGTTCACCCTGATCGTTGAACAGCTCGGTCGCGCTGTGAATGATCCTGTCTCTGGTCTTCATCACTCATTCCTCCAGCGGGCTTCGCCTGGGTCATGCTGAACAAGGTCGAATCCCCGGACGGCCCGTGATAAACTTTTCGGCAATTTCAAATTGGCTCACTATACACAGCTTTAACAAGCAGTCACATGTAGCCATCAACGTACGAGAGGCAAACTCCATGATCGTAGTAACTGGCGGTGCTGGCTTTATCGGCAGCAATCTGGTCAAGCAGCTGAACGCTCAAGGACGGACCGATATCGTGGTCATCGACGACCTGACCGATGGCACCAAGTTCGTCAATCTGGTCGATTTGACCATTGCGGACTACATGGACAAAGACGAGTTTCAGGCGCGTATTGTCTCCGGTGACGAGTTTGAAGAGTGGGACAACGGCATCGAGGTGATCTTCCACGAAGGTGCCTGCTCAGCGACTACCGAGTGGAACGGCAAGTTCATCATGGAGGTCAACTACGAGTACTCCAAGGATCTGTTCCACTACTGTATCGAGCGCGAGATCCCGTTCATCTACGCCTCTTCTGCCGCGACCTACGGTGGCCGCAACGACAACTTCATCGAAGACCCCAAGTTCGAGCAGCCCCTCAACGTTTACGGCTACTCCAAGCAGCTGTTTGACCAGTACGTGCGCCGCTGGATGCCGGAGATCAATTCCCAAGTGGTCGGTCTGAAGTACTTCAATGTCTACGGCCCGCGTGAGCAGCACAAAGGCTCCATGGCTTCCGTCGCTTTCCACCTCAACACCCAGGTGAAGAAGGGCGAGAATCCCAAGCTGTTCGAAGGCTGTGACGGTTTTCCCAACGGCGGTCAGATGCGCGACTTCATCTATGTGGATGATGTCTGCAAGGTGAACCTCTGGTTCTGGCAGAATCCGCAGCACTCCGGCATCTTCAACTGTGGTACCGGCCGCGCCGAGCCGTTCCAGAACGTGGCCGAAGCGGTGATCAAGCATCACCAGAAGGGAGCCATTGAGTACATTCCCTTCCCGGATCACCTCAAGGGTCGCTATCAGAGCTTTACCCAGGCTGACCTCACCAAGTTGCGCGGTGTTGGCTATGACGGTGAGTTCAAAACCGTGGCCGAAGGGGTGGCCGATTATATGGCCTGGCTCAACCGCTAATGAGCGAAAGCACTGAAGCAAGCCGACCCGCGATCCTGCATATCTGCCTCTCCCAAGGTTGGGGGGGGCTGGAGATGTATCCCGTTCGAGTCGGTAAAGGGCTACTGGCTCGTGATTATCCGGTCTTTGGTCTGGCCCTGGCGGGAAGCCGCGTCGCGGCAGATATGACCGCTGACGGTATGCAGGTGTGGGAAGTAACATCCCGCTTCCAGGCTCTCTTGCAATTGCGCCGTTTACTCGGCTGGCTACGCCAGCACAATATCAGAGTGCTGCACTGCCACAAGTCGAGCGATCTGCTGCTGGCTGCCCTGCTCAAATCTTTTTATCACTGTCGTCTGATCTTCACCGAACACATGGGGGCCAAACGATCGAAGAGGGACTTACTGCACCGCTGGATCTATCGCCATGTAGATAGGGTGCTTGCGATCAGTGATGAAACCCTCAAGCGCAATCGTGCTGCCTTGCCGCTGCCTCCTGAGCGTATATCTCGGCTGTGGCTCGGTACCGAGCTGAAACGCTGCAACGAGGATCCCGGCACCATCCGTCAGGAGCTGGGTATTCCCGCTGGCCTATTGATTGGCATGGTCGGGCGTTTTAGCCCTGGTAAGGGCCAGCGCGAGTTACTTGATGCCTTCTGCTTGCTACGCGCCGAGTTTGCCGATCTCCAGTTGCTACTGGTGGGTGGCAAGTTGGCCAGTGAGGGGGCAAATGAACTATTTGTGGCAGAAATCGAGCAACTGATAACCGCACGCGGACTGCAAACTGTGGTGCATCTTTGTGGATTTCGGTGTGATACCTCCCGTCTGTTGCAGGCTATGGATGTGGTCGTCATTCCATCCCACAACGAGGCCTTTGGCCTGACGGTGATTGAAGCAATGGCATCGGGCAAGGCGATTGTGGGGGCCAACACCGGAGCGATTCCGGAAATCTTAGGTGATAGCGGTTTGCTCGCCAATCCATTGAACGCAAATGAAATAGCCAGTGAGATTGGATTGCTCTTGAACGCTCCCGAGGAGCGTTATCGACTTGGCTCTCTCGCACGTCATCGGGCTGAGATGGCATTTGGTATGCCACAGCATCTGGATGCGCTGGTAAAAATATACTGTCCCGAATAATCCCACGCCGGCGATACAGACAGGCCGATCAGCCCCCAGCTGCAGGTACAGGGCTCGCCCTTTGACCTGAACCTCGTCACCAAACTGGATATCGAACTGGATGGAGCCGGTCACTGCCAGCCGCTCGCGGCTTGGAGGAGTTGCCGCAGCGTTGATTGAGGCGGTCCTCCAACTCGGTGATACGATTCAGGAGCTTGTATATCAGCTCGCGAGCCTGCTCGATAGTCAGAGAGTTAACTGCCGGTGTTAGATGCTTTTTGGTCATGCCAGCGAGCATGCAACACGGGCAGGATCAAGCAAGAGGCAAAGGTGGATCAAGAGATGATCGTCTCGTTTTTCATGTCAACCCACCCTTGGTGAACGGCTACACCGTAACTCCCTTTGTGCCACCACATAGCCGCGTAGCGCTAGCTCTGTCAGGGCTTCACTCCCTCAACCCTTGCATTCAAGTGCCAGCGCAGCAGGGCTGGGTAGGTTTGCTGGCGCTCAATTTGGGCAGGATCGACCGGTTGTGATGTGGCCTCCAGCTTGAGTGAACTGTTCGCCACCCAAGGGTATCGCACTGCTTGCCCACTCCGGGGATAGGCGCCTTGGTCGTCTATCCAGATGTCCTCGTTATAGCCAAAGTTACGGTGCGGATCGTCAACAGGGGCTAGCATATTGCGGCCACCGAGCGCGTGATAGGGGGCGTCCGACAGGCTAAATGCGTAGAGCGTCGGGAAGATGTCTTTATGGGAGCCAGGCCGCAGCGAGTCGTAGTGATGCGGCACTCGGCGGGCGATCGCTTCAGGAACATACACATAGAACGGCACGGCCCGATCCAGCGCCTGTTCGGCAGGGTAGTAGGCTTTTACCCGCCGCATCTGGTGATCGCCGGTTGCCGCGATCAGTGTGCGTTCGCCTAAGGACGAGGCCTTGATTTGAGAAAGGAAGCGCCCAAAGGAATCTGTCGCATATTGGTAGGTGCGAAGCAGGTTAAGCTGATCTATCTGCCCCTCTTCAGCATGGCGCCGCACGGCTTCGGTCAGAGCAACCGGCTGCGGCTGGTAGTGTGGAGGCACCACGTAGGGTGGGTGATTGGTGATGGTGAGAATGCTGATAAACAGGGGCTGTTCGGCATCGGCGAGCAGTTGTTCCGCCAGTCGATAGGCATATTCGTCAGGTACGCCCCAATCGGTCATCTCGTGAGCGGCTTCTGGATAGCGTTCGATCAGGGCGTTCTGGTCATAGATCTTGTCCACTCCTTGTACCGGCAGATAGTTGACCAGATTGCGCCACATCATGTTACCTGGGGAGATAAAGATGACCCGGTATCCGGCTCGTTTATAGGTTTCAAACGGCGTGTCGCCCAGCGCCTTGTATTGGGCTGAGGAGTGACTGATGTTCTGCATCGGGCTGTGAAAGAAGAGAGCCGCCAGCGAGGGGGCGGTACCATTGCCTTGTGACAGGAAGCGGTGAAAAACGAAGTCGCTCTGGAAATGATTGCGCAGGCTGCCCAGCAGATCGTTGCGGCCGGGTTCGTCCAGTGCCAGCAGGTTGCTGCCAAAGCTCTCCATCAGGTTCATCACCACATGCGGCGGGTTTTTAGCCAGCCAAGCATTGACGGGGGTACGCGCCTCCGGCGTGGCAAAGCCCATGACCTTGAGCAGTCGTTCGCCTTCTGCTGCGCTCACCTTCTCGAACTGGATATCCTCCTTGCGATCCTTCAAGGCCCAGTCGATGGCTATCAGACCGTTGGGAGTCAACTTGTTGAGCACGGTGAGATCGGAAATCTGGGCATTAGCACGGCGCAGGGGGAAAGTGCCAGTACTGCCCCTGGCTGACAAGGTGATCAGGATGATGGAGAGTGCCAGAACGGCTAAAAAACGAGGCGTGGACCAGAGGGAGAGCTGGGTCGATGGCTTGCGGCTGGCCTGCCAAGCCAGTAGGAGAGCAAGTGCCAGCGCGGCGATCACCCCTTTGAGGACGGGATAATCCTGCCATATGTTCGCCAGTACTGCGCGCGGACCGTCATCGATCAGTCCGAAAGCGAAGACATCGATATGGTTGTGATAAGTCTGGTAATAGAAGTAATTTCCTATGGCGACCGCCGCTACGATGAAGCCGCATAAACCGAGCAGTGTCGGCAGCAGGCGCTCCCACAGTTTCCAGCCCCTGTCCCAGGCAGCCAGCCCCAGCCCCAGCAGCAGGAAAGGCGCGACCGTCATGCCGGCAATGCGCAGGTCGAAGCGGAGTCCGATGCTCCACATGCGCAACAAATCTTCCCCTCTTTCTACCAGCTGGGCCTGGTCAATAAAGGCGTGGTACATGGCTATCCTGGCTCCCATCAGGATCAGCGTTAAACATAAGAGCTGGAACCAGAGGGTGCGCAGGAGTGAACGGAGTCGAATTTGGTACATAGAGGTCATCTCGTGGCAGGGGCCAAAAAGAAAAGAGCGAAATTATACTCGAAGTCTAAAGATCGACCAATCCGGATTCGAAGGTGAGCATTGCTGACTATAATGCACCAACTTTCGACGATAGTCGGCGCCACCATGCGGTAGGCAAACATATTCAAGGCTCTGTTACAGGAAAACCAAGGCGTCAGGATTACCACCGCCCCCGGCCAGATGGTCATGCGGATCCAAGTTGCCGTCACCCACTTCGATCTGACCCGCCCGACCCCAAGCTGCTGGATCTGCTGCCCGCCAAGATCGCCATCAATGTCACCCGTGAAGTGATCGGCAAGGAGCTCTACCTGCTCAATGTGGGCAGCATGGCCCAGCTGCTCGACTCCCAAAGCGGCAAGTTGCTGGTACGGGTCATGGATGCGCGCACGAGCCCGGATACCACCCGCAAGGATCCCTTCATCAACGCTGGGGAGATGGAGAAGAATCGACCCGTGGGCCGCCAGCCGTGCCAAACAGCTGGCGGACAATCTGGGGCGCTGATCGATTGGCGCGTCCAAGCGGGGCGCAGCGGGAGCCTTTTGGGCTGCAATAATGGCAAGATGTTGATAAGCTGGTCACTTTGCAGGCAGGAGAAAATGATATGAAACGCGTGTTGTTACCCATCCTTGTTGCTGGTCTGGTGAGTGCCTGCAGCACCTCGTCATCCACACCCGAGTGTGTGCCGATGGCGGGTGGCTGGCAGAGTCAGCCGTTGCCCAATGCTGAAGGAGAGGCTGCGCTGGCCAGCGTGCTGGCTCGCATGAACACGGCCGCTAAACTGCAGAGCATCCGCGAGGTGCGCAGCCAGGTGGTCACCGGGGTCAACTATGACATCGAGTTCCAGCTCGACAACGGAGAGGTGTGGAACACCCGTGTCTATCGGGATCTTGCCGGCAACTACCAGATGACCCGCCCGGCTGCACAGGGCGAGCTTCCTCCCTTGCCTTGCGTCAAGGCCAAGTAATTCCTGCTTGTTGAGCCCCTCGTCAGAGGGGCTCATCTGACCAGAAAATTTCTGCTTTTCTCCCCGCATTCTGGCAGTCAGGATGACCCTTCCCGTGACTGCATCCTCATAGAAAAGGAACCGCTATGAATCGCCACCCCTGCATCAAACACTGGCGCGAGCTGCAAGAAGCGGAGCCGGGATCATACCCCGGCAGCGAGGAGCGGATGTCCCTCGGCAGCGCGCTGGGTAAGCACTTCGGCTTTAGCCGCATCGGCATTCACCACGAGCTGGTGGCACCCGGCCATCGCACCAGCTGGCCCCACGCCGAAGAAACCGAAGACGAGTTCGTCCATGTGCTGGAAGGGACGCCGGATGTCTGGCTCGATGGGGTGCTCCACCGGCTGCAACCGGGGGATTCGGTGGGCTTCAAGGCCGGGGACGGGCTGGCCCACACCTTTATCAACAACACGGATAAGTTGGTGCGGCTGCTCTGCGTGGGGGATAGGGATCGTGCCGACAACCGCATCCACTACGCCCTGCACCCCGAGTACAACCGCCAGCTCGGCAAGCGCCACTGGGACGACGTGCCCGAGCGCGACATGGGGGATCACGATGGTCTGCCCGACAAGCTGCGCGAGAGCAACGGCCCCTTCTGGGGCACAACCCGATCATAAAAAAGCCCCGCTCATCGAGCGGGGCTTTTGCATTCAGAAAGGCCGAATAAATCAGGCTTTCCACGCTTTCCAGGTGTTGATCAGACCGTTGGTGGAGGAGTCGTGACTGGTGACAGTCGCATCGGTGTTGAGCTCCGGAAGGATCTGGTTGGCCAGCTGTTTGCCCAGCTCCACGCCCCACTGGTCGAAGGAGAAGATGTTCCAGATTGCGCCCTGGACGAAGATTTTGTGTTCGTACATGGCGATCAGGGCACCCAGGGTTTTCGGGGTCAGGCTCTTGAACAGTATGCTGTTGGTCGGGCGGTTGCCTTCGAACACCTTGAACGGCACCAGATCCTGGACCTGCTCCAGGGTTTTGCCAGCCGCCAGGAACTCGGCTTCGACCTGTTCTTTGCTCTTGCCGAAGGCCAGTGCCTCGGTCTGGGCGAAGAAGTTGGCCAGCAGTTTCGGATGGTGGTCACCGATCGGGTTGTGGCTGATGGCCGGCGCCAGGAAGTCACAGGGGATCAGCTTGGTGCCCTGGTGGATCAGCTGGTAGAAGGCGTGCTGGCCGTTGGTGCCCGGCTCACCCCAGATGATGGGGCCGGTCTGGTAGTCAACCGGCTTGCCGTTGCGATCCACGTACTTGCCGTTGGACTCCATGTTGCCCTGCTGGAAGTAGGCAGGGAAGCGGTGCATGTACTGGTCGTACGGCAGAATGGCTTCGGACTCGGCACCATGGAAGTTGTTGTACCACAGGCCAATCAGCGCCAGCAGCACCGGCACGTTCTGCTCATAGGAGGCAGTGGCGAAGTGCATGTCCATCTCGAAGGCGCCTTGCAGCAGGGCTTCGAAGTTTTCGAAACCGACGGAGAGGGCGATGGGCATGCCGATGGCAGACCAGGAGGAGTAGCGGCCGCCAACCCAGTCCCAGAACTCGAACATGTTGTTGGTGTCGATACCGAACTCGGCTACGGCCTTGCCGTTGGTGGAGAGCGCAGCGAAGTGCTTGGCAACATGGGCCTTGTCACCGGCGATGTTGATGAACCAGTCACGGGCGCTCAGGGCGTTGGTCATGGTCTCCTGAGTGGTGAAGGTCTTGGAAGCCACCAGGAACAGGGTAGTTTCCGCATCAATCTCTTTGAGAGTCTCGGCGATGTGGGTGCCATCGACGTTGGAGACAAAGTGCATCTGCAGGTGGTTTTTGTAGGGGCGCAGTGCCTCGGTGATCATTACCGGGCCCAGATCAGAGCCGCCGATACCGATGTTGACCACATGCTGGATCGGTTTGCCGGTGTAGCCCTTCCACTCGCCACCGATGACCTTCTCGCAGAAGCCCTTCATCTTGGCCAGTACGGCATTCACTTCCGGCATCACATCCTTGCCGTCGCACTCGATGGGGCGGTCGGAGCGGTTGCGCAGGGCCACGTGCAGTACGGAGCGACCTTCGGTCATGTTGATCTTTTCGCCATTGAACATGGCGTCGATCGCGCTGCGAAGATCGGTCTCTTTGGCCAACTCAACCAGCAACTTGAGGGTTTCTTCGGTGATCAGGTTCTTTGAGTAGTCGACCAGGATGTCGCCACCGAAGGTGAGGGAAAACTTGTCAAAGCGCTTCGGGTCCTGCGCGAACAGATCCTTGAGTCGAGTCTCTTTGTTTGCTGCAAAGTGGGCTTCCAGTGCCTGCCAGGCCTGGGTTTGGGTTGGATTGATATTTTTCATAGGATTCCTGAAATGCCAAGTTATGTTTGAACCTTGCAGGCAAGGTCCCGCCAAACCTTATTATCCGAGCATTATAGCGAGCCGGCCGGGCGGCCCGTGTAACAGAGTTTTACCGATTGTCTTTGCCGCAATGGGGCAACCGTCAGGAGTATACAACCAGAACATTGGGATTATGAGTCACGAACGCAAGGGGGATCTTGCGCTCGCTCATGATTGGGGTTAGCCCGCAGCGCTGAAATTGATTTCATTCCGCTGGCCTGATTATGCAGCGGATGGTGCGCCAGAAATGACAATGCCAGCCCGAAGGCTGGCATTGTGAGTTGCCGCAAAAGCGTGCTCACGCTTGCGGTTTTTGCATGTGCATCACCATCTGCGGGAAGGGGATCTCGACGCCTTCGGCATCAAAGGTCAGTTTTACCTTCTCGTGGAAGTCGAACCAGACACCCCAGTAATCGGCGGTTTTCACCCAGGGGCGTACTACGATATTGACCGAGGAGTCGGCCAGTGCGGCGACGGCGATGGTGACGGCCGGATCCTTGAGGATGCGCGGCTCTTCGTTCACCAGGCGCTCCAGGATTTGCTTGGCCTTGCGCAGGTCGGAGCCATAGCCGATGCCGAAGGTCATGTCGACCCGGCGGGTCTCCATGCGCGAGTAGTTGACTATGGTGCCGTTGAGGATGGCGGAGTTGGGGACCACCACCATCTTGTTGTCACCGGAGGTGAGGGTGGTGGTAAAGAGCTGCACGGACTGCACCACGCCTGCAGTGCCCGCCACCTCGATAAACTCGCCTGCCTTGATGGGACGGAAGATGATGAGCAGGAAGCCGGCGGCGAAGTTGGAGAGCGACCCCTGCAGTGCCAGACCGATGGCCAGACCGGCGGCACCGATAATGGCCACGAAGGAGGCGGTCTGCACCCCGACCCGGCCCAGGGCGGCGATCACCACGAACACCAGAATGGCGTACTTGAGGATGCTGCCGACGAATTCGGTGATGGTGGTATCGAGCTTGCGGCTCTTCATCACCTTGACCACGCCACCGCTGATCAGATTGGCGGCGATATAGCCGACCAGCAGGGTCAGCAGGGCGGCCGCGATGTTGACGGCATACTCGATCAACAGCCCCTGGTTGTTAACCAGCCAGGTCTGCGCTTCGGTAATGATTTCGGGTTCCATAGATTGTCCTGTCAGGTGCTAAAAGGTTTATTGCATATGAATCTAACATCGCAGAGCGACAGTGTGGGTCGCATCTGGTACTTCTTTTCTGCCATAAAAACCTGACACAAAAAAGAAGGGAGGCCAATACCTCCCTTCTTTTGCGCTGAATGGGGCTTAAAAACCATCAGCTCTGCAGCAGCTGGCTGCGGATAAACTGCCACTGATCCTCGAAACCCGCTGTGGGTTTTAGCTTGAACTCGGAGCGGACGAACTGGCTGATGCGACCTTCGGTGTAGGCCAGCAGCAGATTGGCCAGCATGGTCTCGTCGAGCTGGAAGCCCTGACCCTCGCGCAGCCGCTTCTCGCGCAGCACCTGCTTGATCTGGGTCTCCAGCTTGTCAAACAGGATGCTGATGCGATCCCGCAACCGGTCATGCTCGCCCAGCAGGGCATCACCATTGAGAATGCGGGTGATGCCGGGATTGCGCTCGGCGAACACCAGCAGCAGCTGCAGTATGTGGTGGCAGCGCGCCATGGTGTCCTTCTCTTCGGCCATGATCAGGTTTACCCGTGAAAGCAGGGAATCCTCGATAAAGTCGATCAGCCCCTCGAACATCCGCGCCTTGCTGGGAAAATGTCGATAGAGGGCTGCTTCAGAGACGCCGACCTCGGCCGCCAGACGGGCCGTGGTGATGCGCTGACCCGGACTGGTTTCCAGCATATGGGCGAGCGCTTGCAGGATCTGATCGCGCCGACTCTGTTTCTGATTACTGCTTGCCATGGATTCCCCTAAAAAAACAATGGCTTGATTCTGTTATTAAGCACCGCCCATCGGGCTGGTGTGGTCTGTTATTGGCGACCAGAAGAACCAAAACCGCCTTCACCCCGTTCGCTCTGGTTGAACTCATCGACCAGTTGGAAGCTGGCCTGAACTACCGGCATGATCACCAGCTGGGCGATGCGCTCGCCGGGTTGCACGGTGAACGCCTCTTTGCCACGGTTCCAGACCGAGACCATCAGCTGTCCCTGGTAATCGGAATCGATCAGACCGACCAGGTTGCCCAGCACGATGCCGTGCTTATGGCCTAGGCCGGAGCGGGGCAGGATGGTGGCACACAGACCCGGATCCTGGATGTGAATGGCCAGACCGGTCGGTACCAGGGTGGTATCACCCGGGGCCAGAGCCAGAGGCGCATCCAGCAGCGCGCGCAGATCCATGCCGGCAGAGCCGGGGGTGGCGTAGGCGGGCAGCGGGTACTCGGTACCGATACGGGCATCCAGAATCTTCAGTTCAATTTGTGTTGTCATGAATCGCTTTTTCAGTTGGATCTTGTATTGGCGCCCCTCTTGGCAAGGCGGTGCGCCGTGAGTCTTGTTCTTTCGGGACGCTCAGTGCCGGTAGTGGCGCGCAATCAGGGCGATCAGGTGACGGGCCAGCGTCAGCTTGTCGGCCAGCGGCAGCGGGGCCTGGCCCCCTTGCCAGAACACGGTCAGGGCATTGTCATCGGCGTTGAAGCCCTGCCCTTCGCGGGACACATCGTTGGCGGCGATCATGTCCAGCCGCTTACGCTGCAACTTGTCGAGGGCGTATTGTTCCACATCCACGGTTTCGGCGGCAAATCCGACGGTGAAGGGCTTGTCTGACAAGGCCCCCACGGCGGCGATGATGTCGGGGTTCTTGATCAGGGCCAGATGAATTTGGTCGTTGTCGCCGGTCTTCTTGATCTTCTGCTCGGCCACCTGGGCGGGGCGGTAATCGGCGACGGCGGCGCAGCCGATGAAGAGGTCGCACTCGCTGACCCGGCTCATCACCGCCTGATGCATCTGCTCGGCACTCTCCACATCGACACGGGTCACACCAGCAGGCGTCGCCAGCGTCACCGGGCCGCTCACCAGCGTCACCTCGGCGCCCGCTTCACGGGCGGCGCGGGCGATGGCATAGCCCATCTTGCCGGAGCTGTGGTTGCTGATGTAGCGCACCGGATCCAGCGCCTCGCGGGTTGGCCCTGCGGTCAGCAGCAGCTTGACGCCCGCCAGCAAGGGCTCGGCGGCCAGCTGCTGGCAGCAGCGCTCCACCAGTTCGAGAGGATCCAGCATTCGGCCCGGGCCCACATCGCCACAGGCCTGGCTGCCGGCATCCGGCCCCCACAGCAGAATGCCGCGGCTGGCGAGGGTCTTGAGGTTGGCCTGAGTGGCGGCGTTGAGATACATCCGCTGGTTCATGGCCGGTGCCAGGGCGACCGGTGCCGGCGTGGCCAGGCAGAGGGTGGTCAGCAGTTCGTCGGCCATGCCGGCGGCCATCCGCGCCATCAGATTGGCGCTGGCGGGAGCGATCAGTACCAGATCGGCCCACTTGGCCAGCTCGATATGGCCCATGCCCGCTTCGGCCGAGGGATTCAGCAGGCTGTAGGATACCGGATGGCCGGAGACCGCCTGCAAGGTCAGCGGGGTGATGAACTCTTTGGCGGAGCGGGTCATTACCACCCGCACTTCGGCGCCCTGATCTTTCAGGCGGCGTACCAGCTCGGCACTCTTGTAGGCGGCGATCCCGCCACTGACACCCAACAGGATGCGTTTATCGGCCAATCTCATCTGCTGTTTCTCTATCCGGCTCATTCTGACTGGTCGGCTAAGATACCACAGGCAATGGATGACGACAGGGGTTGGCATCAAGGGGTGTGGTCGGGCGCGCGCAATTTTTTGCTATGTTTTTTCTCAACAGGGATAAAGGGAGAGACAAATGAGCATCAAAGAGTGGCCGGAAGATGAAAGGCCCAGAGAGAAGCTGTTGCGTCAGGGGCCCGCAGCGCTCTCCGATGCCGAACTGCTCGCCATTTTCTTGCGTACCGGCGTCAATGGCCTGAGTGCCGTGGATCTCTCGCGCAAGCTGTTGAATCAATTCGGCTCTTTACGCAGCTTGCTGGGGGCGGATCAGCAGGCATTCTGCGAGTCATACGGCCTTGGCCCGGCCAAATATGCCCAGTTGCAGGCGGTGTTGGAGATGGCCAGACGCCATCTGGCCGAGCAATTACAGCGGGGCGATGCGCTCACCTCGCCCCAGCTGACCCGCGACTATCTGCAAGCCCAACTGCGGGATCGGCCGCGCGAGGTGTTTGCCCTGCTGTTGCTCGATAATCAGCACAGAGTCATTCAATTTGTTGAGCTTTTTTACGGCACCATCGATTCAGCGAGCGTCTGGCCCAGAGAAATCGTGCAGATCGCGCTCAAACATAATGCAGCCGCGGTGATTCTGGCGCATAATCACCCGTCCGGCGTCGCCGAGCCCAGCAGGGCCGACCGCCAGATCACGGATCGGATCACGGCCGCCTTGGCCCTGATCGATATCAGAGTGCTGGATCACTTGGTGATCGGTGATGGCATCACGGTTTCTTTTGCCGAGCGCGGTTGGTTATGACTGTGCTCTGGCACCGTATTAGTTGATCTTTGATCACGGATGCTGTATAAAATGCCGCCTTCTGTTTGCCCCGCAATCGAAGGCCAGCGGGGCAGATATTTGCTCGAGCAATGAAGTAAGATTTGGAGAGACTGACATGTCTAGAGTATGCCAAGTAACCGGCAAGCGCCCGGCAGTTGGTAACAACCGTTCGCACGCTAACAACGCCACCAAGCGTCGTTTCCTGCCGAACCTGCACACTCACCGTTTCTGGGTTGAGAGTGAAAAACGCTTCGTAAGCCTGCGCGTATCCGCAAAAGGCATGCGTATTATCGACAAGCGTGGCGTTGAAGTGGTTCTGGCTGAACTGCGCGCCAGCGGTGTTAAGGTATAAGGAATTAGATCATGGCTAAAGGTATTCGCGAGAAAATTCGCCTGAACTCCAGCGCCGGTACTGGTCACTTCTATACCACTACCAAAAACAAGCGCACCATGCCCGAAAAAATGGAGATCAAAAAGTTTGATCCCGTTGTTCGTCAGCATGTGATCTACAAGGAAGGCAAAATCAAGTAATGACTTGATGCTGCATTCCCAAAAACCCGGCCTTGTGCCGGGTTTTTTTATGGGCGGAATTCAGTACACTGCCGGAGCGAAAGGAGGCTGGCCATGTTCAAATTGAGCCGCAAAGGCTGGAATAACGTGATTATCGTGGTGGTGCTGATCGTGATCACCCTGTTGCATCGTATGGAGACTGCCCAGCAGGAGAACAGCGCCAAGCGGTCTCGCCCCTTGCTGCCCGATGCCGCCGTGGTGCTCACCTGGCAGGGGCCGAGCTGGCAGATTGAGCGGATCGGTCAGGGCTGGCGCAGCGTGCCGGATCTAGGGCTCGACACGGCTCAGCTGGATGCCCGTCTGGCGCGCTGGCAGAGCTGGTTGCTGCCCCCCGGCGAGGTGGTGCGCGGCACCCCGGTGACCATCAAGGTGTGGATGGCCGGCCAAAACGATCCGGTCGAGATCGGCCTCTATCAGAACAACGGCCAATATGGCGCTCAGCTGCCCTCCGGTCTCTGGCTCGCCCTCACTGCCGAGCAGTATCGCGATCTGCTGCGTCCTGCCCCCTGAGTTCCTTTTCCTTGCGAGGTGCCCATGCCTGAATTGCCAGAAGTTGAAGTCAGTCGTCAGGGGATCTCCCCCTGGCTCACCGGTATCAAAGTGACGCGTGTGGTGGTGCGGGATGGCCGCCTGCGCTGGCCGATCCCCGGTGAAATTCAGGAGCTGGTGGATCTCACCATCCATCGGGTGCGTCGCCGTGCCAAATACCTGCTGCTGGAGACCGATTTCGGCACCGCCATCCTTCATCTGGGGATGTCCGGCAGCCTGCGGGTGCTGGATATCGGCACGCCAGCCGAGAAGCACGACCACGTGGATATCGAGCTGGAGAATGGCAAGCTGCTGCGGCTCAACGATCCGCGCCGCTTCGGCGCCCTGCTCTGGACCCGGGAACCGGCCGAAGCCCATGCGCTGCTCGCCAAGTTGGGGCCCGAGCCGCTCACCGATGCCTTCAGTGCTGATTACCTGCAGGGGCGTGCCAAGGGGCGCAGCACCGCCATCAAGCAGTTCCTGATGGACAATCAGGTGGTGGTCGGGGTGGGCAACATTTATGCCAACGAGGCGCTCTATGCTGCCGGCATTCACCCCAAACGGGCGGCGGGCAATATCAGTGCCGAGCGGCTGGGAACCCTGGTGGCCGAGATCAAGCGAGTATTGGCCGAGGCGATTCGCCAGGGCGGCACTACCCTCAAGGATTTCACCAGCGCCGATGGCAAGCCGGGCTATTTCGTGCAGCAGTTGCAGGTTTATGGCCGTGGCGGTCAGCCCTGTTTCCACTGTCACACCCTGCTGAGCGAAGTGAAAATGGGGCAGAGAACCACGGTATTCTGCTCTCATTGCCAGCGTTAAGGATATTTTTCGCCGAACTTGCGCACAGTTGTAACAGCGTATTTCCACGCTGTTGATAGGCTCCATGCCGGAGCCCGCAGTCGATCAGGCTCAGGCGCGGGGGCGGGAGCCGACCAAAGAGGGACACGGTCTGCAGCGCAAATCCCTGCTGGTGCGGGGGGGCCCGTCAGTAACCGACAAAAGCAGGCTTAGGTACCCACGCCGAGGTCGATACAACAAGGGCTACCCGTGGGTAGCCCTTGTTCGTAGTTGCCGTCGGGAATGGCGAGTGTGGAAGGGGATCACCCTTTCTGCTTGGCGGCGATGGCCTGGGCCACCACGGGGTCGACAAACTGGCGGATATCGCCACCGTGCAGCGCCACCTCTTTCACCAGAGTGGAGGAGATAAAGGAGTTCTCCTCCGCCGGGGTGAGGAAGACGCTCTCAAGCTCCGGCATCAGGCGGCGGTTCATGTTGGCCAGCTGGAACTCGTACTCGAAGTCGGAGACGGCGCGCAGGCCGCGGATCAGCACGTTGGCCTGATGCTCTTTGGCGAAATCGACCAATAGGCCGGAGAAGCCCACCACCCTGACGTTGGGAAGTTGACTGGTCACTTTCTGGACAAGCTGGACACGTTCTGCCAGATCGAACAGCGGGCGCTTGCTCGGGCTGTTGGCGACACCGACCACCACCTCGTCAAACAGCTTGGCGGCGCGGCCGATCAGATCGGCGTGGCCATTGGTAACGGGATCAAACGTCCCGGGATAAATCACCCTGGTAGTCATCTTTGCGGTCCTGCAACCTGGAAATTTTGTCGCATTATAAGGTCGTCGCTTGAGAATAGCAGTGCATCAGGCAAGAATATGCCATCGCGCATCAAGCCTCCCTGCATTGGTGACAGGGAGCAAAGGGATTTTTTATGAAACGTATTCTGGTCGTTCGCAATGACAAGATTGGTGACTTTATGCTGGCGTGGCCGAGCTTCGCCATGCTCAAAGGCTCCATGACGTGTCATGTGACTGCCCTGGTTCCGGCCTATACGGAGCCGCTGGCCCGGCTCTGCCCCTGGATTGACGAGGTGATCATCGATCCGGGTGTGCGGGCCGACAAGGAGCAGCAGCGGGCGCTGCTGGCGCGGATCAAGGCGGCGGCGTTCGACGCGTCTATCTGTCTCTTCTCCAACTCCCGCAACGCCATGCTGGTGTGGAAGGCACACATCCCTTACCGGCTGGCCCCGGCGACCAAGCTGGCGCAGGTGCTCTACAACCAGCGACTGGTGCAGCGCCGCTCCCGCTCCCAGAAGCCGGAGTCCGATTACAACCTGGAGCTGATCCGCCGCTTCCTGGCCGATCAGCAGGTGCCGGTAGTGGAGCCCAAGACCCCCTTTCTGCAGTTCGATGACGAGACCCTGCGGCAGGTGCGTGAGCAGCTGGCGCTCAAGCTCAAGCTCGATGCCAGCCGCCCCTGGTTGATGGTGCATGCCGGTAGCGGCGGTTCGGCCAACAACCTCTCCATCGAGCAGTATGCCCGCATCATCATCAAGCTCAATCAGGCCTGCCCCGAGCTGCAGTGTGTGCTCACCGCCGGTCCGGGCGAGGAGAAGATGGCCGAGCAGCTGGCGGCGGAGCTGCTGGCCCACGGCGGTAACGGCTGGATCTACCGCTCCAGCGACGGTCTGCCGATGTTCTGTCAGGTACTGGCCAACGCCGCCCTGTTCGTGGCGGGCAGCACCGGGCCGCTTCATATTGCCGGTGCGCTCGACGTGCCAACCGTCGGTTTCTTTCCGATGCGCCGCTCCGCCACGCCGCTGCGCTGGAAGCCCCTCAACAGCGAAGGACGTCACCTTGCCTTCAGCCCACCCGAGGATAGTGATCACCCGGAGGATATGAGCCAGCTCGACCCCAAAATCATGGCAAGCGCCATCGCTGCATGGGGCAAGTTGTTTTGGTCGGCAAGTTAGTCAGGGGCTCGTTCAGGGCCTTGCAAGGCCCTGATGTTGATACATTGTGGCTCCAGCATTCGCTAGACCACGGGGTTTTCCCAGTCCTTTTTGGGGGGGTGTAGGCGCTGCTGGCAGAAGTAGGCCTGGCGGATCAGTTTGGATGCCATGGTAATGCCGAGCATGATGAGACCGCGTTTACCATCGAGGAAAGCGCGCTGACGCACGCCGTGACGCCACAACACATCGACGATGCACCACGCAAAGTCATACCAGCGGCCGCCTTTCATCTCACGGCCCACCGCCCGCTCGGCATAGCGCTGAGCGCGTAGCACGGCGTCCTTGATGTCGGCGTAAGAGTCATGGCGGCAGATGCCCTTGAGTTTGCCGACCTTGCCATCAGTAACCAGCTTGTCGTGATAAAGGTCCATCTTGCCCTCCATCCGCCACTGATCACTACGCATAAGACGCAGGCGCCACTCCGGTTGATACATGTGGTTGAGCCAGCCACCGAGGAACCAGATTTTGCGCTGAAACTCCCAGGCGCTGATGGTCGGGTCATCGGCTTGTAGCACTTTTGCCATGTCCTCTCTGAGCTCTGGCTCAAGTGACTCATCCGAGTCAAGCAACAGAATCCACTTGGCCGGTGCGCACTGTTCCATGGCGAAGACCTTCTGCTTGAGCGGGCCTGGCCAAGGACGTTCGATGACAATGCAGCCGCGCTCGGCGGCATACTCGCGGGTGCCATCGGTAGACCCTGAATCGACAACGACAATGCGCTGTGCCAACCCTTGCACACTATCAAGCACCATGGGTAGACAGCGCATGCTATTAAAAGTGGTCAGGGCCACCGCCAAGGTGACTGCTTCTTGTTGTTCCATGGACATAACCGGCAAAGAGAGGTGATCTCCATTCTATCCTGATTCAAGTTTGCTGGGCAAAGTTTGACTTGGGTTCAGGCTTCACCGATGATCCGGCATTCCCGCTGTCTTTGGCGGGCGGTAGCTATGGCAAAAATAATTTCGATGGCATCGTGCCGGAGGAGTGCGAAGTGAAGCTGGTCCAGTTGAAAATTGAAGGGCAACCTAGGTGGTATTGGTTGTTCCACGACGAATTGAATCTGGCCGAGTGGGAACTGGTCTACGATGGCAAGATGAAAAATTTGGAGTCAATGGGAAGCAGTCGTTTTTTTTGGCATCCAGCCTCTGGCAGCCTATGCAAACTGGCGGTTAACAAATACTCTCCCCGGACGCAGTTTTGGCGATGGCTGGGGCGTGATGTTATCGAGCGGCGCTGGTTAGGTAAAGTCGATGCGCTGCGTGAATGGCGCAGTAACCGGATCATGCAAAAGGCAGGTTTGAAAACGGTGGATTGCCGTGCCGTAGGCATGGCGGTGAATGTGTGCAATTCGCTGGGTTCCTTTTTGGCGATGGAATACTTGGAGCAGTACCCGTCAGCCAAACAGGTATTACAATCTGTAACCACGGACGAACGCCAGAAAATTCTATTGCAGTTAGCAGAAGATATCGCCAGCTTGGCCAAGCATGGTTATTATCATCGTGATTTACATCTGAATAATTTTCTTTATGGCGAAGATGGGCCGATATGGATTGATACCCACATTAGGTCACTTCCTCGAGATCCCCTTAAAGCCTCCGATATTCTCGCGCAATCTCTTTCTGTCAAAAAATTACTTGGTGAGGAAAATCACCAAATCGTTTCCAATGCGCTGAGACAAATGGTTGACTGGTTTGATTGATGGCTGGAATCCTGATATTTAAGCAGGTTAATTAATTATTTATATATACAATAGTGACACAGGTAATTTAATAAGGTTAATTAATATGGCAATTGCAAATTTCTTTTGGCATGGTAGTTCGTTATCTCTTTACGAAAGATGTTGCATCAGCTCATTCGTTCATCATGGTTTTCATGTTCGAGTTCACACTTTTAATAAAAATTTGAATATTCCTAATGGGGCTGTTTTGTGTGATGCAGCAATATTTGCGGATATTAAAGATGTCGAAAAATTAAAACAGGGAGGAAAGACTGGTTGTCTCGCGGCATTTTCAGATTTATTTAGGTATAAACTATTATCTTCAGAACCCGGTTGGTGGTTTGATACAGATGTATTTTGTTTAAAGTCTGCAAGTGATTTTGATGGCTTGGCTGAAGCGTCTAAAGATGTTTTAGTCGGTTATCAATCTGAAAATGTGATAAATGGTGCAGTCTTATTGATCAAGAAAAAAAATGTTGCAAATGAAATTCTAGAAATAGCTGAATCAAAAGGTAATGATTTTGCTTGGGGAGAGATAGGCCCATCTTTACTGACGAAGTTTATCTCAGATAATCAAAACATATCATCAGTGCTTTCGCCTAAACATTTTTATCCGATACCATTTGAGATGATGGAAAAAACAGATGTTATGTTTGATGAAAAAGGACATTCAATTTGTAAAAAAATGACATCTGATGCTTATTGCATTCATCTTTGGAATGAAGCGATCAATAGAAAAAACATACCAAAAGAATTATTTCCGCCCAGCAACAGCTATCTCTATGAATTATTTAATGCGACAGGGGAAAAGACATCGCAAAATGCTTCGGTATCATTGGCCACAATAAAAAGTTTAAGCTTTGTTTTTGGAATAAAAAAATCTGAGCTTCAGGTTCTTCTTGGCTATAGGTATATTCGTGGCGTCTTCTTACAAATCAGAGATAATTACCTCAAAAAGCTCTTTGTAAAAAAGATGTGACGACGCACTTGATGAGAAGGCAATTATTATAAGATATTTAATATTAATTTATTGGTGGGGGTTGGATGAAGGATTTTTTGGTGATATGCATTGACTGGTTTAAAAATGATGAAAACATAAAAAAAATAGGATTATTATTTTTATTAGCCTATGCTTTTTTATGTTTTGCTGACTCATCTCTGGCGAAAAGCTTAATTATTGTGCCATGTATTATTGGTCTCTATTTGATGGTCAGGCAGTCTTTTTTCCCCAAGGCGCTGTTTTATTTTTTACTCGCCATCATTATCGTACAAACGATGGGATGGTTTTCAATGTGGCTTGATCATGAGCCGTGGAACACCAAGCTGCCAAAATTCGATTTTTTGGTAAAGTATTTTCCATATTTACTGTTGATGGTTTTTATCGCAGGTAACGAAAAGAGGGTACTCATTGTATGGTCAGCCGCGTTGGCTGGATTTTTTTGGCTAATATTATTTTCACCAAATACCATCGCGTATTGGCAGCAGGCCCTATCCGGAGGACGACCGGCATTTGGTCTGCGTAATGTTCAGGATCTTGCGCTGTTTTTTGGTGTGATGTTTTTTGCTTTGGTTTGCTTTAGACAGCGTTTGCTACAGGGGAAGTATCTCTGGTTAAAAACGGTGTTATTTGCGGTTTGTTTATTGATTAACTTATTTGGTGTGGTGTTTACCCAGACCAGAGGGATATGGGTTGCCTCGTTCGTTGTATTGATGTTTTTGCTTGTCTCGACATTGTTTAAAAATAAAGAAGGTTTATCGAAAAAGAATATTATATATGTCGGTGTGTTGTTGTTTTTAGCACAAGGCGCGTTGCACATATCCGGCCAGGATAAGGTATTTTTAAAACGAATTAATACTGAACAAGAGACCATCGAAAAAATTGTAACACTCCAGTGGGATGAAGTGCCACTGACCAGTGTCGGTATTCGTTTTCATTTGTGGAATAATGCTCTTACGTATATTAAACAGCGGCCATTATTAGGGTGGCACAGTCCTTTGGCATCTAAAAAAATAATTGAGCAAGATACCGAGGTTAGAGCCATAAAGGTATTCACGCATCACCATAATATTTATGTCGAAATACTTGTAATTGCCGGAGTGTGCGGGTTGTTGTTATTTTTATGTTTCATCGGGTATATAATGAAACATGCATACAATGCAAGAAAGAAAAATTTGATTGCAGCGGATATATACCAATTCAATCTTTGTTTTTGGATTTTATTCGGGGTAGCAAACTTCTTTGAACCCTATCTGATTTTTAATAACGGTCGTATTATAGTCATATTGATGTTGCTTGGCGTGACCTCATTAATACCAAGTTTGTATGCAAACGTTAAGCGTGCAGAGTAATCATTTTAATGTTTATTGATGTGAGCAAACAATTATGACTGTCTCTGTAGTTATTCCTTATTACAATGACTCACCAGTTTTTGAGCGCTGTTTGAATAGTGTTTATCGTCAGACCAGACCTGTCGATGAGGTGATAATTGTTGATGATTGTTCTAATGATAGTGATAAATTACGAATTATTATCGAGCGATATGATGCCATTGAAAAAAAAATAAAGTATGTCAGGAACAAAGAAAACCGGAATGGTGCATTCTCTAGAAATGTTGGCATGAAGATCGCGTCATCAAAATATATAGCTTTGCTGGATGCTGATGATTTTTGGATGGATGATCATATTGAAACATGTCTTGAAAATATAAAAGATGTCGACTATGTATTTTCCAATGTTATTCGTGTGTATCGGAATGGCCGTGAAGAGAAAAGGAAAGTAAGCAATCCAACGTTATTGTCAACACCATGTGACATCATTTTTGAATCACCCCCACAGACAAGTTCATTTTTCTTTCGTACCAACGTTATAAACAAGGTGATGTTTGATGAATCGTTAAGGCGTCATCAGGATTATCAGTTTTTGTGTGATTTAATAACGACTGGTGTTGAATATAAATACGTCGATGCTTATACAACATGTTATGTTCAGTCACATCGAACGTTGAGCTCAAGATATGATTTTGAGTCATCGATGAAGTTTTTTGATGAGCGAGAGTCATTATTTACACAAGATAAGTTAAAACGGTTTTTGTTGAGAGTCATCATTGGTAAGTTACCTATGCTTAAAAATGATCTCAGCTATTATTGCCAGAGATATCAGATCCTACATTTTTTGGAGAGTTTTAAATTTCTTTTGTTTGCATCAAAGGTGAAAAATAAAAGAATTAAATCAATATTGAAAACCATGGCCAAGATTTTATACCGGAAAGATCGTTAATGATTGATGAAGGGAGTGTTTGGGCATTAGATGAATGTAAATGGGTGAAGGAGACGAAATGAAAAATAAAAAACGTATTGCAGTGATCGTTCGCTCTTTAAAGTTTGGTGGAATGGAGAGAGCAGCTTGTAATATGGCAGATGCGTTTTCTACTGCAGGACACGAAACACATCTCATTTACTTTAGAGACAAGAACAAAGAAATTTCTCCACGGAATGGCGATGTTATTTTGCACCATTTTGATTTACAAAAATTGGCAAGAATGACCATCATTGGTTGGTTTATCGAGCTGCTTGGTCGGGTAGTCAATTTGTTCGTAAACAAGGGTTTTTTTCTTGTCAATGCATTGGCGTTGTATCCTGTGTACCTCTTCAAACTCAAGCAGTTGGAAAGGCAATATGGAAAATTTGACCTGGTGTTATTACGTGGTCAAGGCACATTTGAACTGATTTGGCCAGCAAAAAAAAGTAATACTGCTAGAATATGCGTTAATGTTCCAAATCATCAGAAGAAAAATATTTTTGGAAAATTACTGGCACGCTGTTTATTTGATAAAAGTAGAGTTGTTTTGAACGCGCAAGGACTCATGGCGGATTATGAACACTATTTTAGAGATGCAGGCGTAAAACCCACATCAATGGATGTCGTAAATAATGTGTTTCCTGCCTCAGCTATCGATGAGTTAAAAACTCACACCGACCTTGATATTCCAAAGGAAAATTTTATTGTCAGCGTTGGTCGGCTGGTGCCGGTTAAAAATAATAGCCTGCTACTGGATGCCTATATAATCTTGATGAAAAAATATGGAGTGGGGCATCATCTTTATTTTGTCGGTGATGGTTCTGACAAGGCACAGTTACAAAAAAAAGCAGAGCAATATGGCCTGCTAGACAGAGTTCATTTTGTCGGATATAAGGCCAATCCTTATCCATGGCTTTCCAGAACAAGTCTATTTGTCCTTTCATCCAAAGCCGAAGGGGCGGGAGGAGTTCTTTTAGAGGGGCTATCTTGTCGTGCTCCTATGGTTGTAACCAACAGCAAGGGAGGGGTTCACGATATTATGAATCGTGGTCTTCAAAATTATGTTTGTGAATTTAATGCTGAAGACATGGCCGATAAAATGTTTCTAGCCCTAAACGAAAAACCTGATCTTGTACAGTATAAGAAAATACTAGATGATTACGCTCCAGATGTTGTTGTTTCTCGTTGGCTGAAATTGCTCAATATATAGACACATATTTATTATAATACGCATGAGGGGTCGATATGGTTGATGTTAGTGTTTTGATCTGCACCTATAATCGGGAAGCGGTGCTAGTTGATACAATTAAGGATGTTTTGGCACAGAGCTACCCCTCCTTTGAGGTAATTGTTGTTGACCAGACAAAAACGCATCTTGCGGAAACCGAAAATTACTTGTTACAGGTTAAGGATAAAATTAGAATTTTTCGGCAGGAACCGAGTTTGACCAAAGCGAGAAATAGAGCATTGCGTGAAGCGAAGGGGAATGTTTTAATTTTCATCGATGATGATGTTGTTTTAACTCCGAATTTTATCCGGGAGCATGTCGCAGCTCATCAGTCTGGTTACTCCGTGGTACAAGGTCGTGTTACCGTTGACAAGGATGTAGACAAAATTCCCTCGGCTAAACCTCAATATATGAGTGAAATGCTAAAGGTGACAGGAAGAAATGATTGCCTGACGATGGGGGAGACTAATACACTTACCGGCTGCAATTTTAGTATAGAAAAAAGTGTTGTGGACGAGGTCGGTTATTTTGACGAGTTTTTTCAGGGATTGGCGATTCGAGAGGATGCAGACTATGGCATCCGCTGTTATAAAAACGGTCAAAAAATGATTTTCTGGCCACAGGCAGAGTTAAAACACCTGAGAGCAACGACCGGTGGTGTCGATACTGGGATTCAGTACCATTTTTTATCGGATAGTTATTATCGTAATGAGCTCTATTTTTGCCAAAAACATTTTTCTAAAACTGCTTTATTTTTTTATAAAGTAAGACTGTTGAATCGGGCCAGGAAAATGTTTTTCAAATTATTGAAAAATATCATAAAAAATAATCAATCACATTTAGATGAACACAAGTCGTAAAAATTGGATAATCATGTTTTATTACCCAACAATCTGAATCAAAAAATCGCTATGAAAATTTTGGTAATCGGCCCCTCCTGGGTCGGCGATATGGTGATGTCCCAGAGCCTCTACAAGGCGATCAAGGCCAACCATCCGGAGTGCGAGCTGCACGTGATGGCCCCTGCCTGGTGCTGCGCCCTGCTGGAGCGGATGCCGGAGGTGGACAAGGCGATCACCATGCCCCTTGGCCACGGTGACTTCAAGCTGGTGGCGCGCCGCCGCCTCGGCAAGCAGCTGGCGGCCGAGCAGTACGATCAGGCCATCGTCCAACCCAACTCCATGAAGTCGGCGCTGATCCCCTGGTTTGCCCGGATTCCGGTGCGCACCGGCTGGAAGGGCGAGAGCCGCTACGGTTTGCTCAACGACCTGCGCAGCAACAAGTCCGCCTTCCCGCTGATGGTGGAGGGCTATCTGGCACTCGCCTATCCCAAGGCGCAGATGAAGAGCCGGGCCGATATTCCGACCATTCCGCACCCGGCGCTCCATGTCGATTTGATCAACCAGAGCAAGGCGCTGGAGCGGCTGGGGCTGGATCGCGCCCGCCCGGTGCTGGTGCTCTGCCCCGGTGCCGAGTTTGGCCCGGCCAAGCGCTGGCCGGAAGGGCATTACGCCGTGGTGGCCCAGCAGCACCTGGACGAGGGCTGGCAGGTGTGGATCTTCGGCTCCAACAAGGATGTGCCGGTGGCCAACACCATCCGGGATCGAGTCAACCTGCTGACGCGCCCCAACTGCCATGTGCTGGCGGGCAAGACCAGTCTGCACGAGGCGATCGATCTGATGGCGCTGGCTGGCCGGGTCATCTCCAACGACTCCGGTCTGATGCACATCGCCGCCGCCCTCAATCGGCCGCTGGTCGGCGTCTATGGCTCCACCTCGCCGCTCTATACCCCGCCGCTGGCGGACCGGGTCGAGATCGTCCACACCGACATCGAGTGCCGCCCCTGCTTCAAGCGCACCTGCAAGTTCGGCCACCTCAAATGCCTGATCGATCTGCCACCGGAGCAGGTGGTCGAGGCGTGCAACAAACTGGATCTGAGCGAGTAAGATGCCCTATCGCCTGCTCTACAACCTGCTAATCCATCTGGGATTGCCTCTGGCGCTGCTGGCGCTCTACAAGCCGAAGAAAGGCAAGCCCGGCTTTGGCGAGCGCTGGGGCGAGCATCTCGGGCGGCTGCCTGTCACCGGGCAGGATGCGCCACTCTGGATCCATGCGGTGAGCGTGGGGGAGACGCTGGCCATCACGCCGCTCATTCGCGCCCTCAAGGCAGAGCGGCCCGACCTGCCGATCCTGCTCACCACCACCACCCGTACCGGCGCCGATCAGGCGGCCAAGCTGGGGGATCTGGTGGTGCATCGCTACGCGCCGCTCGACTACCCCTGGGCCATTGCCGCCTTTCTCGATACCTTCAAGCCGCGTGCGCTTTGGGTGATGGAGACCGAGCTGTGGCCAAACTGGCTGGCGGCCTGCGAGGCGTGCCACCTGCCGGTGACCATCATCAACGCCCGCCTCTCCGAGCGATCCTGCCAGCGTTATGCCCGCTTCCAAGGTGCCTTCGACGCCCTGAGCCGGCCGCTGACCCATCTGCTCTGCCAGCATCAGGATGACGCCGACCGCTTCGCCCGCCTCGGCATCGATCGTTCGCGGCTGGCAGTGACCGGCTCCATCAAGTTCGACATCCAGTTTGGTGACGAGGCGCAGGCCAAAGGGCGTGCCCTGCGCCAGCAGTTGGGCGCCGAGCGGCCGGTCTGGATCGCCGCCAGCACCCATCTGGGTGAGGACGAGCAGGTGCTGGCCGCTTTCGACCTGCTGCTCAAACGTCATCCCGCTGCTCTGCTGATTTTGGTGCCGCGCCATCCCGAGCGGTTCGACCGGGTGGCCGAGCTGTGCGCCCCTTATGGCTGTGTGCGGCGTACTGATGGTGCAGCGGTGAGTGCGGAGGATAAGGTCTATCTCGGCGATACCATGGGCGAGTTGCCGCTGATGCTGGCAGCGGCCGATGTGGCCTTTGTCGGCGGAAGTCTGGTGAAGATCGGCGGTCACAACCTGCTGGAGCCGGCGGCGCTCGGCAAGCCCTGCCTGACCGGCCCTGCCTATTTCAACTTCAGCGACATCACCCGCCAGCTGGTGGCTCAGGGGGGCGCCGCCATCGTGGCCGATGCCGCCGCACTGGGCGAACAGGTGAGCCAGTTGTTTGCCGACGGCAACGCCCGCCGCGAGATGGGGGAGCAGGCCCGCGCCGTGGTGTTGCGCAATCAGGGGGCGCTGGCCCGCACACTCTCTCACTGCCTCACCGCGCTGGAGAACGACTGAGTGTCAGCCTTTCATACAGCCCGCCATCCATCATCGATGGCCGGCCATAAAAAAACGGAGCGCGATGCGCTCCGTTTTGTTTTTGGCGGTTGCCGGAATTAGCGAACGATCAGCCCCAGCAGGATGCCGACCACACCGAAGTCGGAGTCGCTGAAGGTGGTGTTGGCAAAGCCGAGGTCGCCCAGCACTGGCAGCAGGAACACCGGCAGGATGGTGAGCAGCAGCAGGCCGTTGGCGAAGGAGCCAAGAATGGCGCCACGACGACCACCGGTGGCGTTGCCGAATACCCCGGCGGCGGCGCCGACGAAGAAGTGCGGTACCACACCCGGGATGATGACGGTCAAGCCCATCAGGTAGAGCAGCGCCATCCCCACCAGACCGGCGGCAAAGCTCGACAGGAAGCCGATCAGCACCGCATTGGGGGCGTAGGGGAAGACGATGGGGCAGTCGAGCGCCGGCTTGGCGTTCGGCACCAGCTTGTCGGAGATCCCCTTGAAGGCGGGTACGATCTCGGCGATGACCATCCGCACACCCTGCAGGATGACGTAGACACCGGCGGCGAAGGTGATGGACTGCATCAGGGAGAACATGAACCAGTGCTTGCCCTTGGCGACGCTGGAGACAAACTCGGGGCCGGCGAAGGCGGAGGTCACCAGGAAGATGATGCCCATGGTGAAGGAGATGGCCACCGGGGTATCGCGCAGGAACAGCAGGCTCTTCGGTACCTGCACATCTTCGCAGCTGTGGGCCTTGTTGCCGAACTTGGCGCCGATCAGGGCGGAGAGCACGTAGGAGCAGGTGGAGAAGTGACCCAGCGCCACGTCATCGGAGCCGGTGATCTGCTTCATGAAGGGGTGGGCGATGGCCGGGAAGAAGACCATGGCGACACCAACCACCAGACTGCCCACCGCGATCAGCGGCACGCCGCTCATGCCGCCGGCAGAGAGGATCACCGCCACCATCATCGACATGAACAGGGTGTGGTGACCGGTCAGGAAGATGAATTTCCACGGGGTCAGACGGGCGATCAGGATATTCACCAGCATGGCGAAGAACATGATCATCGCCATCTCCTTGCCAAACGAGGTCTGGGCGATGGAGACGATGGCCTCGTTGTTGGGCACAACGCCCTTGATGCCGAAGGCGTGCTGGAAGATGACGGCGAAGTCACCCAGCGAGTTGATCACCAGGGTGGCACCGGCCCCCAGGATGACGAAACCCATGATGGTCTTGACTGTGCCCTTGATGCACTCGGTCACCGGTTTTTTCTGGGCAATCAGGCCGATAAGCGCGATCAGGCCGACCAGTACGGCGGGCTCGGAGAGCACATCAAACATCAGAAAATTGAAAAATTCCATGGTCAGCTCCTGGCAATGGAAGATGCGGCCCGCAGGCCGCATGGAGGATCCTTATAGGGCGCCCAGTTCGCGCAGGGCGATGGAGAGCTGCTCTTTCATCGCGACCTTGTCGACCATGTTGGCGAGGCTCACCAGTCGGCCATTGACGCCCATGGATTGCAGCTGCTCGGCAATATCGCGGGTGGCAATAAAGATCTCGGCGGTTTCGCTACCGGCGGAGGCCAGATCGCGGTGATCCACGTCGGCGGTGACCGCCAGCTCTTTCAGGATGCTCTTGATGCTCATCTCCATCATCAGGCTGGTGCCCAGACCGTGACCGCATACAACCAGAATTTTCATTGTCTCTTCCTTTTTCAGGTGCGCCGTGGCGCAGATCAGTAGCGCGCCAGAATGCGCAGGATGTCGTCTTTGGTGTCGGCCGCGATGATGGCCGCCACGTCCTCTTCATTCATAAACAGCTCGGCCAGCTGGGCGATGGTCTCCACGTGGGCGTTGCTGTCGCTGGCGGCCAGGGTGATCAGCAGCTGGATCGGGTCGTTGCCTTCTGAGTCGAAGTTGACCCCCTGCTTGATGACGGTCAGCCCCAGTCCCAACCGGTTGACGCCGTCCTCGGGGCGAGCGTGGGGCATCGCCAGACCGGGACCCAGCACGTAGTAGGGGCCGATCTCCTCGTGGGAACGAAACAGCGCCGCCACGTAGGAGGGCTCGATGGTGCCATTGGCCAGCAAGGGAGCCGTTGCCAGCTCGATGGCGTGGCGCCAGTCGCGGGCGGCAGGCTCGATGCGGATGACATCCTCGGTCAGCAGTTGAGTCAGCATGGTGGTGATCCGGCTAGTTAAGATGGCGCCAATCTATCGATCTTGCGGTGGTGAAACTGTGAGGGTGATCGCGAAAGTTAGCGCTATCAGATAGCGCTAACATGAAACTGTGATAGCGCTATCATTCCACGTATTAACGGGGGTCACTCTGCTCCCGTGATCCGGGGGAGAGGATAGAATCGGCCTTGAGCAAATAGTCAGCGCCGCACTTTTGCCTTAAAGTGAGCAGCCGCAAGCCGAGGATGGGATGGATGTCAGAAGCAAAAAAGCGCCGTAGCACGGGTCGGGTGACCCTCAACGATGTGGCTCAGCTGGCCGGGGTGGGGGCCATGACGGTCTCCCGCGCCTTGCGCACGCCGGATATGGTCTCCGACAAGATGCGCGAGCGCATCGAAGCTGCGGTGGAAGAGCTCGGCTATATCCCCAATCGGGCGGCCGGGGCACTCGCCTCTGCCACCTCCCAGACTATCGTAGTGATCGTCCCCAGTCTGACGGAGGCGGGCTGTGGCGAGATGATCGCTGGCCTGCAACAGACCCTGCTCGACGAGGGTTACCAGATCATGCTGGGGGATGCCCAGCACCTGAAGCAGCAGGAAGAGAGCCTGCTGACCAGCTTTATGCAGCACAATCCGGCGGCGGTGGTGCTGTTTGGCGGTGATCCCGGCGAGACTATCCGTGCCCGTCTGAAGGCCTCCCGCCTGCCGGTGGTCGAGGTGGGCGCCATGGCGCGTAGCCCCATCGACATGAATGTGGGGGTCTCCAACTTTGATGCCGGTTATCAGCTGACCCGCCACCTGATCGAGCGGGGCTACCGCAACATCGGTTTTCTCTGTGCCCGGCAGGAGCAATGGATGCTGCAACAGCGGATGCGGGGCTGGCAGAAGGCGTTGCTCGACAACTACCTCTCCCCCGATGCCATTATCAACACCTCGGAGCGGCCCAGTTTCAGCACCGGCGCCACCATGCTGGGCGAGTTTCTGTTGCGCTGGCCCGAGCTGGACGCACTGATCTGCGTCAACGACGAGCTGGCCGCTGGCGTGCTGTTCGAATGCCAGCGTCGTCATTTGAATGTGCCAGGCAAGCTCGCCATCGCCGGATTCGACGATCTGGATGTGGCACGCGCTTGTTATCCTACTCTTACGTCGGTCAGGATCCCCTATCGCAAGATGGGGCAGGAGGCCGCCGAGCTGATCCTGCGCCAATTGGCCGGGGAGCCGGTGATGGGCACGGCGCTGGCCCTCGATTTTCAACTGCAAAAGCGGCAAAGCAGCTGATCCCCGTTTCACATGTCATCAAAGAGGCAACCATGTTCAAGGCTCTGTTACTGGAAAACCAAGACGGCAAGACCGTACCTACCCTGACCCGGCTGGCCGAGAGCCAGTTGCCGGAAGGCGAGGTGCGGGTAGCTGTCGCCTACAGCTCCATCAATTACAAGGATGGGCTGGCCATCACCGGCAAGGGCAAGATAGTGCGCCAGTGGCCACTGGTGCCCGGCATCGACTTCGCCGGTACCGTGCTGGAGTCGGCCGATAGCCGCTATCAGCCCGGCGACAAGGTGGTGCTCACTGGTTGGGGCGTAGGCGAAGGCCATTGGGGTGGCATGGCCGAACAGGCGCGGGTCAAGGGTGACTGGCTGGTGCCGTTGCCCGCCGGGCTCGATGAGCGCCAGGCCATGTGTATCGGCACCGCCGGTTTCACCGCCATGCTCTGCGTACTGGCGCTGGAAGAGGCGGGCATTACCCCGCACAGCGGCGAGGTGCTGGTCACCGGCGCGGCGGGTGGCGTGGGTGCGACCTCGGTTGCGCTGCTGGCCGCCCTTGGCTATCAGGTGGCGGCCTTGACTGGTCGTCCCGAGGAGCAGGGCCCCATGTTGACCGCACTGGGCGCCAGCCGCATCGTGCCGCGCAGCGAACTGCTGGTGCCCGCCAAGCCGTTGGAGAAACAGCTGTGGGCCGGTGCCATCGACACTGTCGGCAGCCAGGTGTTGGCCAAGCTGCTGGCCCAGATGAACTATGGCGGCGCGGTGGCGGCCTGCGGGCTGGCAGGTGGTTTCGATCTGCCGACCAGTGTGATGCCCTTCATCTTGCGCAATGTGCGGTTACAGGGGGTCGATTCGGTGATGTGCCCGTTTGAACGTCGTCAACTGGCGTGGCAACGACTGGCGCGAGATCTGCCCGCCAGCTTCTTCGCACAGGCGGTCACCGAGATTGGCCTGGAGCAGGTGGTCGATGCTGCCGAAGCCATTACCCTGGGCCAGATTGCCGGTCGCACCCTGGTCAAACTTTGAACTCCCTCTGACTGGCGAGCCCGACAATTCCGGATAAAATTGGAGTGCGGGTGAACTATCCAAGGAGAGTGAAGATGGGTGGACACAAGCCGGATTACGACTCATCTGATGATGATTGGGAGCCGGATTCCTGGGAAGAAGAGCTGGATCAATGGGAAGACGAAAGCTGGCAGGATGACGACCCTTTCGATGACCTGTGAACCACGACATTGAACGAACAGGCGGGCCTTTGGCCCGCCTGATTTTTTTGGTGCGCTCACAGGGTGGATGCAAGCTGCTTGTGGTCATTCCCTGACTGGTCAAGAATGAACAGCTCAAACGACACTCAAGGATGATTATGCGACTTTCCATCATATTGCTGGCGGCCCTGTTGGGGGGCTGTGTTTCCAACGATGACCCTTGCGAGAAGAAGTGGAGCGAAGTGGGGGAGGCAGATGGCAAACTGGGCTTCACTACGGCCAGAATCGAATTTCATCAGGCCCAGTGTGGCGAGAAGGTGGATGCCGAACTGTGGCAGCAGGGCCATCAGAAAGGGCTGGCCTGGTACTGCCGCCCGGAACACCTCTATCTGGCTGGCCGCTCAGGCGAGGAGTATCGTGGTGTCTGCCCCAACGATACTCAGGCGCGTAGATTGTTCCAACAGGGGAAGCAGGGGTGGACCGATCAATAACGCCCTGGACGGAGGGGGCTACTCCTCTTTCAATCGCAGTGGCTGGCAGAGGTAACCCTTGTCATTGGCACTGCGGGCGCACTTACCACAGACAAACTTGGGTTTGCGGACTATCTTGCGCAACGCCTTGAGATCGGAGGGGATCTCGTGACGGCGCCATTCACACAGGGTCTTGCTGCCCATAACGACTACCTCTACGACTCGACGGCCGTATTGTAATCGATTTTCATTTCGAGTGAACCGGCAAAGCTCGCTTATTGGTCGATATGCCAATAAGCGATTGTTTCGAGACGGATTACTGGTAAAGGTACTTGGTGAAGATGAGCTCGCGCACTGCTTTCTTGCCAGCCTCTTGCACCAACAGCTCGTTGACCTTGGTCTCGCACTCCTTGCGCAGCTCTTCGCGACTGACCAGAGACTTGATCTGATCGGCGCTCTTGCTGCCCATCAGGCGGATGATGGTGTCACGGATCAGCGGGTCATGCTGCTCCAGCAGCTTGAGGTCGGCCTCGTTCTCCGCCATCAGTTCTACCGTGACCCGGATATAGCCGAGGGTTTTGCCATCGCTCAGGTAGTTGGTGATGATGTCGGGGTCGAGCGCGTGGTAGGAGAAGCCGGGTTTGGCGGCCGCTTCGGCCCCCTCTGCCGGTGGCTCCTCTTCAGCCTGCACATGCAGTGCGCCAAAGCTCAGTAACAACACCAGCAGAAATTTGAAAATCTTCATATAAATGGCTCATCAACGGCAGATACCCCATTTTTGATGTTGCCATTGGGGCCGTCAAGCACGGATGTTCTTACATTTCGCTATTGATTTACGGATAATAAACCGGATTTTAACCTGAACACGGAAATCTCTGGATGGTGAAGCTGTGAAGTCCGAGTTGACTGTTCCCCTCACGCCATTAAGCGGGTGGCTTGCCCCCGAATGCTGCGAGTTGCCTGCCAGTTTGCGTCCCTGGCTGCTGGAGCCCGGCTCCATGACCCGGCGCCTGCGTCAGCACAATCATCACTTTTCGGTGGAATGGCTGGGTAATCACCCGGTCGTCCTCACGGCTGATGAGCAGTGGCTGGTGGCTGCGGCCTCGCCGGCCGGTGCCTGCCGCGAGGTGATCCTGCATGGGGATCACGGACCCGCCGTGCTGGGCTGGACCCTGTTTGCCGATGAGGCGCTGCAAGGGAGCGGTATTGCCGAGCTGGGCGAGCAGCCCCTGGGGGAGCGGGTCTTTGGCCATGAGCCGGCCCGTCGCGACCACCTGCAACTGGCCCGTTTCGAGATTGCCGCCAATCCCCGCTGTCCGGCCGCTACGGTCTGGGGGCGTCGTTCCCGTCTGTTTCTGGGGCCGTGGCCACTGCTGGTGCACGAGCTGTTTCTGCCTTCTCTCGTCTGTGACAAGGAGTCTGAGTGAATCTGTTAACCAAGGAGCGGGGACTGGCTTACATGCAGTTGGCCCGCGTCGATAAACCCATCGGGACCCTGCTGCTGCTGTGGCCGACCCTCTGGGCGCTCTGGCTGGCCGCCGATGGCCTGCCCAATCTCTGGGTGTTGACGGTGTTTGTGGTCGGTGTCTTTCTGATGCGTTCGGCTGGCTGTGTCATCAATGACTATGCGGATCGCAATTTCGACGGCCATGTGAAGCGTACGGCCGGCCGGCCGCTGCCCAGTGGCAAGGTCAAGCCGCGGGAGGTGCTGGTGCTGTTTGCCGTGCTGGCGCTTATCGCCTTCGCGCTGGTGCTGACCATGAACCCGCTCACCATCGGTCTGTCGTTCGCCGCCCTGCTGCTGGCGGTTTGTTACCCCTTCATGAAGCGCTACATTCCGATCCCCCAGCTGGTGCTCGGCATGGCCTTCTCCTGGTCGATCCCGATGGCCTATGCGGCTCAGGCCAATGCCCTGCCCGTGGTGGCCTGGCTGCTCTTTCTGGCCAATCTGCTCTGGACTGTGGCTTACGATACCCAGTACGCCATGGTGGATAGGGATGATGACCTCAAGCTCGGTCTCAAATCCAGTGCCATCCTGTTTGGTCGTCATGACAAGCGGATCATCGGCGCCTTGCAACTGGCGACCTTGCTGATCCTGCTGCTGATCGGCCAGCTGATGACGCTGGGGAGCCCCTATTACTGGGGCATGTTGGGGGCGGCCGTACTATTCGTCTATCAGCAGCGGCTCATTCGCGAGCGGGCGCGGGAAGCCTGCTTCCAGGCCTTTCTCAACAACAACTATGTGGGAGTGCTTATCTTTATCGGCATAGTGTTCGACTGTCTGCTGGCGTGACCTGTTCCCGCGAAATCCCGATAAAAAAGAAGGCCGCATCAGCGGCCTTCTTTTTTTCATTGCAGATCAGAGCTGGTTGCCCGCCTGGATGGTGCGGCGGATCTTGTTGCTCAGCAGCGGCACTATGTTGTCGGCCAGGGCCTGGAAGCGACCCAGATCCGGCTTGCAATCTGCGGAGAAGTAGCCCTCCTTGCGCAAGGTGTGGATCAGGGTACTAAACAGCTTCTGGTCGAAGAACTCGGGGGCGTTGATGCCGTGCAGGGTACCGAGGCGCTCCGCCATCATCAGGCCGTCCGCCTCCAGCTGTTCCGCCTCGATCCGGGGCTGGGCCAGCACCCGGGTCAGCACGATGGCGTAACGCTGCAGGGTCTCCTGGATGCTTTCGGCCAACAGTAGCAGGCGCATCTGGTTTGCCGGATTGACCCAGTAGCCGCCATCGCGCGCCTCGATCAGTTGCTGACGTCGCAGCTCGGTCAACAGGGCATCGACCAGCGCCGGCAGCTCGTCCTCTTCATAACGGAGGAACAGCTCGGTCTTGAGCAGTGGGTAGATGTCGATGCAGCGGGCCAGCAGCTCGCTGTGGGAGATCCCCTCGCACCGCTCGATCAGCGCCGCCACCAGCGAGGGCAGGGCGAACAGGTGGAGGATGTTGTTGCGATAGTAGGTCAGCAGGATCGCCTGATAGCGGTCCAGACTGATGATTTGCCCCAGCTTGTCCTCGCTCACCTCGAACTTGTTGAGCTCCATCGCCTGATCCAACAGGGTCTTGGCATCTTCGTCCGGGGTGGTGCTGTGCGGGCTGTAAGGCACCGCCTTGAGCAGATCCAGATAGGTGTTGAGCTGGGCCTGCAATTCGTCGCGGGTCAGGGCGTGACGCTCGGCGGCCAGCAGTGCCAGCGCGCTCAGGGTCAGGCCGTTAACCGCGGCAGCGCCGTTGATACGAGTCATCAGCAGCTCGGCCAGATCGTTGACGGTGCCTGCCATCCACTCCGGACGCTCCTCCTTCCCGATGTGCTTTTTCCAGTCGGGGATGTGTTCGCTCAGATAGCTGTTGAGAGTCAGCGGCTCGCCGAAGTTGACGAAACCACGGCCGTAGTTGCGCAGCTTGCGCAGGATGCCGACCACCTGCAGGAAGCTCTCCTTCTCCTTGCGGCTGCCCTTGAGTTCGTTGTGGTAGGTGTTCACCTCCATCACGTGCTCATAGCCCAGATAAACCGGCACCAGGGTCACCGGCCTGTCCAGCCCGCGCATCATCGCCTGCAGGGTCATCGCCAGCATGCCGGTCTTGGGCGGCAGCAGACGGCCGGTACGGGAGCGGCCCCCTTCTGTGAAGAACTCCACCGAGTACCCCTTGGCAAACAGCAGATTCAGGTATTCACGAAATACCGTGCTGTAGAGCGGATTGCCCTTGAAGGTGCGGCGAATGAAGAAGGCACCGCCGTGGCGGAAAATCGGGCCCGCTGGCCAGAAGTTGAGGTTGATGCCCGCCGCGATATGGGGCGGCACCATGCCCTGGTGGTAGATGACATAGGAGAGCAGCAGGTAGTCCATGTGGCTGCGATGGCAGGGGACGTAGACGATCTCGTGTCCTTCCTGCGCCAGCTGGCGCACCTTCTCGGCGCCATTGACCGACAGGCCGCGATAGAGCTTGTTCCACAGCCAGCCGAGGAAGCTCTCGCCCAGGCGGATCAGCCGGTAGGAGAAGTCGGAGGCGATCTCGTCCATGTAGCCATGGGCACGCTTTTGCGCCTTCTCGAGGCTGATCCCTTCGCGCTGGGCTTCCTCTTCAATCGCCTGCTGGATCACCCCGGAGTCGAGCAGCTGCTTGAACAGCAGGTTGCGGTTCGGCAGTTTCGGGCCGGTGGCGGCCAGCTGCTGGCGGCTGAAGTGGGTGCGAGCCACTCGCGCCAGCTTGTGGGCGATCCCTTCGTCAGTGCCGTGCTTGTCGGCCATGTAGCGCAGGGAGAGCGGCGGCGAGAAGCGCACCAGATTCTCACGACCTTTGAGGATCACGATGAGCGCTTTTTTCAGGCGGTTCGGTGCCAGGCTGCTGATGATGTTGAGGCCGGTGGCCTCTTCCCCTTCCCGCCCCGGGGCGCGGCCCCAGAACAGGGTGACGGGCACCACCTGGATATCGAGATCGGGATCCTGCTTGTGCAGATCCAGCAGCTGGTGGAACTCCTGCAGGAAGGGGAGCGGCTTGCTGCGTTTGCCAAACAGGGGAGGCGGACGATCCAGACAGACATAGCGCGGCAGCAGCTGGCCGTTAAGTTCCAGCGGGGTGAAGGGGCCGGGCAGACCGAGACCCTCGCAGCACTGCTGCAGGGTCATCAGGTCAGTGATCGAACTGGTTTTCAGGGCGTAGACGATGGGTCTGGCCGGATCCAGATTGAGTTCTGTGATGGGATTTTCCGGCAGGCTCTTGTGATTGACCAAGCCGCTGACCGGCCATTGCAAGATGGCTCTGGAAATCTTCTGTCCTAGGGACATGTGCGTCTGCTCTCCAAAAAAATGCGGCGTGAGCATAGCAAATCGGCAGTCCCTTGTCGCTGAGAGGTACGATGAGTCGGTTGCGCGGGATCAAAACCATGGCAAATGAACGCAGGGCCGCGACAAATGTCAGCTGCGGCTTGCCTTGGCCACTGCACTGTATATACTGCCAGTGTGCTGTATAAAAAGACAGGTGCCAATTCTATGAAACCCCTTACCCCCCGCCAGGCCGAAGTGCTGGAGTTGATCAAGGCGAATATGAACGAGACCGGCATGCCGCCGACTCGTGCCGAGATTGCCCAGAAGCTTGGTTTCAAGTCGGCCAATGCGGCCGAAGAACATCTGAAGGCCCTGGCCAAAAAAGGGGTCATCGAGATCATGCCGGGCACGTCCCGCGGCATTCGCCTGTTGATCGAAGAGGAAGAGGTGCAGGAAGAGAACGGCCTGCCGCTGATCGGCAAGGTGGCCGCCGGTGAACCCATCCTGGCTCAGGAGCATATCGAGAGCCACTATCAGGTGGATCCCGCCCTGTTCCACCCACGGGCAGATTTTCTGCTGCGGGTGCAGGGGATGAGCATGAAGAACATCGGCATTCTGGATGGCGATCTGCTGGCGGTGCACAAGACCCAGGAGGTGCGCAACGGTCAGGTGGTGGTCGCCCGTCTCGATGAGGATGTCACCGTCAAGCGCTTCCAGCGCAAGGGCAGTCAGGTGTGGCTGCTGCCGGAGAATGAAGAGCTCTCCCCCATCGAGGTGGATCTCTCCTGTCAGCAGCTCACCATCGAGGGACTGGCGGTCGGGGTGATCCGCAACGCCGACTGGATGTAATTATCCCTTCCAACTGTGTTTGCCACACGGCCTCTTTCGGGAGGTCGTGCAGTTTCTGGCGCACTTTCCCTGTCATATCAAAGAGGTTGCAGCGGCGGCATGTTTGTCCTGTGCGACCCGCTACCAATCATCCATTTCAGATATATGCTCAGATCAGAGCCCGGTCGCCGAGACGGGGTGTGACGCCTCCCTCTGACCATCGCAATGCGCCGGGACGGGAGGGCCGGTAACAACGAGAATCGGGCAGTACACCTTCACGGGATATGAAGGGGGAGTGGGGAGATCCCGAGCCTTGTCGGGCAAAGGGGACCACTCTGTATTCGTTGCAGATAGTCGTGACGGGCCTGTTCCCAGTTCAGGCCGACGAAGCAACATGACCTGTCGGTCAAGGAGGACTGGTATGGCATCAAGATCGCCATGGGATTCAGAGGCTGGGGCTGCGCCAGCGGAATCGTCAATCACCCGTTTTGTCAAAGGTAGCCGGATGACCTGGTTTTACGGTCTCTGGCTGCACCATCGTGGTTCGCACTGGACGCTCTGGCTGGGATGTCCGAAAGAGAAGGTGGTGCGTCTGGTGTTGCTGTTCAAGCGTGGTCATGGCGATCGCCAGGGGGAAGAGGGCTGGCTGGCCCCCGTCATCCCCATAGGGGTGAGAGCCATCGGCAAGATGTTGCAGCAGGGGCGCAACGTTCGCCCCTGAGCTGAAGAGGCAAACAAATCCACCCATAACCGGCACCCGAGGAGGCCGGTTTTTTTATGGCTGACATTGGCTATTTTTTGTGCCAAATGGTCGACTCCTGACAGGGGGTTGCACAAGGTTGACCCACCTTGGCGGCTCGCTGGGGTACAATGCCCCCCCTCTTGTCCGGTCACTGCTGGCCATCTGCCTCGAACTGAAAGGGTCTCTTGTTATGATGAAGCTCCGCTATCCCCTGCTCTTTCTGCTGTTGACTGCCTGCCTGATCCTGGTGTTTTACGTCACCCGGCCAGAGCTGCCGCAACAGGCTGACTACTATCCAGCGGGGCGGGACATCAACGATTTTGCCTTTACCGATGCGGACAACCAGCCGTTCACTCCTGCCAACCTGAAGGGGCACTGGACTTTCCTATTCGTCGGCTACACCTTCTGCCCCGATATCTGCCCCACCACCCTGGCAGATATGCGTTCCGTCTATGACCAGCTGAAGAAGATGGCGCCCGACAGTCAGGTGGTGTTTATCTCGGCGGATCCCCAGCGTGACGATATTCCACGCCTCAAGACCTATACCGCCTTCTTCAATCCAGAGTTCAAGGCGGCCACTGCCCCCCACGACAAGCTGTTCCCGTTCGTGCGCAATCTGGGGCTCATCTACTCCATCGCCAATCAGGGGGAGAAGGATTACCTGATCGATCACTCCGCCTCCATCGTGCTGATCAATCCCAAGGGCAAGCTGCAGGGGGTGTTCCGCCCGCAGGTCGCGCCGGGTCAGGTGCCACGGGTGCAGATGGCCACTATGCTCGCTGACTTCTCCCGCATCCTGAAGCTGGCAGGCCACTGAGCGTGACCCCAGCTATTGCCCCCTGGTGGCGCGATCCCTCTCGCCACCGCGCAGTTTTTGCGCTCGCCCTGCCCATGGTTTTCTCCAATATCACCACTCCCTTGCTGGGGCTGGTGGACACCTGGGTGATCGGTCATCTCGGTCAGGCCTGGTTTCTGGGGGGCGTCTCGGTCGGTGCGACCCTGATCAACCTCATCTTCTGGCTGCTCGGCTTTTTGCGGATGTCGACCACCGGGCTGACGGCGCAGGCGCACGGCGCCGCCGACGGTCGTGCCCAGCTCGATACCCTGCTGCGGGCGCTGGGGCTGGCCATTGCTCTTGGCCTGGCGCTGCTGTTGTTGCTCTTCCCCCTGTTGCCACGGCTGATCGCCCTGAGTGGCGGCTCGCCCGAGGTGCAGCTCTATGCGGGCCAATACGTGGCGGTGCGGATCTGGAGCGCCCCGGCGGCGCTCTGCAATCTGGTGATCATGGGCTGGCTGCTGGGGATGCAGGATGCTCGCAGTCCCATGGTGATGCTGATCCTCACCAATCTGGTCAATATGGCGCTCGACGCCCTGTTTGTGCTGGGGCTCGGCTGGCAGGTGCGGGGTGTGGCGGCAGCCTCGGTCATGGCGGACTACTGCGCGCTGGCAGTCGGCATCTGGCTGGTACGCCGTCAGCTGCGGCAACTGGCACCGACGGTGTGGCAGGATGGCTGGCAGCGCTGGCGCCAGCTCGCGCCCATGGTGCGGCTGCTCGGCCTCAACCGCGATATCTTCCTGCGCTCCCTTTGCTTACAGCTCTGCTTTGCCTTTATGACTCTGCAAGGGGCGCGGCTGGGGGATGTGGCGGTGGCCGCCAATGCGGTGCTGCTCAACTTCCTGATGCTCATCTCCTACGGGCTCGATGGTTTTGCCTATGCGGTGGAGGCCATGGTAGGGCGAGCCATCGGTCAGCGGGATCGGCAGAAACTGCGGGAGGCCATCGTGCTCAATCTGGGCTGGGCCGCCCTCATTGCCAGCGGTTTTACCCTGGTGTTTGCCCTCTTTGGTGCCCACCTTATCGGCTATATCACCGACATTCCGGCCGTGGTGGCGGAGGCAAATCATCAGCTTCCCTGGTTGATCGCCATGCCCTTGCTGGCGGTCTGGTGCTTCCTGCTGGATGGCGTATTCATCGGGGCGACCCGGGCGCGGGAGATGCGCAACAGCATGTTGCTGGCCGCGTTTGGCGGCTTCTTCCCGATCTGGTGGCTCTGTCAGTCGTGGGGCGTGGCCGCGTTATGGGCGGCGATGGCAGCGTTGATGGTGGGGCGCGGCCTGTCGCTGGGGGTCACTTGCTGGCGGCTGGAGCGCAGCGGGCATCTGCTCGACGCCCGCCACTGAGCATCGGTGGCGCTTACATGGCACCGTCGTAGCCGAGCTGGCGCCAGCTCTCGTAGACAAAGACAGACACCGCGTTGGAGAGGTTCATGCTGCGGCTCTGGGGCACCATAGGGATGCGCAGCCGCTGCTCGAACGGCAGGCTCTCGATGATCTCGATGGGCAGGCCGCGGCTCTCCGGGCCGAACAACAGGGCATCGCCAAGGGCATACTGGGCCGCCGAGTGCGCGGTGCGACCCTTGGTGGTGCAGGCAAATACCCGCTTGGGCACCACCGCGGCCAGAAAGGCCTCATAGCTCGGCCAGCGCTTCACCTCGGCAAACTCGTGATAGTCGAGTCCCGCCCGCTTCACCCGCTTGTCATCCCACTCAAACCCCAGCGGCTCGATCAGATGGAGCCGGTAACCGGTATTGGCGCAGAGCCGGATGATATTGCCGGTGTTGGGCGGAATTTCCGGCTGGTAGAGGACGATATCGAGCATGACGAGCTCCTGCAAAGAGAGATGAAGCCAAGAAGGGGCGCCAGCATACCCAGCGCCCGTCCGGATGAAAAGGGTCAGGCGATGGGCAGCCGGATGGTGATGGTCAGTCCGGTCGGGTGATTGTTGCTGGCCGCAATGGTGCCGCCATGGCGCTGGATCGCCTCCGAGGCGATGGCCAGCCCCAGCCCGGTGCCGCCGGTCTTGGCATTGCGGGCATCATCGACCCGGAAGAAGGGCTGAAACAGCAGCGCCTGCTGCTCGTCAGGCACCCCGGGGCCATCATCGCGAATGGTCATCACCCATTCTCCCCCCTCTCGGAACCAATCTACCTTGATGCACTCGCGGCCATATTTGAGGGCATTGCGCAGGGGATTTTCCACCGCCCGGGCCAGCAGTTCCGGCCACATCTGGAGTGACTCCGTGGGTAGCGGCGGCAGTTTGAGCTGCTTGCCGCTCTGGTTCGCCTCGAACATGGCATCTTCGAGGATGGGCTCCAGCAGGTCGGCCAGCGGCTGTATCACCGGCGCCTCCACATGCTGCTGCACCCGCGACAGATCGAGCAGATCGCCGATCAGCTTGTCCAGTCGCCCGATCTCGGATTCGATGCGCGCCAGTTCGGCGCTGTCGCCCTGCTTGCGGCGGATCAGCGCCTGCGCCAGTTGCATCCGGGTGAGGGGACTGCGCAGCTCGTGGGAGATATCGGAAAGCAGCTGTTTCTGCTTCTGGATCATGCTCTTGAGCGTCTCTACCATGCGGCTGACGTTGTCCGCCAGCTGGCCGATCTCGTCGCCCCGTCCCAGGTTGGGGATCTGTACCTCCAGATTGCCAGCCGCCAGTTGGGAGACCGACTTCTGCAACTGCAGGATGGGGCGGGTCAGCCGCCAGGCGAGCAGCAGGCAGAGCGGGGTGCTGACCAGCATCGAGATGCCCAGAATGCGGATCGGGTGATCCAGCACCTGAATAAACAGGAACAGGTAGGGATTCTCGGCATTGAGGCCGAAATAGACGTGATAGCGATGGCCGTGGTGCGCCATCAGGAAGGGGCCGGCGATCGCCTTGCGATCCTCGTTGCCCAGCATGGGGTTGGCCGGGTCATCGGCATCCACCATAAAGCGCACCACGAACTTGCGCGGATGGGTGGTGGACTGGATCTGCCCCTTCTCGTCGCGCAGGTAGACGTTGTCCACCGGCAGCATGGCGATCTTGTCCATCGCCTTGGCCAGATCGAAATCCCTCCAGGGTCAGAATTTCGGTGAGCAGCTGGGTCAATTCAAGATCGTCATCGACCAGGACTATTCTGTTCATCGCTTCTTGTTCCACTGATTTTCGCGCCGAATAGACGCCTGGGTCAGGGTATAATAAGTTTTTCATCGTCAGAGGAAAGCCGGTTTTGAGCCATCAACAATATTCCCGTTGGGTCACCTTTGCCAGCATTGCGGCGGTCACTACCGCGACCTTGCTGATCATCGGCAAACTGATCGCCTGGCTGATGACAGATTCATCAACCTTGCTGGCATCCCTGACGGACTCCTTCATGGATGTGAGCGCCTCCATCATCAACCTGCTGGCCATTCGCTATGCGCTGGCCCCGGCCGATGACGAACATCGCTTCGGTCACGGCAAGGCGGAGTCGCTGGCTGGACTCATCCAGTCAGCCTTTATCTCCGGCTCTGCACTGTTGCTGGTGATGCACGGTATCTCTTCTTTGCTCAAGCAGGCTCCCATCGAACGGCTCGAGGCGGGTCTCTGGGTCAGCGGCGGTTCCATCGTGCTGACCCTGCTGCTGGTCAGCTTCCAGAGCGTTGTCATTCGCAAAACCAACAGCGTGGCCATCAAGGCGGACATGCTGCACTACCGCTCCGATCTGCTGCTCAATGCCGGCGTCTTGCTGGCGCTGGTGCTGGCGGGGCAGGGGTGGTACTGGGCCGACGGTCTGTTTGCCATTCTGATCGGGCTGTTTCTGCTGTGGGGGGCGGGGCACATTGGCTACGAGTCGGTGCAGGCCCTGCTCGATCGTCAGTTGCCAGCGGAAGAACAAGCGAGAATAATGGCGCTCTGCTGTGCCGTAGAAGGTGTACACGGCGCACATGACCTGCGCACCCGTCAATCCGGGCCGACCCGATTCGTACAATTGCATCTGGAACTGGACGATCAGATCCCCCTGGTCAAGGCCCATCAGATTGCCGATGAAGCCGAGCAGGCGGTGCGTCAGGCATTCGAGCGGATGGATGTCATCATCCACATGGACCCGATCTCGGTGCTGACCAAAGAACAACAGAGCCCTCACCCCGAACAACAGTAGGCTGCAACATGGATGAACTGGTTGCCAAAACCTGGCACAAAATTCAGCAAGAAGCACAGTGCATGGCGGCCCAGGAGCCGATGCTGGCCAGCTTCTTCCACTCCACCATTCTCAATCACAACAATCTGCGATCGGCCCTCAGCTTCCAGCTGGCCAACAAGCTCGACAGTGCCACCATGCCGGCCATCGCTTTGCGCGAGGTGATCGAGCTGGCTCTGCGCAGCGAACCCGAGCTGCTGGCGGTGGTGGCGGCCGACATCTGCGCCGTGCAGGAGCGGGATCCGGCGGTCGATCTCTTCTCTACCCCGCTGCTCTATCTCAAGGGCTTCCATGCCCTGCAGGGTTATCGGGTCGCCAACTGGCTGTGGCGCCAGGGTCGACGCTCGCTGGCCCTCTATCTGCAAAACCAGATCTCGGTGGTGTTCGGGGTGGATGTGCACCCGGCCGCCCGTATCGGCAAGGGGATCATGTTTGACCACGCCACCGGTATCGTGGTCGGTGAAACGGCGGTGATCGAAGACGATGTCTCGATCCTGCAGAGCGTGACCCTCGGCGGTACCGGCAAGGAGAGTGGCGATCGTCATCCCAAGATCCGCGAAGGGGTGATGATAGGGGCGGGCGCCAAGGTGCTCGGCAATATCGAAGTGGGCGTGGGCGCCAAAATTGGCGCGGGCAGCGTGGTGATCAACCCGGTGCCGCCTCATACCACGGTCGCTGGCGTACCCGCCAAGATCGTCGGCCGTCCGGAGTGCGACAAACCTTCACTGGATATGGATCAGTGTCTCTGATCTCCTGACCGGAGGCGTCGATGACCAAACGCTGGTCGGGTTATCTGATCCTGGGGATGTGGCTGCTCAACCTGCTCTATCTCTATCTGGGACTCTCCCCCTGGCCAGCGGCCATTGCGGCCTGGGGGGCATCACTGCTCACCTGGCCCAGGCTGGTGGGGGCTGCCAAGCGGCAGGCGCTGGCCCTGTATGGTGCCGCCTTGTTGCTGTTGATCTTCTCCTGGTGGCAGGGCGCGACCCTCACTGCCGGTGACTGGCTGTTGCCCAACATCAATATGCTCACCATGTTTGCCGCGGTGAGCACTCTCAACCTCGCGACCTCCGGCCTGCTGACCGGCACCACCTCCTGGAGCGGGCGCAAGGGGCTGTGGAGCACCATGGCCAGCCTCAATCTGCTGGGGGCGGTCATCAACCTCTCGGTGCTGTTTATCATCGGCGATCGACTGGAGCGCAATGGCACCCTGGAGCGGCGTCAGGTGATGGTGCTGAGCCGGATCTTCTGTGCCGCTGCCTTCTGGTCACCCTTCTTTGTCGCCATGGCAGTGGCGCTCACCTATGCACCGGGCTTGCAGCTCTCCCATATTCTGCCGTTCGGGATCCTCGCAGCCCTGTTGGCGATGGGGCTGACCGCCTGGCAGGTGGAGCGGATCGGAGTGGCAGACTTTGCCGGTTATCCGCTGCGTCTACAGACCCTGGGGTTGCCGGTCACCCTGGCGTTGTTGGTACTCCTCATCAAGCAGATCTGGCCCCAGCTCGGCATTCTGGCGGTGATCGCGCTGGTAGCTCCGCTACTGGCGCTGCTCTTTATGCCGAGGGTTGGGCGCAAGGCGGCCCTCAAGCGGCAGGTGGTGGAGCGCTTCCCCGCCATCGGCGGTCAGCTGGTGCTGTTTCTGGGGGCCGGTTTGCTGGCGGCAGGCATCAACAGTGCGTTGTCGGTCATCGATCTCGGTGCGGGTCACGGCCTGCCGCGGTTCAACCACTTTGGCTGGCTTGAGGCATCCCTCACTCTGATGCTGATTCTGCTGGTGGCCATCGTCGGGGTACATCCGCTCATCAGCATCTCCGGGCTGGCGCCGCTGCTCTGGCCGCTGGCGCCAGATTCCAGCCTGCTCGGCATGTGTTTCCTGCTGGGATGGGGGCTTGCCACCGGCACCAGTCCGCTCTCCGGATCCAATCTGGCGCTGGCCTCCCGTTACAACCTCAGTGCCGGGCTGATCCTGCGCTGGAACCTGCTCTACGGCCTGCTGATGTATGCCGTCGCCTGTCTGTTGCTGGGCGGTTATATCGCCTTGCATGGATAAGCGCTGCGCCATGAGGATATCGCCAACGAGCCTCTGCAGGCGGGGCTTTTTGGTCTTGCCCAGTCTGTTGTCGCGGTGCGGGCGCTGGATGCGAGAGAAATAGACGCATATTTAGACAATACCTCTATGGAAGGCGCATTTTACAGCGCTCTGGCTTGTTTGTGCCGATGTGCTCGGGGTATGCTGGCTTCACGCGCTTGAATCGCCCTCTGTGGGGCATCGCAATTGAACAAACAGGTATGCATATGTCACTAGAAGTCCTTGAGCAACTCGAATCCAAAGTACAATCCGCCGTCGACAACATCTCCCTGCTGAAGATGGAGCTGGACGAGCTGAAAGAGCAGAACAGCAAGCTGCAAGACGAGAACCATCAGCTGCGCAACGAGCACGTTGCATGGCAGGAGCGTCTGCGTGCCCTGCTGGGCAAGATGGATCAGATGGGCGAAAGCATCTAATCCGCCGCTATACGCGAGAATTGAAAACGGGCCGCTCCATGAGCGGCCCGTTTGTCTTGGCGCAGCGGGGGATCACAGGGCAAGCAGCTGCTTGACCGTCTTCTCGATGCCGTCCGCGGCCTCCACTATGTTGCTGGCCAGCATGTAGGCGGGGGTGGAGATCACCTTGCGCTCCTGATCCACGACGAACTCGTTGACCGGGCAATTGAGGTGGCTGCCGCCCATCGCCTCGATGGCGTTGGCGGTACCCTCGTCGTGGCCTACGGTGGCCAGAGTGCCGGCGCCGTAGATAAGCGGGATCATGGCCGGTGCGATGCAGATATAGGCCGCCGGTTTGCCGGCCCTGGCAAAGCTCTGGCAGGCCTTCAGCACATCCGGCTGGATCTGGCACTCTGCCCCCTTGATGGCGAAGTCGCTCAGGTTCTTGGCGGCGCCAAAGCCGCCGGGCACCAGCAGCGCGTCGTAATCGGCCGCATCCAGCTCGGCCACGTCCTTTATCTGGCCGCGGCAGATGCGGGCGGCCTCGACCAGCACGTTGCGACTCTCTCCTTCACTCACCTCGCCAGTCAGGTGGTTGATCACATGGAGCTGCGTCACGTTCGGAGCAAAGCATTGGGTGGTGGCGCCATGGCGAGCCAGCGCCAGCAGACTGATGACGGCCTCGTGGATTTCGGCCCCGTCAAAGACGCCACAGCCACTCAAGATCACGGCCACTTTTTTCATGGCAAACTCCTCGTTGTTGAAAATGTGAGCCAGGATGGATTGTTGTACTTTTGTATGGTTATCGTTCGCCCTCCGCTGGTCAAGTCATCTCGCTGTGCTAGGGTTGTTTCGCTTTGGATCCTGCCGTACTTACTCCCTTAAATCTTTTTCCACATTGATCGAGATCATTTCAATTGTCTCGCGATCGTTTTTTTCGGTCTCAAGTTGTTGTTTTTAATGTGTTTTTATATTTTTGTGCACAGTTTTATCACTGCGTGCGTTGGTGTGCCCCATTTTTGAGCACAGAGTTATCCACAGTTTGAGTCCCTTTCTCTGGCCATCTGTGGTGTTGCTGCTCTTCTTGGTGTGAGGGGGGCCCTGTGGCATCCTAGCGGCTGTTTATCTCTGGCAGGACGATTTCATGGCCCCTAGCAATCCCCTTATTCTGGTCGACGGCTCCTCTTATCTTTACCGCGCCTTCTTCGCCTCCCAGCAGGCGGATCTGCGTACCTCGACCGGTTTGCCGAGCGGCGCCGTCCGTGTCATGGCCAACATGATGCGCAGCCTGCTCAGGCAATATCCCGACAGCCACGTGGCCGTGGTGTTTGATGCCAAGGGCAAGACCTTCCGCGACGATATCTATCCCGAATACAAGGCGACCCGTGCCAGCATGCCGGACGACCTGCGCAGTCAGGTTGCCCCTATCCATCAGATGATCAAGGCGATGGGTTTCCCCTTCCTGATGGTCGAAGGGGTGGAAGCCGACGATGTGATCGGCACCCTTGCCCGTCAGGCGACCGAAAAGCAACTGCCGGTGCTGATCAGTACCGGTGACAAGGACATGGCGCAGCTGGTCTCCGACCATGTCACCCTGATCGACACCATGAAAGATGTGAAGACCGATCGGGAAGGGGTGATCGAGAAGTTTGGCGTACCGCCTGAGCTCATCATCGACTATCTGGCGCTGATGGGTGACAAGGTTGACAACATCCCTGGGATGACAGGTGTCGGCGAGAAGACCGCACTCGCCCTGCTGCAGGGGATTGGCAGTATCGACGAGATCGCCGTCAACCTCGACAAGGTGGCGGCCCTCGGCTTTCGTGGTTCCAAGGCGTTCGCAGACAAGTTCCGCGAGCAGGAGGAGCAGGTTCGTCTCTCCTATCGACTGGCGACCATCAAGACCGATGTCGAACTGGAACAGAGTCTGGAGCAACTGCAGCTCAAGCCGGTCGACAAGGAGTCCCTGCTGGCGGTCTACCGTGAATATGAACTGCGTAACCTGATTAAAGAGTTGGAGTCGGGTGACGAGGAGAGCGGGGCCGCGGGTGATGATGAAGGGGCAGCTCCGGTTGCCGCCATCGAAACCGACTACCGCTGCATTCTGGACGAAGCCGAATTTGACGGTTGGCTGGCCCAACTGCAGGCCGCGCCGCTGTTCGCCTTTGATACCGAAACCACCAGTCTCGACTATATGGAGGCGCGGATTGTCGGTGTCTCCTTCGCGGTAGAACCGGGCAAAGCCGCTTATGTGCCGTTTGGCCACGACTATCTCGGGGCGCCGGTACAGCTGAGCGAGGCCGTGGTGTTGGGCAAGCTCAAGCCGCTGCTGGAAGATCCGACCCGTCTCAAGGTGGGGCAGAACCTCAAGTACGACCGCAACGTGCTGCTCAACCATGACATCGACCTGCAGGGTATCGCCTACGACACCATGCTCGAGTCCTACGTGCTCAACTCCACCGCCAGTCGTCACGATATGGATTCGCTGGCCAAGCGTTACCTCGGGGTCGAAACCACCTCTTTTGAAGAGATCGCGGGCAAAGGGGTGAAACAGCTCACCTTCAACCAGATCGAGCTGGAGCAGGCCGCTCCCTATGCGGCAGAAGATGCCGATATCACCCTTCGTCTGCACCAGACCCTGTGGAGCCAGCTGGAATCCGTGCCTGGCCTCGCCAAGGTATTCAGTGACATCGAGCTGCCGCTGTTGCCGGTACTGGCGCGGATGGAGTTGCTCGGCACCACCATCGATCCCAAGCTGCTGCACCAGCAGAGTCAGGAGATCGAGCTGCGGTTGGCGGAGCTGGAGAAGCAGGCTCACGAGCTGGCCGGACAGGAGTTCAACCTCTCCTCGCCCAAGCAGCTGGGGGAGATCCTCTTCACCAAGCTGGGCCTGCCGATCATCAAAAAGACTCCGAAGGGTGCACCGTCCACCGCAGAAGAGGTGCTGGCCGAACTGGCGGAGACTTACGAGCTGCCGCGCTTGCTGATGGAACATCGTGGCCTGGCCAAGCTCAAGTCCACTTACACCGACAAGTTGCCGCTGATGATCAAGCCCCGGACCGGGCGGGTGCACACCTCCTATCATCAGGCGGTAGCGGCCACGGGTCGTTTGTCATCATCTGATCCCAACCTGCAGAACATCCCGGTGCGCAACGAGCAGGGGCGCCGGATCCGTCAGGCCTTCATCCCGAGCGCCGGTTACAAGCTGGTGGCGGCGGACTACTCCCAGATCGAGCTGCGCATTATGGCGCACCTCTCCGGTGACAAGGGGCTACTGACCGCCTTTGCCGAGGGCAAGGACATCCACAAGGCGACTGCCGCCGAGGTGTTCGGCGTGGCGCTCGATGCGGTGACCACCGACATGCGCCGCAGCGCCAAGGCGATTAACTTCGGCCTTATCTACGGCATGAGTGCCTTCGGTCTGGCCAAGCAGCTGGGGATCGGTCGTGCCGAGGCGCAGAAGTACATGGATCTCTACTTCGAACGCTACCCCGGCGTGCTGGAGTACATGGAACGCACCCGTCAGCAGGCGGAAGCTCAGGGTTATGTCGAGACCCTGTTCGGCCGTCGCCTCTATCTGCCGGATATCAAGTCGCGCAACGCCGGTCTGCGCAAGGCGGCGGAACGGGCTGCCATCAACGCCCCCATGCAGGGCACGGCCGCCGATATCATCAAGCGCGCCATGATCAACGTGGATGGCTGGATCCGGGGGATTGAAGACCAGTCGATCCGTATGCTGATGCAGGTGCACGATGAACTGGTGTTCGAGATCCGCGAAGAGAAGCTGGAGGAGTACATCGCCATCATCAAGGAGAAGATGTCGGGCGCTGCCGAATTGCATGTACCGCTGGTGGTGGAAGCGGGCACCGGTGACAACTGGGATCAGGCCCACTGATCCCCTGTCAGTCGTCATCGATACCTATGTAGCTATATTAAAACGCGAAGCCCGGCATGATGCCGGGCTTCCTGTATGTGGCTATCTGGATTCAAGCCTCTTGCAGGTATTCGTCCTTGAGCAGGACATAATTGTCGGCTGAGGTTTTGAGGAAGGCGATCTCGGCCGGCTTGAGCGGGCGAGCCTGCTTGATGGGATTGCCCATATAAAGAAAGCCGGCCTCGAGTCGCTTGCCCGGTGGCACCAGACTGCCAGCACCGATCATCACATCGTCTTCGACCACGGCCCCGTCCAGCAGGATGGCACCCATTCCGACCAGCACCCGGTTTCCTATGGTGCAGCCATGCAGCATCGCCTTGTGGCCGACCGTGACCTCTTCTCCGATCAACAGAGGATAGCCGGCAGGGTTGCTGGCACTCTTGCGAGTCAGGTGCAATACGGTGCCGTCCTGAATGTTGCTGCGGGCACCGATTCGGATATGGTTGACGTCCCCTCTGGCGGCCACCATGGGCCAGATGCTGGCATCGTCACCCAGCTGGATATCACCCACCAGGGTGGCGCAGGGGTCGACATATACCCGTTTGCCCAGTTGTGGGCGTTTTCCCTTGTAAGGTCTCAGTCGCAAGTCCATCTTGGCCTCCTTGTTTTCGGCCATTCTAGCAATCCGGCGCTGGTTTCTGTGGATAAGTTTGTATAAAAGCTGTGCTTGGCTATGAATAACTAAAAAAGTGCACTTTTTTGCAATTTTATTGCCGATAAGGGGTTGCCAGAAAGAATCTGTTCCCTATAATGCGCCTCCATCGACAGGGCAAGCGGCAACGCAGAAAGCCAAGTCGATAACCTCGAAAAGCCTTTAAAAATAAGGCTTGACTCGAGAAGGCGGTTGAGTAAAATTCCACTCCCGCAGCAACGAAC
>NZ_CDBO01000016.1 GCF_000819885.1 Aeromonas fluvialis
GGTAATGGGTAATCAGGAAATCTTATGATTTCATAGTTTCTTTGGTAGCAGAGCCCATTGTTGGAATTTAGGACACCCACCAATTTGACAGCGGCGTATCATGCTGCTTGGCTTGACGGGTAGCCCGTTGAGGAGTGTGCCATGACCATCGCTCGTTCACGCCAGATCAGCCTGCAAGATACCCCCTATTACCATGTTGTCAGCCGTTGTGTGCGGCGGACTTTCTTGTGTGGGCAAGATGCGCACTCCGGTCATAGCTACGAGCATCGACGTCAGTGGGTCGTCGACAAACTGGGTCAACTGTCGCGTCAATTTGCCATCGGGGTTTGCGCCTATGCGGTGATGAGCAATCACTATCATCTGGTGCTCAAAATTGATGCCGACACTGCGGCCGGGTGGAGCGAGCGAGATGTGGCGGAGCGTTGGGCAGCGATGTTCCAGTGGCCACTGCTGGTGCGGCGTTGGTATCAGCATGAATCCCTGATTGAGCCCGAGCTCGCAGTGGTACGAGGGTTCATCACACAATGGCGAGAGCGGCTGCACTCCATCAGCTGGTTTGTGCGATTGCTCAATGAAAGCATGGCACGGCAGGCCAATCAGGAAGATGACTGCAAGCAAAAAGGTGGCTGTCCAAATATGAATCAGTCCAAATATGAATCAACTATGAATCGACGATCGTGAAAGGGAGGGGGGTTGTGGTCATCAGGGGGGGGGACGAAGATGGGCCTGTGGCCCATCTTGCAGGGGGTCAGGGAGCCGGTTCCACCACCGTTGCGGCTGGCTCGGTGGCGGTCAGTTGCACTTCTATCAGCATCCCCTGCACCAGCACGGTTTTCAGATCCTGCAGGTACTCCTCCAGCGGCGACTCTTGCAGCAACTGGGCCAGCTCGTTGCCCACCGGGGTGAGGCGATAGTAGAGCAGGGTGATGTTGTTCTGCTTGCACTGCAGCCGCCAGCGCTGGTTGCCGAATTCCAGCTCGACCCCATCGGCGGGTAGTGGGCCGGATTCCAGCTCGCCGCGGTGCAACAGGCCCAGCTCGAAAAGTTGCAGCAAGGCATTATAGGGGAGGCGGTATTTGCCAAGGCCGAGGCGCGTCGCCTTGGCGCGGCTTAGCAAACTGGCTCCCTTGTGCAGCCCCAGCAGCAGACGCTGCTCGTCGCTGCCGGTGTAGTGGCAGGTCAGTGAACAGATGCGCTGAAACAGCTGGGCCTCGCGCTGGGTCATCTCTTTGAGGGTGGCGAGCGCCCGGATGGAGAAGCGGCCCGGAGTGGCGACCTCGATGGCGAAGATCCGCCCCCACAGCTGCTGCATCGGCACCATGCTGATATCTTCCGCCAGTTGCAGGAAGCGGGTCAGCCAGTCGCTGTCCATCTCGCCGCCGGCCGCCGTCTCTTCGCAGTGGCGGGAGGCCATCACCATGATGGCTTCCAGATTGCGCTGGCGAGCGGCCTGATCCGCCAGATGGCGAAAGGTGGCGCGCTGTTCGAAGGTGCTGTCGCTGTTGCGGGTGAGCATGCCGTCGATACCGCGACTGCGGGCCAGACGCAGGGTCTGCTCCTGGCTGCTCAGGATCGAACTCTCTTTTTTTGGGGGGGGGAGGTCTGCCATGCTGACTCCATTCGCACAGGTTCTGGAGCTGAATGTTACTCCAACCGGGATGCCAAGATAACAAAGCGGCCTCCGTGGAGGCCGCTTTTTTTGCAACGGGAGGATTACTCCTCGTAGACGCTCACCTCGACCGCTTCCATCGAATAGGAGGCGGTAGCCATCTCGTGGCTGGAGCTGACCGTGCGCATCCTGCCCTTCACCCAGATGGCATCCCACAGATCATCGACCGGCGCACCCTTGGGGTAGCTCACATAGATCACCTGATTGGTGGGGGGCGGCGGCACATGGATGCAGGCGCCGAAGTAGGGCACCAGCAGGAAGGCGGTGATCTTCTTGGCATCCCCTTCCAGCGGCACCACGAAGCCCGGAATGCGCACATCCTGGTTGTCCAGCTTCTTGTTTACTCCGCCCACCGGTTGCGGCACCGACATGGGATCTTCGTGATTGACCTGGGGCGGTGGTAGCAGTTTTTCCCCTTCCGGGATGAGCACATCCCAGTCGATGGTCTTGTAATCGGCGGCCAGGGCGGGCAGCACCAGCAGGCTGGCGAGCAGCGCCACAATTTTCCACTTCATCATCTGTCCTTCTGTTTCTATTTTGGGCGTCTCGCTAGACGCGAATGCTCATGCCATCGCTCAGGCTGTAGCGGTAAGCGCGGGCGGCAGGGAGCAGGCCAATCATCATGCCTGCCAGCCACACTACCCCCAGCAACTGCCATTCGTAGGTGCTCGGCAGCCCCAGACTCAGTTGCAGGCCATAGTGGCTGAGCAGCCAGGGCGAGGCAAGCCCCTGCCCCAGATAGAGCACGGTGACCCCGAGGGCGATGCCGACCGTGGTCAGCGCCATCGCTTCCAGCGCCAACAGCAGGAACAGATGGGCAGGGCCCGCACCGAGGGATCGCAAAATAGCGAGCTCCCGGCGCCGCTCGTTAAGCCCTGCCAGCAGGGTAGTCAGCATGCTGATCAGGCCCGCCACCACCACGAAACCGGCGATGACCGACAGGGCCGTTTCCGCCACGCTCATCAGGCTCCACAGCTCCTGCAGGGCGGCCCCCGGCAGGATCGCCATCAGCGGCTCTTTGGGATAGGTGTTTACGCTGCGTTGCAGCTGGAACGCCAGGATCCGGTTGCTCAGCCCCACCATAAAGGCGGTGATGGTTTTCGGGGTGAGATCCTGCGCCAGCGCCTGCTCCGGCGTCACGTTCTTGCTGTGGCGGCCGGTGTCCCAACCGAGATGGATCGCCTCTATCCCCGCCAGCGGCACATGGATGGTGCGATCGATGGGCGTACCGGTCGGCGCCAGGATCCCCACCACCTTGAATGGCAGGTTGTCGTGCTGGCTGAAGGAGGTGTTACCGGCGCCGTGGGCGATGACGATGGTTTGATCCAGCCTGTAGCCCAGTTTTTCTGCCACCTGAACGCCGAGTACCGCTTCAAACGGCGTGTCGAATGGCCGCCCTTCCTGCAGTTGCAGCGACTGCTGCTGGCCGTATTTCAGATGGGTGAAGTAGTCACCATTGGTGCCGAGTACCCGAAACCCTTTATGGGAGTCACCGAGCGACAGGGGGATGGTCCAGGCGACGCCGGGTTTCTGCTTGATGGCCTGATAGGCGTCCCACCCCACGTTGTTGGTGGGGTTGCCGATGCGAAACACCGAGTAAAGCAGCAGATTCACCTGACCGGAGCGGGCGCCGACGATGAGATCGGTTCCCGAGACGGTGTTGGAGAAGCTTTCGCGGGCCTGGGTGCGCACCCGCTCCACCCCGAGCAGCAGGGTGACGCTGATGGCGACGGCCAGCAGGGTGAGACCGGCGGTAAGGCGGCGGGCCCAGAGACTTTGCAGGGCGAGTTTTAGCACGTAGCCCTCCGGTTGAGCTGTTGCAGGTTTTCGACCCGCGGGAACAGGGGTTCGAGATAAGGGTCGTGACTGACGAAGATCAGGGTCGAGCCCTGCTTGTCGCACTCCTCGAACAACAGCTTGATAAAGGCCGCCCGGTTGTCGGTGTCGAGTGCCGAGGTGGGCTCGTCGGCGATCACCAGTGGCGGCGAGCCGATCAGCGCCCGTGCGGCGGCAACCCGCTGCTGCTGGCCGATGCTGAGGGCATGCACGGGGCGATGTAGCGCCTCGTCCGGCAGTTGCAGCTCCGCCAGCAGACGACGCGCCTCCTGCTCCGGACTCCCTTGCAGGCGAGCCCGTTTGGCGGGCGAGAAGGTGAGGGCCGCGGTCACGTTGTCCTGCACCGAGAGAAAGGGCAGCAGATTGAACTGCTGGAAGATATAACCCAGATTGGCCGCCCGGAAGTGGTCACGGGCACGGCCAGAGAGCCGGGCCAATGGTTGGCCCAGCACCTCCAGGGTGCCGTGGTTGGCGCTCTGGATCCCGGCCAGCAACCCGAGCAGGGTCGATTTGCCGGAGCCCGACGGGCCCTTGATAAAGACCCGCTCACCCTCGCGGATGGTGAGGGCGGGCAGATCGAGTACAGCGTCGCCACCTGGCCAGGCAAAGGCCAGATCGCGGATCTCAACCACGGCTTTTTTCATGGCGTTACCAGCTCAGCTTGTTGGCGGACGGGGTCAGCTCGCCCGCGGTCTGGCCGGTGGGCAGGATCCCCTGCACGCTCAGCTTCTCAAGGCTCGGATAGACGCTGAACAGGGTCGCCTCAAGGCCGGTCAGTTTGGCTGGCATGGTGCAGGTGTAGGTGTACATGGCGCCCATATCGGCATGACCCGCCTCATCGTGGTGTTCATCGTGATCACCGGCAGCCTTATCATGGTCATGGTCGTGATCTTCTTTGGCGGCCTGCAGCTCTTGCTGGGTCAGTTTGCAGCCAGCGGCTGGGTCGAAGCGGAACAGGGCGTCAGGCTGCTGGAGGCGGGCGACCGCTTTGGCATATTGCGCCTTCTCTTCATCGCTCTTGGCGGCGTGCTCGAAGCCCACCAGATCGGCTGCGGGTGCCTGCAGTTCGATCATCAACTGGTCGCCATCGACCACCAGATTGAGGTGGCCGTGGCCATGCTCGTGGGCGCCGTGGCTGTGGCTCTCGTGTTCGTCGTGATTTGCGTGTGCGCTAAAGGCCGCTGCGGCCAGCAACAGAGTAACTGCTTTCATCTTTAATCCTTTTTCAAAACAAATAGCGAAATTAAACAAATGGATAGAGAAAAAAAGAGACTGGCGGCGCACGGATGGCATAGCTGTGAAGCGTGGCGGTATCGGCTGAGGGTTGCGTGGTTGCAACAGCGGGCAGAACAGAGGGGGCACTGGGGAAACAATAGGGGGTGGCGGTGATGGCTTGCTTGCCATCCAGATGGAGGGCGCAGATAAGGCAGTGATGGTCGTCGTGGCCGGGCAGGGCGGATTCAAACTGGTGCCGGGCAAGGGCAGGCTGCAGCCATAACCAGCCCAGCAGCAGGATCCAGATTTTCAGCTTGATACGACCCATAGACCCTTATGGAAGGGGCGCCATCAGCGCCCTTTCTCTCTGACTCAGAGATGGGACTTGATGAGCCCCATCACGGTTGCAATGTTATTGGCATCGAGCTGGCCATCTTTGGCAAACAGCACCTTGCCCTCTTTATCCAGCAGGATGATGGCCGAGCTTTCCGGCGTCAGATCCCAGGCGTTGCGCGCCATACCCTTGGCATCCAGCACCATGGCGGACCAGGGGAACTCTTTCTTGCTGTCCTCGGCACTGCTCTTCACGAAGCCGGAGGTGCCCCAGATGGCGTCATTGCTGTTGATGATGGTGACGGTCTGGTACTTGTCTTGCGGCAGTTTGGCGGCCTTGATCGCCTCGATCATCGGGGCGTTCAGCTCCTTGGCACTGGAGCGACCGGCAATATGCTGGATCAGGAACACTTTGCCGGTCAGCGACTGGCTCTGCCACGGCTGGTAGCCGATATCCTTGCCATTCAGAACCAGCTCGCCCTTGTCGCTAATATTGACCAGCGGCACCGGGTTGCCATCCTTGACGTTGTGAGCAAAGACCAGAGATGGCAGCAGCGCCAAAGTAAGTACCAGATGTTTCATCCTGATGACACTCCATTTGTTATGTTATAACGAGTTTCGGATTGAGGGAATGGGCGAAGCTCATCCTAAACTGATCGGATCTGTTTAAGAAGTGTTAAATAAAATCGCAATTCAGAAGCGTCTGCGCCCCGCCAGTCAGGAGGTTGGCTGGCAAGGGCGGCTAGGATGGCATGACATCGATAAAAATCAATGAATTGGCAGCTGGTCTGAGCTGTCTGCGTCAGTAGAGTGATTCGCTGATAAGGGGGATCTTGGCCATGGTCATCTGCTGGGCCAGCAGGGACGATCCAGTCAGCAGCACATGGCGCTGGTTGTTGATCACCACCACATCACCGGGTACGCCACTGTCTGCCGTAATGGCCAGCCAGGCAGGGGAGACGCTGCCGATGCTGATATCCGGATAGATGATGCTGAGCACATATTGCGGGGCCAGCTCCGCCAGCAGGCTGGCCATCAACAGCGCCTTCTCGTCGCTGTCGGCCTTGTTATCCTGCAGCGCCTGCAGCGGTGGCGCGAAGTGATCCTGCTGCTCCGGCTGGGTGGGGATGGCGTTCAGCCACTCCTGTAGCAGACTGACGCTGGTGGCGAGATCCTTGGCGGCAAACTGCTGCGCCAGCGGCTTGAGATGCCCCTTGAAGTGGTAGAAGAGCTGGGAGTAATCGGGACGCACACAAGGCAGCTTGCGATTGGCCGGATGGACGCAGGGCACCACCCTCATCTGGTAAAAAGCATCTTCTTGATACTGCAGATAGGCTTGCCAGAACAGCATCGACTCCATGCTGTTGTCCCGCAGGGTGAAGGCCTGTTCCAGATTGCGAAACTTGGTGGCGGTCTCGGGACTGTACTGGTTGATCAGATTAATGCTGTTGTAGAGACGCGGGCTGATGTAGGCGTAAAGGGTCTCCAGCGGATTGGTGAGAGAAGCCTCCAGCAGGCTCATCTCATGGCGGCTGGCTGCCATCACCTGATCGTCGGTGGTCAGCTGGAAGTACTTGCGCTGGCCGTCGCTGGATTGCCACTGCCAGCTCATGTTGATCTCGCTGGCGTTGCTTGTGGCGCCAAGGGTGGTGCAGAGAGTGAGGCTGAGCAACAGCGCGGGGATCGGCTTCATGGTGGTGCTTCCTGCCGTGGACGATAATTAACAACTAGGTGAGCCGGCACCACTTTGGTGATGTTTCGTTTTGTGATCTGGATAACAGATTGATGTGACTTTTAATTTAATTGTGAAATTAAGTCACTCTGGAGGGGTTATGAAGCCTTGGATCATAGTGCTGTTTGGGCTGCTCAGCCTGCCAGCCATGGCGGGTCAGGTAATCGTCAACAAGGGAATGTCCGTTGCGGATACCTTTGCCCTGCGCGATCAGCTGGCGCGCGAACACGAATGGCAGGAGTGGCTGCGCTTCCAGCAGGCCATCAAGTGGCTGGAGGTATTGCCGGTCAACTGCGAGCTGATGAGCCAGCCGGGCGGCGGCTATCGCTGTGGCGGTGATTACTACCGCCCCTACCAGAAAGATGGCCGTGAAATATACATTCAGGGCAATCCTGCCGGAGATGCAGCCGGTCAGCTGCCGCAAACACCGACAAAAAAGGCGCCATAAGGCGCCTTTTTACATGCCGGATAACGCTTACTTGGCAGCGTAACGCTCGGCAGAGGTCTTGATCTCGGCTTCGGCAGCGGCCTTGTCGCCCCAGCCTTCCACCTTGACCCATTTGCCCGCTTCCAGCTCTTTGTAGCGCTCGAAGAAGTGCTGGATCTGGGCGCGCAGCAGTTCCGGCAGATCGTTCACATCCTGGATGTGATCGTACTGCTTGGTCAGCTTGGAGTGCGGTACGGCAACGATCTTGGCATCTTCGCCAGACTCGTCGGTCATCTTCAGCACGCCAACCGGGCGGCAGCGAATGACGGAGCCGGCCAGCAGCGGGTAGGGGGTCGGAACCAGTACGTCGACGGGGTCACCATCCAGAGAGAGAGTCGCGTTCACGTAGCCGTAGTTGCACGGATAGAACATCGGGGTAGACATGAAGCGATCGACGAAAATTGCGCCGCTGTCCTTGTCGACTTCGTATTTGATCGGGTCGGCATTCTGCGGGATTTCGATGATGACATAGATATCGTCGGGCAGGCTCTTGCCAGCCGGTACCAGGTTCAGGCTCATGAGATTTCCTTCATTGTTAGTATCGGGTTTGCAGGCCGATATTATAGCGATGTGATGTTAAATGACCATATTTCAGCGGATATGGCAGCTAAAGAAGGGCCCCCTTTCTGCATCCAGGGGGTTTGATGTGCGCGATATGCACCAAAGGGGGTGAGTGCGCCCTGTCGGTGGCAGTGATTACTGACAGGGCGGGTTGGTTTGCGCAAGCTGAGATGAGCTCAGAGGGCGTAGGGAAGTCTTGATTCGTTGACCAGCCGCGACAGCGCAGTCACCACATGAGGATCAAACTGGGTGCCGGAGCGGGACTGGATATACGCCATGGTTTGCGTCAGCGTCCAGGGCTCCTTGTAGGGGCGTTTGCTCAGCAGGGCATCGAACACATCGACCACCGCCACGATCCGCGCCGACAGGGGGATTTGCTGGCCTGCCAGCTGCTGCGGATAACCCTTGCCATCGAAGTGTTCATGGTGGCCTCGGGCGATCTCTGCCCCCAGCGAGAGGTAGCTGGTTCCCTCCACCATCTCGCCCGCCTTGTGCAAGATATTGGCGCCGATACCCGCATGTTGTTCCATGATGACCCTCTCGTCGGGGGCGAACCGGCCCGGCTTGTGCAAGATATGGTCGGGGGTGCCCACCTTGCCCACGTCGTGCAGGATAGAGGCCATACCGATCATCTCGACAAACTCCTGAGTCAACTGTTCGGGATAGGCCGCCATCTGCTTCAATTCGGCCACGATGGCATCCGAGAGCTTCTGTACGCGCAAGACATGCTCGCCAGTATCTGAGTCACGGTACTCCGCCAGCGCAGCCAGTGCCACGACGGTGGCCTCCTGAGCGCGCAGCAGTTGGTCGTAGAGATAGAGGTTGTCATAGGCTGCCGAGATGCGCTGGCAGAAGACATCCAGCAGATCGCACTCGAGGGGATCCAGAGGCTGGGTCGGTGTGAAGCTCAACACAAACTCCCGGCCATTCTGGGCGGCGATATAGAGGGAGTCCTGCGGGTGTTCAAAGCGGTTGCAGCGATCGTTTAACGCCTTTATCACCGACTCGTGCAGTGACGGAAAATCCTCAAGGACCTGCTCTTCCAGCAGCCCTTCATAGTCACCGGTCGCGGCCAGGATCTCCAGGCCATGCTCATCGGGACGCCGTTCGGCGCAGATAGCCCCTTCGGTGCCGACATCGAGAATCGCGCTGATCTGTTTGAGCACACCGGAGGCAAACTCTTGGAGCGAATGAAGGTGATAGAGATCCCCCGCACCCTCCAGAATCTTGCCAAGTCCCTGTCGACTCTTGTCGATGGCGCTGAGGGTTTCGTAGGCGCGCAGGGAGGCGATGACGGTGGTGAAGAGTGCTTGTACCGTCAGCTCGGTCTTGGTCTTGTAGTCGTTGATGTCGTAATCGAGGATCACCCTTTGTTCCGGCGCCTGACCGGGTTGGCCGGTACGCAGCACGATCCGCACCAGCGAGTTGCACATCTCGTTGCGGATCCGGTGGACCAGCCGCAAACCGGCATCGTCGTGCTCCATCACCACATCGAGCAGGATCAGCGCAATTCTGGGATTGGCCTCCAGCAGGCGGCCAGCCTCGGCGCCGCTATAGGCATTGAGTAGTTCCAGCGGGCGCGACTTGTAGTGAATATTGGAGAGGGCCAAACGAGTTGCTTGGTGAATGTCGGGCTCATCATCCACGATCAGCACTTGCCAGGGAGTGAGTGCCTTGGGGACCACGACCTCTTCCTCATCGAGTTCGATGATGTCGCCATCCAGCCAGATATTGTCCTTGTCTTGGGCACTGCTCATATCGGTTACGCCTCCGGCGCTCAATGAGTATGTGAACAGTATGCACGATCACATCTGCCAGGATCTCGGGATAAGCAGATATCGTGAGCTGGCACGGCCTCTTTCAGCGTTACTCGAAAGGTTCCAGATATCCCTGGATCGATTTCTTCAACCAGGCCAATACCTTACCGTGATAGGCATTTTCTGCCAGAAAGACACCATAGTTGCGCCACTGCTGATCACCGCCTGACAACGCGTTATAAATAACAAAGCCGCCCAGTTTTGCAGGGCGGCTTTTGCTTTGGCCGACACTCTGATCAACGCAGGTTCAGCGCGGCGCTTCGTAGAGCTCCAGCGGCAGGCCGTCAGGGTCGGCGAAGAAGGTAAAGCGCTTGCCGGTCAGCGCGTCCACCCGCACCGGCTCTACCTCGACCCGATGGGCCAGCAGGTGGGCGATGACCCGGTCAAGATCGCTGACCCGAAAGGCGAGATGGCGCAGACCGCACGCCTCGGGGCGGGAGGGGCGCTCGGGAGGCGAGGGGAAGCTGAACAGCTCCAGCTGGCTGCCGTCCGGCAGGGCCAGATCCAGTTTCCACGACTGGCGCGCTTCGCGCAGGGTCTCGGCGATGATCGGCAGCCCCAGCACCTCGTGGTAGAAGTGGCGCGAGCGTGGGTAATCGCTGGCGATGATGGCCACATGGTGGATGGCGTCAAACAGCGGAAAGGTCATGGTGTTTCCTTGTCAGCAGCATAGTGAACGGGCAGCCTGCGCTGCCCGTGTCGTTGATCTAGTTGAAGAAACCGCCGAACCAGTCATCCAGCGCACTGCGCGGCGATGCACTGCTGGCACAACCGGCCGGGGAGCCCATGGTGGATGCCTTGGCCGGCACCTGCAGGCTGCCCGGGCAGTCGCTGGTGACGCGGGTGCCGCTGGCGCGGGAGAAGTTGGCCCAGGTGACCCCTTCCGGCATCTTCAATCCCAGACTGTTGACGCCGCGCTGGCTCATGTAACCACTAAAGAGTTGCAGCGCCCCGCTGGCACCGGTCAAGCCCGCCGGGGTGTTGTCGTCGCGACCGACCCAGATACTGACCAGCTCGTTGTTGTCCATCCCGGTAAACCAGGAGTCGCGCAGCCCGTTGGTGGTGCCGGTCTTGGCCGCCATGGTGGCGCCGGGGAACTTGGCACTGAGCGCGCGGGCCGTGCCCTGACTCACGGTCTTGGTCATGGCGAACAGGGTCAGCCAGCTTGCCTGGCTGTCGGTGACCCGCTTGGCGGTCTGATCATGCTGATAGAGCAGGGTGCCATCCCCCTTGACCACGGCGCGCATGGCCGACAGCGGCTGGGTTAACCCCTGATTGGCGATGGGCAGATACATCTGGTTCACCTCCAGCGGGGAGAGGGCCACCGCCCCCAGCACCAGCGACGGGTAGGGCTGGATCTCCTGCTGGACTCCCAGTTTGTGCAGGGTGTCGACTACCTTCTCCAGCCCCACCTGCAGACCCAGATTGACGGTCGGCACGTTGAGGGAGCTGGCCAACGCATCCATCAGCGGCACGCTCTGGCGGAACTTGCGATCGTAGTTTTGCGGTGTCCAGACCTGACCATCCTGACCGCGAATGCGGATCGGCTGATCTTTGAGCGGGGTCGCCAGGGTCAGACCGTTGGAGAGGCCGGTGAGGTAGACCGCCGGTTTCACCAGCGAGCCGATCTGGCGGCGGGCATCCAGCGCCCGGTTGAACCCGGCGTAGCGGGGATCGCGGCCACCCACCAGCGCCACCACTTCGCCCTTGTGCCAGTCGGAGACCACCATGGCCGCCTCCAGCTTCTTCTTGCCGCGCAGCTTTTCGATGTCGGCGAGGCCCGATTCGACCGCCCGCTCGGCCGCATGCTGGGCGATGGGGTCGAGGCTGGTGAAGATCTTGAGGCCGGATTGCTTGAGCAGATCGGCGCCGAAACGGCTCTGGATCTCCCGCTTGAGCAGCCCCATAAAGGCTGGGGTGCGGCCATAACTCATCTGGCCGCGAGCGATGATGCCGAGGGGCTGACGGCTGGCCAGCTCATATTCGGCCTGAGTCAGGCTGCCATGATCCATCAGCAGCTTCAGCACCAGATCACGGCGGGTCTTGGCCCGCTCAGGGAAGCGCCAGGGATCGTAATAGGAGGGGCCTTTCACCAGACCGACCAGCAGGGCGACCTGATCGATATCCAGCTCGTTGACCGGAATGCCGAAGTAGAAGTAGGAGGCGAGGCCGAAACCATAGACCCCTTGCGAGAAGTTCTGCCCCAGATAGACCTCGTTGAGGTAGGACTCCAGGATCTCGTCCTTGCTGTAGCGATAGTCGATCAGCACCGCCATATAGGCTTCCTGCAGTTTTCGCCACAGGCTACGCTCACGGGTCAGGAAGAAGTTCTTGGCCAGCTGCTGGGTCAGGGTACTGCCCCCCTGCACGGTGCGACCCGCGATCAGGTTGGCGAACATGGCGCGCATGATGGCCACTGGCGAGACGCCGCCATGCTGGTAGAAGTCGCGATCTTCGGTGGTGAGCAGGGTCACCAGCAGGCTGTCGGGTACCTCGCTGAGGCGCACCAGCAGGCGATCTTCCCGATCCTCGGTATTGAGGCGATCGAGCAGCACCGGGTCCATCTGGGCGTAACCGAGCTGGCGCTGGTTCTCCAGCGATTGGATCCCCTCAAGGCGCGGGCCGTTGAAGGTGAGGCGCAGGCCACGGGCCCCATCGGCGCCGTCATAGAACTCGAACGGACGGCGAATAAGCTCGATGCGGTTGCCGTTGATGGTGTATTCACCCGGCGTGTGAGGCTGGCGCACCTGCTTGTAGCTCAGCATATTGAGCTCGCGCAGCATCTGGTCCCGCGACAGGCGCTGGCTGGGGTAGAGCTCCAGCGGACGGCTGTAGACCATCACCGGCAGCTGCCACTTCTCGCCATCGAAGCGCTCGCGCACCTTGGTATCCAGGTAGATGCCAAACACCACCATAAAGGCTGCCACCACCAGGGAGAGCTTGAAGCCAAGCCAGAACAGCTTGCGCCAGATGGTGCGTTTGGGCGCGGCCTTCTTGGGGGCACGCTTGCGTCGTTGGGTTGCCATAAATCCTCTTTGCTTTCCTTTCTACTTGTTATGTCGCATTCGCGAACGTTCGAGCGGGATTAACCCGCCGAACCTAGATGCCCATCTTCTTTTTGGTGACTTTGGTCGGCATCGCTTCCAGCGGATTATCCGGCCAGTAGTGGCGGGGATAGCGCCCCTTCATCTCTTTCTTCACCTGCTCGTAAGAGCCAGCCCAAAAGGCGGCCAGATCGGCGGTGATCTGCAGCGGTCGCTGGGCGGGGGAGAGCAGCTCCACTACCAGCGGCACCCGGCCATCGGCCAAGCAGGGGGTCGAACCTTGCCCGAACATCTCCTGAATGCGTACCGGGATCACCGGTGTCTGCCCCGGCTGATAGCGGATCCGCACCCGGCTGCCGGTGGGTGCCGCAAAGTGGCTCGGCAGCGCCTCATCCAGCCGCTTGGGCAGTGGCCAGGGCAGGGATTGGCGCAGGATGTTGCTCATATCGAGCTTCTTCAGCTGCTCCAGCCGGGTCATGCCGCTCACCGCTGGCAGCAGCCACTGTTCCAGCGTGGCCAGCAGGCTCTCGTCATCCATCGCGGGCCACCCCTCATCGGGCAGCCAGTCGCGGGCGCAGCGCAGTCGGGCCAGCAACCCTTCGCTGCTCTCGTCCCACGGCAGCACATGCAGCCCCTTGCGGCGAATGCCTTGCAGCAGGCAGCACCCTTTCTGCTCGTCAGAGAGTTCGGTCAGCGGTCGCTGGCTCAGCACCAGCTCGCCGATCACCTGCTGGCGTTCGGCGCGCACCCGCTCTTCCCGTTCATCCCAGTCGAACCACTGCCGTTCGCTTACCAGTTCCGGCAGCAGGCGTACCAGCTCGTCCAGATCGACCGGTTCGGCGATAAAGATGCGGCTGCCGCGATCGTTCTGCCCCATCTCGATGGCGATGAGGGCGGCTTGTCCCTGACAGGGATGACCTTCTACCAGATCGCAGCTCACCCCACCACTGAGTTGATAGCGGCTGCCGCTGCGCAGCTTGCCGATGCGATCCGGCCAGGCGAGGGCGCAGAGCAGCCCCAGCCACTGACCCTGCGCATTGGCAGGGCGCACGCCAAGCCGCTCAAACCAGCGGGCTGCACTCTGACGCAGGGCCCCCAGGCGACGGTGGAACAGCACCGAGAGGCGCTCCGATCCTCGCAGATCTTCTTCCTGTAGCGCCACCAGATATGCGGCATCGGCGACAATCCCTGTCAGACCCTCGGCTTCCAGCTCGCGGGCGCGCAGCAGCATGCGGGCGAGGCGAGGGTGGGTACCGAAGGCGGCCATGGCGCGGCCAGCGGGAGTGAGTTGTTGCTCACCCTCCGGCTTCATGGCGCCAAGGGCCACCAGCAGCTGCCGGGCACTGGCCACCGCGGCGGCGGGGGGGATGTCGAGCAGCGGCAGATCTTCCACCTTTGCACCCCACTGGGCGGCATCCAGCAGCAGGCCGGTCAGCTCCTGGGTCAGGATATCTGGCGGGCTCTGTTCGGCGAGCCGCTCCTGCACCTCGCCGCTCCAGAGTCGGTAGCAGACACCGGGGCCCAGACGCCCGGCGCGACCCGCCCGCTGGGTGGCGGAGGATTTGGCTATCTGGCGAGTCTCCAGCCGGGTGATACCGCTTTTCAGATCAAAGGAAGCCCGTCGTTCCAGCCCGCTATCGATCACCACCGAAATCCCCTCGATGGTGAGGGAGGTCTCCGCCACATTGGTGGTGAGCACCAGCTTACGGCGGCCCGCAGGCGCCGGTTCGATGGCCGCCTGTTGCGCCGCCATATCGAGACGACCGTAGAGGGGGGCGAGGCGCACATCTTTCGGCAGTTTGTCTGCCAACCATTGCGTCAGCCGCTCGATCTCCCCCTGTCCCGGCAGAAAGACCAGCAGGCTGCCATCTTGATCGGCCAGCGCTTCGAGTACCACGGCACCGACCTGCGGCTCCAGCCACTGCTGGCGGTTGGCGGGGCGGTAGTGGTAGTCGATGGGGAAACCGCGCCCCTCGGAGCGAACCACAGGGGCATCCGGCAACAGGCGTTCCAGCGCCATGCCATCCAGGGTAGCGGACATCACCAAGAGCTTGAGGTCATCACGCAATCCCTGCTGGCTCTCGATGGCGAAGGCCAGCGCCGTATCGGCGTGCAGGCTGCGTTCGTGGAACTCATCGAAGATGACCAGTGAGACACCGGTGAGCTCGGGATCCTGCTGCAGCATCCGGGTCAGCACCCCTTCGGTGACGATCTCGAGCCGGGTCGCGGAGCTGGTGCGGCTCTCGCCGCGTACCCGCAGGCCGATGCGCTCGCCCACCTTCTCCCCCAGCTGACGCGCCAGAAAAGTGGCGATATTGCGCGCCGCCAGCCGCCTTGGCTCCAGCATGATGATGCGGCCGGATAGCCGGTGCTGGCGCACCAGCTCCAGCGGCAACAGGGTCGATTTGCCCGCGCCGGGGGGCGCCTGCAGGATAACGCTGGTGTGACGGTCGAGGGCGGCAAAGAGTTCGGGTAATACCGAAACGATGGGGAGCTGGGACAAAGCGATGAGCACCTTCTGTAGCAACCGGTAAAACGGCGCCTATTCTGCCACAGCCACCCGCGCCACCGTGAGTGGATGTGACGCGCAGGCCAATCGTGCTGGCAGACGGCGAGACATGGCCGGATGGCTGCCATAGAATGGGCCCATCCAATGCGCATGAACAAGGCATTATCACCACATGGCCAAACTCTTCTTTGCCCTGCCCGTCAAGGCGCTCGCTCCCGAGCTCATCGCCTGGCGCGACAAGCGCCCCTGGCCCGGTCAGTCGGTGCCGCAAGCCAACCTTCACCTGACCCTGGCCTTCCTCGGTGAAGCGGACGAGCTGACCACCCGCCGCTTGATGGCCGCCGTGGAGCGCCAGCACTGTCCACCGCTCTCCATCAGGCTGGATGAGACCGGCTGGTTCAGCCGGGCCAAGGCCGCTTGGATCGGCCCGAAAGCATGGCCCAACGATCTGAACGTGCTGGCCCGGGCGCTGCGCCGCCACGGCGAGAAGCTGCGCCTTGGCAATGGCGAGCAGGGCTATCACCCTCACGTTACCCTGTCGCGCAAGGCGGGTGAGGCGCCTGCCATCCTGCCTGCCCCAAATTTTCTGCTGCAGGCCGATGAGTTCTGCCTCTATCAATCCATCTCGACCCCGGACGGGGTACGCTACGAGCCGCTCGCCTGCTGGCCGCTGCGGGCCAGAGTCAAGGATGAGGGCGCTCGGGATGAGTGGGATAATGATCAAGCGTGGAGGGCCAACCCTTGATATTCGATCCACCGCTGCAATCCGGGCAGCTCATCGCCCGCTACAAGCGCTTTCTGACCGATGTTGAGTTGGCCAATGGCGAGGTGATCACCATCCACTGCGCCAACACTGGTGCCATGACCGGCTGCGCCGATCCGGGCACCCGGGTCTGGTACTCCACCTCCGATAACCCCAAGCGCAAGCTGCCCAACAGCTGGGAGATCGCCGAGAGCCCGGCGGGCCACTTTATCTGCGTCAACACGGCCCGCGCCAACCAGATCGCCCGCGAGCTGATCGAGCAGGAGGCCATCGCTCCGCTGGCGGGTTACAGCCGGTTGCGCACCGAGGTGAAGTATGGCGAAGAGAACAGTCGCATCGATCTGTTGCTGGAAGATGACGAGAAGGGCAATTGTTACATCGAGGTAAAATCAGTCACCCTGCTCGACGAGCGGGAGGAGGCTGGTATGGGCTACTTCCCCGATGCGGTCACCGCCCGTGGTGCCAAGCATTTGCGCGAGTTGATGGCGATGAAAGCTGCGGGCCACAGGGCTGTGCTGCTCTTTATGGTGTTGCACTCAGGAATAAGTCGGATGCGCCCTGCAACCCATATAGATCCGCACTATAGTCTGCTAATTGAGCAGGCAATCGCGGCGGGGGTTGAAATTTTATGCTACCGCCCCCATGTTGGGGTGCAAGGCATGGTGACCCAAGGGTTTATTCCGTTTGACTCTGGTCACCTGTTACCCGAGGGGAGTGCATAAATATTGGAGTGGGTAACATTATTGGTACGGCTCGTTTGCTTACCCGTTACCCTTCTGCTATAGATGTCGCCCTCAATTTATGGATGGCACGGGTAGCGTGCTGAATTAGGAGACAGGGCATGCCAACAGGCGAAAACAGGAAATCTCTGGGCCCCCTGGCCATTGCGGGTGTCGCGCCTTACCAGGAAAAGCCGGGTGAGGAGTACATGAATGACCAACAGAAGGCGCATTTTCGCAAGATCCTGGGTGCCTGGCGCAACCAACTGATGCAGGAAGTTGATCGTACCGTCGACCATATGAAAGACGAGGCTGCCAACTTCCCGGATCTCGTGGATCGTGCCGCGCAAGAAGAAGAGTTCGCTCTTGAACTGCGTACCCGCGACCGTGAACGCAAGCTGATCAAGAAGATCGAGAAGACCTTGCAGCTGCTGGAAGATGACGACTTCGGTTACTGCGAGCACTGCGGTATCGAGATCGGTATCCGCCGTCTGGAAGCCCGTCCGACCGCCGATCTCTGTGTCGATTGCAAGACACTGGCCGAGATCAAGGAAAAACAGATGGCCGGTTGATCCCGACCCTCTGGTATATGAAAAAGGGAGCTCGCGGGCTCCCTTTTTTATTGAGCTTTTGGCGGTCGCGCCCCAGAATGCAGCCTCAATGAATCGCTTACCCGAACAGCCATGCCAGTGAATCCCCTGTCTTCACCCCTTGCACGTCCCTATGTCGGCCGCTTTGCCCCCTCACCCTCAGGCCCGCTCCACTTCGGTTCGCTGATCGCCGCCCTTGGCAGTTTTTTGCAGGCCAGAGCGCAACAGGGACGCTGGCTGGTTCGCATCGAAGATATCGATCCGCCGCGGGAGATGGCGGGGGCGGCCGACCTGATCCTCAAAACCCTTGAGGCCTATGGTCTGGTGTGGGATGGGGAGGTGATGTTCCAGAGCGTGCGCCACGGCCGCTATGACGAAATCATCGACCAGCTCTATCGGGCCGGCGATCTCTACTGGTGCCGCTGTACCCGGCGCGAAATCATGGCGAGCGGTGGCTTTTACAACGGCCACTGCCGCACCTTGGGGCTGACGGCAGAGGGATCTGCCGCCCGCTTGCGCCAGCACCACCCGGTCTACCACTTCGATGATCGCTTGCAGGGCCATATCGCGGTGCCGGCGGCGCTCGCCGAGGAGGATTTTATTATCCGCCGCCGCGACGGGCTCTACGCCTATAACCTGGCGGTGGTGGTGGATGACATGGACTGCGGCATTACCGAGATAGTGCGCGGGGCCGATCTGCTGGAGCCCACGGTGCGCCAGATTGCCCTCTACCAGACCCTGGGGGCACCGGTGCCCGACTGGATGCATCTGCCTCTGGCGGTGCTGGCCGATGGCAACAAGCTATCCAAGCAGAACCATGCGCCGGCATTGGCGCAGGATGAGGTGCGCCCCGCCCTGTGGCAGGCGCTGCACTTCCTCGGTCAGTGCCCGCCCCCCGAGCTGATGGAAAGCAGGATCGACGAGATGATTGGCTGGGGCATCGCCCACTGGCAGCTTGAACGGGTGCCAGCCTGCCAGAAGATCCCGCTGGACCTTGAGTAAAGAGGGCTGGTTTTCGTGTAATAAGGGGTGAGCTGGTGCAGATAGCCCGCTATTTTTTGGCTCGGTTTGATTCAAATGAGCTGAAGTAGTCACATGGTTTTTCATTTGGTCAGGCGTAAGCTATGCGCAGGTAGACCGCTATTTTTTGGCTCGATTTGATTCAAATGAGCTGAAGTAGTCACATGGTTTTTCATTTGGTCAGGCGTAAGCTATGCGCAGGTAGCCCGCTATTTTTTGGCTCGGTTTGATTCAAATGAGCTGAAGTAGTCACATGGTTTTTCATTTGGTCAGGCGTGAGCTATGATAGGCCGCTATTTTTTTGGCCTCCCGTCAATTTGAAGTCATAACGAGGTGTACCATTTTTTCCCAGATCGCAAACTTTTGCCGCAAAGTGCTCGGCAAGGAAGACGGCGAGCAGTCGGTGGAGTCCCCCACTCCGGCCCGTGTCGCCGGGCAACGTCGTACCTTAAGCCGTGATCAGCACCCTATTTCGCGCAAAGAGATCAGCGAGAATGCACTCAAGGTGCTCTATCGCCTGAACAAAGGGGGCTATGAGGCCTACCTGGTCGGCGGCGGAGTCCGGGATCTGCTGCTCGGGAAGAGGCCCAAGGATTTCGACATCGCCACCGATGCGACGCCGGAGCAGATCAAGTCACTGTTCAGCAACTGCCGCCTGATCGGCCGCCGCTTCCGCCTGGCCCACATTGTCTTTGGTCGTGACGTGATCGAAGTGGCCACCTTCCGGGGTCACCACCATCAGGTCAATACCAGCAAACATGTGTCGGCCCAGTCTGATGAAGGCATGCTGCTGCGCGACAACGTCTACGGCACCATCGAAGAGGATGCCGAGCGCCGCGACTTCACCGTCAACGCCCTCTACTACAGCGCCAAAGATTTCACCCTGCACGATTTCGAAGGGGGTCTGGAAGATCTGGCCGAGCGCAAGCTGGAGCTGATCGGCGATCCCGAGACCCGCTACCGCGAAGACCCGGTGCGGATGCTGCGCGCCGTGCGCTTTGCCGCCAAGCTGGAGATGACCATCAGCCCGCGTACCGCCGCGCCCATTCAGGAGCTGGCGCCGCTGCTGCAGGATATTCCGGCGGCCCGCCTGTTTGAGGAGACCCTCAAGCTGTTCCTGGCTGGCGACGGTCTGGCGACCTACAAGCTGCTGCGCGAGTATGGTCTGTTCCAGCAGCTGTTCCCGCAAGTGGCGGCGCTGTTTACCCCGCACGGCAACTCGCCCTACGAGCAGTTTATCGAGCAGGCACTGATCGATACCGACACCCGCGTCCGCGAAGATAAGCGCGTCACTCCCGCCTTCCTCTATGCCACCCTGCTGTGGGGCTGCGTCGAGGCCCGTGGTCGGGTGCTGGAGAACGAGAGCGGCCTGCCCTGGTATGACGCCTTCATGCTGGCGATCAACGAGGTGCTGGACAATCAGGTGCGGATCATCGCCGTTCCCCGCCGTTTCACCACCGATGTCCGCGACATCTGGGCACTGCAACAGCGCCTGACCCGTCGTCAGGGTCGTCACCCCGAGCGCGCCATGGAACATCCCAAGTTCCGCGCGGCATTCGATTTCCTGTTGCTGCGCAACCGGGTCGAACGTGGCCTTGGCGAGCTGGCGAGCTGGTGGGAGCGCTATGTCGCCTCCAACCCGGATGTGCGCCCGCAACTGCAGCGTGAAGCGACTCGCCGCCCGGCAAGTGGTGAGCGAGCCCCGGCCGGTGAGGCCCGTAGCAACGATAGCGAGAAGCGCAGCAGCAACAGCCGCAACCGTCGTCGCCCCCGCCGTCGCAAGCCGAAAACCGCCGAGTAACGCTCGCCGTGATGACCGAGGTCTTCGTCGCCATTGGTTCCAACCTGTCTGACCCCTTGGGTCAGGCTGGTCGCGCCGTTGCCGCGCTGGCAATGTTGCCGGAATCCGTGTTGATGCAGGCCTCGTCCTTTTACAGCAGCCGCCCCATGGGCCCTGCAGACCAACCGGACTACGTCAATGCCGTGGTCCGGCTCAATACCCGGCTCGCGCCCCTTGCGCTGCTGGATAAATTACAAAAAATCGAGCTGGAACAGGGACGTGTGCGCAAGGATGAGCGGTGGGGGCCGAGAACGCTTGATCTCGATCTGCTGCTCTATGGGGATCAGGTGATCAACCATGAGCGCCTCATCGTACCCCACTACGGCATGAAGGAGCGAGAGTTCGTACTGCTGCCCCTCGCCGAAATCGCGCCTGCTCTGGTGCTGCCCTGCGGCACCCCGCTCGCCCTACTGGTTGCCCACTGCCCGCACAATGATTTGGCCATCATTGCCCCGCGTGCAGACGTACAGGAGCCTCTATGAGCAAGATCACCACCGCCAACCTGCTGAAGATGAAGCAGGAGGGTCAAAAGTTCACCGCCATCACCGCCTATGACGCCACCTTTGCCAAGCTGTTCGACGACGAGGGGGCCCACGTGCTGCTCATCGGCGACTCGCTGGGTATGGTGCTGCAAGGGGGTCAGGATACCCTGGCGGTCAACATGGATGAGATGGTCTATCACACCCGCTGTGTGGCGCGCGGTGCCAGCAAGGCGCTGGTGGTCGCCGACATGCCCTTCATGAGCTACGCCACCCCGGAACAGACTTACCAGAACGCCGCTCGCCTGATGGCCGCCGGTGCCCGCATGGTGAAGATGGAAGGGGGCGACTGGCTGTGTGACTCCATCCGCCACCTCACCCGCAACGGGGTGCCGGTGTGTGGTCACCTCGGCCTCACCCCGCAATCTGTCCATGTCTTTGGTGGCTTCAAGGTGCAGGGGCGCGACGAGTTTCAGGCCCAGGAGATCTACCGTCAGGCCCTCGAACTGCAAGCGGCCGGTATCCAGCTGCTGGTGCTCGAGTGTGTGCCCACTGCGCTGGCCGAGCGCATCACCAAGGCGCTACGCATTCCGGTGATCGGTATCGGTGCCGGCCCCGCGACCGATGGCCAGATCCTGGTGATGCACGACGCCTTTGGTGTCACCTCGGGCTATGTACCCAAGTTCACCAAGAACTTCCTGGCCGAGACCGGCGATGTGCGTGCCGCCATCCGCCTCTATGTCCAGCAGGTGAGCGAGGGAAGCTTCCCCGGCCCCGAGCACAGCTTCAACTGATCTAGACTGCCATACGACGGGGGCTGCGGCCCCCGTCTCTCCTTGTCAGCCTCGCATATTTAACCCGTCTCTCTTTTTGATTTATCGGAAGGTGAACTGCTGATGTTGGTTGTAAATAATCCCGTCGCTCTGCGTGAGCAGATCAGCCAATGGCGCCGTGAAGGGCGTGCCATCGCATTCGTGCCCACCATGGGCAACCTGCATCAGGGCCATCTGTCCCTGGTGAAAGAGGCGCACAGCCACGCCGAGAAAGTGGTGGTCAGCATCTTCGTCAACCCGATGCAGTTCGACAAGGCCGAGGATCTTGCCAACTACCCGCGCACTCTGGAGCAGGATTGCGCTGCGCTGGAAGCGGCCGGCGTCGACATGGTGTTCACCCCGACCCCGGAGATCATGTATCCCAACGGGCTGGCGAGCCAGACCTTCGTCGAGGTGCCGGGCCTCTCCGGTCTGCTGGAAGGGGCACTGCGACCCGGACACTTCCGTGGGGTCAGCACCGTGGTCACCAAGTTGTTCAATCTGGTTCAGCCGGATGTGGCCTGCTTTGGCCAGAAGGATTACCAGCAGCTTGCGCTTATTCGCAAGATGGTGGCCGACATGGCGATGCCCATCGAGATCGTCGGCGTGCCTACCGTGCGGGCCGAAGACGGGTTGGCGCTCTCTTCACGCAACGGCTACCTGACTGCCGCCGAGCGGGCCATTGCCCCCGAGCTGGCGCGCACCATGAACTGGATCGCCGAGCAGATTGAAGCGGGTGACCACCACCTGCCATCCTTGGTGGCGCAGGCCAGTCAGCGTCTCGGCAACGCCGGTTTTCGTACTGATGCCATCGACATCGTCGATGCTGCCTCCCTCGAATCTGCCACTGACGAGAGCGTGCAGCTGGTGATCCTGATGGCGGCTTATCTCGGCAAGGCCCGTTTGATCGACAACTGCGTCGTGTCGCTTCAGCCAGCCTGAATCAGCCACAACAAGGAGTATTTCATGTCCAAGAAGGTATATTGCATTGCCCAGTTCCAGCCCAAGCCGGGCCAGGAGCAAGCCCTGTTTCAGGTGTTGCAGGCCCTTGAGCCCAATACCCTGCGCGAAGATGGCTGCCAGCAATACATAGTCACCCGCCACATCCCCAGCCCGTTTGCCGAAGGGGAGAGCTTCCCCATCGTTTTCAACGAGATCTGGCGTGACATGGCCAGCTTCGAAGCACATTGCCAGCGCGCGGAAATCAAAGCCTTCTTCGAGCGTTACTGCCTGGCCGATGATGGTCTGGCCGCCAAGTGGAATGTCTGCGTCTACAGTGATGAGCCGGCGGAGTACGACGCCCCCAAGCTCTGATCTGAATGGCACTGACCATAAGAGAGAAGCCCGCAGTAGCGGGCTTCTCTCTTATCTGCGGTGCAGCCTTTTTGGCGGTGTAGTGGTTGAGCCCATACTTGGCGAAGCCGCAGTAGAACACCAGGGGACGGACGTCTCCTCACCCGGCAGTCTCAGGGACTGCTCCGGCGTAGCGCTTCCCTCGACGAGCAATTCCCGATTGGGCCGCAATCTGTTTGACTGGCACCGGGCCACTCTTTTCCGTATTTGCAAAACCTCATGGCCATAAAAAAGGCGCCCTGAATGGCGCCCTTGGCTGGATGGCATGGCTCAGTGGCGCAGCCCGGTGCCGCGAGAGATGAGCCACCAGGCGACACCGTAGAGTGCCAGGATAAAGCCGATGATGATGAGGTAGGCGGTGCCGAGCGGCACGTCGGAGATGCCGAGGAAGCCGTAACGGAACGCGTTCACCATATAGATGATGGGATTCACCTGAGAGGCCGCCTGCCAGACGGGAGGTAGCAGGCTGATGGAGTAGAAGACCCCGCCCAGATAGGTGAGCGGCGTCAGCACGAAGGTGGGGATGATGCTGATGTCGTCGAAGGTCTTGGCAAACACCGCGTTGATGAGGCCCCCCAGCGAGAAGAGGATCGCGGTGAGCAGTACGGTGAAGCAGACGCTGAACAGATGGTGGATCTGCAGCGGCACGAAGAACAGCGACACCAGGGTGACGATAAGGCCGACACAGAGGCCGCGCGCCACGCCACCGCCCACGTAACCGGCGATGATGACGTAGTTGGGCACCGGCGCAACCAGCATCTCCTCGATATTGCGCTGGAACTTGGCGCTGAAGAAGGAGGAGGCGACGTTGGAGTAGGAGTTGGTGATCACCGACATCATGATGAGGCCGGGCACGATGAACTCCATGTAGGTGAAGCCGCCCATGTCACCGATGCGCGAACCGATCAGGTTGCCGAAGATGACGAAGTAGAGGCTCATGGTGATGGCCGGTGGCACCAGGGTCTGGATCCAGATCCGGGTGAAGCGGCTCACCTCCTTGGCCAAAATGCTCTTGAAGGCAATGTAATAGATGGCCAGATTCATGCTTTTCTCCCCTCTTCGACCAGATTGACGAACAGCTCTTCCAGCCGGTTGGCCTTGTTGCGCATACTTAGCACCTGCACCTGCTGGTTCGACAGCTGTTCGAACAGGCTGTTGAGTGACTGACTCTTGTCGAGATCCACCTCGAGGGTACGTTCATCCTGCATGCGGCCGTTGAACTCTGGCACCTCAGGTACGGCAGAACCTGGCGCAAGGTCGAGCAGGAAGGTCTCGCGACCCAGCTTGCCCAGCAGATTCTTCATGCTGGTGTTCTCGATCAGACGACCCTTATCGATGATGCCGATGTTGCGGCAGAGCATCTCGGCCTCTTCCAGATAGTGGGTGGTGAGAATAATGGTGACACCCTGCTCGTTGAGATCCTTGAGGAAGGTCCACATGGAGCGACGGATCTCGATATCGACCCCGGCGGTCGGTTCATCGAGGATCAGCAGTTTGGGCTCGTGCATCAGGGCGCGGGCGATCATCAGGCGGCGCTTCATGCCGCCGGAGAGGGTGCGGGCAGGCATGTCGCGCTTCTCCCACAGATCGAGCTGGCGCAGGTACTTCTCGGCGCGGATTTTCGCTTCCGCCTTGGGCACGCCGTAGAAACCGGCCTGATGGGTGACAATCTGGATCACCTTCTCGAACTGGCTGAAGTTGAACTCCTGCGGCACCAGCCCGAGCTGGGCCTTGGCCTGTTCCAGATCGCTGTCGATGTCGTAGCCAAACACCTTCACCTTGCCGGCGCTTTTGTTCACCAGCGAGCTGATGACACCGATGGTAGTGGATTTGCCGGCTCCGTTCGGGCCGAGCAGGGCGAAGAAATCGCCCTGCCTGACGGTAAGATCGATGCCTTTAAGGGCTTCAACGCCCCCCTGATAGGTCTTTTTCAGGCCGCTGATTTCCAGTGCGTTCATTGCAACCTCTGTGGTGGTTGAATCCGGCTCGATACAGAAAAGGCGGCCAAGGCCGCCTGCACAGAGTAAAGGGCACCAGGCCACTTCATCCGTGGTATTTCTGAACCGGGCTTACTCCTGGGGTACCACTTTGCCGATAAACGGCAGGTTGCGGTACTTCTGGGCGTAGTCGATGCCACAGCCGACCACGAATTCGTCCGGGATGGCGAAGCCAATCCAGTCAACCGGCACCTGCACTTCGCGGCGGGAGGGTTTGTCCAGCAGGGTGCAGATGGCCAGGGATTTCGGCTCGCGCAGGGAGAGGATCTCGCGCACCTTGTTGAGGGTGTAACCGGTGTCGATGATGTCTTCGACGATCACCACATCCTTGCCCTTGATGTCGTCGTCCAGGTCTTTGAGGATGCGCACGTCACGGGTGCTGTGCATGCCGGAGCCGTAGCTGGAGGCGGTCATGAAGTCCAGGGTGATGGGCAGCTGGCACTGGCGGCAGAGGTCGGCCAGGAAGATGCAGGACCCGCGCAACAGCGCAATCATCACGACTTCGTCAGAACCCTGATAGCGGGCGGTGATCTCTTCACCCAATTTGGCGATCCGGGTGGCGACTTCAGCCTCGGAGATCATCACCTCGACGGTGTGTTTCATCACTTACTCCCATAAGGCCAAAGGGGATTTGGCCGTTCATGAATATCAAAACCGATGATTCTACCACTCATGTCGAAGGGTGCTAGAGATACGTGGTGCTTTTATCGGCTTATTTTAATTGATAGAGTTAGCAGGCACTCAGGCATGATTAGTTAAAATACTATAAACACCATAATCAATAACTATTAGTTGATAAAAACTATGGAACCACGCGCAGAAATAAGACGTCGTACCCGGCTGTCGCCGGAAGCTCGTCGCTCCCAATTGATGGAATGTGCCATCGAGGTGTTCTCTCGCCGCGGCATTGGCCGTGCCGGTCACGCCGAGATAGCCGAACAGGCCAAGGTCTCTGTGGCTACCGTCTTCAACTATTTCAACACCCGCGAGGAGTTGGTTGATGAGGTACTGGCCGAGATCGAACGCGTTGTGAACCAGATGCTGTCGCAGGCATACGGTGACCAGGGCTCCATTTTCGACAAGATCCAGCGTCATGTACGCCTCTCGGTCGATGCCGCCTACGATCAACCGGATTATGCCGGTATCTGGCTGGAGTGGAGTTCATCGGTTCGGGAAGAGGTATGGCCCCGCTATACCCGGCTGCTCGATCAGTCTCTTGAGCTGATCGCCAGCGAGCTGCAAACCGCCATGGATGCAGGGGAGATCAGCAGCGTGCTGTCAGCACAGGATCTGGCCCGCTCTTTGACCGGTTTTGGCTATGTGATGATGCAGATGATCAATCAACCCCAGCGCCCGGCGCGCGAAGAGGTGACTGATTTCCTGTTCAAGTACGTGACGGCGCCAATTCAGGCTCGCTAACACGGCTTAACGAAAAACGGCGTCACTCATTGAGTGGCGCCGTTTTTTTATGGACGGATATGGTGGTCAGCTCAGCCGTGGCCATAGCCCCAGCGGCTGGTCAGTTCATGTTCGACACCGAGATGATCGAGGATGCGGGCCACCATAAAGTCCACCAGATCCGCGATGCTGTTCGGCTCATGATAGAAACCGGGGGCGGCAGGCATGATGGTTACCCCGAGCCGCGCCAGTTTCAGCATGTTTTCCAGATGGATCGCCGAGAAGGGGGTTTCGCGGGGCACCAGAATCAGCTGGCCACGCTCCTTGATCACCACATCCGCCGCCCGCTCCAGCAGGTTGTCGGAGGTGCCGTTGGCAATGGCTGAGACGGTGCCCATGGAGCAGGGGCAGACCACCATCTGTTTGGGCGCGGCCGAGCCCGAAGCCACCGGGGAGAACCACTCCTCCTTGCCGCAGGCGACGATCTGCCCCTCCTTGGCGCCATATTGGCGACAGAGGTAGGCAGAGAGCTCTTTTGGCGAGCCCGGCCAATCCTGCTGCTGCTCGGTCTTGAGCACCACTCGTGCTGCCGAGGAGGCGAGCAAGTAGACCCGATAGTCCGCCTGCACCAAGCATTCCAGCAGGCGCAGGGCATAGGGGGCGCCGGAGGCGCCGGTCAGCGCCAAAGTGATCGCTTTGTTCATAGTTCGCCGTGATAATCCTTGAGGCGGGCGATCAGCTTGTCATGAATGCCGCCGAAGCCGCCGTTGCTCATGATCAGAATATGGTCGTCATCGCGACTCTCGGCCACCAGCCGGTTGATCAGGGTCTCCAGATCATTGAACACCTTGGCGGGTCGGGTCATATGGGCCGTCACCTCGCCGAGATCCCAGCCGATGTTGGGGGGTTGGAAGAAGAACACCTCGTCGGCGCCATCGAAGCAGCCGGCCAGCTCCTCCTTGTGTACCCCCAGCTTCATGGTATTGGATCGGGGCTCCAGCACCGCCAGGATGCGTGACCCGCCGACCTTGGCGCGCAGGCCGCCGAGGGTGGTCTCGATGGCGGTGGGGTGGTGGGCAAAGTCGTCATAGACGCTGATGCCAGCCACCTCGCCCTTGAGCTCCATCCGCCGCTTGGGGGATTTGAATTGGCAGAGGGCGGCGATGCCATGCTCCACCATGACACCGGCATGGCGGGCGGCCGCGATGGCCATCAGGCCGTTGTTGACGTTGTGCTCGCCGATGCACTCCCAGTGCACCTCGCCCTGTTTTTCGCCATCCAGCCACACCTCGAAGGCGGAGCCGTCATCGGCCAGCTTGACGGCCTTCCATTTGGCGTCGTCCTGACCCACCAGCTCCACTTCGCTCCAGCAACCCATCTTGCGCACGGCGGTGAGGTTGTCATCGGCCTGCGGGAACAGCACCCGCCCGTTGCTCGGCACGGTGCGCATCAGGTGGTGGAACTGGCGTTGGATGGCGGCGAGATCGGGGAAGATATCCGCGTGGTCAAACTCCAGGTTGTTCATCACCAGGGTGCGCGGATGGTAGTGAACGAACTTGGAGCGTTTGTCGAAGAAGGCGCAGTCATACTCGTCCGCCTCGATGACGAAGAAGGGGGCAGAGCCCAAGCGGGCCGAGACCGGGAAGTTGCCCGGCACGCCGCCGATCAGGAAACCGGGCTCCAGCTTGGCGTACTCCAGCACCCAGGCAAGCATGCTGGCGGTGGTGGTCTTGCCATGGGTGCCAGCAACGGCCAGTACCCAGCGATCCTGCAACACATGCTCCAGCAGCCACTGGGGGCCGGAGATATAGGGCAGATTGCGGTCCAGCACATATTCAACACAGGGGTTGCCGCGGCTCATGGCGTTGCCGATCACCACCAGATCCGGCGCCGGATCGAGTTGGGAGGGGTCATAGCCTTCGATCAGTTCGATGCCCTGTTGCTCGAGCTGGGAACTCATGGGGGGATAGACATTGGCATCGGAGCCTGTGACGCGATAACCGAGCTGTTTTGCCAACACCGCCAGACCACCCATAAAGGTGCCGCAGATCCCGAGGATGTGAATATGCATACCGCTTCCTTTCGCAGTAAAGGGAAGTGCGCATTCTAGGGGGTGTTGTGGTGGTGGCACAAGCCGCACTCATGGCAAGAGGCTCACAGATGCGGCACCGGAAGCAGAAATCTTGGCGCTGTTGGGGTATGCGAGATTGGAATGGATTTGCGGGCTTTATTTGGCGATGGGCATAGTGATGCTGCTAAGTGCACTGGTGATCAACCAGCTGGGTCACCGATTGCCGGTGGCGCGACCCAGCCCGACCCTGATGGTGGCTGATGCGCTGCGGGTGACCCAGATCAGCGGTATTTCGACCAAGGACTCTTCCGGTGACAGCTTCCCCGGCGATCACGCTCTGTTCCTGATGATCTTCGCCGGTTTTGCCCTGCGCTATCTGCCGCGCTGGGCGGGTGTCACTGCCTTGCTGATGGTGCCGATCTTTTCAGCGCCGCGCATTCTGGCTGGTGCCCACTGGTTTACCGATGTCTATGTCGGCGCGCTGGGGCTGGCGACCCTCTGTCTGCCATGGTTGCTGCTGACCCCGCTGGCGAATCGGCTGATAGACCGCATCGTCCCCCGATTGGCCCGTGTGCCGCTGCTGCGCAGTCAGACCCACTGATTGAACGTCGCAAAATAAAACGCCCCGACATGAAAATGTCGGGGCGTTTTGTTATCAACCCGCTAGATCATCAGCCTTGATAGCCGTTCGGGTTGTTGCTTTGCCAGCGCCAGGTATCGACCATCATCTGCTCCAGACCGCGCTCTGCCTGCCAGCCCAGCTCGGCACGGGCCAGCGTCGGCTCTGCCCAGCACTCGGCGATGTCGCCCGGGCGACGGGGTTTGATCTGGTAGGGAATGGGTCGGCCGCTGGCCGCTTCAAACGCCTTGACCATCTCCAGTACCGAGTAGCCCTGACCTGTGCCCAGGTTGTAGGTGAAGATGCCGGTGTCGCTCTTGATACGCGCCAGTGCTTTCAGGTGGCCGATGGCCAGATCCACCACATGGATGTAGTCGCGCACGCCGGTGCCATCCGGGGTCGGGTAGTCGTTGCCAAATACCCCCAGCTCCTTGAGCTTGCCGACACCCACCTGGCTGATATAGGGCAGCAGGTTGTTGGGGATGCCGTTGGGATCTTCACCAATCAGGCCGCTCTCGTGGGCGCCGACCGGGTTGAAGTAGCGCAGCAGTACGATGGCCCAGCGGGGATCGGATTTGGCGAGATCACGGAGGATCTCCTCCACCATCAGCTTGGAGCGGCCGTAGGGGTTGGTGGCGCTGGTGGGGAAATCTTCCCGCAGCGGCACCGAAGCGGGATCGCCATAGACGGTGGCCGAGGAGCTGAATACCAGGCGGAAGACCCCGGCCTTGGCCATCTCTTCGCACAGCACCAGAGTGCCGCTGATATTGTTCTGGTAGTAGGTGAGCGGGATCTGGCTCGACTCCCCGACCGCCTTGAGCCCGGCGAAGTGAATGACCGATTCGATCTGGTGGTTGGCAAACAGCTGCTGCAGGCAGGCTCTGTCCAACACATCCCCTTCGATGAAGGTGACCGGCTGGCCGGTGATCTGCTCGACCCGCTTGAGGGACTCCGGTGAGGCGTTGGAGAGGTTGTCGAGCACCACGACCTGCTGCCCGGCGCTAAGCAGCTCGACCAGGGTGTGGGAGCCGATATAGCCGGCGCCCCCTGTGACCAGTATTGTCATTGTCTATCCCGTGTTCTGGTGAAACTGGGGGCAGAGTCTACCCGTCCTGCACGCTCTGGAAAAGGTTGAGATGCCAATGAAACCTTTTCTATGCCTCAATAATCGAGACTGATATCTCCCCTGGCGGTGCAGGAGCAGGCCAGGGCCACGCCGTTCTCCAGCTCCTGTGCACTCAAGGTCATGACGCTCTGGCGTTCGATCTCACCCGTTGTGGTGCAGCGACAAGCACCACACACGCCGGCGCGGCAGGCGGCCATCATGGTTTCACCCGCCCCTTCCAACGCCGCCAGCAGGGTCTGACCCGGCAGGATTTTCACCTTTTTGCTGCTCTTTTTCAGGGTCAGCCAGAAGTGATCGCCACTGGTGGGTTCAGGTTCGCCCGCAGGCAGCCCAAAGGACTCCTGATGGAGCTGACTGACGGGCAGGCCCAGATCCATCAGCATGGCGCTGACCGCCGCCATATAGGGCGCGGGGCCGCAGAGATAGACATGGCGTTCGCGCAGATCTGGGGCCAGTTCGGCCAGCATGGCGGTGCTGAGGCGGCCCAGCCAGGGATGGGTGGCAGGCCCTTGCTCCATGACGAATGCATGACGCACGCCGGGATGGCTCTTGGCCAGTTGCGTCAGCTCGTCTGCGAAGATCAGATCCTGTGGCGATCGGGCGCTATGGATAAAGCGAATATCGGCATCTGGCCGCTTGGCGAGCTCGTCCCGCAGCATTGCCCACATGGGGGTGATGCCGGATCCGGCGCTCAGCAATAACGGTCGCTGGCAGGGCAGGGCGGTCAGATTGAAATCGCCGAACGGGCCATCGGCCCGAATGTCGTCCCCCACCTGCAAGGTCTGGTGCAGATGGTGGGAGACCAGTCCGACATCCTTGATGGTGACTTGCCAGCACGCATCTTGCGGGCTGGAGGAGAGGGTATAGGCGCGGCACGCCGGCTGGCCGTCGATCTCGGTATGCAGGGTGATGCACTGGCCGGCCAGCACGGGGGGGAGGCTGCCTGCAACTGGCTCCAGCTGCCAGCTTACTACGTCTTGGGTGTTCTGTTGGCGGCCAATGCAGGTGAGCGTGAGAGAGGTCATCACAAGGCTCCTTAGGTTTGAAACGGTTCGAAAAACGTCTGGTGAAAAAGCCGGATCCAGAAAAAAGGCGAGCCGGGCGGCTCGCCAAACGCTTACAACATGAAGTGCCGATCAGGCCGCCAGGATCTCGGCCAGATCTGCCTCGGCCGTGGTGGTCCCTTTCAGGCCAAACTGCTCCTCCAGCACCTTGAGCAAGGCCGGGGTGAGGAAGGCGGGGGCGGTCGGGCCGGTACGAATGTCCTTCACCCCGAGGGAGAGCAGGGTGAGCAGAATGACGATGGCTTTTTGCTCGAACCAGGAGAGTACCAGTGTCAGCGGCAGATCGTTGACCCCGCACTCGAACGCCTCGGAGAGCGCCAGTGCCAGCTGGATGGCGGAGTAGGCATCGTTGCACTGACCCACGTCCAGCAGGCGCGGAATGCCGCCGATGTCGCCAAAGTCGAGCTTGTTAAACTTGTACTTGCCGCAGCCCAGGGTGAGCAGCAGGCTGTCTTGTGGGGCAGCTTTGGCGAACTCGGTGAAGTAGGCGCGTTCGGCCCTGTCGCCATCACAGCCGCCGACCAGGAAGAAGTGGTTGATCTCCCCTGCTTTGACCTTCTCAATCACGGCCGGGGCCGCCTGCATCAGCGCGTTGCGGGCAAAGCCGATGGTGATGAAGTGTTCTAGCTCGGTGTGCTTGAAGCCATCGAGAGCCAGCGCCTTGGCGATCACGGCGGAGAAATCATCCCCCTCCAGATGAGTGACGCCCGGCCAGCCGACGATGGAGCGGGTGAAGATGCGGTCGCTGTAGTTGCCCACATTGGGGTCGATGATGCAGTTGGAGGTCATCACTACGGCGCCCGGGAAGTTGGCAAACTCCTTCTGCTGGTTCTGCCAGGCAGAACCATAGTTGCCCACCAGATGGGGGTACTGCTTGAAGAAGGGGTAGGCCAACGCGGGCAACATCTCGCCATGGGTGTAGACGTTGATGCCTGTCCCCTTGGTCTGCTCCAGAATGAGCTTGAGATCCACCATGTCGTGGCCGGAGACCAGAATGCACTTGCCCGGGATCGGGGTGACGCGCACCTGGGTCGGTTCCGGATGGCCGAAGGCGCTGGTTTCACCCAGATCCAGCATCTCCATGATTTTGAAGTTGAGCTGACCGATCTCCATGGCGCAGTTGAACAGCCGATCCGTTTCGCTCGGGTCTGTGCTGAGCCAGCTCATGATGCGGTGGAATTCGGCGGCCACCTCGTCACTCTGCTGATCCAGCACCCGAGCGTGCTCCATATAGGCGGCGGCACCCTTGAGGCCATAGAGGCAGAGCAGGCGCAGCCCCATGATGTCTTCGTTCACCTCACTCTTGCCCCGATTGGGAGCGGTCGGGGTGGCATGGGCAAGCTGCTCCAGCAGCTCGGAACCGGGCGCGAAGCTGGCGGATGCTGGCAAATCGTTCACCTGTACCGCCATGGCCGCCAGACGGTCGGCCAGTTGCTGGCGATAGGCAAGGGCCTGGTTGACGTAGGCCACGATGCGGGCGGAGTCGAAGTTGACGTTGGTGAGGGTGGCGAAGAAGGCCTTGGGCACGAAGGCATCGATCTCGCGGTCGGTGATGCCTTGCTCGCGGGCGGCCAGCGCCCAGGCGCTGAGCCCCTGCAGGGTGTAGATCAGCACATCCTGCAGATCCGAGGTTTCCGCCGTCTTGCCGCACATACCTTGCGCATAGGCGCAGCCATTGCCTGCGGGGGTACGAATTGTCTGTTCACATTGCACACAAAACATCATGCCTCTCCCAATTGGACATTTCAGTTGTCTGTTTTGTGGCGATTCTATTCCCCTCGCGAAAAACTTAATAGACATTCAATTTGCCAATTATGTTTTTCTTGATGTAGATCAAAAACAAAAAAGCCGCCCAAACAGGGCGGCAAGAGGGGGATAGTAAGGAGAGACAACTTGGGTTTACAACAAGGGTTGACTACAAAGGGTTACTACAAAGTGTCAAAACAAGGGCTTGCCACAAAACTCGCGTCTACAGAGGGTCAGGCCAGATAGGCGCGCAGCATCCAGACCAGTTTTTCCTGCTGCTGCACATAATCGGAGAGGATGGAGGCGGTGCCTTCATCACCGGCTTCGGCGGCCTGGCCCAGAATGCGGCGCTGGGCGACCAGCAGTTCGCGGAAGCTCTCCAGCAGGGATTCGATACAGGTGCGGCCATCGTGCAGACCTTTCTGCTCGGGGATGGCAGAGACTTTCAGGTAGTCGCTGAAGCTGTGCATCGGCACCCCGTCCAGGGTCAGGATCCGCTCGGCCAGCGCATCGACTTTCAGCAGCAGGTCGTTGTAAATCTCTTCAAATTTCAGGTGCAGTTCGAAGAACTGATTGCCACGGATATTCCAGTGGAAGCCGCGCACGTTCATGTAGAGGATCTGGTAGCTGGCCAGCAATGTGTTCAACTCGGCTGCCAGGGCTTGTGATTGAGCAGTATCAAGACCAATCGGGCTTTTCATCATTCACCTCCAGATTTGGAAATCGGTTTGAAATTCTCTTTCGGAACGCAGCCAGAGTAACGCTTTGCAAAATGCAGGGACAATTGCTTGTACCTAACTGTTTGATAGCTAAGCGCCATCAAACAGTACGAAGCAACGGGGGCAATGGATGAGGATTAGGGGAAGTATTTTTCGAGCAGCGCCATCAGGATGGCCTGACACTCGCGGTCCGGTTCGCCATCGACCTTGCTGGCACGAAAGTGGAGCTGAAAGGCGCGCATCACGGCGCGGCTCTGCTCATCCCACTGGCCGGTTTGGGGCAGACCGTAACCATAGCGGGCCAGCTGTTGCTGCCAGATGGCTGCAGCCCAGTCTGGCAAGGGGCTGGCCAGTAGCTCGGCTACCCGATCTTCATCTGGCCAGGCGCCAACCCCGTACGTCAGATAGAGTTGGCGCCAGGGGAAGTGGGGGCCGGGATCCTGCTTGCGCTCGGGGGCGACATCGCTGTGGCCCAGTACCTGGGTCGGTGGAATCTGGTAGCGGGCGACCAGCTCCCGGCTGAGGGCGCCGACGGCGGCAATCTGCTGCGGGGTATAGGGTTGCCAACGGCGGGCATCGGGGGCCAGCGGCTCATCTTCCGCTGGATAGCCGAGGTTGACGATCTCGATGCCCAGCGAGCTGGCATTGAGCCCGGCATATTGGTGCCAGCGGCTGCGTCCCGCGTGCCAGGCGCGCGCGCTGTCCGGCACCAGCTGATAGACGGTGAGCGGTGTCTCGTGGCTATCGCGGGGGAGCAGGTAGTGGGCGCTCACCTTGTGCTCCGGCTCGGTCAGCAGGCGCAGGGAGTTGGCGTCATCTTCATCTGTGTAGTGGAGGATCAGAAAGGCGATCCGCTCGTTCTGGCTGGCGCTGTGATAGCGGGTCGAGAGCTGGTATTCGGCCGGGGTGCAGCCGCCCAGCAGCAGGGCGAAGAGGGGAGGCAAACAGCGCCAGCGCCATCCCCCTGCGACAGCCAGTCTGCTGAGCGTGGAAGGAGTGAGTCGCTGGCACATGTCGAAGGCTCTGCTCGGTCAGTCGCGGTACTTGGCAGTGAGGCCGATCAGGAAGTTGCGCAGGATCTGATCCCCGCAATCCTGATAGTGCTTGTGATCCTTGGAACGGAACAGGGCACTGAGCTCGGACTTGGAGAGGTTGAAGTCGGCGAGCTTGAGGGTGCCGAGCATATCCTCTTCCTTGTAGTTGAGGCCGATGCGCAGCTTGCGCAGGATCATGTTGTTGTTGATCCGGTTCGGGATCACCTGGGCCGGAGCATCTTCGCGCACGCCACGGCGGGCGATGATGAAGCCGTCGAGGAACTGGCTCAGGGCCGAGTCGGGACAGGCCACATAGCCTGCCTCTTGCTCTTCCCCTTCCGCCGCCTCTTTCATCAACCAGCTGTGCAGCTGGGCGTGAGTGACCGTCAGGTTGCCCTTGGCAAACATCTCGACCATCTGATCGTTGCTGATGGTGAGGGCGTAGCGCAGACGGCGCAGAATATCGTTGTTGGTCATGCTGACTCCTGTGTAAACGGCGCAACTTTACCATCTGGCGGCCCTCGCGTCAGAAAAAGCGGGGGCCGGTACAGTTCAGGCCAAGCTCATCAAGCCTTGCCGAGATAGCGGGGCGACTCCTGGCGCACCAGTTCCAGCGCATCTTGCAGCTCCAGCAGTTCGGGTTCCAGCTCGCTCACCGGCACGCCGTCACGCAGCTGTTGCTCCAGCTGGGAGAGCAGCCGTTGCAGTCCCGGCACCCCGGAATAGGCACAGCCACCGTTGAGGCGATGGAGCTGGGCCAGCACTTCGCTATCTTCAATTTCGCCAGCCAGCGCGCTATCCAGCACAGGTTCCACTTCGTCGAAACTGGCCAGCAGCATGGTCAGCATCTCTTTGGCGAGATCCTCTTTGCCCGCCGCCTGACGCACCGCCAGGGCCCAGTCGATCTGCTGGGCGCCGTTATTCTGGTGGCGGCGTTGGGCAAAGTCGGTGATGAGCTGGGCCAGCATGCTTTCGTCGATGGGCTTGGCCAGATAGTCGTCCATCCCCTGCCGGATCAGCCGCTCCCGTTCGCCGGGAATGGCGTGGGCGGTCACCGCCACGATCGGGGTGGTGGTGTTGAGGGACTGGTTGCGGATCGCCTGGGTGGCGCTGATACCATCCATGATCGGCATCTGGATATCCATGAAGATGATGTCGAACGGCTGGCTCTGTGCCTGCTTGACCGCCTCCTTGCCGTTTTTGCACACCACCACCTGACTCACCATCTCCTTGAGCATGGCGGCGATCAGCTTGAGGTTGGCGGCGTTGTCGTCCACCGCCAGCACCTTGATCGGCTGCAACTGGCGCGGCGCAGGCTGGGCGGGCAGCTTCTGGCGGCTCGATTCCGGCGATAGCAGGGCGTGCAGCAGCTTGCGGTGGTTGACCGGTTTGGAGAGACAGTGCTGGGCGCCATGGGCCAGCATCGCTTCATAGAGCGCCGGCTCGTGGCTGCTGAGCAGCACTATGGTGTTCTGCTGCTGGCCGTTCAGTCTGTCGAGACGGCCGAGCACCTGCTGCGGCGTATGCAGGGTGCTGCTGCCGATGATCACCATCTCCTGCTCGCTCATCTCGGGCCAGGGGGTATCGCTGGTCAGGGGCTGCACGTCGAGCTGCCACTCTGTCAGCAGGGCGAGCAGAGAGGCTTGGGCGAAGGGATCCGGCTCCAGTAGCCAGAGCCGCTTGCCACGGATCCGATCCAGCGGCAGTTGATCGGTCTGGGGCAGGGGCGAGACCTCCACATCCAGACTGAACGAGAAGAGCGAGCCCTTGCCGAGTTCCGATTCAAAGCGGATCTGGCCGCCCATCTGCTGCACCAGCTTCTGGGTGATGACCAGGCCCAGGCCCGTGCCGCCATAACGGCGGGAGATGGAGGAGTCGGCCTGATTGAAGGCTTGAAACAGCTGGCGTTGCTGCTCCTCCGAGATGCCGATGCCGGTATCGAGGATCTGGACGTTGAGCCTCACCTTGTGGTTGCCGCTGCCGATCTGTTCGATATGGACATCCACGTTGCCCTGCTCGGTGAACTTGATGGCATTGCCGATGAGGTTGGTCAGCACCTGTTGTAGACGCATGGGGTCGCCGGTGAGGGTGTCCGGTACGTCGGCATCGACCCGCAGGGAGAGCTCCAGCTGCTTATCGTGGGCGCTGGGACCGAGCAGGTGCATGGTCTCGTTGAGGGTGTCGCGCAGGCTGAACGGGATATGCTCCAACTGTAGCTTACCCGCTTCCAGCTTGGAGAAGTCGAGGATGTCGTTGATGATGCCAAGCAGGTTACGCGCCGACTTCTCGATGGTCTGCATGTAGTCGGTCTGGCTCGGGGTCAGGCTGGTTTTCAGCAGTTGACGGGTAAAACCGATGACGCCGTTGAGCGGGGTGCGCAGCTCGTGGGACATGTTGGCCAGAAACTCGGATTTGACCCTTGCCGCCTCTTGCGCCCGCTTCTTGGCCATGTCGAGTTCGACGTTCTGGATCTCGATCTGCTCCAGGGTTTCGCGCAAGTCAGAGGTGGCCTGATCGATATTCTGCTGCATCTCTTCGTGATATTCAGAGAGCGCCTTGGCCATGGCGTTGATGCCGTTTTTCAGCATATCCAGCTCGCCGGTGAGCTGACCGCTGACCCGGGTATCGAGCCGCCCTTCCCTGATCTTGTGCACCGCCTGCACCATGTTGGTGATGGGCTGGGTCACGCTCTTGACCAGACGGAAGCCAAACAGGGTACTGAAGGCGACCCCGATGAGCACCATGATCACCGCAAAGAAGGTGTCGCGGTACTGCAGCAGCATGGCCCGATCGGTCGCCATCTGCATCGAGATGTAACCGATCATCGGTGGCTCTACATCGCTGGGCAGCGGGAAGCCATCAAGACTCGTTTCGGCCTGGATCGGGGTGCGCAAAATAATGTCGTCCCCCTGAAACGTCACGCTGGTCAAATCCGGAATAGGCTCGCCATCGGGCAGCCTGAGTCGGGTGAAATCCCGGTGGTAGTTCGAGGTGACGAACAGCTGGTTGTCTTGGGTGAAAACCGCGATGGACTTGATGAAGGGAGAGTTTTTACGATGGGTCAGGCCAATCAGCCGCTTGAGGGATTCGCGGCTGTGCTGGGTCATGCCATATTCACTGGCGATCGCCAGCGGCTCTATGATGTTGATCCCCTGGTCGATCAAGTTATTTTCCAACTGCTGGTAGCGATGGAAGGTGAAGTAACCGGCCATCAGGCTACCGATGATCAGGGTCGGCAGGATGGTAAAGGCGAGTACACGCGCCCGAAGGCCGTATTTGGTCATGCGGTTGATCCCCCGATGTGCAGGGTTGGCAATAGAGTAAAGGGCAAGGCGGCGCGGGCCCGCAGACCGTGTTTGGTCATACTATTATTCTTGTGGGACAATAGCCTGCTGCAGATTCCACAATCATGACATAGCCACCTATAGGCACCAAGTTTTATGGCCCAGTTTTTCAAGCCCCAAAAGAAGTCCACTCAGCTCCAACGCATTGAATTTACGGTAGACACCCTCGATCACCACTGCGTCGGCATCGGTCGTCATCAGGGCAAGGCGATCTTTATCGGAGGGGCACTGCCCGGCGAGATCGTCAAGGCGCGCATCACCGAAGATAAGAAGCAGTATGGTCATGCCGCCTTGCAACAGGTGGTGACCCCGGCAGCCAACCGCATCGCCCCCTTCTGCAGCCACTACCGCGAGTGCGGCGGTTGCAGTGCCCAGCACATGTCGGTCGCCGATCAGCAAGCCGCCAAGGCGGCCGGACTGGTCAGCCTGTTCGAGCGCCTCGGCAGCATCAAGGCGCCAACACTGGCGCCGGTACTGACCGGTGACGATCGTGCCTACCGTCGGGTCTGCCGCCTGGCCATCAAATTTGACAAAAATGGTCGCTGCACCCGAGTCGGTTTCCGCCGTCGCAACAGCAACGATTTGGTGGAGATCGATGGTTGCCCTGTGCTGGCCGAGCCACTCTCCGCGCTGATTGCCCCGCTGCGCGAATGCCTCAACCGCCTCAAGAGCCAGCGCGAGCTGGGCCATGCCGAGCTTATCCAGGCCGAGCAGGGGATCATGATGTTGCTGCGCCACACTGGTCGCCCCAATGAGGCGGATCGCGCCCTGCTGGTGGCGTTTGCCAAAGCGCAGGGGATCGACCTCTATCTGCAGGCTGCCGATGAGCGCATCGACGCGCTGCAGCAACAATTTTCTCCATCCTACTCGCTGGATGGCCTGTCTCTTGCTTTCGCTCCCGGCGACTTCATTCAGGTCAATGGCCCCATCAACCAGAGCATGGTTGAGCAGGCGCTGACATGGCTCGGAGCGAGCAAAGAGGACAAGGTGCTCGACCTCTTCTGCGGCATCGGCAACTTCACCCTGCCGCTGGCTCGCCAGGCCCGCGAAGTGGTGGGGGTTGAGGGTGAGCTGGCCATGGTGCTGCGGGCCGAGGAGAACGCCCGTCGCAACGGTATCAGCAATGCCCGTTTCTACAAGGCCGACCTGAGCGATGACATCGTCGGCATGTCCTGGGCGCGGGAAGGGTTTGATCTGGTGCTGCTGGATCCGGCGCGTCCCGGTGCGCTGGAAGTGATGGGACATGTCGTGAAACTTTCGCCCAAGCGGGTGGTCTACGTCTCCTGTAACCCGGTCACCCTGGCGCGGGACAGTCAGGTACTGGTGAAAGGGGGTTACCGTCTGGTGCGCCTCGGCATGCTCGACATGTTCCCGCACACCGGTCATCTGGAGTCCATGGCGCTGTTTGAGCGGGAGTAAATGAGGTAGTCCTGCTCATCATCACGGCTGTTTGAGCAGAAATGATTGGGGTAATCTAGACCCTCGTTGTTCGGCAGGGCCTGTGGGCGCGCTCTATTGTCTTTCTTGACAATATGCCTTGAAAAGTGCGCTCAAAATCCCCATTTGAGACAATCAAATGCTGGGAGACAGTGATAGCTTTCGGCCCGATAATTTAAAGGATTGATACCATGGTTGCGGTTCGCGATATTCATTTGAAAGACAACTTCACTCTGGAGGAGTGGGTCAGCTCGCTCTCCTTGAGTGACAGTGACAAGGATCAGTTGCGAACCGTCTACCAGTATTGTCTGACGCTCGGTGACGAGGCGCTGACCAGCAAGCTGCTGGTGCGCGGCATCGAAATGGTGGGCATCCTGCTGATGCTCAGCATGGATCTCGGCACCCTCAAAGCGGCCATCATCTACCCCTTCGTCGAAGCCGGTCTCATCAGCCAGGAGCGGATGGACGAGGACTTCGGCCCCAAGATCGCCAAGCTGGTGGAAGGGGTGCTGGAGATGGAGGCCATCCGCTCCCTGCAGACCCTCCATCGCAGTGAAACCTCGCCGGAGCAGGTCGACAACGTGCGTCGCATGTTGCTCGCCATGGTTGAGGATGTACGCGCCGTGGTGATCAAGCTGGCGGAGCGGATCGCCTGCCTGCGCGAGGCCAAGAAAGCGGATGAAGAGACCCGGGTGCTGATGGCCCAGGAGATCACCAACATCTATGCGCCGCTCGCCAACCGGCTCGGTATCGGTCAGCTCAAGTGGGAGCTGGAAGATCTCGCCTTCCGTTACCTGCACCCGGAAACCTACAAGCAGATCGCCAAACAGCTCGACGAAAAGCGGCTCGACCGCGAGCGCTACATCCGCGAATTCGTGCAGTCCCTGCGCGATGCCCTGAAAGAGGCGGGAGTGGAAGCCGAGGTCTACGGTCGACCAAAACACATCTACAGTATCTGGCGCAAGATGCAGAAGAAGCACCTCGAATTCAACGAGTTGTTCGACGTGCGCGCAGTGCGGGTAGTGACCAAGCGGCTGCAGGATTGCTATGCGGCGCTCGGCATCGTCCACACCCACTTCCACCATATTCCCCGCGAGTTTGACGACTATGTCGCCAACCCCAAACCCAACGGCTATCAGTCGATCCACACCGTCGTGGTGGGGCCGGAGGGCAAGACCGTCGAGATCCAGATCCGTACTGACCAGATGCACCAGGATGCCGAGCTTGGCGTTGCTGCCCACTGGCGCTACAAGGAGGGTCCACAGGCTGGCGGCAAGGCCAACACCTTCGAGGACAAGATTGAGTGGCTGCGCAAGCTGCTCGCCTGGCAGGAGGATCTCTCCGAGAGCGGCTCCCTGCTGGAAGACCTGCGCAGTCAGGTGTTCGAGGACAGGGTCTATGTTTTCACTCCGAAAGGGGATGTCATCGACCTGCCGGCGGGCGCCACCCCGCTCGACTTTGCCTATCACGTCCACAGCATGATCGGCCACCGCTGCATCGGCGCCAAGATCGACGGCCGCATCGTACCGTTCACCTATGCGCTGCAGACTGGCGATCAGGTGGAAGTGATCACCCAGAAGGAGCCGAATCCGAGCCGCGACTGGATGAACCCCAACGCCGGCTTCCTGCGCTCAAGCCGGGCGCGGGCCAAGGTGGCGACCTGGTTCAGAAAGCTGGATCGCGACAAAAATATCGTGGCAGGCCGCGAGCTGATCGAGAAGGAGCTGGACCGCCACAACCTCAGCATCGCCAAGATCGACAAGGGCAACATGCTGCGTCGCTTTAACCTTGAGAGCACCGACGATCTGCTGGCTGGCATCGGTAGTGGCGACATCCGCATCAATCAGGTGATCAATTACCTGGACACCTGCTACAACAAGCCGACGGCGGAAGAGGAAGATCGCCGCCTGCTGGAGAAGCTGGAGCAAAAGGCCAATGTGCCGTTCCGACAAAAGCCCAGGGATCACATCGTGGTGGAAGGCGTCGGTAACTTGATGACCCATATCGCCCGCTGTTGCCAGCCGATCCCCGGAGATGTCGTCCAGGGCTTCATCACCATGGGCCGTGGCATCTCTATCCACCGTGAGGATTGTGAGCAGCTCAAGGAGCTGTCACGGCGCAACCCTGAGCGGTTGATCGATGCGGTGTGGGGTGAAAACTACTCCGGCGGCTACGGTCTCACCATCCGGATCCTTTCCAACGACAGATCCGGCCTGCTGCGCGACATCACGACTGTGTTGGCCAACGAGAAGATCAACGTAATGGGGGTGCGCTCACGATCCAACGTGCGCGAGCAGACCGCCGAGATCGACATGGAGCTGGAGATTTACAACATCAACGCCTTCAACCGGGCGTTAGCCAAGCTCAGTCAGCTCAACGACGTGATCAGCGCCAAGCGGCTTTGATTTTCATCAAGAACCAACTTGTGACCGACCGCCAGGTCGGTCACTGTTTTGCCCCTGTGGTACGAATCAACAAGCGAATAACCCATGTCTCAACGTTACGACCTGCCTCAACTGCTCGATATCATGTCCCGCCTGCGCGACCCGCACAATGGCTGTCCCTGGGATCTGAAACAGAACTTCCAGACTATAGTGCCGCACACACTGGAAGAGGCCTACGAGGTGGCCGATGCCATCGAGACCGAAGATTGGCAGGGGCTGAAAGGGGAGCTGGGTGACCTGCTGTTTCAGGTGGTGTTCTACGCCCAGCTGGGTAAAGAGCGGGGCTTGTTCGACTTTGCCGATATCGTCGATACGGTGAGCGAGAAGCTGATCCGACGTCACCCCCATGTTTTTTCCGATGCTGACCTTGCCAACGAGCAGGCAGTAAAAGCGAACTGGGAGGCGGAAAAAGCCAAAGAGCGCGCAGCACTCGATAAAGAGAGCGTGCTGGACGATATCCCGCAGGCGCTGCCGGCCCTGACCCGTGCCGCCAAAATTCAGAAACGCTGCGCCACCGTCGGTTTTGACTGGAAGACGCTGGGGCCGGTGGTGGACAAGATCCACGAAGAGATTGACGAGGTGATGGAAGAGGCGCTGATGGCCGATGTGGACGAGGCGCGGGTGAGCGACGAGCTCGGCGACCTGCTGTTCGCCACCGTCAATCTGGTGCGTCATCTTGGCAAGGATCCTGAGCAGGTACTGCGGGGCGCCAATGCCAAGTTTGAACGTCGCTTTCGTCAGGTTGAGCAGTTTATCGCCGCAGAAGGCTTGAAAATGACCGATTGCACCCTCGAAAAGCTCGATGCTGCTTGGGATAAGGCGAAGGAAACCGAACAAAGTTGATTTGGCGCAAGACGGGGGGGCGATGAGCCTGATAGATTTTTGTTCATTGTTTGGGAGAGGGGTTTTTGATATACTGTTTCCCCGTCCTGCTTCATCCCCGAAGCACCCCTTAAAATTCCCTAAACTTCTTTCAGGTTCAGCATGACGACCAAATATATTTTTGTTACTGGTGGCGTTGTTTCATCCCTCGGCAAAGGCATTGCCGCAGCTTCTCTGGCAGCCATTCTGGAAGCCCGTGGTCTGGATGTGACCATCATGAAACTGGACCCCTATATCAATGTGGATCCGGGCACCATGAGCCCGACCCAGCATGGTGAAGTGTTCGTAACCGAGGACGGGGCCGAAACCGATCTGGATTTGGGCCACTACGAGCGTTTCATCCGTACCAAGATGACCCGTCGCAACAACTTTACCACCGGCCGTATCTACGCCGACGTACTGCGTAAAGAGCGTCGTGGTGACTATCTGGGCGCAACCATTCAGGTTATCCCGCACATCACCAACGCCATCAAAGAGCGGGTGATTGCCGGTGCCGAAGGTCATCAGGTTGCCATCGTCGAAGTGGGCGGTACCGTGGGTGACATCGAGTCCCTGCCGTTCCTCGAAGCCATTCGTCAACTGGCCGCCGAAGTGGGCCGCAACAACGCCATGTTCATGCACCTGACGCTGGTTCCTTACCTGGCTGCTGCCGGTGAAGTGAAGACCAAGCCGACCCAGCACTCCGTCAAAGAGCTGCTCTCCATCGGTATCCAGCCGGATGTGCTGATCTGCCGCTCCGACCGTGCCATTCCGGCCAACGAGCGCGCCAAGATCGCCCTGTTCTGCAACGTGCCGGAGCGCGCCGTCATCTCCATGAAAGACGTCGACTCCATCTACAAGATCCCGGCACTGCTGAAATCCCAGAACCTGGACTCCTACTTCACCGAGCGTTTCGGTCTGGAGTGCAAAGAAGCTGATTTGTCCGAGTGGGAGCAGGTTGTCTTCGAAGAGGCCAACCCGACTGCAGAAGTGACCATCGGTATGGTCGGCAAGTACGTCTCCCTGCCGGATGCTTACAAGTCCGTCAACGAGGCGCTCAAGCACGGTGGTCTGAAGACCCGTCTCTCCGTCACCATCAAGTACATCGACTCCCAAGACATCGAGACCCGTGGCGCCGAGCTGCTGGAAGGTCTGGATGCGATCCTGGTGCCGGGTGGTTTCGGTGAGCGCGGTGTGGAAGGCAAAATTCTGGCTGCCCAGTATGCCCGCGAGAACAAGATCCCCTACCTGGGTATCTGCCTCGGTATGCAGGTTGCCATGATCGAATTCGCTCGCAACGTGGCGGGTATGGAAGGGGCTCACTCCTCCGAATTCAAGAAAGATTGCGCGTACCCGGTCGTCGGCCTCATCACCGAGTGGGTGGATGAAGAGGGCAACGTCGAGACCCGTACCGAGAAGTCTGATCTGGGCGGTACCATGCGTCTGGGTTCCCAGCTCTGCCACCTGGTCGAAGATTCCAAGGTGCGTCAGATGTACGGCAGCCCGACCATTTACGAGCGTCACCGTCACCGTTACGAAGTGAACAACAAGCTGCTGCCGCAGATTGAAGCGGCAGGTCTGAAAGTGACCGGTCTCTCTGCCGACAAGAAGCTGGTGGAAATCATCGAGATCCCGGATCACCCCTGGTTCGTGGCCGCGCAGTTCCACCCGGAGTTCACCTCAACTCCTCGTGATGGCCACGCTCTGTTCGCCGGTTTTGTGAAGGCGGCAGGCGAGTATCAGAAGCGTAATTTGAAGTAATTGAAAATAAATGCGGTTGGGGCACTGTGCCACAGCCGCTTTTTTTGGCATATTTTTGTTGTTTTTTTACGAAACCTGAGGAAATACACATGTCCAAGATCGTTAAAGTGATCGGTCGTGAAATCATCGACTCCCGTGGTAACCCGACTGTTGAGGCCGAAGTTCACCTGGAAGGTGGTTTTGTTGGTATGGCAGCCGCTCCGTCTGGCGCGTCCACCGGTTCCCGCGAAGCGCTGGAACTGCGTGACGGCGACAAGAGCCGTTTCCTGGGTAAAGGCGTGCTGAAAGCCCTCGAAGCCGTAAACGGCCCGATCGCTCAAGCTCTGCTGGGTAAAGATGCCAAGGACCAGGCCGCTATCGACCAGATCATGATCGACCTCGACGGCACCGAGAACAAATCCAAGTTTGGCGCTAACGCCATCCTGGCTGTTTCCCTGGCTAACGCCAAAGCTGCCGCTGCTGCCAAAGGCATGCCGCTGTACGCCCACATCGCCGAGCTGAACGGCACACCGGGTGTCTACTCCATGCCGCTGCCGATGATGAACATCATCAACGGTGGTGAGCACGCCGACAACAACGTCGACATCCAGGAGTTCATGATCCAGCCAGTTGGCGCCAAGACCCTGAAAGAAGCCGTTCGCATGGGCGCAGAAGTGTTCCACAACCTGGCTAAAGTGCTTAAGTCCAAGGGCTACAACACTGCAGTAGGTGACGAAGGTGGTTTCGCTCCGAACCTGAAATCCAACGCCGAAGCGCTGGAAGTGATCGCTGAAGCCGTTGCTGCTGCCGGTTACAAGCTGGGCACCGACGTGACCCTGGCTATGGACTGCGCTGCTTCCGAGTTCTACGACGCAGAGAAGAAAGAGTACAACCTGAAAGGCGAAGGTCGTATCTTCACCTCCAACGAGTTCTCTGACTACCTGGCTGACCTGACCACCAAGTTCCCGATCGTCTCCATCGAAGATGGCCTGGACGAATCTGACTGGGACGGTTTTGCTTACCAGACTGCTGAACTGGGCAAGAAAATCCAGATCGTGGGTGACGACCTGTTCGTAACCAACACCAAGATCCTGAAGCGCGGTATCGACAACGGCATCGCCAACTCCATCCTGATCAAGTTCAACCAGATCGGTTCCCTGACCGAAACTCTGGCTGCTATCAAGATGGCCAAAGACGCTGGCTACACTGCTGTCATCTCCCACCGCTCCGGTGAGACCGAAGACGCGACCATCGCCGACCTGGCTGTTGGTACCGCTGCTGGCCAGATCAAGACCGGTTCCATGAGCCGTTCTGACCGTGTTGCCAAGTACAACCAGCTGATCCGTATCGAAGAAGCGCTGGGTGCCAAAGCTCCGTTCCGCGGTCTGAAAGAAGTTAAAGGTCAGTAATTAGCTGACTCGCCAGCCTCGGCTGGTGTGAGAAAAACCGGAACCCTTGGGTTCCGGTTTTTTTATGCCTGCTGTTCGAGCCAGCGTTGCAGATGCTGCACAAACAGCGCGGGCTGCTCGATGGGGTAGAGGTGTCCGGCGTTTGGCACCTGCAAGCGCTCGCAGACGGGAATGGCGTTGCCAATAGCCTCGCAGACCAGCGCAAACAGCGCTCTGGTATCTGCGCCCTGCACGATGCAGGTGGGTATGTTGAGCATGGCAAGGCGCTCCGGTGACCAATCTGGCCGATCGCTCTGGCTCAATTGTTTGGGCAGGCTATCGGCTTCTGCCAACTGCGCCTGCTGCCACTTGAGCGGTTGTGCAGCAAAATAGCCTGCATGACCACCCGAACCATCGATCAGGGTCGCCACGGCCTCTTGCAGCAAGCCTTCCCCAACCTGGCCAAACACGGGGCCAAACATGGCTCCGGCATCGGTCATAAAGGCAGCGATCCCCTGTTCGTCGAGGGCACCCGGGCAGCCTGGCTCCACCAGATAGAGGCTTATGAATTGCTCCGGAGCCAGCAGGGCAGTGGTCAGGGCAACATCCGCCCCGTATGACCAGCCCGCCAGATGCACTGGCCCGCACGGCATTTGTTCCAGCAGGGCAAGCAGATCGCTGGCGTGAGTCTCCAGACCAAATGGACCGTTTTTGCCCGCCTCGCCAAAGTGGCGCAGGGTGGGAGCATAGACGGTGTAGTGACGTGAGAGCTGCTCGATATGTTCGAGCCAGAGGGTGTGGTTGGCCAGCGCGCCATGGATCAGCAACAGCGGCTCGCCCGAACCGACCTGCAGGCAGGGCAGCGGGCTGTCATTGACGATAAAGGTGCGAGTCTGTGATTGCATATCAACGCCTCCCCGGCGTGTCATAAGAGCACAAGAGTATATGACAAGCACCCTGTGGCCGGTAAGAGGGTTGCAACTGGCGTGAATGTAATGGTGATAGCTGGAAAGGTGGGAGTCCTATTTTGGCTCCTCTCCTTAGAAACTTAACGCCTCATTCAGGTGCACCGTAGGCGTCACCTAGAATGACTTGTTACACGTACATTACATGGTTACCCAATGGATTTCATTGAAGTTTTCACCTTCTTTATTTTGCCAAGAAAGCCTTGCCTGATATTTCAGAGGACTACCCATGTGTATTGCAGCAATGAGTTTAACTCGTGAATTTGGCTTCATTTCAGGATGTGGAAACTTGTCCGTAACGTCACCACAAAGAGGGCTATCTTCGCAATCAACTAACTCGAAGTTTACGTTATACGCACTACCTTGACCTGTATTTGAAATATAGAAGTTATATGATTTTCCTAGCTTAGTCAGCGTGACATTGAAGCTCGGCTTGTCTTTATTGGACTTTTCTTCGTTGAGAGAATCAATTTGTAAGCGAGATAATTCAGCTGTAACCTTTTCAAGTTCAAGCTGTTCTTTGGCTATTTTTCTGGTTCTGACAAGAGAAACAGCAGAAACAACGACAGCTAAAATCGAGATCAATAGGCTTAGGATTTCGTACTTGCTCATTTCAAACGGCCTTTGAATGCTTTTTTAAGCATTTTTTCAATTTCTTTCTTTGCTTCAGGTATCACAATTTCTTTTGCTTGCTCAACACCGACTTCTTTTAAGTCGGCCAGCATGATCTGGTACCCGCAACCATGACACTTTACGAAGTCATCATCTTGTACATTATCTGGTTGCTCAAATTCAGTATGGCCACATTCTGGACATTGGATTGATACATGTGTTGTTTTGATCATGATGTGTACCTCGATGCTCCCTGTACGTGTAACGCCCGCTTAACAGGCGCGAAAAAGCTTGGCTAAAATTAGGAACGAAGTGACGTAAGCCAAGATTTTTGCGTCCTGTGTTGAAGCGTTTGTTAGTTTTTTATGACGCACGATCAATTAACCAACCAACCAAACCATTTCTAACAGCTTGCCTAGATAACTCCTCTGCCCCCCAAAATATAAACTCAGCATCTGTTGAATTATCAATGGCCGATTTTAAACTGGCATTCGGAGAATGGGTGACGAAATAAAACTTCCTGAAGCCACTCATATCTGAAAACTTTGTACGATAGCTATTATAAGTAGCCAAATTCGCTTTAGATTTTACTTGAACAGCGACTCTTTCTTGAGTAATTGGAGAAATTAAGTCTAGATCAATGTCTTTCTCTACTTCACCAGCAACACCTGACCTTTGCCATCCTGATTGGCGGAAAATTAAGTCTGTTAGTGTTTCAAGATCTTTAGGGTGCAAGTTTCTAATGATTGGGATTAAAGCACTTTCTAAATGAGATACGGCGTTTTCTGCTTCTAAAACATGAGGTTCATTTGTACCATTAATGTTATGTAACAAGTAGTTCTTCTCTTTAACACTACAAATAGTACCCTGAAAACCTTGAACTGATAATAATTTACCACTTAACCTATTTTTATGTAGCGGACTCCCTTTTAAATCTTTATCAGACCATCCTGAAATGGTAGTTCTAATTTTTGATCTATCATCTAGCTGTTCTATACCGCACTGAGCAAAACACCACCAAAGCCTATCAGAATGAAATGTGATCCACAAAGTGGTTACAGGCTCATGATAAAACTTAAGGACTTGATCAATATGACGTGTAGCAGCACCTTGATCATAATCATCAGGATATGCCTTCCTCATTATTTCTAAGTTAGAATCTAAGCATGCATTATGATCAAGATCATGATAACCAAGTCTCAAGGTTCCGTCTTCGACACATCGCTTTTCCCAACGGCCTTTATCGCCAAGCTTTATAAATAAAGCTGTCTCTGCAAAAACGGGGGGCAAATTAAACTCCTATGCAAAAAAACTAACGCCCAATTAAGTGGTGAACAACGCACTGACCAAGCCGCTGCATTGCACCATAAAACACTTCCTGATTACCCATGACC
>NZ_CDBO01000017.1 GCF_000819885.1 Aeromonas fluvialis
CTTTTCGAGGCTATCGACTAGGCTTTCTGCGTTGCCGCTTGCCCTGTCGATGGAGGCGCATTATAGAGACCCTGCTCACATTAGCAAGGCTTTAAAGCAATTAAATTGCAAAAAAGTGCACTTTTTTAGTTATTCATATCAACACACAGCCTTTATACAGACTTATCCACAGAGCTGTGTGGGATCAGGGTGTTTCGCTGGCATATTCCCCTGATTGCCCCCCACCAGCTTGCGACTGGCCACCCTATGCCCCCCTGCTCCGCTTCTGCCATAAAGATATATACAGAAGGATTGAGCTCAAACCGGCTTCGTTGACCCAAGATGCCATCAGTTCGATGGCGGGCAGCGCACGACAGCCCGATAGATTCTGCCCAGCCCACAGCGGCGAAAAGCCGCTGTCCACCGCCTTTTCGGCGGTGGCTGATGGCAGAAGAAGTTGATGCTAAATGGCCCAAGACCACTTTGGGCAAGACGTACCAGTTCGCTACGCAACTCGGCTGGCGTGAGCATGGCCGCAGGCAAGGACCCAAGCCACCCGCGCGAGTCACGGCCAGCGCCAGCGCGCTGTCCTGCACTCCGGCCATCGGTGCCTGAATAATGGGGTAACGTATCCCCAGCTCGCCAAACGAACTCATTCGACCACCACTCCCTGCAGGGCCCGCGCTGTCGGGCCAAACCGGTTGTTGCCATCCATCTGTCAGATTCCTTTCCAATCCGTCATTGCACATCAGGCCCGCGAGGGGCCTGATGAAGATAAGGTGTCAACGCACACTGCGCAGCAGGAAGTCCGGCTGACCACAGGAGTGGCGCTCGCGCTTTTGCATCTCGGCGGAGCAGGTGACCGCATCCGTCCCCTCTTTATTGACGCAGATATAGATCTCCCGCAGAAAGCGGCCACCATCGGCGCAGGCCACCGTGATGTTGTCGGGAGCCAGCCACTCGTTGCCGCTCGCCAGATCGGCCTTGAGCTGGAAGCTGCTTTTGCGCAGCGGCTCTTCCGGGGATTGATAGGCCGCCGGGATTTTCACCTTCTGGCGCAGGTCGCTAGCCAGCTGATGAAAGTCGCTCTGGCTCAGGCCGGCGCAGGTACCGTGCTTCTCCCACTCATGGCGATAGAGAAAACGGCTGGGATAGAGCCCGGTAAACTCACTCTCCATATCGGGATCGAACCGCTCGCGGGTACAACTGCTCGGGTAGCCGCTGATACTGGGGCCAGAGACCGTGCAGCACAAACCCCAGCTTGCGGGAACACTGGTTCCGATCGGCCGGTTTGACGGCGCAATACTCGGGCGACCAGGAGAGTGCCATGGCGTAATAGTCAAATTCACCGGCCTCCCCTTTGGCCAGAACGGCAGAGGAGAACCAGGGGGCCAGCAGCATGCCGAGCAGCACAACAGTCTTCTTCATCTTGGTATCCAGGGTTATGCAAAAAATGGCGAAAGGGCCGTTTCACCCTCGGGAACAGCCATGCCCCCATATTTTCCCAGAGGAAACACCCTGCCTGGCGCAGGCTACTTGTCGGAGTCAGACCAGTAAAGGGTTTCCCCTCCCGACGCCAAGGCGTAAGCTGTCTTTCCGGCGGGCCCGCACGTCCGGCCTGTTTCCCGTCCGCTTTCTTCTTCAACAGGATGTACCATGATCCGCAAGAATCCCTCCGGCCATCTGCCTGTCATCGACGAATCCGCCTATATCGACAAGACCGCCATCATCTGCGGCAAGGTGATCATCAAAGAGAATGTCTTCGTCGGCCCCTATGCGGTGATCCGCGCCGACGAAGTGGATGCCAACGGCGAGATGGAGCCCATCGTCATCGGCGCCAACTCCAACATTCAGGACGGGGTGGTGATCCACTCCAAATCCGGCGCCGCCGTCACCATCGGCGAGTACAGCTCCATCGCCCATCGCAGCATAGTCCACGGGCCGTGCGAAGTGGGGAACCGGGTCTTTATCGGTTTCAACAGCGTGCTGTTCAACTGCCATATCGGCGATGGCGCCGTGGTGCGTCACAACTCGGTGATCGATGGCTGCGATCTGCCGCCGGAGTTCTACGTCCCCTCCACCACCCGCATCAATCAGCAGAGCGATCTGACCCATATTCCGCGGGTCTCGGTCGATGCCGCCGAATTCTCCGAAGACGTGGCTCACACCAATATCGATCTGGTCAAAGGGTACAAGGCGCTTTCCAACGAGTTCTGATCCTTTTCTTTAATTACCAGACAACAAAACGGGCGCCGAGGCGCCCGTTGCTATTTCTCTCTCTACTTATATATGTGCGGCTCAAGAGCACGTCTTCAGGCTGATATGCCAGTTGGCGCCCGATTGCACCTGATACTTGGCGGCGAAGCTGTCCATATTCAGTGCTACCGACACCTGTAGCAGGCTGTTGAGGTAGACCAGCGGCTGTCCTTCTGGCACATCGCCGAAGCTGCTGACGTAAGGCGCCTTGCCGTCATATTTGACCACATCCCCTTCGCTGATCTTGATGCAGGCGGTATCCCCCTTGTTGATCCCCGCCTGGGTGAGCAGGGCATCATCGATATTGCTCCAGACGTTGCCATACTGCACATCGAGGATCGGGATGGTGCCCTTGAGGGAGCCATCTTGCTCGGCTACCGCAGGCTGATAGGGGATCTTCACCACCTCGGCGGGCAACTGCGGGCCCACCTGCTCATAGCTGATGGCGCCGGAGGCAAGCCGTGCGCCGGTGTAGGCGTACACATCGCGGCCGTGGAAGGTGTAGGACTTCTCCGAACCCTTGAGACGATTGAGCTTCTCGTCGATCTGGCGCACCGCCTCGATGCCGAAGTGCTCGGCCACCAGAGTCAGGGTGCCGTTGTCCGGCGTGACGATATAGTGGCCGCTCTTGGTCTTGAGCACCACCGACTTGCGATCGGTACCTACGCCGGGATCCACCACGCTGACAAACACGGTCCCCTTGGGCCAATACTGCAGAGTCTGGTAGAGGCGGTAGGAGGCTTCCCAGATGTTGTAAGCCGGGATCTCGTGGGTCAGGTCGTAGAGCGGCAGGGTGCGATCCACCCCGAAAGCGACCCCCTTCATGGCCGACACGGCCCCATCCTTGAGGCCGAAATCGGTCTGGATCACCAGCGCTTCGTTGGCGGCGGCGATGCCACTGGCCAGCATGAGGGCAAGCGCGATAGCGCGAGGAGCGGTGCGAATATCCATATCTGAACTCCTGAATCATCTGAGGATAACGAAACGGCAACAGCAATTTAGACATCCAGACTGCCACCAATGGATTTTTTTGCAAGAGGTTTGCAACAAAGTGAGGGACGACTCGCTGAAATTGTGTTCGCCAAACGGCGACGGCGGGAGTATTAAAGGCAGAATCAAAAAACGTTTGCAATACAGGCGCTCAGTCCCATGACACCACCCATACCGGAGACGATAACCCTGCTGCCGGAGGTTGGTGAACAGAGCAGCCAGGTCTGGCTGAGCGGCCCCGTCACCCTACCCGCCGGCCTTTGGCCAGCTCGCTGCCATGGCGGAAGGGGATCCCCTCGCTGCCAGCTTGCTGCCCCGCGACGAGCACTTTGCCGCCGTGCTGCTGATCGTCAGGGAGTGGCTGCATCATCTGGCAAGCGAGAGCGTGCTGATCGTGGAGTAAGGGTAAATTAAGTGGTGAGGGCTTCAGCTTCTGGCAAGGTTTGTCGGTGGATCCTGTCGGGATGTCCTCCGTGTATACTTTGCCCGTATCGCGACTGCGCCCCTATCGGTACTTCACCCAGGCTCCTATGACCTTATTTTCAGGTAAATCCCCAACCCTTTACTGGCCATCGGCGTCTGCTCGCCAGTTCATCTTCAAAGTGCTCGGAGTGGCCCTGCTCGCCCTGACCGGATTGGGCTGCGTCTTCTATTACACCTATCAGAGCCTGCGGCACGATATGGATCTCATCACCGCCAAGCAGAAGAACGTGTTCGAGGTCTTCTATCAGCGGGCCAAGATCCTCGAGGTGGAGAACATCACCAGCTATCTCGCCTACCAGCGGTCGCAGGAGTCCCCCAACCACCTCGTACGCAACAAGCCAAACACCAACTACCTCTATAGCTACGACCTGAGAAGCAAATACCGCTTTGCCGATATTCCGCTGCAATACCCGGCTGCCAATATCCTCAACACCTTCCGCTATGCCCTCTCCTATCCGGAGGTGATCAATATCTACACCATCAGGAATGACTACCGGCTGATCGGCATGGTGGCCGACAACAATGTTCTGCCCGCCAGACTGACGCCGATCACGGTGGATCTGATGACCCTGCCAGCCTGGTATCACTACTTCGGTTGTGCCGGCTTTGCGCCCGGCCGCCCTTTCTGCAGCGCCGATGAAGCCTTTGTCTCCGATATCGAGATCGACAGCTTCAGCATGCGCAACACCATAGTGATGTACTTCCCCTTCATCCATCAGTCGGGGCGCGGCGGTTACCAATACGGGCTGCTCGGTATCGACATCGCCGTCGATGACGCATTTAACGATGTGCTGCGACCCTTCGACACCATCAACCCGACCCGCACCAACATATCGTTTGAAGCCGCCGAGCCCTGCCACCCGAGGCATCTCTGCCTGAGCAAACCCTTTATGCGCACCAAGGCGGGGGAAGATCTCTATCTGAAGTGGTCCTACAGCTGGTTCGATTTCGTCAAGCTGGCCCTGCAAAGTGCTGCCTTCAAGGTCTATCTCATCGTGCTGTTACTGGGCATGGTGGCCTGGAAGCAGCTCTATCTGCGGCTGCGCACCCTGGCCCACACCGACCACCTGACCCGGCTGCCGCGCCGAGATATTCTCAGCCAGAGTCTGCTCCACGAGCACGACTACCTGATGCTCCTCGATATCGACAACTTCAAGTCGATCAACGACACCTATGGCCATGGCGTCGGGGATCTGGCACTGGTCGCCTTTGCCCGCCACCTCAGAAGCAATATCCGCAAAGTGGATAGCGCCATCCGTTGGGGCGGCGAGGAGTTTATCGTGCTGTTCAATGGGATGGAGAATGACGAGATGATGATCCACTCCGCTGGCCGCCTGCTGGATCGACCATTGGGGATCCCCGAGCTGCCCACCCCCATCACCTTCTCCGCCGGGGTGATCCGCATTCGCGACTACCTCACCATCACCGAGGCGGTGCATCTGGCCGACGAACTGCTCTACCATGTCAAACAGCACGGCAAGCACAACATCGCCTGCTACACGGGCAAAGAGATCCGGCTGATCCGCCCGTTGCCGGACGACGCAGAGTCATAGCCGCCTTCTGCCGATCCCCCTGCTTCTGTTACCATCGCGACCACGATGATTGTGTCGTTGTGGCCGCTGGCCACGATAACCCCATACTGGTGCCTTCTATGTCCATTGCCTCTTTTGCCGAACTGGCCCTGTCCCCCCGTCTGCAGCAGACCCTGAGCGAGCTCGGCTATGCCGCCCCCACCCCCATTCAGGCTCGCGCCATCCCGGTCATTCTGGCGGGGCGGGATCTGATGGCGGGCGCCCAGACCGGCACCGGCAAGACCGCCGCCTTTGTGCTGCCTCTGCTGGATCAGTTGCTAACACAACCGCAAGAGGAGTCCCCGCGCCCCATCCGTGCGCTGGTGCTGGTGCCGACCCGCGAGCTGGCGGTGCAGGTCGCCGAGAGTGTGGCGCGTTACGGTCAGGGCACCGGTCTCACCAGCACGCAAGTCTACGGCGGGGTGAGTATCGCGGCGCAGGTTGCGGTGCTTCAAGCCGGGGTGGATCTGCTGATCGCCACCCCGGGCCGCCTGCTCGACCATCTGCGTCAGGGTGCGTTGAGCCTTGATAGCCTCCGCCATCTGGTGTTTGACGAAGCGGATCGCATGCTCGACATGGGCTTTATGGACGAGATCAAGGCGCTGCTCAAACAGATCCCGGCGGATCGCCAGACCCTGCTCTTTTCGGCCACCTGCGATGACAACCTGTTTGCCTTGAGCAAGGTACTGCTGCGTGACCCCGAATTAATTGAAGTGGCACCGCGCAACACCACGGCGGCCGAGGTGGAGCAGCGGGTCTACACGGTGGACAGCGATCGCAAGCTGGCGCTGGTCGAGCACATGCTGAAAGTGAAAGGGTGGGCACCGGCGCTTATCTTCAGCCGCACCCGACAGGGGGCTGACAAGCTGGCCCAGCAGCTCGGCAAGGCAGGCATCAATGCGCTGGCCTTCCACGGCGATCTGTCGCAAAGCGCGCGGGAAAAAGTGCTGCTGGAGTTTCGCGCCGGTACCCTGCAGGCGCTGGTCGCCACCGACGTGGCGGCCCGCGGCCTCGATATCTCGGATCTCAGTTATGTGATTAACCTTGAATTCCCGTTTGTGGCGGAGGATTACGTCCACCGCATCGGTCGTACCGGACGCGCGGGCAACAAGGGGCTCGCTATCACCTTGTTCAGCCCGGAAGATGCGCCGCTGTTGGAGAAGGTGGAGGCGGTGCTCGACACCCGCCTGCCCCAGCAGTGGTTCCCGGGCTTTGAGCCGGATCTGACCCGCTTCGAGCCCGAGCCGCGCCGCAACAGCAAGGCCGCCCAGAAGCAGCGCGCCAGAAAGCAGGCACTCGCTGGCAATAAGGGTGGCAAGGGCAGGCGTTAAGCCACATCTGCGTAAGCGCCGTTAAATCGACGTACTTGCCCTAACGGTATT
>NZ_CDBO01000018.1 GCF_000819885.1 Aeromonas fluvialis
TTGGGATGTTATTGGGTGATCGACATGGATGTTATTACGCGATCGGCATGAATGTTATTGAGCGATCGCCATGCGTGGGAATACGCAACTCCATATCTTGCTTCATATCGAACGCACACCAGTCCACCTGATGCTCAGCAAAAAAAGTACGTCACAAGCCCAGCTGGATCGACTCAATCAAGCCATCGCTCAACTCAAGCAAAGCCCCGAATATCAGCAGAACCTGACCCGCTACGCGCTCAAGTGGCTCGCCGAATGACAACGGGAGAGCCGATGGCTCTCCCGTTCCCTACGCAGGTTCCTTTTATTCCGTTCAATAGCGCTTCGACCACGACTTAAGGAGCACTACCGACCAAGCACAATGCCGGCGAGATGGGAGAAATGATGGATCTCGTGGGTAGCATCACACTCACCACGCTGCTTGCCCGGATTATACCAGCAGGTTGCCAGTCCCTGCGTCGCCGCTCCGGCGATGTCGGTTTTCGGATTATCCCCCACCATCAGCACCCTGGCCGGATCCGGCTGCCCCATCAGGGAGAGAGTGTGCTGGAAAATAGCCGGCGCCGGCTTGGTTACCCGGATCTCGTCAGAGATGACCAGGGGTTCGAACCACTCGCTCCAACCCAATTTGCCGAGTCTGCCACGCTGGGGCACGCTGAAACCATTGGTGATGATCCCCATCCGCACCTTGCTGCGCAATTGCTGCAAGGTTTCGACAACCCCGTCGAGAGGCATGCTCAGGGCAATAATCTGCGCCAGAAAAGTATTGTTCATCGCCATGGGGTCGGCCCCAACCTGTTGGGCAAACAGGGCAAAGCGGGTCTGCTGCAGCGCCGTCGCATCGATCTCGCCATCGTTGTACTGCTGCCAGAGCCCATGGTTGATAGCATGGTACTGCGCCATGATGGCGTCATCGGCCTCGACACCATAGGTTCGAAGGGTTTGCGTCAGCGCTGAGGCGACCGGAAAATCGAGTAGGGTTTCATCCAAATCGAACAGCACCCAGTCATAGCTTGGTTGTTTCACAGAACTCCTTGTTATTATTCAGATTGTTCAGAAGCTTGGCGACCAACTCTGCCTAGCGGGCTGGCCAGCAGATCCAGCGTGAGACGCACGCCAAAGCCGGTCACTTCGCTGGAGACCACCCCATTACCCCCCTTGTTGCGAAAACCGCTCAGGTCGAAGTGCAGCCAAGGGGTCTGCTCGGGTACAAAGTGGGCGAGGAAACGGGCCGCATCGATGTGATCCGGCGAACTGCCCGGCGCACACTGCAACAGATCGGCCCACTCGCTCTCGATGTTGTCGTCGTAATCGTCATCAAGCGGGAAGGGCCAGATCCGCTCACCGCTGCGCTGACCCAGATTGACCAGTGATGTCATCCATTCGCTGCGATTGGTAAAGACGCCACTGTAGCGGCTACCCAGCGCCCGTTTGCAGGCCCCGGTCAGGGTTGCGTAATCAAGCAGCAGATCCGGAGTATCCTGCACCGCCATTGCCAGGGTATCGGCCAGTACCATTCGCCCTTCGGCATCGGTATCGACCACCTCGATGGAGGTGCCATTGATGGCAGTCACCACCTCACCGGGACGATAGGCATGAGGGCCGATATGGTTCTCGGCAATGGCCAGCCAGCAGTGTACCTCGTAGGGCAACCGGGCCCGGCTGATAGCGTAGAGTGTACCGAGCGCCACTGCACTGCCCCCCATGTCGAGATGCATACCATACATGCTGCCGGAGACTTTGAGGTTATAGCCACCGGAATCATGGCAGATCCCCTTGCCCACCAATGCAATGCGGCGCACCGGCTTGGGCGGGTAGTAGCTGAGCTTGACCATGGCCCCCCGATTGTCTTCCGAGCCACGAGCAACGGCCAGAAACGCCCCCGCCCCCAGCTCGGCCAGCTGCGCCTGATCATAGTGATGACACTGCCACCCCTCATCTTGCGCCAGCTTGCTGACAAACTCGCGATAGCTGGCGGCCGTCAGCTCGGAGGCAGGCAACACCGCCAGATGGCGAGCCAGCCCGTTGCCCCCCGCTTCGCTGTAGAGGCGTGCCAAGTCCAGCACCACCGCGGGTGAAACCTTGATCTGCTGATAGCTCCAGCTGCTTTCACTGCGGCGCTTGCTGGTGGGCAACGAAATATTGGCGGCAAGCAGGGCCGACAGCATCACTTCGGCCAGCATCACTCGCTCGGAGGGGGAAAAACCCTCCAGATGCAGCCCGAGCCTCTCCACATTGAGCCCAGAGAGAGGAGCAATCCAGCCTCTGACCTGTTTATAGAGGCGGTGATCCCGCGTCACACTGCCGGCCACAAACATCACTTGCAACAGGGTATTGCCATGCATCAGGGTAAAGGGCGCTTTTTTCCCCAGCGCAAGCTGGGTCTGGAGACCCGCAAGGGCGGGGAGCGAAAGCAAGGACTCCTTCTGCTCTTCGGCGATCAGCAGCAGTTGCAACGGCAGCCCTTGGGCAAGGGCTTCGGCCAGCGTGGCATCCCGGCTTTCAATAGCAGGAGGAAGATAGGTGAAGGGAGTGATCACAGGCGCATGCCTCATCCATGAAGAGATACCTGATGATACCCAACAAATGGTTGAGGCGACCAGTTTTGGTCTTGCAACAGCGTCAGAAATAGCAGCAATCACCAGATGGTGACGAGCATCAAGAAGGATTGTTCAATGATTGGCAATACAGGAAGGGAACGTTCAGAAAGTTGGTTGCGGGGGCC
>NZ_CDBO01000019.1 GCF_000819885.1 Aeromonas fluvialis
AGCAGAGTAATAGTGGGGTGCTGTGGTCGCGCTCTTACTTTGCTTGCAGTGCTGGCGGGGCCACTATTGAAACGCTCAAGGCGTATGTGGCCTCGCAGAACACTCCAGATTAGCTCCCCTTATCTCCCCGCCCGATTGGGCGAGGGTTTACGGGGCATCTGCTAAAAACATGTTCAAACAGTGGCTGGCACAGCTCATGGATGTTTGAATTATGTTTCATTGGCGTTGTTTTTATGTATTTTTTCCTGATTTTATCAATGAGTATGTGAGTAGAGGCTGATTTTCACCATGTGAGTCTGTTTCAAACAAGTGAATGGATGTAATCTCGGCAACACAAAAACAACCATAAATTAACCGAGAGAACGATATGCACACATCGTCTGTACCCGCAACTCCATCTCGTTGGCTGGATATCAAGACCGGGATCGTCATCTTTGATCTCCTCCTGCTATGCGCCATGCTCGCCTGGCTCCCTTTTGACCCCATGGTCAACAAGGGGCTGGCCATTCTGCTCTTTATCGCCATTCTCTGGCTGACCGAAGCGGTGAATATCACTATCACCGCGCTCTCCATCCCGGTGCTTGCCACCCTGCTCGGGGTGTTTGATATGAGCAAGTCGTTGACCGACTTCGCCAACCCGGTGCTGTTCCTCTTCTTTGGCGGTTTTGCCCTGGCGGCAGCGCTCTCCAAGCAGGGGCTAGACACCCAGATTGCCGGTAAGGTCATGCAGCTCGCCAAGGGACACCTCGGCTGGGCTGCCATCGTACTCTTCAGTATCACGGCGGCACTCTCCATGTGGATCAGCAATACCGCCACCGCCGCCATGATGATGCCGCTGGCCCTTGGCATGCTCAAAGGTCTCGACCTCCATAAGGAGCGTCGCACCTTGGTCTTCGTCTTGCTTGGCGTTGCCTACAGCGCCAGTATTGGCGGCATTGGCACCCTGGTAGGCAGTCCGCCCAATGCCATTGCAGCAGCCCAAATGGGTCTAGGCTTTACCGACTGGATGAGATTTGGCATCCCCGTAGTCCTTATCTTCATGCCCGTAGGCATCGGCCTGCTCTATCTGGTGACCCGCCCCAACCTCTCACATCAGGTCAGCACCGAGCGAGTGACCATTGAGTGGACTGGCCAGCGCAAGGTGACCCTGTTGATCTTTCTGACCACTGTGCTGTTGTGGATTGGCTCCCAGCCTATTGCCCAGGCGTTGGGAGGGACCCCTCAATTTGATGCCCTTATCGCCATGGGTGCCATCATCACCATCGCCGTCAGCCGTGTCGCCAGTTGGGATGACATCAACCAGAACACCGATTGGGGCGTACTGCTGCTGTTCGGCGGCGGCCTGACGCTGAGTGCCATTCTCAAACAGACCGGAGCCAACGCTTTCCTGGCCGCGAACCTCTCCAGTGCCCTCTCTGCCATGCCGATCTTCGTCATCCTGCTCTGTCTTGCCGCCTTCGTGGTGTTCCTGACCGAGCTGGTCTCCAACACCGCTACCGCTGCGCTGCTGGTACCCCTGTTTGCCGGGGTCGCAGAAGCATTGGGAGTCTCTCCCATTGTCGTCTCAGTGCTGATCGCTGTCGGCGCCTCCTGCGCCTTCATGCTGCCGGTAGCTACCCCGCCCAATGCCATTGTCTTCGCCAGTGGCCATATCCAGCAGCGTGAGATGATGCGGGCAGGCCTGGTGCTGAACCTGGTCTTCACCGTCATTTTGACCCTGCTTGCCTATTTTATGGGCGACATACTGCATTGATGACAGCGGGCTTGCTCGCCAGGCCCCTCAACCAATATCAAGCACAAAGCCCCGTATCGACGGGGCTTTCTCTTTTCTGACACACTCACGGGCATCGATCCCAGTTCATCCTATTCAGAACGCTCATCTTATTGCGCTCGAACCGCTCAGCCGGTGAAGTCATCTGCGTATTCCCACACATGGCGATCGCTCAATAACATTCATGCCGATCGCGTAATAACATCCATGTCGATCACCCAATAACATCCCAA
>NZ_CDBO01000020.1 GCF_000819885.1 Aeromonas fluvialis
ATCTTGACGAACACCGCTGTCCCGACCACTGCCGCAACCGGCATCGACGATATGGCCACCGGGTGGCAGCAGCGGCAAAAAGTGCTGATAGAGAGGCTGCATATCGACACTCAGGGTACTGTCGGCAAATGCACGGGCGTGCTGATCGTAGTAAGCGATGGACATGAGGGAAGCACCGATAAGCAAAGTGGAAATACCCTATCAAAAACAATGGAGTAATGGAAACTTCAGCGTAAGAAGACTGTTCATATGACTACGGTGATATGGGTGCTGCTGTTACGACACTTACTCTCAAAGAGAGGAGCCTTTGCGAAACACTATTTTGTAAAATTCAAAAGTGTTTGGTATTTCCCAAGAGAAAAGCCAACAGGTTGGGTCTTTGTGAACCAGATGAACAAATAAAAAAGGGCCACCTCTTGCGAGGTGGCCCTTTCCAAACGTTTGGTGGAGCTGGGGGGATTTGAACCCCCGTCCAAAATTACTACATCCTTGGTACTACATGCTTAGTCACTCTTTACATTCGCCAACCCGCTGCGGAGAGACACGCCACGCATTGACTAGCTCGATTGGTTTTAATGCTTCCGCCCCGAGCAGGACTTCCACACGATCCTGTGAAGGATGACCTTCCGATTCCCTAGGACACAGGCAAGCTAGGGTAGAAGGGCTCTATGCAGGTTATTAAGCTGCTAGTGCGTAGTTTTCGTCGTTTGCGACTATTTTTTTGCGGTTTATTAACGAGGCCTACCGCACCTCGGCATGCACCTTGGGTTTCGTGAATCTTGTCGAATCCAGAATCAGCCCCAAGTTGTTAATTGCGATTGTACGCAAAAATGCTGTCATAGCAAGGCGTTGATACCCATTCCCTCTGGCAGCCAGTCTGTTTGCCGATTTATTGTACGCAGCTGAGCCTGAAGAGCCAGCTGCGCTGGGGGAAGGTGAACTGGCGTCCTGATCCTGCTAGTAGCAGGTTAGCCGCGATGCTTGTTCTTCATGATGCGGGCTTTTTCCCGATCCCATTCGCGGGCCTTGGTATCTTCGCGCTTGTCGTGCTCTTTCTTGCCCTTCACCAGACCGATCTCGACCTTGACCCAGCACTGTTTCCAATAGAGGGCGAGGGGAACTATGGTGTAGCCCTGACGGGCAATCAGGCTTTCGAGCTTGTCGAGTTCACGACGGCTCAGCAGCAGTTTGCGGGTCCGGGTCGGGTCACATACCACGTGGCTGGAGGCCGCTTGCAGTGGCAGGAAGCTGGAGCCGAACAGGTAGGCCTCGCCATCGCGGAAGATGACATAGGCTTCGCTGATGTTGGCCTTGCCCGCCCGCAGGGATTTGACTTCCCACCCTTGTAGGGACAGACCCGCTTCGATCTTCTCTTCGATGAAGTATTCGTGGCGCGCGGTTCTGTTGAGTGCAATGGTGCTGGACCCGGCTTTGTTTTTACTGTTTTTTTTGCTCATGACGGGCGATTTCCGGCAATGACTAGGAGGCTCGTATTATACGTAGGCCGGGGCGGCTGTAAAACGCGCAGCGGGTCAAGTGATGGCTTTCTGAGCGGTTTGGTCGAGGTTTTACCTCCACAACCCGAAACATGGTGATAAAATCGCGCTGATTGGATGAGGAAAAGCCATGCCCCGAATTACGCGCAGTGCCCTGGTGATGTTCAGTGCCGAACAGATGTTCAAGTTGGTTAACGATGTGGATGCCTATCCGCAGTTTTTGCCTGGCTGTGTTGGCAGCCGTGTCCACGAGGCTGGCGATGACTACATGATGGCGTCGGTCGATGTGGCCAAGGCGGGGATTGCCAAGACCTTTACCACTCGCAATCAGCTGGATGTGAACCGTCAGATCAGGATGGAGCTGGTGGATGGCCCGTTCCGCAAGCTGGCGGGCTGGTGGACCTTTACCCCGCTCGATGTGGATGCCTGCAAGGTGGAGTTTGATCTCGATTTCGAATTCACCTCCAAGCTGATCGAGGTGGCGTTCGGCCAGGTATTTCGCGATCTGGTGAGCGCCATGGTCTCTGCCTTCTCCAAGCGGGCGAAGGAGGTATACGGTGTCTGACCAGCTCAATATCGAGGTGGTCTACGCCTTGCCGCAGCAGCAGACGGTGATCGTGCTGCGGGTGGCGCCCGAGACCTGCGTGCTGGCGGCCATCGAGCAGTCGGGCATAGTGCAAAAGCACCCCGAGATCGATCTGGCGGTCAACAAGTTCGGCATCTACAGCCGTCCGGTGAAAGGGAGCGAGCAGTTGCACGATGGGGATCGCATCGAGATTTATCGTCCGCTGATCGCCGATCCGCGCGAGATGCGCAAAAAGCGCGCCGAGAGAGCCAAAGAGGAGGGGAGGGCCGATAGCGTCACTGGCGGCCGACCCGATGCCCACCGCAAGCGGGGCGAGTAGTTCCCACCGAGCTCATGAATTAAGCCTTCGTTCTTCCCCCTTTTCTTTTGTGTCGAGATAACGGCCATGCAATTTACGTCCATCCATAACCAACTCCTCTTTTATGTGGCCAGACACCACCAATGCACGCTGACTCAGCTTGGCTATTCGTTTGGTCATTCGCTCAAGCAAGCGGAGAAGGCTGCGCTGGCCGAGTTGGTGGATGCCGAGATGATCCATCGGGAGAAAGGTGGTCCTTACTGTCTGGCGATAGAGGGATTCTGGTATCTGCTCTATCTCCATTTCAACCACCCCCAAGATCTGCCTGGCGTACTGAAGTTTTCCAGTTGGAACTGGTCTTCCATGGCCACTAACCTGATGGATGGAAAAGGAGCCCAGTGGTATCGGGGGGGATTGAGCGCAAACGACAAGGCGGTTTTTGGCGCCTCTGGTGCAACACGGGTGTTTGGTAATCTCTCGCTGGCGCTGCAGAAGATCATTGTTGAGTGCTGGCAAGAGGAGGAGTTCCTTGGCGGACAAGCCTTGTATCCCTGGGGTGACCTGAGGATGGCGGGCGAAGGAATAGCCATGGCCGAGCGCCTCTCGTATATGCAGTTCGAGCAAGAGAACTTGCTGCTGGATCGGGAGTACGAGTGCCCCTGGAGTGCAGCCAATCTTGTCGGGTTATTGCGCGACTATCGGGGAGAAGCCGGCGCTCAGTGTCGCGTACTGGAACAGGCGCTATTTGACTGGCGGACAAATTCCAAACAGAAGGGCTTCTTCCCGGGGGCGTTGACGATCATTTGGCTTGGCCTGATGGCGGTAATGGGGGCGGATCTGGCCCGTTGGCAAAAGGAGGTGCTGACATGGGCCAAAAAGCAGATGCCTTGGTTAGTGAGTTATGTGGACTTGCTGGATGGCAAGACAGTCGCTTTTATCGACCAGGTATTACTTGAGTGGCGCGGTGAACTGGAGGCATTTACGCCGCAATCTTATGTACCGTTTGGCCAACTCTGGCTTGCCCTTTGTCTCATCTGGGCAGCGCAGGAGAACCGGCAGGGGGCAACTCAGCTGGCTGACTGGCAGGTGGAGCCCTTTTTGAGTGCGCCTCCCCAGCACCTGTTGATGGCGCTTTGCCAGGATCTGTTGCGCCTGCTGCTGGCGCGACCGACGACGCTTGCTATCTTCACTGTTTCCCGTCCTGAGCAGTGGGAGCGCTGGCTTGCCGCCTTGCCATCCTCTCGGGGCCCGCAGCCAAAGCGTGAGCGGTTGGTATGGCAACTGGGCTCGCGGGGTAATGAGCTGGTCTGTCGCCTGCAAAAAGAGAGCGTCAAGGGTGGCTGGAGCAGTGGTCGCCTCATTCACAACATGTGGGATGTCGATAACCTCTATCCCGAGGTGGCGGATGAGAAAGATTTGCAGATTGCACATCGGATGCAACGCAGTTATTTCCATGGTCCCGATATCGCGACCTTGCGCTTGCTGGCTGAGCATCCCCGGTTGCAAACCAGCGAGGGCACCCCGCTTGCCCTGCTGTTGAACTCGCCATTGCTGGCCATCAGGGAGCTGGAGGGCCGCTGGCAAGCCACCTTGATGAGCGATGGCAAAGCGATTGCGGTGACTGCGCACAAGAAGATCATGCCCATTGCCGCCGATCTATGGCAAGTGGAGGCGGTACCGGAACCAGTGCAAGAGTTGTTGCCCTATTTCGAGAACATGCCCGAGTTGCCTGCCGAAGCATTGCCAAAACTGGCCGATGCCCTCAATCAAATACCGCAGCTGGATTGGATCTGCGACCATCCTGAGCTGGCCAGCCATACCCGACTCAGCGCTTGTCCTGTCGATGCCGTGGTGTTGGCTGACTTGCAAAAAGAGACCCTCAACCTGCAGTTGGTAAACCAGCTGGCCGGAGGAAAAGCCATCCCTTTGGGCAATGGCGCCGAGTTCATCAAGGATTGGCAAACGCCACATCACTACTGGCAGCGGACATTGAAGCAAGAGAGAGCACTGGCCAAAAAAGTGGTCAAGGCACTCGGGCTGGCTGGCAAGGGCCCCTGGTCGCTGAGCGGCGTCGAGCTGATCCCCATGCTGGAACGGTTCGCGGCGCTGGACGATCTTGGGGTTCGCCTGCAATGGCACAGCGACAGTCAACGGGTCAGTTTGATTGGCGAGGAGGCGCTGACGCTACGCATTGAGCAGCAGCAGGAGTGGTTTGCCATCGATGGTGAGCTGCTGGTCGATCAGCAGCAGGTGCTGGATCTGCGCCTGTTATTGCGTCAGATCAGCAGCGGGCGACGCTATATCACGCTGGAGGGCAAACAGGCCCATATGATGCTCAGTGAGGGGCTGCTGGCTCGTCTGACTACGTTGGCAGCACTGGTAGATGAGAAGCAGCAGGTGAGTCAGCGGTTGGCGTATCCCTTGATGCACCTGCTTGAACAAGGGGCGGTCAGCGGGGATCAAGGGTGGCAAACCCTGACCGATGCCTGGCGTCAGGAGGCCCATTGCCCCGCTGAGTTGATGACTCCGCTACGGGAGTATCAGCAGGTGGGTGTGCAGTGGATGGCCAATCTGGCGCTTCACCGCTTCGGCGCCTGTCTTGCCGATGACATGGGGTTGGGCAAGACCATCCAGGCGTTGACCCTGCTGCGCCTTAGAAAAGAGCAGGGCCCCGCGCTGGTCATAGTGCCGAAGTCTCTGTTGGCCAACTGGTGTGATGAAGCGGCCCGTTTTGCACCGGATCTCACGGTGCAGGTGCTCAATGAGCAGCAAGACAGGGGGGCCGCTCTCGCCAACCTGGGGCCCGGAGCCCTCTTGTTGACTACCTATGGGCTGGTGGCCAGTCATGGCGAGCTCGGCGACATATCATGGGCCACCATAGTAGCGGATGAGGCGCAGCAGATTAAAAATGCCAGCACGGCGCGCGCCAAGGCGCTCTTCAATCTGGATGGTGCGTTTCGACTCGCCCTCAGTGGCACCCCGGTCGAGAACCATCTCGGGGAGCTCTGGAGCTTGTTCAACTTCATTAACCCAGGCCTTTTGGGTAATAAAACTCAATTCAAACAACGCTTTGGCAAGGCGAGTCGGGACCCCGCCCATCTTGCCCAGCTGAAAGGGGTGATCGCCCCCTTTGTGTTGCGTCGCCTCAAGCGCGAAGTGTTGGCCGAGTTGCCGGAAAAGACCGAGATTGTGCACCACGTCGAGCTGTCTGGAGAGGAGCAGGCTCTTTATGAGGCGAGCCGCCGCGAAGCAGTGAGCCAGATGGAGAGTGGTGAAGGGCACAACCTGATGCTGATGCTGAGTAATCTCACCCGGTTGCGCCGGATCTGCTGCTCTCCGGCCTTGATATTGCCTGATTGGCAACAACCGCAAAGCAAGCTGGATGCCGCTATGGAGCTGGCGCTGGAGGCGATTGATAACGGTCACCGGATCCTGGTGTTCAGCCAGTTTGTCGATCTGCTGACCTTGCTGCGCCAGCGCCTGGCAGATGCCGACCTCGACTACTGCTATCTCGATGGTTCTTGCAGTACCAAACAACGGCAACAGGCGATAGAGCGCTTCAAAACCCAGGCGATACCGCTGTTTTTGATCAGTTTGAAAGCGGGAGGAACCGGGCTCAATCTGACCGAGGCCGACACAGTGATCCATCTCGATCCCTGGTGGAATCCCGCAGTGGAAGATCAGGCCAGTGATCGGGTCCATCGTATTGGTCAGACTGAGCCCGTAACCGTTTATCGTCTGATGTGCGAGCAGACGGTGGAAGAAAAAATAGTAGCCCTGCATGCCCAGAAACGGGAACTGGCCGAAGGGGTGCTGGGGGATCAGCATCAGGTGGCCCAGATAGATGCAGACGTGATCAGGGGTCTGTTGACCACAGGATAATCCCACGCGGCATTATGCTGATTGTGGCTCGGTTGATCGGGCGGGAGCTGCGCAGTGGCGGCTCCCGCCTTTTTTCTTATTCGGATGCGCCTCCCAGACGGGCGCGTGCCCAGCTGGCCAGCAGATCGACACCGCTTTGCATCACCCGCTCATCGAAATCGAAGGCGTTGTGGTGATGGGGCGCCGCCAGATCGGCGCCCAGAATGAGATAAGCCGCCTCACCCCCCTGTTTTTGTACCCGCTCCATCAGAAAACCGGCATCTTCGCTGGCGCCAAAGCGGCGAGTCTGGATGGTGGCGAGCCCCTGTTTGCGGGCCAGTGCCGCCACTTCAGCTTGCAGCGCCGGGCTGTTCTCCAGGGCAATGGCTTCACCCTGTTTGATGATGCGATAGGTGACGTCGTGGGCGAGGGCGGTACCTTCGACGATCCGTTGCACCTGACCAAACATGTAGTCATTGAGGGCGCTGTCGGCACCACGGGTTTCCCCTTGCAACAGGGCGTGATCGGGAATGACGTTGCGCCCGCTGCCGCCATGGAGCTGGCCTATGTTGATGCGGGTCATGCCGTCGCGGTGGCGGGGAATACCGAGCATGGCGGTGGTGGCCATGCAGGCGGCTGCCAGCGCATTGTGGCCGGCGTTGGGTTCGAGCCCCGCGTGAGCGGCGGTGCCCAGGAAGTGAACATCGAACTTGGTGGAGCAGAGAAACTCGGTGGGGTTGATCACCAGCTCGCCACTGCCAGCATGAATGCCGATATGGAGTGAGAGTAAGGCATCCACGTCATCGAGTGCGCCACCGGCAGCCAGCGCCTTGCCACCGCGGCACCCCTCTTCGGCGGGTTGGAAGAAGAGCTTGATGCGGCCGCACAGTTGATCTTTCGTCGCCATCAATTGGCTGGCCAGCCCCATGCCGATGGCGGTATGGCCATCGTGGGCACAGGCATGCATCCAGCCTCTGTTGCGAGAGGCAAATCCCTCTTGTGCAGGCTGGTGTTGCTCGGCGTCGGATTCTTCTACCTCCACCGCGTCGATATCAAAGCGAAAGGCGAGGGTGGGGCCAGGACGGCCGGTATCCAGCTCTCCCATCAGCCCGGTGACATCGCCGATGCGTGCCAGCCAGTCGGGATGTGCCCCTTGGCTCAGGGCGCGGTTTTTTTCAGCGGCGACATCGAGATCGCGCCCCATCATCAGATTGCTGGCCATCAGTTTGTCGCCAAGAACGATCTGATAGCCGAGTTCGCACAGATGGTGGGCAATCAGGCTGGTGGTACGAAATTCTTTCCAGGCAGCTTCCGGCAGTCGGTGCAGGTCGCGGCGCCAGGTGATCAACTGTTCAAGAGTCATGGTATTTTCCGACTGGATCGCGGTATTCGCTCGAAGGCTTTGGGGGTGGGCCACATTCACTCGCATGCATGTTGGCAAGCTGCGCTTTTTTAACATCTCAATTAATTGCCGCTGGATCAAGTGCCCCCGTGTCGGTTGTCGTATCAGGGGGGAGTGTGCTGCGACCATCGACAGCCACAGAGCGGTGGATTGGGCCGTAAACAATGATAAACGGTGAATCCGGTCACATTTCGGGTGCTTGAAAAGCGTACCAGATTTGCGTACCGGGAGGATTACCCTGTACACCGTCAGTCATATCTTGCCACTAAGGACAGGCACAGAGTGATGACAACAACACACGCACCGCTACAGTTATGGGTTCATCTTGGTGTCAGCCTGAGCCGCAACTTGTTACAGCTGCCCGACACTCCGGCGCTGTCAGAGGCGTTGCGCCAGCAGTTGCAGCGGGCTCGTCAGAGCGGGGTGGATGCCGTAGTGGTGCCCATCAGTTGGCGCCATGTTGCCCCATTTTCACCGGAGCAGGCCAGCGATGCAGCCAGTTGGCGGCCCTATCGGCAATTATTCGCTATGGCGCGCCAGTTGGGACTCAAAGTAATACCAGATCTCTCGCTGGTGGCCAGGGGGATGAACGACAGTCGTTATATGACCTTGCTGCCGGGTTGGCTGTGGGGGCGTTTGCAGCAACAGCTGCCCGTCGGCGCCCCCCTCGATACCTTCAGTTTCCTCGACCAGTATGGCCGTGACAGTGTGGCGCTCACCTCGTTTTGGGGGCTTTCCTACACCAAGCCACTGTTTACGCAATTTTTGCAAGGGTTTGCTGATCACTTGGCCGATTTTGCCGATATGGTCCCGCATGTGATCCTCGGTATTGGCCCCGAGGGGGAGTGGCGTTATCCCCTGCTCGGTTATTATGCCGGTGAGGGGCTGGCGGCTGATTTTCCCTGTTTCAGCCAGCAGGCGCTGGTCGATCTGCGTACCACCCAACTGGCTCGCTATGGCTCTTTAACGGCTTGGCAACAAGCCTGGCAGTGTGGCGAACAGGATTTGGCTAACTTGACGGTATTGAAGCAGCAGTTGGTCGAGATCACCGCGGCGTTGCTGGCGGGCAAGGCGGGGGTGGCGCAAGCAGATTTTTATCACTGGTATCAAGCCTCGTTGGCCCATTACGGTAACCAGCTCCTGACACTGGCCGATCGGGTCTTTTGCGATCGCTGGCAGGCGGCCTCGCTGGGGGTCAGGTTGTCCGGGCGCTTGCCCCTGCTCAGAAACGGGGATGAGCACAGTGCAGCCCTGATCGCCGGTTTGGGGTTGCCGGGAGTAGAAGCAGAAGTAGAAGTAGAAGCAGAAATAGTGGCACCCGATAGCGCCCCGCGGTTTGCTTCCGTGCTGACACAATTGATCCCCAGCCAAGTGCGCGCTCGCTGCCGATTGTTGCTGACCGGCGCCGGGGCTTGCCAAGGGGAGCCTGCCCCCTCTCTGATGGCGCATTGGCAAGCTGCTGCGGTGGCGCTGGGGATCCCCCTGCTGGCAGAAAGTCAGCGTCAGTTGGTGCTTGATGATCATCCGCAATGGGAACACCTGATGAATACCGTGATCCAGCATGAGGCCTACGATGGTTGGGTGATCAGAGACCTCGATATTTTGATGGATCAACAGGTTGGTGAAACGCGGTTGCGCCAACTGACCCGACTGCGTCATGGCCAGGGTCAGGTTTCACGTCTGAATCACCGCGAGTTTCGGGTGATGGGGCCGCTGCACCTGAAAGTAGCCAATCGGCGTCAGCTGCTGTCAGAAGCTGAATGGCAACAGTTTGCGGATCAGGTCCGCGCGCTGCGTCGGATGGGGGTGACCGCTATCTCTACTGATTTGTGGTGGGGCTTGATCGAAGGGCGGCAAGCCGGTGTGTTTGACTGGACTTATTATGATCGTCTGGTCGCATTATTGGCGCAGCACGATATGCGCTGGGTGCCGATCCTGTCGTTTCATCAGGCCGGTGGCAATGTTAACGATGATTTTATGCAGACCATTCCCCTGTGGTTGTGGGGTCGGTTGCTCGAGAACCACCCCGAGCTTGATTCGGTGCGGGATCTGCAATATGTCAGTGAGACCGGTGACGCCTCGATGGAGTACATCTCGTTGTGGGCGGACCCTTATGTGCAGCCCTACTACGAGCGGTTCATGTCGGCATTTCGTGAGCATTTTGCCGCCCGGGCCGGGATGATCGCCGAAATCAATATCAGTCTGGGACCGGCCGGTGAGCTGCGCTATCCCAGTTACAATGCCCATGATTGGGGTAACTACCCCAACCGGGGCACATTGCAGTGCTACAGCCCCCTAGCCGAGCGGGACTGGCGGCGTCATCTGAGCGAGCGCTACCCCACGGTCGAGGCGCTCAACTATGCCTTCGGCACTCACTACCGCGCATTTGAAGATATTCCCATGCCACTGGCCGACGCGTTGTTTAACAACAAGGAGTATGTCTATTCGGCCTGGGCCCGAGAGTTTCTTGGCTGGTATCACGCTGCTCTGGTCACCCATGGTCAGCGGATCTTGCAGGCGGCGCTGGCATTGTTTGCGGTTGGCCGCTGGGCGGCGGTGCCGATTGGCATCAAGATCCCCGGCATCCATTGGGAGATCAGCGATCCGGCCTCCCCGCGGGTAGCGGAGATCACAGCCGGTCTGATCCGCCCCCATCCCACTCTCGGGCCCACCAATCAGCGCGAATATCTGCAACTCCTGGAGCAGTTGGTACCCTCAGGTTATCGTCATCGGGTGGTGGTGCATTTTACCTGCCTGGAGATGATCAATAAGGATTATGAAGGCTATTCGCGGGCCGCTGATCTGGTGGGGTGGTTTGCCGCCGCCGCCCATGAGCTGGGTATCGCCTTGATGGGCGAAAATGCCCTCGCCGGTGAACTCTATGGTGAACAGGGCTGGCAGCAGATGGCCAATGCCTTGCGAATGACCCCCGGATTTGGCGGGATCACCCTATTGAGGATGCAGAACTTTTTCGAAGAAGAGCCGCTGCCACGAGAGCGGTTACAGTGGCTGATCAATCAATTTCATTGAGTGTCAGCGCGCCTGGAGAGGGATTAGTGGTTGACCCCATGGCAACCCGATCGGGCTGACATGGGATCATTGCCGGTGTTGATCAGGCCGCGTGGTGGTAGGGCGCGGCGGTGAACAGCTGCTTGTTGGCCACCAGATCGATGGGGTCAAAATCATCGACGTTGATGGTGCGCAGGCGACTTACCTCGGCGCGGCGCAGCAGCTCTGCTTCGCTCTGGGTCAGTACGCCAGCGGCCAGACCCATGTCGGCCACCTTGTCCAGCGCCAGGAAGGGGCGCTTGATGCCATCGCTCTTGCAGACCTTCTCGAACAGCGGCTCGGCGGCCAGCACGTCATCGAGCGCCTGCTCCAGCAGGCCGAAGGGGTTGCCCTCTTCGCGGGTCAGATACTGCCCCTTGGCCAGGCGACTGCGGGTCTCGCTCGGGGTTTGCAGCAGACGGGCAACTTGTTGATCAAGCTTGTCGCTTGGACGCTTCAGGTCACGACCCAGCGGCAGCACCACGGCGCGCAGGGCGAGGCCAATCCAGCGGTTCGGGAAGTTGCGCAGCAGCTCGTCGATCGCCTCTTGGGCCTTGAACATGGCGTCGATCAGTGCCCAGTGCAGCAGGGGCAGGTCGGCCTGCTGGCGTCCCTCGTCCTGATAGCGCTTGAGGGCGCTGGAGGCCAGATAGAGCTGGCTCAACACGTCGCCAAGACGGGCGGAGACCCGTTCCTTGCGCTTGAGCTCGCCACCCAGGGTGCCCATCGCCATGTCTGACAGGAACGCCAGGTTGGCAGAGAGGCGGGAGAGCTGCTGGTAGTAGCCCTTGGTCTGATCCTTGTAAGGGGCCGCGGCAAAGCGGGCGCCGGTGATACCGAGCCAGAAGCTGCGTACCAGGTTGCTGATGGCAAAGCCGACGTGGCTGAACACCGCCTTGTCGAAATCCTTGAGCGCCTGCTCTTTATCCGGGTGGCTGGCAGCCAGCATCTCCGGCAGCACATACGGGTGGCAGCGGATAGCGCCCTGACCATAGATGATCATGCTGCGGGTCAGGATGTTGGCCCCTTCTACCGTAACGGCGATGGGGGCACCCTGATAGCCACGGGCCAGATAGTTGTTGGGGCCCATGCAGATCGCCTTGCCGCCGTGGATGTCCATGGCATCGATGATGCACTTCTGGGCACGGTCGGTGAGGTGGTATTTGACGATGGCGGAGATGACCGAGGGCTTCTCGCCAAGGTCGATACCGGTCACGGTCAGGTTGGCTGCGGCGCCCATGATGTAGGCGTTGCCGCCGATGCGGGCCAGCGGCTCTTCAATTCCTTCCATCTTGCCGATGGGCAGCTTGAACTGGCGACGGATGCGGCTGTAGGCGCCGCTCGCCAGGGCCAGCATTTTGACGCCGCCGGTGCTGTTGGAGGGCAGGGTGATGCCGCGACCGACCGAGAGGCACTCCACCAGCATGCGCCAGCCCTGACCGGCCATGGCCGGGCCACCGATGATGAAATCGAGCGGGACGAACACATCCTTGCCCTGGGTTGGGCCATTCTGGAACGGCACGTTGAGCGGGAAGTGACGGCGTCCGATCACGACCCCTTTGGTATGAGTCGGGATCAAGGCGCAGGTGATACCAAGCTCTTCCTCTTCACCCAGCAGGTGTTCCGGATCACGCAGTTTGAAGGCGAGGCCCAAGACGGTGGCGATAGGCGCCAGGGTGATGTAGCGCTTGTTCCAGGTGAGGCGCATACCGATCACCTCTTTGCCTTCCCACTCGCCCTTGCAGACGATACCGAAGTCGGGGATGGAACCGGCATCAGAACCCGCTTCCGGGCTGGTCAGGGCGAAACAGGGGATCTCTTTACCTACCGCCAGGCGGGGCAGGTAGTAATCTTTCTGCTCGTCGGTGCCATAGTGTTGCAGCAGTTCGCCCGGGCCCAGCGAGTTGGGTACGCCGACGGTGGAGGCGAGCACGGCGCTGGCGCCGCACAGCTTTTGCAGGACGCAGGACTGGGCGTAGGCCGAGAACTCCAGACCGCCATATTTCTTCTTGATGATCATGGCGAAGAACTTGTTGTCCTTCAGGTATTGCCACACCTCGGGGGAGAGATCCGCGCGCTCGTGGGTCACTTCCCAGTCGCTCACCATGCGGCACACCTCCTCGACCGGGCCATCCATAAAGGCCTGCTCTTCGGCAGAGAGGGCGCTGACCGGAATGGCGTGCAGCTTTTTCCAGTCCGGGTTGCCCGCGAACAGATCGGCTTCCCACCAGGTGGTGCCCGCTTCGATAGCCTCTTTCTCGGTGCGGGACATCTCCGGCATGATCGATTTGTAGATCTTGAACAGCGGCTTGGTTATTTGATTGCGGCGAAATTCCACCAGATTGAGCGGGATGGCGATCACCGCGAACAGCGCCCATACCAGCAAGGGCACATGACCATAGATGGCGCCAAGCACTAGGGCGGCGCCGGTGACTAGGGTGGAGATGAACAGGGAGCCCCGGCGATATGCCAGGGCTCCGATAACCAGGATCACCCCGAGCAGAGTGAGGGTCGTCGTCATTGCGTGCTCCTTGCGTGGTTAGGTTGCCAACGTGGCTTAACTGATCCAGAGGTCTGACCTGTTGGATGTGGCCCCTGTTGTAATTCATACGCACAAAGTTATCAAGCTGTTTACATCCTATTTACCTTCTCTCTGTGATCCCCATAACGCTCACGCGCCGCCAGCGCTGTGGTGCGCAGGGGGCGACTGTGCGATTGGCTTGTGCGAGAATAGTCGCGGGTTACAGGCATACCAGATAACGTGGAAGAGACATCATGTACCAAGAATTGATCCGCAATGAACTGACTGAAGCGGCCAGCGTGCTGCAAGCCTTCCTGGCCGACGAACAGAATCTGAAGAATATCGAAGCGGCCGCCAAACTGCTGGCTGACTCCTTCAAAGAAGAGGGCAAGGTACTCTCCTGCGGTAACGGTGGCTCCCACTGCGACGCCATGCACTTTGCCGAGGAGCTGACCGGTCGTTATCGTGAGAACCGCCCCGGTTACGCCGGGATCGCCATCTCCGACCCGAGCCACCTCTCCTGCGTTTCCAACGACTTTGGCTATGACTATGTCTTCTCCCGCTACGTAGAAGCGGTCGGTCGTCGTGGCGACGTGCTGCTTGGTATCTCCACCAGCGGCAACTCCGGCAACATTCTGAAAGCCATCGAGGCGGCTCGCGCCAAAGGGATGAAAGTGATCGCCCTGACCGGCAAGGATGGCGGCAAGATGGCAGGTCTGGCGGATGTCGAGATCCGGGTGCCGCATTTTGGCTATGCCGACCGCATTCAGGAAGTGCACATCAAGGTGATCCACATCCTGATCCAGCTGGTCGAAAAAGAGATGGCCAAATAAGTGATAGTGACACCGGGCAGGAGTGTGCCTGTCCGGCATCGCCAATCTGGATAAGCGGCTTGATGCAAAAAAAGTTATGCTTTTCTGCCAAGTCAGTCAGATGAACAAGTAGTCAAGGAAGGAGTGGTCCAGATATGTGCGAACTGCTCGGCATGAGTGCCAATGTGCCGACCGATATCTGCTTCAGTTTTACCGGCCTGATGCTGCGCGGTGGCAAGACCGGGCCTCACAAGGATGGCTGGGGGATCACCTTTTATGAAGGGAAGGGATTTCGTACCTTCAAGGACCCCGAACCCAGCGCTCACTCTCCCATCGCCAGGCTGGTACAGGCGCTGCCCATCAAGAGCTGCGCCGTAGTCAGTCATATCCGCCAGGCCAACCGGGGCTGTGTATCGCTGGAAAATACCCACCCCTTTACCCGTGAGCTGTGGGGGCGTTACTGGACCTTCGCCCACAACGGTCAGCTGACCGGCTACAAGAAGCTGACGACCGGGCGGCACAGACCGGTGGGGGATACCGACAGCGAACACGCTTTCTGCTGGCTGCTCGATCGGCTGGAGCAGAAGTATCCCAGGCGGCCCGCCAACTTTCCCGCCATGTTTCGCTATCTCGCCACCCTGTGCGACGAGCTGAGAGCATTCGGGGTGTTCAACATGCTGCTCTCGGACGGGGAGTATGTGATGACCTTTTGCTCTAACAACCTGCACTGGTTGACCCGGCGAGCCCCCTTTGGCGAGGCAAGCCTGCTGGATGAGGAGGTGGTGATCGACTTTCAAAGCGAGACCACCCCCAACGATGTGGTGACCCTGATCACCACTCGTCCGCTAACCGGCAATGAGAACTGGGTCAAGATGGCTCCCGGCGAGTTTAATCTGTTTCGCATGGGGGAACGGGTGGCGACCAATCAGGGCGTGCCTGAGTGAGATAAAAAAATACCAGGGTAGATACCTACCCTGGTTCTTCGCAGCAGCCATAAAAGGCAAAAGGGATGAGAGGTGTTGCTGAGCATCATAAGTCTGACGGATTGATTGTTGATCCTTTGTTAATTTGATGCAATCTCGCTGTTGTTTTCCCAAGCGTTTCTACGTCGCGATTTCGATATTGATCACATCTTTTGCCACTTTACTCCCTGAATCATCCCATCAAATGTTTCATCACTATCACTGCCTTGCTGTGAGCCACGACATCGCAAATTATCTATAGTATGGTCTGTTTGAATACCGTTCTGGAGGGGGCTCGCATGGAGTGGGTAGATCGTAAGGTGTTGCAGCAGCTGGCAGAGGATATCGGTCCGGATATGCTGCCCGTGGTTATCGCAGTCTTTATTGAAGAGGTGGGCGAGCAGCTGAGTCAGCTCAGACCCCTCTATGAGCAGGGAGAGTGGGAGGCGCTGGCACGGGTGGCACACAGCATGAAATCATCCTGTGGCAGCTACGGCGCCATGCCGAGCTACCAGCAGGTGATGGCACTGGAGATGGCCAGCAAGCAGGCCGATGTGGCCGAGGCAGAGCGCCAGTTGCAACTGCTGGAGGCCTCCTTACCTCAGGTGCTCGCGTTTCTTTCCGATTATCAGTAGCGGCGCCATGCTGGGATGCCGTGGCGCCGTGGCGCCGTGGCCTAACGCTGGTTGAGCAGTTGCTGGATGATCCGGTCTAGCGCCAGTTTCAGCTTCAACCGATCGTGCCGATGGGGCAGCTCAAGCTCACCCAGTTCGGCTTCGATCAGCCGTCCTTGCCAGTCCCCCGCATCACCCGCGCCCTGTGGGGCCAGGATGGCATCCAGCCGACCCTGACCGACCCGGGACTCCAGCCAGCGACACTGACCAATCAGGTTCAACTGGCTGGCGGGGCCGTTTTCCGCCACCAGATTGCAGACGAAAACCAGCATGGCGCTGCTCTCGTTGATGGCCTGGGCGATCTCGGCCAGCAGCAGTGGCGGCATGATGGAGGTGAGAAAACTGCCCGGCCCCAGAATGATCATGTCCGCCTGCTGCAGTGCCAGCACCGCTTCCCGCGTCGCTTGCACCTCCGGCATCAGGCCGAGGGAGAGGGGCGGTGTTGCCAGTTGATCGATGGAGACCTCTCCCAGGATCTGGGTGCCACACTCCATATGGGCGCAGAGATCGGTGGGAAATTCAGACATGGGTAGCAATTGTGACTCGATTTTGAGCATGTCACTGATCAGCTTGATAGCATCAAGCGGTCGGACACAGAGATTATCGAGCGCCAGCAGCATCAGGTTGCCAAGGTTGTGGCCCGCCAGCTCGCCTTTGCCGGCGAAGCGGTACTCGAACAACAGGCTGCCGATGCTGGGTTCGGTCACCAGCTGGTTCAGGCAGTTACGCAGATCGCCCCAAGCGATGCACTCCTGGCTCTTGCGCAGGCGCCCGGTCGAGCCACCATCATCTGTGGTGGTGACGATGCCGGTGAGCCGTTGACCGAGAAACGAGAGGGACGAAAGCACTCGTCCCATGCCGTGGCCACCACCGATGGCAACGACCCGATCGAAGTCATTGATGTTTTTTTGCCACATATGGGTGTCCTGTCATTGGTCTCAGTTGACCGCTATGTTAGCAAGCGAAGCGAGATAATTGTTTGATAAAGGTATGATTTTTGCTTGAGGCTGCCATTCGATAAAACAAGGAGATGGTGTTGAAATTTCTGACCGTTCACTCTCTCGCCCAGAATTCATCGCTGGCGGCCAGAGAAATCTGTGCGCGTTTGTATCACCACTCCCGTCAGGCTCCCTCCCTGTTGCTGGTTTATTTTACCCAGGCTCATGATGGCGCGATACTGCGCGAAGCGCTCAAACACCACTTTCCGACGACCCGTCTGCTGGGATGCAGCTCCTGTGGTGGCGTGATGACCGAGACGGGCCATCATGTCCGAGATGGATATGGGCTGGCGGTGGCGGCCCTGTATGACGAGAAAGGGGCTTTCGGGGTGGCCGGAGCCAGCGGTGAGCAGGTGGATGTACGGCAGTTGCTGCGCCATGCCATGCATGATTGCGGACGACCTGGCGAGCTGCCTCAGCTGATCCTGTTCCATGCCAGTCCGGGCCGGGAGGAGGGGCTGCTGGCCGGCATGGAAGCCGAACTCGGTGCCTCTGTGCCAGTGGTCGGCGGCTCGGCTGCAGACAACAACGTCAGCGGCGAGTGGCAGCTCTGTTGGGATGAAGCTGTCAGTTCGGATGGCATTGTACTGGCCGTGCTCTATCCCGATTGTCAGCTGGCCTTTCAGTTTCACTCAGGCTACATGCCGGCAGAGTTCAGTGGCGAGATCACTGCCTGCGAAGGGCGGGAGGTGCTCACCATCGATCACCAGCCTGCCGCCGAGGTTTATGCCCGTTGGTGCGGGCGTACGCACCCCTGGCATGTGGGGCCGATCTTGAGTGAGACCACGCTCAACCCGCTGGCCCGTCAAGTGGGCACGCTGGATGGGATACCCTATTACAAGCTTTCCCATCCCGAAGCGGTTACCCCGCAGGGGGGCCTGCGGCTCTTTACCGATGTGGTGCAGGGAGAGCGGTTGCTGCTGATGTATAGCAGCCAGGAGGGGCTGCTGCAGCGCAGCCTCAACGCCATTCGGATTGAGCCTGCCTATGGCGTCGATGCCGAGTTGTTCCCGATTGGCGCGCTTATTATCTTTTGTGCCGGTTGCCGTTTAGCTCTTGGTGATATGTTGTGCCAGTTTGTCGAGCAGAGCCAGGCTCGCCTCGGCAGGATCCCTTTTATTACCCCCTTTACGTTCGGCGAACAGGGGCGGCTGCCTAATGGCGAACTGGCCCATGGCAATCTGATGGTATCGAGCGTGATCTTTCTGACCAGTTGAGCAGAGCAGGATACAAGATGATTGGCAACAGTGAACTGGAAGCCCTTGGCGACAAACTGCAGGCGACCCTGGTCGATCTCATGCGCTGTCGTGAGCGTGAGGTCAAGTATCGTCATGAATCCCATACCCTGCTGAAAGGGGTGGCCACACTGGCTGATGCCAAAACGCTGGAGCAGGTGCTGGAGAGCCTGATTCAGGTGCTCAAACCCTTTATCGGATTTGAACATGCGGATGTGGTGGCCTGGAGTGGCGAACAGGGCGTTACCCAACTCAGTACCGAGCCGGCACAGTGCGGTCGCTGCTGGTTGATGACCCCGGCCTTTGGTCGCGCCATTGCCGGAGAGACGCTGGTGATCTATGACCCGCTCCAGTTGCCTGAACTGGCACCACTAGTGAGCGAGCCGGGCTGGGCCAGCCTGATGTTCACCGGGCTGCAGGCCCCCGGCTTTACCGCCGTTATCCTCTGTCGACACTCACTGGCTGGCGCCTTCGATCTGACCAGCAAAGCGGCTATGCAGCGCTGCCGTCCGTTGATTTCACAGGCGCTGGTCAACATTGCCTATCGGGCCCGTTTGCAGGAGCAGGTTGAGTTAAAAACCCAGGCGCTGCAGGCCAGCGAACGCCGTTTTCGCAGTTTTGCCGCCATGGCCTCCGACTGGTTCTGGGAGACGGATGCCGAGCACAGACTCAGCTATGCTTCGGGGCCCGGTTACCTTGATGAGATGACCCCGCTGGCGACCCGGCCGACCCTCTATGACTGTGTTTGCAACAAGCAGGGCGCCGAGTCACAGGTATATCTCGGCCTATTGGAGCAGCGTAAACCGGTCAGGGCTGTCCGCATGCAGGTTGCGATGCTCGATGGTCCCCGCTGGATGGAGGTGAGTGCCGAACCCTGTTTTGATGATGGAGGGGCCTTTACCGGATATCGCGGTACCGCCCGGGATATCAGCAACCAGATCCGCCGTGAAGAGGAGCTGGCGCGGGCGCGGGATGAGGCTGAAGCCGCCAACCGTGCCAAGTCCCAGTTTCTGGCCATGATGACCCACGAGATCCGCTCGCCCATGAATGCGGTGTTGGGGATGCTCGATCTGGTGCAGCATGCCGAGCTGGCACCGGAGCAGCATAGCCTGCTGCGCCATGCCACCCACTCGGCCAGAATGCTGCAAACCATCATCGACGACGTACTCGACTTTTCGAAAATCGAGTCGCAAACCCTGGTGTTCCACTGCGAGAGCCTACAGCCGATCCAGCTGTGCCAATCCTTGGTCGAGCCGCTGCAGGCCCGCGCGGCCGCCAAGGGGATCGCGCTGGTTTATCGGGTCGATGAGTCTGTGCCCCGGGAGCTGCAGGGGGACCCGATGCGTCTCTCCCAGGTGATGGGCAATCTGCTGGACAACGCCCTCAAATTTACCGAGCAGGGGCAGGTGACACTGCACCTCGGCTGGCAGGATGAGAGGTTGCGGGTCTCGGTCTCGGACACAGGTATCGGGATCGGCGAGGCGGATCAGGCCAAGCTGTTTGAGCCCTTCTCCCAGGTCGACAACTCGGCCACCCGCCGTTTTTCAGGAACAGGGCTGGGGCTGGCCATCAGCAAGCGTCTGGTGTCGCTTATGGGGGGAGAGATCCACCTGAAGAGCGAGCCGGGCAAGGGAAGCTGTTTCTGGTTTGAACTGGCTGACATGGCGCTGCCCTGCGACTGTCAGCCGGCGAAAGAGGAGGGGGGTGTTTCCTTGCTGCCACTGGATGTACTGGTGGTGGAAGACAGCCCGGTGAACCAGCTGGTGGTATCGCTGATGCTGCAAAAGCTGGTGAGCAAGGTGCGTCTGGCGGCCAATGGTCTGGAGGCGCTTGCGCAAGTGGCAGAGCGGCGGCCCGACCTCATCTTGATGGATATGCGGATGCCATTGATGGACGGGCTGGAGGCCACCAGACAGTTGCGGGAGCTGGGATGTACCATGCCGATTGTGGCCTTGACGGCCAATGCGATGGCGGAGGACAAGGCGTGCTGTCTCGCGCAGGGGATGGATGATTTCCTCGCCAAGCCCATCACCTTGTCACGACTCAGGGATTGTTTGCAGCGTCACTTTGGTCAGCGGTTGCCGACGCGCGGATAAAAAAAATGGTCAACTTTGTGGGTTGACCAGTTCTTCAGCAAATACTGAAGAGAGCACGGGATAAATCGGGTTGTAACAAACCATATGAAAAATCTGTGCCAACTTTATTTTGGACTCTTTTGTGTTCATTTTGGCCGTATAGCGCAACGGCTCTCTCTTGTTATGGCTTATTGCGTTCCTACTCTTTAGCGAAATGGGAATTTCATATTTTCATTATTGGAATAATTGCATTTTGCAACGCTGCTTTTGTCATTGTGAAATCAGGCGATGCAGGAATTTACGGGCTGCTTCACTGTTTTGTTTGGCTATCAGCATCTGCTTTTCATAAATCGGCATCGGCAATATCTCGAGCCAGCGCTGGCAGAGCCAGGCGGCATCTTCAAAGCGCTTGTCCGGATAGAGCTCATCAAGCTCAGGATACTGCTCGAACACTTCCCGCAGGCGATTGACCAGCAGCTTGTCGTTGAAATCGGAGTGGGTGCTCGGCCAGTTGGGCAGCATCTCCACTTTTGAACGGCGCAGGCCTATCTCATCGGTTTCCATCTCGTGGATGCAAAACCGCTCCAGACCGAGTACGGTCACGCCTAACAGACCATCGTTGAGGGTGTAGAAGTCTGTCACCTTGACCCGGGTACCTACCGGCAGAATGCGGCCGGATTGTCCCGAGGTGGTGGACTCCTCCATCACGATGCCAAAGCCCTGATCGTTGATGAACGACTCCTTGAGCATCTGCAGATGATGGGGTTCGAACAGACGCAGAGGAAGCTTGCCGCCCGGCAGTATGTGAGAAGGCAAAGGGAACAGTGCCAAAGGTTGTAGTTTCATGTTCCATCCTCCATTGAGTCGTTGCTGAATATGACAATGCAGCGACTGTGCCAGAGAATGAAAAAAAGCCACCGAGTGGTGGCTTTACGGGCGGGAAGAGGGGAGCTTACTTGCGTTGCTCCAGATACATGACCGCCGCTTCCACCCGGCTTTGCGCCTCGAGCTTCTTCAGCAGGCTCTTCACGTGAACCTTGACCGTTCCCTCGGAGATATGGAGTACCGAGGCGACCTGTTTGTTGGAGAGGCCTTTTGCAATTTCGCGCAGGATTTGCATTTCGCGACGCGTTAAGCTTTCCAGCTTCTGCTGCAGATGATCCAGCTCGTAGATGTTTTCGAGATAGGGGCGCAGCGGTTCACTCAGGATCTGCTTGCCGGTCATCACGTCGGCCAGCTGGGCCAGCAGCAGATCAGGCTCGGTATCCTTGAGCAGGTAGCCATCGGCACCCGCCTTGAGCAAAGCCACCACATCCTGACGGGTATCGGAGACGGTGAGGATCACCACCCGGGAGGTGATCTCTTCGGCCCGCAGCGCCTTGAGGGTATCGAGACCGGAGAGCCCCTTCATGTTGAGATCGAGCAGGATCAGATCCGGCTCGGCCTCTTTGGCCAGTGCCACGGCATCTGTGCCATTGGAGGCTTCACCGGTCACCTCCATGTTCTCTTCCAGGGTCAGCAACTGCACAATCCCTTTGCGCATGAGGGGGTGGTCATCTACGACCAGAACTGTGTATTTCATCTCGTCCATCAGGCGTCTCTCGTTAGACTGGTGGGAAAGGTCAGATGCACGCGGGTGCCTTGTGGCTGCTGTTCGCTGATGGTCAGCAGACCGTGCAGCTTGCTGGCGCGCTCGTTCATGATGCTCAACCCGTAATGGTTGATCGCCGAGCTAGCGACTCCGATCCCGACACCGTCATCTGAAATCTGAACCTCTATGTTACCACTGGCGAGGGTCTCACAGCTAACATCAATCACTTGCGCGTTGGCATGTTTGATGGCATTAAGCACTGCCTCACGGATCAACTGCAAAATGTGGATATGCTGACCCGCTTCCAGGTCGTTGTCGGCCAGTCCGTAATGAAACCTGATCTCGGCCTGAGTCTGGGGGCGCAGCTGATCGAGCATCACCCGGATCGCTTCCCCCAGATTGGCATCGCCAATGGTGAGACGGAAGGTGCCGAGCAGTTCGCGCAACTGGGTATAGGCATTGCTGAGCCCCTCGTCGATCTGCTGCATCGCCTCCTGCGCCTTGTCATGCTGTCCCTTGGCGTAAGAGCGCTTGAGCAGGGTGGACTGGATCTTGAGATAGGAGAGGGCCTGCGCCAGCGAGTCGTGCAGCTCCCGGGCGATCACCGCCCGCTCCTCCATCAGCAGCAGCCGTTGCTGTTGCAGCATGGTCTGGTCTTTGTGCAGCACCTGAGCCAGCAGCATGGTGAAGTTCTTGATCAACCGCTCGTCGATGGGGTGCTGGCTGATGATGTCGAGGCGGCCGAACTCCTGCTCATCCATCTGCAGATAGAAGCTGGCTACCGCATCGAGATCGCCGGGCCAGCCGGTGCGCCCCGAGATGTAGACCGGCATGGCATTGTGCTCGAAGCGGGTTAGCCGGATATAGTCGATATGCTGGTGGGCGGCAGCGCGGTCCAGCAATTTGATGAGGGTGCGGGTGCTGAGTGGGGCGGCGTGCAGCTTCTGGGCGGTCGAGTAGAGAAACGATAGGGTGTCGTTGGCCTGCTGCAGCTTGGCGGTTTTCTCCTCCACCTTGTTCTCAAGCTCCCGATAGAGCTTGCCCAGCTCATCTGCCATGGTGACGAAAGCCCGCGACAGCTCCCCCAGCTCATTTTCGCCGTGGGTGGGCAACTGGAGATCGAAGTCCTGCCGCTGGATCTGGCGGGCACAATAGACCAGCCGGTTGAGGGGGGCGACCACCTGCTGGCGGGTGAAGCGCACGGTAAACCAAGCGATGGTGATGATGGCCAGCAACCCGAGCCCTTCCGCCAGCGCCAGCATGCGTACCTTGAACTCCACGTGGTATTGCATCTGGTTGACGAAATTGTCGATGGCCGCCACAAATTTTTCGGTGTTATCGGTATATCGTCTGGGAGTCCGATCTTCGATATGCTGGCGCATCTCCCGCCATTGGCCGACTACTTCACCGTAGGTGCGGCGAAGAGAAGCCGGGGTGATCCAGCGCTGGGTCTCTTGCAACTCGCGGGCATGGAGCGTCTCTTCGAACTGGTTGAGGCGCCTTAGTACGCTTTCACCCTGCTCGATCTCATAGGCCATCCGGTAGGCCTGCATTCGCAGGGAACCAGACAGATTAATCGCCTTGGCGTCGGGTATTGAATAGAACAGGGTGACCATGGCGACCAGCGCGATCAGGCTGGCCATGAAGAGGATCAAAATCATGGAGCGGCCGATGGCACTGCTGACCGAGCGGACCCTGAACCGTTTTTGCATGATGCCAAAAGTCTCCGGAATGTGTGGATTACCTCTTTAGTTGCGTGGGAGTGTACTCCAACTTGTGTTAGTATCGAAAAACTAGATGAACTCCGAGCGGTTTTGCCTAAGTCCTTGAGATAGGGGGAAACCAGCCGTCAGCCGATTGTTGAATCTAATGGTCGAGCTGTAAGGGTCAGGAAAGAAATGCCCTGGCCTCCCGTATTTGGAAAGGTGTTTATGTTGCCACTTGAAGATGGTTTTTCCCGTCGTTTTTACTATTTGCGCCTGTCGATCACCGATGTGTGCAATTTTCGTTGTACCTATTGCCTGCCGGACGGCTATCGTCCGCAAGGACGCAAATCCTTTCTCTCGGTTGACGAGATCCGCCGCGTCGTCGGTGGGTTCGCCGCCATGGGGACCCGCAAGGTGCGTCTGACCGGTGGCGAGCCCTCTCTTCGCCGTGATTTTACCTCCATCATTGACGCTGTGGCTGGTACCCCGGGCATCGAAAAAGTGGCCATGACCACCAACGGCTATCGCCTCAAGGAGCGGGCCCGCGAGTGGTTCGATGCCGGGCTTACCGCACTCAATGTCAGTGTCGACAGCCTGGATCCCCGCCAGTTTCACCAGATCACCGGCGAGAACAAGCTGGCAGAGGTCATGGAAGGAATAGAAGCCGCCCTGGCCGCCGGTTTCACATCGGTCAAGATCAATGCGGTGCTGCTCAAGGGGCTGAACGACTACCAGCTGGATGCCTTTCTGGGCTGGATCAGGCACAAGCCCATCGAGCTGCGTTTTATCGAGCTGATGCAGACCGGTGAGATGGATACCCTGTTCCAGAACCATCATGTCAGCGGTGAGCAGATCAAACAGCGCCTGATGGAAAGTGGTTGGGTTCAGCAGTTGCGCGGCAAGGACGACGGTCCGGCGCAGGTCTTTATGCACCCGGAGTCACAAGGGGGCGTCGGTCTCATCATGCCTTACAGCAAGGATTTTTGTGCCGGTTGCAACCGGCTGCGGGTCTCCTCGGTGGGCAAGTTGCACCTCTGTCTGTTTGGTGACAATGGCGTCGAGCTGCGGGATCTGCTCGGTGCAGACAGCCAGCAGGAGGCGTTGCAACAACGCATTCGCTCGGCGCTCAGTGGCAAGGCGGCGACTCATCGGCTGCATGAAGGGAATGCCGGTGCGACGCCTCATCTGGCCTCGATAGGCGGTTAAACCGCTCGCATACCTGACCAGCACCATCTACCAAGAGGCTTTTTCAAATGGGGTACAAAATGTGCACCCATCGAACATTATTGCGCCAAGGGTTTGATCCAGCGCAAGAATCCCCCCTGTTTATCTCCCTGGTGGTATATCCCTGAACTTGTCAGGGCCGCAATATACGCCCAATCTTATAATTGGTATTGCTGATGTCCATCATCGGACTCGCCCGTGCGCGATTGATCACCAGTGCGCTGTCTATCACCAGGAAGGAGTCGATATGCCAGAGGGTGTCAACCTGTCACGTCGGGGTTTGTTTCGCGGCCGTTTGACGTCGAAAGAGCCTGGCGTCCAGTTACCCTGGTCACTCCCCTGGCCCGACTTTGTGGCCGATTGTACCCGCTGTGGCGACTGCCTGGCGGCCTGTCCAGAGCAGATCCTTATCAAGGGGGATGGCGGTTTTCCCATCGTGGAGTTCCGGCACGGCGAATGTACCTTCTGTGGTGACTGCGTGACGGCCTGCAAGGCGCCGATATTTCGTCCGACCACGGAGGCGCCCTGGCAATACATAGCCCATATTGAAGCCAATTGTTTGGCCAGTGCCCAGGTGTTTTGTCAGCGCTGTCAGGACAGTTGTGAAACCCGCGCCATTCGCTTTTCCCCGATGCTGGGTCGGGTGCCGACGCCCAGCATCGATGCTGCCTTGTGCACCGGCTGTGGTGCCTGTGTGACGGACTGCCCGGTAGGCAGCATTCGGGTTGGCGTACCGGGGTCGGAGAATCCAATATGAATCAGGATGTTTGTGAAGCAGGAGTCACAATGACCCAAGAGTTCCACGTATCGAGCCTGGTGGTGCTGACCCAACCCATGTTGCGTCACCGGCTCGCTGAACAGATCGCGGCTTTAAACGGAGCCGAGGTCCACGCTGTCAGTGAAGAGGGCAAGCTGGTGGTCACCCTGGAAGGTGAGAGCCAACAACCCATCATGGCGGCTATTGATGCGATTCAGGCGATGCCGGGAGTGTTGTCCGCCGCCCTGATTTACCACCAGTTCGATGAACTCGATAAGCAATGCGAGGATATGTCATGAAGCTGAGTCGACGCGACTTTATGAAGGCCAATGCGGTGGCTGCTGCCGCTGCTGTGGCTGGTGTCAGTGCCCCCGCCATGGCGGCCAATCTGATCACCAGTACCGATAAAACCACCATTAAATGGGACAAGGCCCCCTGCCGCTTCTGCGGTACCGGCTGCTCCGTGTTGGTGGGGTCCCAGGATGGGCGTGTCGTGGCGACCCAGGGTGACCCCGATGCACCGGTCAACCGTGGTCTCAACTGCATCAAGGGCTACTTCCTCTCCAAGATCATGTACGGGGAAGACCGCTTGACCCAGCCCCTGCTGCGGATGAAGAACGGCCAGTTCGACAAGGATGGCGACTTCGCTCCCATAAGCTGGGATCAAGCCTTCGACATCATGGCCGAGAAGTTCAAGAGCACACTGAAAGAGAACGGCCCGACCGCGATCGGCATGTTCGGCTCCGGCCAGTGGACCGTGTGGGAGGGCTATGCCGCCGCCAAGTTGTTCAAGGCGGGTTTCCGCTCCAACAACATTGATCCCAACGCCCGCCACTGTATGGCGTCTGCGGTTGTCGGTTTCATGCGCACCTTCGGCATGGATGAGCCCATGGGCTGCTACGACGATATCGAGCAGGCCGACGCCTTCGTGCTGTGGGGTTCCAACATGGCCGAGATGCATCCGATCCTTTGGTCACGGATATCAGATCGCCGCATCTCTCACCAAGACGTGCAGGTGCACGTGCTCTCTACCTTCGAGCATCGCAGCTTTGAGCTTGCGGATAACGGCATGGTGTTCACGCCCCAGACCGATCTGGCGATCCTCAACTATATTGCCAACTACATCATCCAGAACGACAAGGTGAACTGGGACTTCGTCAACAAGCACACCGTGTTCAAGAAGGGGGTGACCGACATCGGTTATGGTCTGCGCCCGACCGATCCGCTGCAACAGAAAGCCAAGAACCCGGACAGCGGTGATGCTACTCCGATGACCTTCGAGGAGTTTGCCAAGTTCGTGGCCGATTACGACGTTGACTCCGTCGCCAAGCTCTCCGGCGTATCCAAAGAGAAGCTGGAAAAGCTGGCCCAGCTCTACGCTGATCCGAGCAAGAAAGTGGTCTCCTACTGGACCATGGGCTTCAACCAGCACACTCGTGGTGTCTGGGCCAACAACCTCTGCTACAACATTCACCTGCTGACCGGCAAGATCTCCGAGCCGGGCAATGGTCCCTTCTCCCTGACCGGTCAGCCGTCTGCCTGCGGTACCGCTCGTGAAGTCGGCACTTTTGCCCACCGTTTGCCAGCGGACATGGTGGTGACCGATCCCAAGCACCGTGCCATCGCCGAAAAAATCTGGAAACTGCCGGAAGGCACCATTCCGGACAAAGTGGGCTACCACGCCGTGCTGCAAGACCGCATGCTCAAAGATGGCAAGCTCAACGCCTACTGGGTGATGTGTAACAACAACATGCAGGCCGGCCCCAACATGAATACCGATCGCCTGCCTGGCTATCGCGATCCGCGCAACTTCATCGTGGTCTCTGACCCATACCCGACAGTTACCGCCCAGGCTGCCGACCTTATCCTGCCCACCGCCATGTGGGTGGAGAAAGAAGGTGCCTATGGTAATGCCGAGCGCCGCACCCAGTTCTGGCACCAGCAGGTGAAAGCGCCGGAAGGGGCCAAGTCTGACTTGTGGCAGCTGATGGAGTTCTCCAAGCGCTTCAAGGTTGAGGAAGTGTGGCCTGCTGAACTGATTGCTAAGATGCCGGAAGTGAAGGGCAAAACCCTGTTCGACGTGCTCTACGCCAATGGTCAGGTTAATCAGTTCCCGAAAGAGCAGAGCAAGGGCGAGCTCAACGACGAGGTCGAACACTTCGGCTTCTATGTTCAGAAGGGGTTGTTCGAGGAGTATGCCAGCTTCGGTCGCGGCCATGGCCATGACCTGGCTCCTTTCGAGATCTATCACGAAGCCCGCGGTCTGCGCTGGCCAGTGGTGGATGGTAAGGAGACCCTGTGGCGTTATCGCGAAGGATTTGACCCTTACGTGAAAGCGGGGGAAGGGGTGCGTTTTTATGGTAAACCCGATGGCAAGGCGGTGATCTTCGCGCTGCCGTTCGAGCCTGCTGCCGAGTCGCCCGATAAAGAGTACGATCTGTGGCTCTCCACCGGTCGCGTACTGGAACACTGGCACACTGGCACCATGACCCGCCGTGTGCCCGAGCTCTATCGCGCCTTCCCGGATGCGGTACTGTTCATGCACCCGGAAGATGCCAAGGCCCGTGGTGTGCGCCGTGGCGAAGAGGTGATTGTCACCTCCCGCCGTGGCGAGGTGAAGACCCGTGTTGAGACCCGTGGTCGCAACCGTCCGCCCAAAGGCCTTGTGTTCATGCCCTTCTTCGACGCGAGCCAGCTGGTCAACAAGCTGACCCTGGACGCCACCGATCCGCTCTCTAAAGAGACGGATTACAAGAAGTGCGCCGTTAAGGTGATGAAGGCCTGAGGCGGGGAAGCAAGAGATGAGTCGTAGTCGTCGCCAGTTTCTGGCCGACATGGCCAAGGGGGCCTGTGGTATGGGCCTGCTTGGTGTGGGGCTGGGCGGCATGGCCCGGCAGCAGGTGGAAGCGGTGCCGGCCCAGGCACTGCGTCCGCCTGCTGCCCTCGACGAAGCCGATTTTCTCGGTGCCTGTGTGCGCTGTGGGCTCTGCGTCGAGGCCTGCCCCTACGATACTCTCAAGCTTGCCCGGCTGTTTGAGCCCGTCACCACGGGAACACCCTATTTCAAGGCGCGCAGCGTCCCTTGCGAGATGTGTGATGACATTCCCTGTGTGGTGGCCTGCCCGACCGGGGCGCTGGATCACGCCATGACCGACATCGATCAGGCGCGGATGGGGGTGGCAGTACTCATCGACCATGAGACCTGCCTCAACTATCTGGGCCTGCGTTGCGATGTCTGTTACCGGGTCTGCCCGCTGATTGACAAGGCGATCACCCTGGATCTGCAGCACAACCAGCGTACCGGCAAGCACGCCATGTTCCTGCCCACGGTGCACAGCGATGTCTGCACCGGCTGTGGCAAGTGCGAGTATGCCTGTGTGCTGGAGGAGGCCGCCATCAAGGTAGTGCCCCGCACCCTTGCCAAGGGGGAGCTGGGCCATCACTACCGGCTTGGCTGGGAAGAGAAGGCCAAGGCGGGGAACAAGTCGCTCATCGGAGATAGGCTCACCCTGCCCACCCGCAAACCGGAGGGGTTATGAGTCGTTATCCGGGGGAAGAGGCTCGCATCAAGCTGGGGTGGTGGCGTTCTCACCGCTTCCTGCTGCTGCGTCGGCTGAGTCAGTTCAGCGTGCTCGGGCTGTTTTTACTGGGGCCGCTGGCTGGTGTGTGGATCTTGAAGGGCAACCTCTCCAGCTCGCTGTTGCTGGAGACGGTGCCGCTGACCGATCCCCTCACGCTGTTGCAGTCGCTGGCAGCGGGCCACTGGCCCATCACCACCCTCTGGCTGGGGGCGGCCATCGTGCTGTTGGGGTACTGGTTGGTCGGGGGGCGGGCGTTCTGCTCCTGGGTCTGTCCGGTCAACCTCATCACGGATGCCGCTGCCTGGTTGCGAGCCCGGCTTGGTCTCAAGGGCAATGGCCAGTTCAGTCGCAACACTCGCTACTGGTTGCTGGCCATGGTGCTGGTGGCGCCGTTATTTGCCGGCGTCATGGTGTGGGAGCTGGTCAACCCGGTATCTCTTGTCCTGCGTGGCCTGCTGTTTGGCATGGGGGCGGGGTGGATGCTGCTGGCGATGCTGTTTCTGTTCGATCTGTTCGTGGTGGAGCGTGGCTGGTGTGGTCATCTCTGCCCGGTCGGGGCCTTCTACGCCCTGGTGAACCGGGTCGGTTTTATCAAGATTGCAGCTTCGGGGCGTGAGCGTTGTAGCAACTGCATGGATTGTTATGCGGTCTGTCCCGAGCGCCCCATCCTACGCGGGCCGGTTCATGGCGCCAAGCGCGGTCACGGGTCCCTGATAGTGGCTCAGGAATGTACCAACTGCGGCCGTTGCATCGATGTCTGCGCGGAGCATGTTTTTGAAATCAAAGTAGGTTTTGCCGTCAAGGCAGAAAAAACATTGGAGAATAACTAATGAAAAAGCTGATTGGAGCAATGCTGGCCTGCCTGATGGCGGGTTCCTTGATGGCTGCTACCTCCGAGATCATCAATAGCACCGGAGGGATCAAGTCCGAGCGGGGGGCGACCGACCTGGCAACCGAGGGGGTGCCTGCACCACTGAAAAATTTCCGTAAGGATGGTGACAGCTATGATCGTCAATACATCCATCAACCGCCGTTGATCCCCCATGATATTCGCAACTACGAGGTGGATAACAAGGTCAACAAGTGCCTTGCCTGTCACAGCTTCAAGAATGCCAGTGCCATGAAGGCCCCCAAGATCAGCCCGACTCACTTCGAGACCCGTGATGGTACAACTCTGGGTGAGGTATCCCCCCGTCGCTACTTCTGCCTGCAGTGCCATGTGCCGCAAGCGGATGCCAAGCCATTGGTGGAAAATACGTTCAAGCCGGTTGAAGCACTGAACTAAGGAGTCCAGCAATGAAATTACCCGGCTTTATCAAGCGTCTGTGGACCACCTTCAAGTCACCGTCAAAAGCGGCCCTCTGGGTGCTGCTGATGATGGGTTTCTTCGGTGGTGTCATCTTCTGGGGCGGTTTCAACACCGCCATGGAGGCCTCTAACACCGAGGCATTCTGTACCAGTTGCCACGAGATGAAGGACAACGTGTTCGAGGAGTACCGTGACACCATCCACTACGCCAACCGTTCCGGTGTGCGGGCCAGTTGCCCGGATTGCCACGTGCCCCACGAGTGGACCTACAAGATCATCCGCAAGGTACAGGCGTCCAAGGAGCTGTGGGGCAAGCTCACCGGCAAGGTGGACACCCGCGAGAAGTTCGAGTCGCACCGGCGCGAGATGGCCGAACGAGAGTGGAAACGGATGAAGGACACGGATTCAAGAGAGTGTCGTAACTGTCACAACTTCGAATACATGGACTTCTCCCTGCAAGGGCAGCGCGCTGCCAAGATGCACTCGACCAACCTGGCCAGTGGCGAGAATACCTGTATCGACTGTCACAAAGGGATAGCGCACCAGCTCCCGGACATGACAGGGGTGAAGGGTTTCTAACCCACAAGAGGCAGGCCGGATTTATCCGGCCTGCCTCTTTTTTTGCCAACCTGTTGGGTAAAGGGCTGTTTTGTGAGCCCTTTAGACCCATATCCAGTGAAACCTTTGATAGAATCAGCCCACCGTGCAGGAACCCGAATGAACAGATGCTGGTGACTGAACCTGGTTGTTCCCGTCAACACGCCAGGGGGCTGCCTCGGGCTTCTTGCCCTTTGCTCATATTTCTCACGGTTTATAGCTAACAGGAGCTGCCCGATGGGACAGAAACATAACGCATTTATTCCCCTCAAGATCGCCGTGCTGACGGTCTCCAACAGCCGCACCGCCGCCGAAGACAGCTCGGGTGACTACCTGGTGTCGGCGCTTAGCGAGGCGGGTCATCAGCTGGCTGATCGGGCACTGCTTGCTGACGATCTCTATCAGATCCGCTCCCGGGTCAGCCAGTGGATCGCCGATGAGGGCATCCAGGTGGTGCTGGTCAATGGCGGCACCGGCTTTAACGATCAGAACCGGGTGCCGGAAGCGGTCGGCGTACTGTTCGACCGTACCGTCAAAGGCTTTGGCGAGTTGTTTCGCCAGATCTCGTTTGCCGAGATCAAGGGGTCTGCCATGCAGAGCCGTGCCCTCGCAGGGCTGGCCAATCGCACCCTGATCTGCTGCCTGCCCGGTTCGACCGGTGCCTGTCGCCTGGGGTGGGAGCAGCTTATCCGCGATCAGCTCGATGCCCGCACCAAGCCGTGCAATTTTGTCTCCCATCTTTGAACATCTGCATGAAAGGGATAGTGATGAACCTGACCCATCTCAACCAAAGCGGCGAAGCCCACATGGTGGACGTGACCGACAAGCAGGTGACCGAGCGCGAGGCGCGCGCCGAGGCGTTTGTTGCCATGGCCCCCGAGACGCTGGCGCTGATCCTGAGCGGCCAGCACCACAAGGGGGATGTGTTCGCCACCGCCCGCATCGCCGGCATCATGGCGGCCAAGAAGACCTCGGATCTGATCCCCCTGTGTCACCCTCTGGCACTTACCAGGGTGGAGGTAGAGATTGCTCCGCTGCCCGAGCAGAACCGGGTGCATATCCGCACCCTGTGCAAACTTGCCGGCAAGACAGGGGTGGAGATGGAGGCGCTCACCGCCGCGTCGGTAGCGGCCCTCACCATTTACGACATGTGCAAGGCGGTACAAAAAGACATGATCATCGAACAGGTTCGCCTGGTGGAGAAACGGGGTGGCAAATCCGGCCACTTCCAGGTCGATGACAACAGAGGAGAGCAGGCATGATCAAGGTACTGTTTTTTGCCCAGGTCAGGGAGCTGGTGGCGTGCGACGAGCTGACCCTGCCCTGCGACTATGCCACTGCCGAGGCGCTGCGTCGCAGCTTAAGCGAGCGCGGTGACAAGTGGGCGCTGGCGCTGGAGGAGGGCAAACTGCTGGTGGCGGTTAACCAGACCCTGGTGCCCCTTGCTACCGAACTTCACGATGGCGATGAAGTCGCCTTTTTCCCTCCTGTGACGGGAGGCTGACATGAACCAGACAAGCACCACGGATCGCATCCTGGTCCAGCGGGGCGATTTTTCGCTGGCCGATGAGTATGCCCGCCTCGCCACTCGCGCCGACACCGGCGCCATCGTCACTTTCGTGGGCAAGGTGCGTGATTTCAATCAGGGGGAGGAGGTCAAGGGGCTGGCTCTAGAGCATTACCCCGGCATGACCGAGAAAGCGCTGATAGAGATCGTGGCTGAAGCGCGCTGCCGCTGGCCCCTGCAGGAGTGCACCCTCATCCATCGCATCGGAGAGCTGATGCTTGGCGATCAAATCGTGCTGGTGGCGGTGAGCAGTGCCCACCGTGACGCAGCCTTTGATGCCTGTCACTTCATCATGGATTTCTTGAAAACCCGGGCGCCGTTCTGGAAAAAAGAGCTGACCGCCGAGGGTGTGCAACGCTGGGTCGAGGCCAAGGAGAGCGACAACGCCGCCGCTGCCCGCTGGCAGCAGCCCGGGTCGCAACAAGAGGAGTAGGTTCGCCCAGAACCATGGCGCCTATTTCCGGGCCATGCTAGACCCGCATCAGGAGGAAAGAAATGAAACCGCTGTTATCTGTATTGGTGTTGGGAGTTTTTGCCGGGGCGCTGCATAGTGCCGAGGTGCAGGCCGACGAAGTGAAGGTGGCCGTGGCTGCCAACTTCAAGGGCACGCTGGAGCGTATTGGCCAGGCGTTCACCGCCAAGACCGGCCACCAGGTGACCATCTCTTCGGCCGCAACCGGCGTGCTCTACACCCAGATAAGCCATGGCGCCCCGTTCGATCTCTTCCTCTCCGCCGACGTGGCCTCCCCGCAGAAGCTGGAGAAAGAGGGCAAGGGGAGCGAGCGCTTCACCTACTCCATTGGCCAGCTGGGACTGTGGAAGAAGGGGGGGCCGGCCCCTGACGAGGCGACTCTGCGCAGTTGGAAAGGCAACCTCGCCATCGCCAATGTCCGCACAGCGCCCTATGGCGCCGCCGCCATGGCAACCCTCGAGCATCTCAAGATCGATCCCAAGCAGTACCGTGTGCTGACCGGGGCCAATATCAGCCAGACCTGGCAGTTTGTCGACACCGGCAATGCCGAGCTGGGCTTTGTCGCCTGGGCCAACCTGGTGGAAGCGGGCAAAACCGGCGAAGCCTGGGCTGTGCCACAGAACCTCTATCCTGCCATCGAGCAACAGGGGCTGGTGCTCAAAAAAGGTGAGGCCGTGGATGCGCTGGTTGCCTGGCTCAAGGGGCCGGGTCAGAACACCATCAAGGAGGCGGGTTATGCCCTGCCTTGATATTCATGACGAGTGTCATTCATGAGTGAAGGGGATCTGCAGGCGGTCTGGTTGACTCTGAAACTGGCGGCCAGTACCACGGGCATCCTGCTCTTGCTATCGCCGCCGCTGGCTTGGTGGCTGTCGCGCAGCCAGAACCGGTTGCGTCCCCTAGTGGAGGCGCTGGTGGCGTTGCCGCTGGTGTTGCCGCCGACCGTACTCGGTTTTTATCTGTTGCTCGCCTTCTCCCCGGAGTTTGGTTTCGGTGCCTGGTGGCGCGACACTTTCGGCGTCCCGCTCGCCTTCAGCTTCACCGGTCTGCTGTTTGCCTCCATCCTCTATTCGCTGCCGTTTGTGGTGCAGCCGCTCACCTCCGCCTTCGTCAACATGGGCAACAAGGAGCTGGAGGCCGCCGCTACGCTGGGGTTCGGCCCGCTGGAGCGCTTCTTCCACATCATCTTGCCGATGACGCTGCCCAGCTTCGTGATGGCAGCGGCGCTCGGCTTTGCCCACACCCTGGGGGAGTTTGGCGTTGTGCTGATGATTGGCGGCAACATACCGGGTGAAACCCAGGTCCTTTCGATTGCCCTGTTCGACCATGTGGAGGCGATGGACTACCAGAACGCTCATATTCTGGCGGGCGGGCTGATGGGGTTCTCTCTGGTGATGCTGGTGTTGGTCTACGGGGTGCTGCAGCGCAGACAGCGGAGAGTGTTCGGATGAACCAGTCACCCACGCTTCCACAAGGCAACGCTCCGCACCGCCATCCCTTGCAACTCGATGTCCGGCGCGAGTTTGGCCCTTTTACCCTCGCTTGTGCACTGACTCTCGAACTGGGGGGCACTCTCGGTCTGTTTGGCCCCTCCGGTTGTGGCAAGAGCACCCTGCTGCGTATCATCGCCGGGCTAGACCGCCAACGTGGGGATCGTTTGCTGTGGCGTGGGCGGGAGTACGCCGCGCTGCAGCCCGAGGCGCGCCGCATCGGACTGGTGTTTCAGGATTCACGTCTCTTCCCCCATCTGACGGTGCTCGGCAATCTGCAACTGGCGGCCCGCAAGGGGCGAGGGCGCTGGCAGCCCGAAGCGCTGGCGACCCGGCTTGGCTTTGCCGATCTACTGGGACAGCCTGCCCATGCCTTGTCGGGTGGCCAACGCCAGCGGGTGGCGCTGGGGCGGGCACTGCTGGCCGAGCCCGACCTGCTGTTGCTCGACGAGCCCTTCTCGGCGCTGGATCGGCGCAGCCGCATCCATCAGGCCCATGTGCTCAAAGGCTTGCAGCAGGAGAGCGGCATCCCGATGATCTTCGTCAGCCACGCCATGGAGGAGGTGAGTCTGCTTTGTGATCAGCTGGTGCTGCTGGCGGATGGCAGGGTCGAGGCTCAGGGGAAGCCGAGCGAGATCTTCGCCCGCACCGATCTCTCGCTCGCCAGCCGTGACGATGCAGGTGTCATGCTCGATGCCTCCCTGGTCCACTATGATGACGACGAGCAGATGGCGACCCTGCAGCTTGGTGAGCAGCGACTGCGGGTCACCATGGCCCATGTGCCGGACGAGAGCGGCCCCTTGCAGATCAAGGTGGCGGGGCGGGATGTGGTCATTGCCACCGCTCCCATCTTGCACTCCAGTCTCTCCAACTGTCTGGTCACCCGTCTGCTGGCGGTGTGCGAGGTGCGCCCCGGCCAGACTCTGTTGCAGTTGGCGCTGGGTGAGCAGATACTGCTGGCCCGGATCACCAGCCGCTCCGCCAGGCGGCTGGCGCTGGCGCCGGAGCAGCAGATCTACGCTTATATCAAAGCGGTGAGTCTGGTCAGCGAAGGCTGATTGGGCGCCGTGCTGATAACGTGGCAGGATAGCCACGGGCAGCATAATAACAAGAGATGGTTCAGGTGATGAGTCGAGAGGCAATACACTGATGCGCCGCAATCAGGTGATGAAATTCAACGGTCTTGCCCTGCGCTGCGCGGGGGAGGGGCCTTTGCTGTTGCTGTTGCACGGGCTGGGCTCTTCCAGTCTCGACTGGCAGGCGCAGATCGAACGGTTTTCCGAACACTATCGGGTGGTGGCATTGGATCTGCGCGGTCATGGCCAGAGCATGCAGGAGGGGCCATTTGATGTGGCGACCCTGGCAGCCGATGTGGTGAGCTGGCTCGATGAACAGCCCGAGCCCGCCTGGGTCGTGGGGTTGTCGCTGGGGGCCATGGTGGCGCTGGAGCTGGCACTGCGACTGCCCTACAAGGTGCAGGGGCTGGTACTGGTCAATGGCTTCAGCGAATTTCTGCTGGAGACAGCCAAAGAGCAGGAGCGTTATGCCCAGCGCCTCAAGTGGCTGCGTTGGTGTGGCATGCACCCGCTCGCCTGGTGGCTGGGGCGCGAGCTCTTTCCGGGCCCGGATCTCGCTCAGGTGCGCCACACCTTCCGGCTGCGCTTCGTGCGCAATAAAAAGAAAACCTACAAGGCGCTGCTGGAGGCGCTACCCGGCTGGTCGGTTCGTGCCAGGCTCGGCACCATCTGGCAGCCGGTGGCCATCATCTCAACCAGTCAAGATTACTTGCCGCTGGCCAAACGGGTAGAGCAGTTTGCCGCCCTGCCCAACGCAACCATCCACACCCCCAACGGCCGCCACGCCTGGCCCGCGGAAGATCCCTCGGGTTTTAACCACCTGTTGCAACGGATCCTCACGACCCATTGAGGAGACGGTTGCTGGTGACAGATGACAAAGGGTGTAGATAACAAGCAGCCGAACCACAGGGTTCGGCTTTTTTGATCCCGTTTGCTTTATGGATGGGAGCAGACCGGACAGTCGGGGCGCTTGGGCAGCTTCATCTCGCGAAAGGTGCCGCTCAGGCCGTCGATCATCAGCAGGCGGCCGCTGTAGCTTTTGCCCATGCCTGCCAAGAGCTTGATGGCTTCCAGTGCCTGCAGGCTGCCCACCAGCCCCACCACGGGGGCGAGTACACCCGCCTCGACGCAGGTGAGGGCCTGCTCGCCAAACAGGGCGCTGAGGCAGGCGTAGCAGGGCTCATCTTCCTGCCAGGTGAAGCTGCAGAGTTGGCCCTCCAGCCGGATGGCGGCGCCACTGACCAGCGGCACCCTGTGCTGGCGTGCCTTTTGATTCAGCAGGTTGCGAATGGCCAGATTGTCGGTGCAATCGAGTACCAGCTGATGTCGGGGCAGCAAGGCATCGAGCAGCGCTTCATCGGCCACGGCAGTGTGGGTCTCCACCTCAAGCCAGGGGTTGAGGGCACGCAGCGATTGCGCTGCTGAGTCCACCTTGTAGTGACCGATGCGCTCATCACTGTGCAGCACCTGACGCTGCAGGTTGGAGAGCTCCACCTTGTCGAAATCGACCAGGGTGAGCTGGCCGACCCCGGCCACCGCCAGATACTGGCTGGCGGCGCAGCCGAGGCCACCGGCGCCGATCACCAGCACGTGAGCCTGCTTGAGCGCCTCCTGCCCCTCGAAATCGAACGATTTGAGGATGATCTGGCGGTTGTAGCGCAAGAGCTCTGCGTCGCTGAGGATCTCGCTCACAGCAGCAATCCCCCGAACGGTTCGACGGTCACCGTCTCTCCTGCCGCGACCCTGCCCCGCTCCCGCTCAAGGACGATGTAGCAGTTGGCACGCGACAGGGAGCTGAACACGGCGGAGTCCTGCGAGCCGGTGCTGCGCACTTCGAGGCCGTTTGGCCCCTGGCTCAGGATGCCGCGCTGGAAGTCGAGTCGGCCCGGGCTCTTTCTGAGCGGCTCGGTGGTGACTGCTTGCAACTGAAGCGGGCGCTCGAAGCGTTGTCCTGCCAGCTTGGCCAGCGCCGGTTGCACCAGCTGATCGAAGGTGACCATGGCGGAGACCGGGTTGCCCGGCAGGCCGAAGAACCAGGCGCGGGGCAGGCGGCCAAAAGCAAATGGCTTGCCCGGCTTGATGGCGAGCTTCCAGAAGCCGATTTCGCCGAGCTCGTCAAGCAGCTGTTTGGTGAAGTCCGCGTCCCCCACCGAGACGCCGCCGGTGGTGATCAGCACATCGGCCTCTTCGTCGGCGCGGATAAAGGCGGCGCGCAGCTGGGCCGGATCGTCCGGGATAATGCCAAGGTCGAGGCAGTCGCAGCCCATGCGTGCCAGCATGGCGCGCACGCCGTAGCGGTTGGAGTCATAGATATCACCGTGGGCGAGCGGGGTGCCGACCGGTTTGAGCTCGTCGCCGGTGCTGAAAATAGCCACCTTCAGCGGGCGGCGCACCACGACGGTAGCCACGCCGAGGGAGGCCAGCAGTGGCATCTCTCTTGGGGTGAGGCGAGTACCGGCTGGTAGCACGCAGGCGCCCTTGCCGATATCGCTGCCGGCGCGGCGGATATTCTGGCCCGGTTCGGGTTGTGCCAGAAAAGTGATCCGATCGCCATCGGCCTGCGTTTCTTCCTGTATCACCACTGCATCCGTACCGGCCGGTACCGGGGCGCCGGTCATGATCCGCACGCAGTGGCCAGCGGGCCATTCGCCCTGATAGGGCTGACCAGCAAACGCTTTGCCCGCCATGATGAGCGGGGTGCCAGCAGCGAGATCCGCAATGCGTACGGCGTAACCATCCATGGCGGAGTTGTCGAAGGGGGGCACGGCGAGGGGAGAGGCGATGTCGCTGGCAAGAACCCGGCCAAGGGCCTCTGGCAGGGGCAGTTGCTCGCTGTCGCAGCAGCAGGCGAGTTGTTCCAGCATCCCTTGCAGGGCATCGCTTAAGGGGAGTAGTCCGCTGGTATCAAATCCCATCGTCATGACCTCTTTCTATGATTGAAGGCGGGATTATCACAAAAATCCCCGGGGATGGGCAGGTTATCTCAAGGATTCTCGGGGTAATCGGCGCTAAAACGGGGTGAGATGGCCATAAAGTATGAGGTGACACACAAGTTGACTTGAATCTTGGCGGCAATGGCCGTTTACTATGCCGCCATAACAGATGGCTGTCACATCCTGTGTGGCGACCATTACAGCGATACCGTCGGCCCTGTACGCCGCAATAACATAAGGGGTTGCTCCTTGAGCTGCCCTCACAGTCCCTGAGCGTGGGAGAGAAGATAATGACAACCTTAAGTCCGGAAGCCTTGCTGGTCAGGGCTGCCCTCGAAGCCCAGGGACTGGAAACCCCCCTGGTCACCAACGAGCTGAACAGCCAGCAGAAGCGGGAGAAGATCGAAGGCCATATGCGCTCCATCATGGAGACGCTGGGGCTGGATCTGACCGATGACAGTCTGGCCGAGACGCCGCATCGCATCGCCAAGATGTACGTCAACGAGATCTTCTCCGGCCTCGATTATTCTACCTTCCCCAAGGTGACGGTGATCGAAAACAAGATGCAGGTGGACGAGATGATCATGGTGCGGGACATCAGCCTCACCAGCACCTGCGAACACCACTTCGTCACCATCGACGGGCTGGCCCATGTGGCCTATATCCCTCGCGGCAAGGTGATTGGCCTGTCGAAGATCAACCGCATCGTGCAGTTCTTCGCCCGCCGTCCCCAGGTGCAGGAGCGGCTGACCCAGCAGATCCTGCTGGCGCTGCAGACACTGCTCGGCACCAAGGACGTAGCCATCAGCATCAAGGCGACTCACTACTGCGTCAAGGCGCGTGGGGTGATGGACTCCACTTCCTATACCACCACCACCTCCCTCGGTGGGGTGTTCAAGAGCCAGCCCGATACCCGGGCAGAATTTCTGGGCGGCTTGCGCGGATAAAATTGCGGTTGTTTTGTAACCGCCACGCTGAATAAACGAGACGCCAGCAAGCCTTGCTGGCGTTTTTTATGGAGAGAGTGGGGGAGAGTCATGACCTGTAGCGGTGGGGGCTGCGAGGGGGCGCGTGGGTACACGTTATGCGAACCATCAACGCATTCAATTACCTGATTACCCATGACC
>NZ_CDBO01000021.1:0-136642 GCF_000819885.1 Aeromonas fluvialis
TAGACCTTCAGATCCTCAAGTTCCTGATATCCCATTAGTACCTGGTATTCCTGTTGATCCCACTGATCCTCCCGTTGGTGAGTTGTGTGATGATTTTAATGTTTACCCTGATTGGACGCGTGGTGATCATGCGACGAAGGGTGACATTATGGTGCACAACAATATTGCTTATGAGGCCGTGTATTGGACCCAATCCTTGCCCGGCAGCGATGGTTCATGGGATCACCATACCAATTGTGATGGTACCCCACCTGGCGCAGCGCCGCTTTTGTCACTGCCGAATCCGTTGGATCCGGTGAGATTGGAAGTGGCTGGATGGCCCAATACTTTGGTTGTTGCCAGTCCTGGCACCTCGGCTCCTAGCACGACAGTCGTTGACACTGTAAGCAGTGGGGAGTTGCACGATATTGAGAAGTTGACCGCTAGCTTTATTACTTTGCTGCAAGCCAGTGAAAAAGTATCGGCTACATCCATCATCATTAAAGGCGATGTACTTGATAAAGCGATCAAAGACAAAGGACAAAGTCTAGGCACGATTGCCGTTAAAGAGGCGCTCACTAAAGCAGTAGTAGAAACGGGAATTCGAGTCGATCTGGATAAAATAAACGCCTTGTCAGATGACGCCAAAGGATGGGCTAATGCGTATAACTTGGTGATCTCGACAGTGGCCTCGCAAGCTACGTTTGGTTGGTCTCTAAGTATCGGTGACTTTGCCTTTAACAAACATTCTGGTCGTCAATCTGTTTGGGATAAAGCATCTAGCTCAATGGCTGATACGTTAAGCGGGTTTGGTTTATATGATGCGAAATCCAATTACAAAGCGGATTTTCTGGTTTATACCAAGTCAGACAAAACCCAAGCATTGAATAGCGAGCAATGGCACAACGCTTTGGAACATATCAAGCAAGTGAGTGACTATGTTCAGGCTCCCGCCATGCTAGCGGATATTCCGACAGAACAAGCTACTATGTACTTTATGGGAAGCACGGCGAGTGAACGTCAGCTTCGTAAGGCCGCTTATAACAACGTGTTTGCTGTCTTGTTTAAGACCGATAGCGCCGAGTTAACCAGCAAAATTGAAGAGTATCAAAATGCCAAGGTACCGCTTTATTATGTTGGCGATGAAAATCACGATGGCCCACTCACCGTTATCGATGAGCTGAACCGCCAATTGTTAGCGGCTGAAAATGTGATGGATAATGAGGCATTTTTGTATGAAACGCCCCAATCACAATGGGTGCCATCCACCGTTTATAAATGGGCAGATTTCCTTGATGGTTTGAATGCCATGCACAACGTGGGTGTTGCTGGCAATAAGTTCTGGCTAATTGATGAAAATGCAGATGATGAGACTAACATTAAATATGCAAAAGTCGCCATTGCTGCATTCTTGGCGCAGAGCATGCAAGAAACTATTCGTTACAATGCCTGTGATGAAAACAACTGGTCTGAAGTAAGATGGGGTGCTCCAGCTGACTATCCGATGTCTGCAAGTTGTGGTCAACTGGGTCAACGCTATGCTGACTATGGTGTCAATCCCATATCTGGCTTGGATCACGCATACTCTTGTCCACGTGATAATAAGATGGAAGTGAGTGCGCTGACCCATGCCAAGTGGTACGGCGCCCCCGCCCCGGTCTTTGCTGCGCCAGACGCGGTACTGGAAGAACGTGGATTGCTGAAGAATGGATCCGCTGGTCGCTGGACGAATGAAGGCCACTGTAACCAAGTTCCAGAGACAATCGACACCTCCAAACAAGTTTGGGAACGTGACGAATGTAAAGTTTACGTAGGCCAAAAGGCGGGTAAATTTATTTGGGACGGCAGCAGTCAAGAGAGCGTACAAGGTTGCGGCTGGTGGGGACGCGGTGTCATTCAAACGACTGGAAGACAGAATTTCGGAACCCTCAACCATTATCTGGGCAGATCTCACGTCGATCCGCAAACCATTGGTAAAACCATTGATGGAGTAAGGGTCGAAGCACCGCCTGCTAATCCTCTGTACGCAGGCTTGGATTTTTGCTCTAACCCGGGACTGATTTGTAGCTCAGAAGAGAACAAAGAAATTAAATGGATTGCAGGCCTCTTCTATTGGGTAACATCTGTGCAGGCTTACCCTGATGAAGGTGGGCAGTACCCAGGTTGGAACTACTTCAACGAACTCAAGAAGTATGTCAATAATGGGATGAAAGGCACTCAGTTTATTGATGATGTTTCTGGCATCGTTAATAGAGGATGTCCAAACCTGACCTGCGATACGGGAGAGGTTCATAACGTTAAAGAACGTCGTGATAATTTCTATAAAGTATTAAGACTGTTAGGTTTGAACCCGCAATAACACTGATAGTGATAAATAAAAAATCGCCAGCCATGTGATCATGGCTGGCGATTTTTTTCGTGATTACTGATGATGAGCCGTCACCCGACATTCCTTACCTGATTTAGGAATATAGCTGTCTCTTGATCAGATCTTGATCCCCGAAGCCATCATCGCTTTGGCGGCAATAAAACCGTCCAGTTTACTTTGCCGTGTTTGCCAGCCTCCCCAGAGTGAGCGCCAGCCTGCAATCCCTGTTCGCTTACTATCCATCCGTCATTCCGCACCTAATTTTTGCATTTTAAATGGTGATGAAGTTCACACAGCCAGGATTGAATTGAGAAAACCAGTGACTTCACTCATGTTGCCACGTAACAATGTTCTGTTGGGTAGCAGTTCACATCATTTCACGGGGGGCGAAAGAATGAATCTGAGCATTTTAGTTTTTATTCCAACCTCAACTGCCAACACCTCAATGTTGCAACTTGCTGTGAACGTGTAGGCATCATCGCCGAAAAAAAATCCCCAATCAGGTGCGGAATGTCGGATCCATTGAAATGATTGGGGAAATGATTGGGACACCCACCTTTTTCCAGCCAAAAAACCGTACCCCCACCTTTCGAAGCAAGCCTCAAAAAACAAAAAAGAGGAGTGTCCCAGATTATTCTCCCCGTTATTTCCTCAGTTTTGTGGTCCTATCAGTTTATAGGCTGGCGATGCAGCGATTTGCTCGGAAGGTGGGGGATTAATTTCCTATAAATATCAAAATGAAAGACCTGCCCCCGTTTTCCTGCAGCGATTTGCTCGGGAGGTGGGGGCTTAATTTTCTGTAAATATCAAAATGAAAGACCTGACCCGTTTTCCTGACAAAAGAGAGTAATAGATCAGAACGGCCGATCGCCGTCAAGCACTGAAAAAACCAAAATTAGGTGCGGAATGACGGTTCGAAGCAAGCCTCCAAAAACAAAAAGGTGGGTGTCCCAGATTTTTCAAATTAAAGACGTGAGCCTGTTTTTTATTCAACCCCCTCAATAATCATGTAATCCTTTGCGCTGGGCTACGAGTAATTCAGAATTAAGAGTCTTAACTCTATTAATGTTTGTTTTTAATGAGGGGTCAATAAAATCAATTATAGAGTCTAAGTTGTTTATTATTTTTACTAATTTTTCATTGCTCGTTTTATGAACGTCTTCAATATCAGACTTTTTATTCAAAGTCGACATTCCCATCCATTCTTTTTCGAAATAATCAACTATATTCGAAATGCATGTAAAGTGTGAGTCACTTTCTTTATATCCATTAAGGATTAATTCATTATTTAGTTTTTTTATTTCAACTTTCATGGCTATCAGTTGACATGAAACTTTATTATCTAATGGAAGGTTGTTAATGGCTGCGATCAAAAATTGCTCAGTCTTGTTATCACCTGCCAACCCTTTATCCAGTAATATTTGTGCTAACGTAAAAAGCTCAGTGATTATATCAACGACAATCTTGCCATTCATATCATGGTAAAATGTTTTGCTATGAGCTATTTTTACAAAAAAATCAAAATGTATTTTAGCTATCGTGAGTGTATGTTTTAGCTCCCTTATAGGTCTGACTCGTTCTTGATGTAAATTAAATTCTTCTAGTTTAGTATTCATGATATTTAAACCATGGTTCGCCTCTTTTATACCAGCAGAAAGTATCTTCTTTAGATTGCTTAGGGATTTTAACACTATCAAATACCACCATGTGTGTTTAAAAAATTACATATCGTTATAGCATAGGTGTTCGCTGTGATACTTAGTTACAGGGAAGTATCTTAATTTTATAAGTGGTTGTTTTTCAGCTTGTTTTGTGTAAAGCTTGGGTTGTGCAGCAATAATCAAATCTTGCGCTACTCATTAACGTAAATGACTCAAATTTTCAATTTCATGACTTTGGTGCAGTTAGCCACATTGTTATACCTGAAAGTACAAGAACTGGGCCTGCTATATAAGTGACGTAAACACCAACATAAGATACGGTTGCCCAAATAAGACAATAGATAGCTAGTGTGACAAAAAATGTTATTGAGGATTTGTTATGTAACCATTGTTTCATTTTTTATGTGTCCTTTATTTTTTTGCGTAAAATGTAAGTAATCTTTTAGGCTGGCGATGCAGCGATTTGCTCGGAAGGTGGGGGTCTTAATTTCCTGTAAATATCAAAATGATAGACCTGCCCCGTTTTTCCTGCGACCATTTTTAAAGTAATTAGCTATTAAATCAAAGACCAACAGCTCCTAGAGTGGGGCCTCACAACTAGGGCACTTAATATTGATTGGTTGCATTGGCATCGTGGAGTGATAAGTCCAATGTTCGCCGTTTTTTATTAGCCTGTGATTACAGTTGTAGCAATGATTGTAGACTATGAAAAGATCGCACTCGGTACATTGATACCACAGCTTACTCTTGTTGCTTTGAGTGTGCTCAACCTTACGTAATGCCGTAGAGCCACACCCTATGCAGAAATTGTAATTTCTCACATCGTCGTCAGCGCCTCTATTATCAACTTCGTACTGCAAAAACATACCCATCATTCTCTGCATCTCATCGCCATGCTGGTGAGAAATTAGAGGGTTCAAACAAATCGCACCAAATTGATGGGGTTGTTCACGCGGATCCCATTCAAAAAGCTTCAATTCTCCAAGATAAGACACCTTCCCCCATTCTTGAGGTGATACTGGCCCTTTAGCCTCTGTCACGGCTTGAGTTGTTGGGTGCAAAATAAATACTGCATTCTTACTACCCTCTGAATAGTCCTTTCGTAACGCAAGACTTTTAACAACCTCGGTTAGCCCCCCCTGCTGGCGCATAAATCCATCTGAATAAAACTTTGCATCAAGCACCACCTTTTTTTTAGTTTGACTGCCGTCTTTTGCTTCAAAGGTCATATCCAAAACAAAGTCAGGAAGTTTGCCATTCTCTAAGAGTGGCTCATAAAATAAATTAACATTTCGCTTTGCATGCAAGTTAGTAAACTGGATTGAGGTATTGCTTGATTTATTTTCTAATATTTTAAGAAGCTTGCGCTTCCATCCTGCTTCAGGTGTGAATCTGAATTGATATTGCAGAGCCTTGATTAACTGTAACAAACACCATCGCTCGTATAACAAGGGGATATTGACCAACCCAATTCTATCTATTGTTTCCAACGACATAAGTATGTCTTCGTTTGTTAAGCCGACCTGCTCTTTGAGTTTCTTAAAGCCTGTATGAACACCTTGATAATTTGGATTCTGAACAAATGTCATTGAGTTGGGAAATGTACTTTTGGGTTTTATCCCTAATGCAATTAGCTGTTTGGTGAGCTCCTTGATCTGCTTTTCTTTAGGTTCAAGATGTTTACGAACATAAAATACATTCTGTTGTTGCTCATTGAAGAACTTCTTACGATTTGCTATGGAAGCTCGCTCCTTATTCTGCTCTTCTAAATCTTGGTTGGTCAGTAGCATTTTCCAATCACTCTTACCCAATGCTACAGCCATTTTCTCCATATTAAGAAACTTTTCACGTTTACGCTTAAGCCATTGCGGTTCACCAATAATCTCTATTGAGGAAATGTATTCGATAGAAAGTACGGTACCTTTACCACCAGCAACAAGGCGGTTTCTCATGTAAGCAGTCAGCTTGTAGTCGGTGTAAGCCTGAAAAAGAGTCTCATATCTACCATCAAGTTCAATGGACGAAAATTTAAAGCCAGGAAGAGGCTGCCATTCTTGAGTCTCTTCTGATTTGCACGAACAAAAATATGAACCATATTTACTTTGATTTTCAATTCGCAGATACCAAATATACGCTAAAGAGAGGTCACCGTGGGATGGCGCACCAGAATTAATCTCAAGTAGCTCTTGCCCCAGCTCTAAATTGATATAATAAAGATTTTGCTCCAACTTGGCTTTCTTGTAGTCTCTAACAACTAAATCACGATTAACCGTCTTATAATCTTTCAAACTGGCTAGACGCTCATCGAGTTTTCTGAGGTTATTTGCCAATCGTTCGGTTTTACTCTCTGCCACCCTACAAAGCTGTGACACAATCCGATGCGTAGCAAGTAATGCATAAAGTAGATAACTATTCTCAGCTACATTAAAATTGGACGTTGTGCCTCGGCTTGTTAGATGTTTGGGGCTACCTTTAGTAGCAATTTCCATAAAGGTGCGAGGTACTGGTTTTACAGCCATACGAGGTTTGAGAACTTGGATCCCACGCAATTCAGACTTCGGTTTCTTTAGAACATTTCGACCATAACTTAATATCGAATCGACTAAACTAAGTGTAGATTCACCCACACTACCCATCATACCCTGCTTAGCCTCGCCCTGAATATAGCTGCTCTCGTCTAAAACTAACTCCCACATATCGGACTTGAAGTCGATCAGATACTTCTCGAGTTGTTCTTTCGAAGAATCCGTTAGTGTAATGTGTAAATCTAGGCGTTGCTTTCCTATCAGAAAAGAAATAAACCCAGCGGTGCGATGAGTATTTGTCACCCAAGCTTTGATCATGGCGTTCCACTCTCCAGGCTCGATCCACCACTGCTTGCCCGTTTCAGGATGAACCACTTTTTTCAACGGAATAGTCGTGCCGTCAGCAGCAAGAATGACTGGAGGGCTTGTTCTTCTACGATCAGTATACGTAATCGCCAACTGAGAGAAACGGAGTTCATCTACTTTTGGATAGATCGTAGTACATGCTACATATCCACCAGCCGACTCTTCTTCAAGTGGCAACGTATATTGGGACTCTATTAGCTCAAGCAGTGTCGATTTATCATGCCAGCGAGTCTCAATGTACCTTACTTCAAAACCAGCAGCGATCATCATTATGCCCAGTAATTCACAACATCATCGTTAGCTTTGGCAGAGCTTGCTATCTCCTTGATAGCTTCAAGTGCAGAAAACTCATCTAACACCGCCAACCCCAATAACTGTTCCTCTATTTGTGTTAAGAACACACGCTCGATATGAGTAAGCTTGTCTGTATTGCCGATGGGCTTTGAGCCATCAAAGGTGAACTTAGGTAATACTTTGTGTAGCAAAAAGTTGTTTAGGATAAGCAAATCATCCTGATTAATGTCTCTAAACAGTGCTCGGTAGTTTAGGCCTTGCCTGATGGTACGCATGCCAAATTCTACACCTAGCGGATGAAAATGCTCCTTATTTAACGTAGTAAACAATCGGCAGAACTCATCTGCAGGCGAAAAAACAGGATAAGGTTCACGTATCCCCAACTCATCAACTGTTAAACGAACTGGCTTTGTAACATCACCTAAACCATAACTTTTGATTTCTTGTTCAATCGCATTCCAATCGGTCAGCAAAGGACTTTTAAACTTCATGATATGGGCGCGGTCTAGAATCTTTGGTGACAGGTAATGTGTCGTTTCGTCAATGTTAATCGCCCCGATAATTCTTACATTGTTTGGAATAGTAATTGTAGATGGGATGCCAATAACACCCGCTAGCATTCTTCTTACATCACCGTGATACTTAATCAGCGAATCCTTGTCACTAAAGCCAAATGCACGTTTCATCTCAGTGTTTATGTCTTCATCCTGCATCAGTGAAACAAAATCAACGATACCATTCTTGTTGTATTTATCTTTGGCGCCACTGATGATTGAAACTACACCACGCAGCTCTGACAACACATGTGCCGCTTCATCATCTGAATACAACTGAATTTCAGGCTGCTGCTTACGCTCTTCTAACTTAGATAGAAAATCGGCAAAGTAGTACTCTACGCGAGCAAGGTTCATCTCATCTAGGCAGATGAAATAAGGTATTTCAGGATTTTGGTTTGCCTCTAGTAATGCCTCTAAGAAAGGAGTGGCAAGATATTTTTTCTCTAGAGGGTTGTAATAACCTAAAAGATCTTCAGAACTAGTCCAGTTCGGTTTAACAGGTATAATTTTAGCTACCCCGCCTACGGCTTGAGCAAAAGACGTCACTAGGCTCGTCTTACCTGAACCTGAGTCACCGGCAAGGATGACCAAGTCATTTGTTCGAATGAGGGTTAAGTAGTTATCGATAATATGGCGAGAGTAATATTGCCCTTGATCTCTTAAGTATGCCTGTAAGTAAGATGTAAGTTGCGAATAGTCAGATTCAAAGTCATCGACAAAGCTCAAACCACCAACAGCATTATCATCAGCTTGCTTCTGCCCCGACAATTCAGCATAAACATCCTCATCGATAAACTCGAACTCTTTTAGAAAGCCCGCTTTTTTCTCAATGTATTTTTTTAGTTTCTCTATTTTTTTGCTCATTTCATCTTCGATTTTATGTTGTTTTTCCATGATTGCGTTAAGTGCTGACTGTTCTAGCTCTATATTGTATTTAACTATTTTTTGCTCAGCTTCAAGCTCTGAAAGTTTGCTCTGCAACGCTTCTCTTTTGGTTTTCAATGTGGTTAGTTTACTGTCTATATCTTCAGTCTGGACAGTTAAACTCTTCTGTAGCTCTTTATATTCAGTTTCTATCTGTTCAATTTTATAGCGAGCATTTTTTTCTGCGTCTCGCGTCTCACTTTCTAACATTGTTAGAAAATGTCGATAAATATGGTCTGATATGAGGGTTGATAGATCAGATTGCATGACCTCGTCAGTGCTAAACTTAGGTAATTCAATAAGTAACTCGACACTGGAAGGATTGATAGAAAGTAAAAATGGATTATCTTTAAGTTTGCGTTGTTGAGTAGATGCTAATTTTAGTTCGCATCTGATAAATGCTGAGTTTTTACCATTAAGGATAGTTTGTGCATCTTTGGGAGGTAAAAATACACCTGATTGAAGTTCCCTACTGTTTGGAAGGGGATACTCAATAGGTTCATTAGTTTGGAGCAATTTTGCTTGTTTGATACCAGACCAATTACCCTGTGTGTTGATCTCTAGCCGTCCCCAAACTTGAATTTTTTCATTTTTAATATCCCAAGCATCAAATAAGCGTAGATACAAATCTTTGTCATCAAGTCCCTTTGCATAACTTTTATCATAAGTAAGCTTCTTCTCTTCCATTTTATTTATATGTACCTAAATCAGATAATTAGTACGCCCACCTTTCGGAGCAAACCACTATCAAGCTAATGACCGCCACAATGCGGGTGAGTTCAATCGAGCTGAAGCCAGAAATAGTCGGCGAGTAACGATGATGGGGTTCAAATATTTCATTTTGACTTTGGCAAAAAATCCTTACCACCCACTTTACTGACCGCAACACACCCCTCTATCTGGTTCGAGCTAAACTGTGGCGGTTGTTATTTAACCAGCGGCAGATAAGCGCCATCATCCTGCTAAACGATCGGTAATGGATACCCGCTTGTCACTCGCCGATTTTCTTCAGACAAGGCTACCGCCCCTGAGTGACAGCTCCCAGTCTGCTGCTGTTAACCTGCGAGCTAGCCACTATCGCTACCATGGTGTTCTCCCCAAAGAGGGATGGTCATTTGGCTATGTTAAAGGGGGCGTTGGCGCGTTGAAAAGTGTGTTTTGGCCGAAATTTGTTCTGGATCAACAAATTAGTCATCGGTTTTGCTTTGGGTGATCAACTCATTTGGCAGGGAATGCAAAGCCGCCCTCACCCCGGCCCTCTCCCGGAGGGAGAGGGGGCAAACAGCCGGGAGCTGCAAGTGGGTGCAAGCGATATAACAAGAAAGGGAGCCGGTCAGGCTCCCTTTTACGTGGCTATATGAACTGGCATATCAGGGCCACAAACAACTGACCCTATACCCGACCTTAGCGGTTGGTTGCAGCCTTCATCCCTTCCACAAACTCTTTCAGACGAGTGAGCATATGCTCCGGGTTGTTTTGGTGGGTCTCGATGATCTTCACCACGGCGGAGCCGGAGATGGCACCGGCGGCGCCAGCCTTGATGGCTTCACGCACCTGAGCCGGTTCGCTGATGCCAAAGCCAAGCAGGGTGGGGGGGGCGTTGAACTCGCGCAGGGTATTGATCAGCCCCTCCACCGGCATGCCGGCCTTGGTCTCGGCCCCGGTGACGCCAGCGCGGCTCACCAGATAGGTGTAACCATTGCCCAGCTCGGCTACTGCCTTGAGCGTCTCGGCATCGCCATTGGGCGGGGCGATAAAGATGCTGTCGATGCCGAACTTGTCGGCGGCCGCCTTGTAGGGGGCGCACATCTGCACCGGCACGTCGGCCACCAGCACCGAATCCACCCCCGCCTGCTGGCACTTCTCATAGAAGCCGTCGATCTGGCGCACATAGACCAGGTTGGCGTAGACCAGCAGGCCAATGGGCAGCTGCGGGTACTTGGCGCGGATGCGGCCAAGCAGCTCGAAGCAGTTGTCCGGGGTGGTGTGGCTGGCAAACGCCCGCAGGGCTGCGCCCTGAATGGTGGGGCCGTCTGCCACCGGATCGGAGAAGGGAATGCCGAGCTCGAGGGCATCGGCGCCCCCTGCGACCAGTGCATCGACGATGGCCAGCGAGAGTTCAGGAGTGGGGTCACCCAGCATCACGAACGGCACAAAGGCGCCCTGATTGGCTTCATCCAGACGGGAGAAGAGTTGTGCGTAACGGTTCATTTGCAGGTTCCTTCTTTCTCAAAGCTTTCTGTTTCCAAGATATCGGCAACGGTGAAGATATCTTTGTCGCCACGGCCGGAGAGGTTGACGATGAGCACCTGCTCTTTTTCCGGTTCATTGCGGGCCATCTTGAGGGCGTGGGCCAGCGCGTGGGAGGACTCCAGCGCCGGGATAATCCCCTCGGATTTGGCCAGCTCCTGGAAGGCGTCCAGCGCCTCCTTGTCGGTGATAGAGACATACTCGGCGCGGCCGATGGCGGCCAGGTGGGCGTGTTGCGGGCCGACGGAGGGGAAATCGAGCCCCGCCGAGACGGAGTAGGACTCCTGAATTTGGCCCTGATTGTCTTGCATCAGGTAGGAGTGCATGCCAAAGAAGACCCCCTTGCTGCCGTGACCGAGCGGCGCGCCGTGCTCGCCACTCTCGATGCCATGACCACCCGGCTCGACGCCGATCAGACGCACCGACGGCTCATCGATAAAGTCTGCAAACATGCCGATGGCATTGGAGCCGCCGCCGACACAGGCGATCACCGCATCAGGCAGCCGTTCTTCTTTCTCGAAGCACTGGGCCTTGGCCTCTTCGCCGATCATCTTCTGGAACTCCCGCACGATGGTGGGGAAGGGGTGCGGGCCGGCGGCGGTGCCGAGCAGGTAGTGGGCCGACTCGTAGTTGGCGGCCCAGTCGCGCAGCGCCTCGTTACAGGCATCTTTCAGGGTGCTGGAGCCGGAGTGCACCGGGATCACGGTGGCCCCCATCAGCTTCATGCGAAAGACGTTGGGCTTCTGGCGCTCGCAATCCTTGGCACCCATATAGACCCGGCACTTGAGGCCGAGCAGGGCGCAGGCCAGTGCAGTGGCGACGCCATGCTGACCGGCGCCGGTCTCGGCGATGATCTCGGTTTTGCCCATCCGCTTGGCCAGCAGCGCCTGACCCAGCACCTGGTTGGTCTTGTGGGCGCCGCCGTGCAGCAGATCTTCACGTTTCAGATAGAGGCGGGTCTTGGTGCCCTTGGTCAAATTGCGGGTCAGGGTGAGCGGGGTCGGGCGACCGGCATACTCGGTCAGCAGCTCCTCAAATTCGGCGACAAAGGCCGGATCCTCCTTGGCATCGACGAAGGCTTTTTCCAGCTGGAGCAGAGCAGGGACCAGAATTTGCGGTACATACATACCGCCAAATTCACCAAAAAACGGGTTGAGCAGGGTCATGATTTTTTCCTTATACCTGGAGTCGAAAACGGAGCATAAATTACGAAACAGTGATTCAGTGGCGGCCTCACAGGGCGCGCTTACAGGTTGCGCAGGGCGGCAAACGCGGCCGCCAGCTTATGCGCATCCTTCTGGCCCGGGGCACTCTCTACCCCGGAGTTGAAGTCAAGGCCGAGGCAACCAACCTGCGCCGCCTGCAGGGCGTTGTCGGGATTGAGCCCCCCTGCCAGCATCAGTTTGCTTTTGTCGAGATGGGCCAGCAGGGCCCAGTCGAACGCCTGACCTGTGCCGCCGCTCTGGCTGCCTACTTTGGTATCGAGCAGCAGGCGATCCGCCGGATAGTCGAGGGCGGGCAGCGGCTCGCCGCTCTCTTTGCCAACAGAGACGCCGACCGCTTTCCAGATCTGGCAGCCCGCCGGCAGCAGGGGGCGCAGGGTGTCGATATAGGCGGCGTCTTCGTCCCCGTGCAGTTGCACCGCGGCGAGGCCAAGCGCATCCACCGTCTTGGCGATGGTGGCAGGCTGGGCGTTGCGAAATACCCCCACATAGGCGAGCGGTGCACCCGCCATCACGGCACGGGCGGCAGGGATGTCCACATAGCGCGGGCTTTTGGAAACAAAGATCAGGCCGCCAAACACCGCGCCCGCCTGATGGGCGGCGGCAGCGTCGTCGGCGCGGGTCAAGCCGCACACCTTGTTCTGACCCAGTACCAGCTTGCGCACTGCCGCTTCCAGATCTTGCTCGGCCATCAGGGATGAGCCCACCAGAAAGCCCTTGGCGTGGTGGCGCAGATCCGCCACCTGAGCGCGGTGGTTGATGCCGGATTCGCTGATCACCACCCGATCTGCAGGGATGTCGGCCGCCAGTTGTTTGGTGCGGTTGAGATCGACGCTCAAATCCCGCAGATCCCGGTTGTTGATGCCAATCACCGGCGCCCCCAGCGCGATGGCGCGGGTCAGCTCCTCTTCATTGCTTACCTCGGTGAGTACGCCGAGGCCGAGCGCCTTGGCCACCGCGAACAGGGCGCGATAGCCCTCGTCGGTGAGCACCGAGAGCATCAGCAGGATGGCATCCGCCTGATAGTGGCGGGCCAGATAGACCTGATAGGGGTCAATCATGAAATCCTTGCAGAGCACCGGCTGGCTGACGCGGCCGCGCACCCGGGGCAAAAAGGCGAAATCCCCCTGAAAGAACTGCTCGTCGGTCAGTACCGAGATGGCGGTGGCGTATTTGCCATAGATGTCGGCGATGGCCTCCGGGCTGAAATCATTGCGGATCAAGCCCTTGGAGGGGGAGGCCTTCTTGCACTCCAGAATAAAGCGGGTTGAGCCTGCCTTTAGGGCGCCAACGAAATCCCGATCGCTGGGGGTCAGCGCGCTCTGGAAGCTCTCCAGCGGCTGGGCCAGCTTGCGGGCGGCAACCCACTCCTGTTTGGCCGCCACGATCTTGCCGAGAATGGTCTGGTTGATGGAGGCCATGTTCAGAAAAGCATGGGGGGCAATAAGGTCTGACATCTCGTTATCCTTGCGAAGCTGCGAACTGCCGCTCGGGAGTTCTGCATGAGTGCCCTGTGGGCGTTCTGAATGACTGCTGTGCAACGTGGTGGCTGGCATCATGCCTCCTGATGGCCCGCTTCCTGATGGCTCAACGTAGCCAGCCTAGCGGCGAGCTCAGCCGTCTTGCCGCTCGCCAGCACCGCCAGCACCTCGGCCGCCGCGTTCTTGAGATCGGTCGCCTTGCCCGCCATCAGCAGCAGCGGCGCCACGTTGGCGGCGATGGCGGCGTTGTGGGCCGGGGTGCCACGCCCCTCCAGAATGGCGGCGGTGATGGCGCGGTTCTCTTCAGGCGCCCCACCCTGAATGGCGCTGACCGGATAGGTCTCGAGGCCAAAGTCAGCCGGGGTGATCATAAATTCGCGGATCTCGCCGTCACGGATCTGGGCCACCTGGGTCGGGCCGTGAATGGCAATTTCGTCCAGCCCGGCACCGTGCACCACCATACCGGTTTTCAGCCCCAGTGCCAGCAGGGTTTCTGCGATGGGGCGCACCAGCTCGGGGGCATAGACCCCCATCAGTTGATAGGTGGGGCGAGCGGGGTTGATAAGCGGCCCCAGCACGTTGAACAGGGTGCGGGTCTTGAGGGCTTGGCGCACCGGCATGGCGTGGCGCACCCCAGCGTGGTACTGGGGCGCGAACAGGAAGCAGATGCCGAGCTCATCGAGACAGCGGCGCGCCTGCGCCGGGCTCATATCGAGCTTGATGCCCATTTTGTCCAGCAGATCGCTCGAACCCGACTTGCTCGAGACCGAGCGGTTGCCGTGCTTGGCCACGTTCAGGCCGCAGGCGGCGGCGACCAGCGCCGAGGTGGTGGAGACGTTGATGGTGTTGAGGCCATCGCCACCGGTGCCGACGATGTCGCAAAATTCGTAGTCCGGACGCGGGAAGGCGCGTGCTTCCGCCAGCAGGGCCTCGGCGGCACCAGCGATCTCCTCCGGGGTCTCCCCCTTGATCTTGAGGGCGGTCAAGAGACTTGCGAGCACGATGGGATCCGCTTCACCACGTACCACCTGGCTAAAGGCGTCACGGGCGGCGTCGCGAGTAAGAGAGTGACCCTGATAGAGGGTGTTGAGATGTTGATGCATGTTGGTCTCCTTACCTTAACGCACACTGCTGGCTGGGCGGGTGATATGGGCGAGGGCCTGGGTCAGCAGACGGGCCCCTTCCGAAGTCATGATGGATTCCGGGTGGAACTGGAAACCCAGCACCCGCTCATCCTGCTGCTCGATGGCCATGGGCATGCCCTGATAGTGGGCAATCACCGTCAGCTCTTGTGGCACATAGGTGGCGACCAGCGAGTGGTAGCGGGCTACCGGCAGCGGGCTAGGCAGACCGGCGAAGGCGCCGTGGCCGTTGTGCTCAATCAGCGAGCGCTTGCCGTGGACGATCTCGCCCGCCGCGCCGACGGTGCCGCCGTAGGCTTCGCACAGAGCCTGATGGCCGAGGCAGATACCGAGGATGGGCACCTGACCACGGGCCAGTTTGATGAGATCAATCAGGCAGCCCGCCTCGTGGGGAGCGCCCGGGCCTGGGGAGAGCACCAGCACGGCATCCCCTTCTGTGGCTGCGATCTCGCTCATGATGCGGCTCGCCGGCAGGCTGTTGCGGTAGATCCGCACCGGATAGCCGAGGGAGCGGAATTGATCTACCAGGTTGTAGGTAAAGGAGTCGAAGTTGTCGAGCAGGAAGATATTAGTCATGGGGGCTCCTCAGGCGTCCTGGCCGCTAAGGGCCTGCAGTGTGGTGCCATGGCTGGCTGCGATGGCGGCCAGCACGGCCGCCGCCTTGGCGCGGGTTTCGTCCGCCTCGGCCTGGGGTTTGGAGTCATAGACCACCCCGGCACCGGCCTGTACGTGGGCCACGCCATCTTTGACAAAGGCGGAGCGGATGACGATGCAGGTATCCATCTCGCCGGCGCCGTTGATGTAGCCGACGGCGCCGCCGTAGCTGCCGCGGCGCTTGCCCTCTACCATGCGGATCAGCTCGCTGGCGCGGATCTTGGGGGCGCCTGTGAGGGTGCCCATGTTCATGCAGGCCTGATAGGCGTGCAGGGCGTCAAGGTCTGAGCGCAAGGTGCCGACCACCTTGGAGACCAGATGCATCACGTGGCTGTAGCGATCCACCTTCAGCAGCTCCTTGACGTAGCGGGTTCCCGGCTCCGAGATACGGGCGATGTCGTTGCGGCCCAGATCCACCAGCATCAGGTGTTCGGCCACCTCTTTCTCGTCCTGACGCAGCTCCAGCTCGATGCGGCCATCGAGATCCCGGTTGATGCTGCCATCCGGGTTGAAGCCGCGGCGGCGGGTACCTGCGATGGGGTACATCTCCACATCGCGGCTGGTGGCGCAGAATTTCACCGCGCTCTCCGGTGAGGCGCCAAACAGGGTGAAGCCCACATCCTGCACGTAGAACATGTAGGGGCTGGGGTTGGTCTGTTTGAGGCGGCGATAGGCAGCAAGCGGGCTGGGGCAGGGCAGGGAGAAGCAGCGTGACGGCACCACCTGGAAGATGTCACCGCGGCGGATAAAACCCTTGAGCTTCTCCACCTCGGCGCAGAACTGCTTGTCGCTCTTGTCCACGCTGATGCCGCCGGCGAGGGCAGGGGTTGCGGGCTCCTGCGCGGGGGCCTGCTGGCAGGCTTGCTTGAACTGGTCGAGGCGCTCGCTCAGGCGGTGGTATCTCTCTTCCACCCGGCTCTCGTCGCTGTCGCCGCCAAAGACACAGGCCAGCAGTTGAGTGGTGCGCTCGATGTGGTCGATGGTGATCAGGGTCTCGGCCACATAGAAGCAGTAGTCGGGGCAGTCGTTGCTCCCCTCAGGCACCTCGGGCAGATCTTCAAAGGAGGCGATCAGGTCGTAGGCGAAGCTGCCCGCCATAAAGAGCGCCTCTTTGCCGAGCTGGCAATCGAGCTCCCGCTGCAGGGTGCGCAGCACGTCCAGCACGCTGCTTCCCTTGAGGCGGCTGTCTTCATCCTGCTCCCGATCAGAAGCCGGGAAGTCGAGTTGCAGCTCGTCGGCTACCATGCTCTGGATAACGGCGGCGGGCAGGCGCTCACTCAGCAGGCTCTGCAACTGGGCGCCGTTGTCGTTCAGGCTGCGCACCCGCACGGTGCGACCACGGCACTCGATGCGCAGGCAGGCATCCACCAGCAGCAGGCTCTGTTTGCCCGCCTTGGAGTCTATCTCCACCGATTCCAGCAGCAGGTTGTTGGGGCGACCCTGACAGAGGCGGGTATAGAGCGCCAGCGGATCGGCCACATAGGGGGCGTTGAGTTTGAGGGTATCGAATTCACCCAGAGGAAGGCGAGGCGTGGCTGTCATAGTGGGTTCCCTTGCGTGTGATGCGTTTTACCGATGCTCATGACGTTGAATTCCTTAGAAATTTAATAGGGCCTGGGTGGCTGGTTCAGGGGCGCCATCGCCAGGTCAGGTTGCTTGTCTGAATTCCCGGTTTCATCACAGGTCCATTTGCCGGATAATAAAAAAGCCCGCTGGGGTCAGCGGGCTTTTTCTTTGGGTTCTTAATTTGCTGTCAGATTACAGGTACAGCAACGACCACACGCCCGCATGTCAGGGAGTGTGCCACCACCAGATGGTCAGGATGGAAGTCGTTTGCATGATAAAGTCCTGTAAAAAATGTATGCAATGAAGTGCCTACAGAAAACGATAAAGCCGCGGCCAAGTCAAGTCGCTTTTTAGCCTTCTTTCACCGATTTGCCATGAATAGTGACCTGACCACGAGAGCGGAATAACCTGATGAGATTCGATCTACACTGCCATACCACAGCCTCTGACGGGGTGCTGAGCCCCGCCGATCTGGTGCGCCGCGCCGCCGAAAAACAGGTCGAAGTGTTAGCGGTTACTGACCACGATACCCTTGCCGGGCTTGATGAGGTGCGCCGCACCATCGAGACAGAGCAACTGCCGCTGCGACTGGTGAGCGGGGTCGAGATCTCCACCGGCTGGGAGCATCACGAGATCCATATCGTGGCACTGGGGGTGGATGAAAAAAATGTGGCGCTCACCGATTTTTTGGTTGGCCAACAGGCTCGCCGCGAAGCGCGCGCGCTGGAAATAGGGCGCCGCCTGGACAAGTGTCTCATCCCCGGCACCTATGAAGAGGCCAAACAGCTTGCCGGTGACGCCGCCGTGACCCGCGCCCACTTTGCTAGGGTGCTGGTGGCGCGCGGGGTGGCCGACAACATGCAGAAGGTATTCAAAAAGTACCTGAGTCGCGGCAATAAAGGCTATGCCCCGGCCGAGTGGCCCGAGATGAGCGAGGCGATCCGTGCCATTCACGCGGCGGGCGGGCTGGCGGTACTGGCCCATCCCAGCCGTTACGATCTCACCGCCAAGTGGATCAAGCGGCTGCTGGTGGCTTTCAAGGCGGCCGGTGGCGATGCCATGGAGGTGTCACTGCCCCAGCAGAGCCCGCAGGAGCGGGCCAATCTGGGTCAGTGGGCCAAGGATCACGACCTCTATATCTCGGTGGGATCGGATTTTCACTTCCCCTCCAACTGGACCGAGTTGGGCCGCCACCTCTGGCTGCCCAAAGAGGGGATGCCCATCTGGCTGGCCTATCCCGGTCACTTTGGGCTTACCACCGAACAACAGGCCGAGCTGCTGGCGAGTCGGTAACGGCGTCAACGAAGAGGGAACACACAGGGCAAGAGGGGATGGCCATAGTGTGGCTGGCCTATCCCGGTCACTTTGGGCTTACCAGCGAGCAACATGCCGAGCTGCTGGCGAGTCGGTAACGACGCCAACGAGGTGGCCGCAAGCAGGTGAAGTGGCCATAAACAGGTTAAGGTAGTGTTATGGGTCTTTGACCCGTGACCATACGAGCGGGCAGGTATCGCTGCCCCCATTGCGAGAACAAGCCATGAGTCAGCATTTTTACGTACATCCGGAAAACCCCCAGGCCCGTCTGATCGGTCAGGCGGTACAGATCATCCAGAATGGCGGCGTCATCGTCTATCCGACCGACTCCGGCTATGCGCTGGGTTGCCAGATGGGTGACAAGGGCGCGCTGGAGCGCATTTGCCGCATCCGTCGCCTCGACGCCAGCCACGACTTCACTCTGGTGTGCCGCGATCTCTCCGAGATCTCCACTTATGCCAAGGTCGATAACAGCGCGTTTCGCCAGATCAAGAACAATACCCCGGGCGCCTACACCTTCATCTTCAAGGCGACCAAAGAGGTGCCACGCCGTCTGATGAACGAGAAGAAGAAGAGCATCGGCATCCGGGTGCCGGACAACAAGATCGCCCAGGCGCTGCTGGAAGCCCTCGGCGAGCCGCTGCTCTCCACCACCCTGATCCTGCCGGATTCCGAGATGGCGGAGTTCGACCCGGAAGAGATCTTCGACAAGCTGGGCAAGCAGATCGATCTGGTGGTCAACGGTGGCTATCTGGGCGAACAGCCCACCACGGTAGTGGATTTCTCTGACGACGAGCCGGTATTGCGTCGTCGCGGCGCCGGGGATCCGACCCCGTTTGAGTGATGTTGCTGAACCGGTGACAGTCCCCTCTGCCGAGACGGGGGCTGGCTCCACGTTGCCCATCGCGCGGGTTCTGGGGCAGCCCTATCACGAGCTGCCCCAGGACTTGTTCATCCCGCCCGATGCGCTGGAGGTGTTTCTCGATACCTTCGAGGGGCCGCTGGATCTGCTGCTCTACCTTATCCGGCGCCAGCAGCTCGATATCCTCAACCTGCCGATCCTGCAGGTCACCGCCCAGTACATGGAGTACGTGGAGTTGATGCAGGGGCTCAATCTTGAGTTGGCGGCCGAATATCTGCTGATGGCGGCCTGGCTGGCGGAGATCAAATCCCGCCTGCTGCTGCCCAAGGCGCCGGAGCTGGAGGACGAAGAGGAGGGGGAAGACCCGCGGGTGACCCTGATCCGCCGCCTGCAGGAGTACGAGCGCTACAAGGTGGGAGGCGAGCGCCTCAACGCGCTGCCACGGGTGGAGCGGGAGATTTTTATCGCCACCGCCTTGCCCCCCGATTTTGGCGCCCTCAAGCCACTGGCGCCCGATGTTTCGTTGGTTGAGCTCGCCCTTTACATGCAAAGTGTGGTAAAACGCGCGACTCATTTCGAACATCACCAGATACGCCGCGAACAGATCCCGACCCGGGTGCGCATGGCGGAGATCATCGCCATGCTCTCGCTGGGGCAGACCCTGCGCCTTGAGCAGGTGCTGCGCGCGGAAGAGGGGCGCATGGGGGTATTGGTGACGTTTCTGGCTCTGCTGGAGCTGTGCAAGGAGCAACTGATCTGGATCCTGCAGGCAGAACCGCTGGGACCAATTCATTTCGCATTGGCTGCAGAAGAGGATGAGAAACGTGAACAGACCCATTGAGCATGCATCCTGTCTGTTTCGTTTCATCCAGAACCCCTGGGTCACATTGCATTTCGCATTGGCTGCAGAAGAGGATGAGAAACGTGAACAGACCCATTGAGCATGCATCCTGTCTGTTTCGTTTCAGCCAGAACCCCTGGGTCACATTGCATTTCGCATTGGCCGAGCAGAGCGAGGAGGGCAACCGTGGCGCTGCCCACTGAACGACTCAAGACCTTGATCGAAGCGGCCCTGTTCGTGGCCGGTCGTCCGCTCAATGTCAGCGAGCTGAAAAGCAGCGTGCTGGCCGATTATCCGGTGACCAGTCGCTACGTTCAGCTGCTGTTGGCCGAGATCAGGCAAGATTACAGCACGCGAGGCGTCGAGCTCAAAGAGGTCGCCTCCGGCTGGCGCTTTCAGGCGCGTCAGGAGTATGCCGAGGAGCTCTCAAGGCTCTGGAGTGAACGGGCGCCGCGTTATTCGCGCGCCGTGATGGAGACGCTGACCCTGATCGCCTATCGCCAACCCATCACCCGGGCCGAGATCGAAGCGATCCGCGGGGTGGCGGTGTCGAGCCAGATAGTGAATACCCTGAAAGAGCGTGGCTGGGTGCGCAGCATCGGTCACAAAGAAGTGGCAGGCCGCCCCGAGCTGCTCGCCACCACCAGAGAGTTTCTGGATTATTTTAATCTGCAGAGTCTGGAGCAGCTCCCCGAGCTGGATCCCGAGCTGCAACCCTTGTCGCTCTCCGGAGTAGACGAGGGCAGCGATGCCCGGTAAATGGCGCCCAATCGTGTCAATTTCACCGGCATGGACATTTTTCAACCGTGGCGAACGCTCCAACCGGCGTTTGTGACAGTTAACCCCGTTGCCCCTTTTACGAGTGGGCAGCGATCAACAATCAGGTAACCCCGATGAGTGAAAAACTGCAAAAAGTGTTGGCCCGCGCGGGTCACGGCTCCCGTCGTGAGATGGAGGCCCTGATCACCGCAGGTCGGGTCAGTGTGGATGGCAAGGTCGCCACACTGGGGGATCGCGTCGAAGTGAACGCCGTGATCCGGGTGGATGGTCACCAGATCAAGACCCGTGCCGCGGAAGAGGTCATCTGCCGCGTACTGGCTTATCACAAGCCGGAAGGGGAGATGTGTACCCGTCACGATCCGGAAGGTCGTCCCACCGTGTTTGATCGTCTGCCCAAGATGGAAGGTGCCCGCTGGATCGCGGTCGGCCGCCTCGACGTCAACACCTCCGGTCTGCTGCTGTTCACTACCGACGGTGAGCTGGCCAACCGCCTGATGCACCCGAGCCACGAAGTGGAGCGGGAATACGCGGTACGTGTGTTTGGCGAGATCACCGAAGCCATGTTGCAGCGTCTGCGCAAGGGCGTGCAGCTGGAAGATGGCACCGCCAAGTTCAACAAGATCAAACCGGCTGGCGGTGAGGGTCTGAACCAGTGGTTCAACGTCACCCTGACCGAAGGTCGCAACCGTGAAGTGCGCCGCCTGTGGGAATCCCAGGAGGTGCAGGTAAGCCGCCTGATGCGGATCCGCTACGGCGACGTCAAGCTGGACCGCGGCATCCCGCGCGGCGGCTGGCAGGAGCTGAAACTGCCGGAAGTGAACTACCTGCGCAGCCTGGTCAACCTGCCCAATGAGACCGAATCCAAGGTCGATCTGCAGCAGGATGGCAAAACCAGCCGTCACAAGCAGGCCGCCCAGATCCGTCGAGCCGTGCAGCGTCACAAAGAGATGCAGGGCAAAGAACCCCGTGCTCGCGCCACCACCGCCCGTCGCAAGCCGCAAGCCTCTACCCGAAACTCCGGTACCGGCAGCAAGTAAGCCGACAACCCGTTGCGAACTGCGTGCTGTCAAAGAGCACACAGTCGGCCAATAGAAAGGCCCGCACCAGATGGTGCGGGCTTTTTTTGTATCAAATGACCCCCATTGCTTGCCAAGGGGGAGGCTGGCAAGAGGTTGAAGGGCGTTTCTGTCGTTTGAACGCCCGCAGTCTCGTCGTCGTGGTTGCTCTGCGCCGGTGAGCTTGTTAGCCTGTGCGGCTCTGATAGAGGAGTGAACGATGAGCAAGGAACTTGATGAGCTGCTGGCGTTGCTGGCGCTGGAAAAAATCGAGGAGGGCCTGTTTCGGGGCCAAAGCCAGGATCTTGGTCTGCGGGCCGTGTTTGGCGGACAGGTAATGGGGCAGGCCTTGTCAGCCGCCAAGCAGACGGTCGAGACCGGCCGTCAGGTTCACAGTTTTCACTCCTACTTCCTGCGTCCGGGGGATGTGACCCGTCCCATCGTCTATGACGTGGAGAATATCCGCGACGGCCAGACCGTCTCCACCCGCCGGGTCAAGGCTATTCAGGGCGGCAAGCCCATCTTCTATCTCAACGCCTCGTTTCAGGTGCCGACCGACGGCTTCGAGCATCAGGCGCAGATGCCCACCGGCATCACCCCGCCAGAGGAGCTCAAGAGCGAGCTGGAGCTGGTGCGCCCCTACGAGAACCTGATCCCGGCCTCCCTGCGGGACAAGATCCTCTGCGAGCAGCCCATCGAGATGCGCCCGGTCACGTTGGTCGACCCTATTCGTCCGACGGTGCAGGATCCGGTGCGCCACGTCTGGTTCAAGGCCAATGGCCATATGCCGGACGATCTGCGGATCCACAAATACCTGCTGGCCTACGCCTCCGACTTCAACTTCCTGCTCACTTCCCTGCAGCCCCACGGGGTGTCGTATTGGGAGCCGGGAATGCAGGTGGCGACCATCGATCACTCCATGTGGTTCCACCGCGATTTTCGCTTCGACGACTGGCTGCTCTACGTGGTAGACAGCCCGAGCGCCAGCGGCGGTCGCGGTCTGGTGCGCGGCCAGTTCTTTACCCGTGACGGCATACTGGTGGCGAGCACCATGCAGGAGGGGGTGATCCGCCGTCGCGGCAGTTAAGTCGCGCAGCGGAGTGCAAAACGGGGTGGCTTGGGCCACCCCGTTTTCATTTCTGCTAGTCGTGTTGGCTATGCGGACTCAGCCGCCACGCTGGTACTTGAAGCGCTTCTTGCGCCGGTAGGGATAGACATCCTCGAACACCCCCACCTTGATGTTGCTCTGCAGCATCTTCCAGTAGTTGGCGTCGAACATCTCCTTGTGCAGCTGCAACATGATCTCCCGCACCAGTGGCTTTTGCAGCAGGAAGGTGGCGAACTCCTCGGGGAAGATGTCGTTGGGGGCCACCGAGTACCAGGGCTCGGCGCACAGCTCATCCTCGGGGTAGCGCGGCGGCGGGATCTGGCGGAAGTTGCACTCCGTCATGTAGCAGATCTCGTCGTAGTCGTAGAACACCACCCGGCCGTGACGGGTGACGCCAAAGTTCTTGAACAGCATGTCCCCCGGGAAGATGTTGGCCGCCGCCAGCTGCTTGATGGCGTTGCCGTACTCCTCCAGCGCGAGCCGGGTCTGCTGCTCGTCCGCCTTGTCCAGATAGAGGTTGAGGGGGATCATCTTGCGCTCGGTGTAGAGGTGCTTGATCACCAGCTTGTCGCCTGTGATGGTGAGGGCCGACGGTGCCACCGTTTGGAGCTCGGCAAGGAGCTCCGGCGAGATACGATCCAGCGGAAACTCGAAGTTGGTGAACTCCTGGGTATCGGCCATGCGGCCAACCCGATCGTGCTGTTTAACCAGCCGATACTTCGCCTTCACCTGCTCGTGGCTCACATCCTTGGGCGGCGTGAACTCGTCTTTTATCACCTTGAACACCACATCGTAGGAGGGGAGGGTGAACACGCTCATCACCATCCCCTTGATGCCGGGGGCGATGATGAACTGATCCCGACTCTGGGCCAGATGGTGGCGGTAGTGGCGATAGAGCTCGGTCTTGCCATGCTTCTGGCAACCGATGGCGTTGTAGATCTCGTAATCGGGCTTGTGGGGCATGATCTGGCGCAGGAAGGCGACAAACAGCGCCGGTTCGCGGGCATAGACCATGAAATAGGCGCGGGCGAAGCCAAAGACGATGGAGGCGAGATCCGGCTCGAAGATGACGGTATCCACATAGATGCTATGGCCGGTGCTGAGCAGGGGCAGGATAAAGGGGAACACCTGATCCCGGGCCCGGATCAGCCCCACCAGATAGGCCCCCTTGTTGCGGTAGAACACCTCCTTCAACAGCTCAATGGCAAAGGGCTCGTCATGGAGGATTTGCGGGCCGTTCTCGGCAAGATGGCGGTGGATGTCAACAATATCCCGCTGCTTGTCCTCATAGGGGAGGGTGAAGCTGTAATCCCCCAAAAGCTGGCTCAGGGTTTGCGGCAGGTGAGCAAGATCGGTGCGATAGACCCGCAGCAGGGCGCTCAAGTCAGGTTTTTCGCCACGGCTGACGAAGGGGTGGATATAGAGGTTCTCGTCGCGGATATTGCGATGGCGGAAGATCCGGCGATAGACGGAGTTGAAGAAGGACTCCGCCACCTCGAAGTTGTCACAACGAGGCAGCAGATCGCTGAAGGCACTCTTGACCCGCTTGAGCAGCGCCTGGGTGGCGTGGTGCTCTCCCATCATCTGGCGGATGGAGCTGGCGGTGGCCCCCACATGGTGGTCATAGAGCCGAATCCGCTCCCGCCCTGCCAGCTGCACCCCCAGCCAGTCACTGTTCTCGAAGCGGCTCTTGCTGCCCTGGGTGATTTCGAGAAACCGGCTGTAAAACGACTCGAAGCGTTGCAGAATCGTCTCGGCGACGGCCTGTTCCAATGGCTGCTGCATCTCTGTCTTCCTTGTGATCTGTCGGGCCGATAGCGCGAAGGATTGGGTGTAATTTGTTCACACGTCAGGCCACTATCGCAACATTCAAACGTCTGTTCAAGTGGCAATTTTCGGGGATAAACGGTAGATTGCGCCCCTGTTTTGGTGATGGTTTAGCGACTGTTTGCTGTCTGTTTGAGTGGCCGTCCGGCCTGTGAGGAAACCCGATGAAACTCTATTTTGTCCTGGTGGCACCTGCCCGCCCCGCGAATGTGGGGGCCGCTGCCCGCGCCATGAAAACCATGGGATTCGATGCCATGCGACTGGTGGCGAGCCGGGTACATGAAGAGGAGGAGGCGAGCTGGGTAGCTCACGGCGCCCAGGAGATCCTGACTCAGGCCGAGGCGTTCGATAGCCTTCCCGAGGCGCTGGCGGACATGGATCTGGTGATCGCCACCACTGCCCGTGAGCGCGGCCGTTACCAGCACTACCTCACGCCGGGGGAGATCCGCGAGCAGATCCGTGCCAAGCCTTCACTCAACAAGGTCGCCATCGTCTTTGGCTGCGAGGAGTCGGGGCTCTCCAACGAGCAGCTGGCCGAAGTCGATCTCATCAGCTATCTGCCCCTCAAGGTGAGCTACCCGTCGCTCAATCTGGGGCAGGCGATCATGCTCTACGCCTACGAGATGAGTCAGCTGATGGATGAGCTGAACGCCGACGGTGCCGCTGCGGTAGCAGAAAATTTTGATAATGCCGGGCAGGTTCGAGTGCTCAAAAGCAAAACAGCAGAATTGCTAGGTGAACTCGGAGTTTCGCAGGATGAAAAACTGCATCAATGGGTGATGGACCGGGTGCCCATGCTGCCGCAGCGGGATTTGAACATGCTCCACCTGCTCTGCAAAGACCTTGCGCGCCGCTTTGGGCGTGAGTAGCAAAGAGGTTTAAGTTGACAGCCCGCCGCCCGCCGCGGTATTGCTAAAAGCCAGCTTCGTCAACGAGTGTTTGTCATGCAGTTATTCATCAACATCATCACCACCACCATTATTACCGGTACCACCACAGGTGGCACTGGGGCCGGTTGATGCGCTGACGAACAAGCTCAGAAATCAAAAAAGGCCCGTACCCACCCAGTACGGGCCTTTTTGTTGGATTGGTTTTTAGATTGAATTTCATAGATTTACAGGGAGAGAAAGCGATGAGAGTGTTGAAATTTGGCGGGTCTTCACTGGCCGATGCAGAGCGTTTTTTACGGGTGGCGGATATCGCGGTCAACACCCACGGCCAATCTCAGGTAGCCCTGGTGCTGTCTGCGCCTGCCAAGGTGACCAATCATCTGGTAGCGCTGGTGGAACAGACCAGTCGTGGCATGGATGCCAGTTCCACCCTGTTTGAAGTGAACGGCATCTTCTCCCGCCTGCTGGCCGGGTTGAAGGCGGCCTATCCGGCGCTGGATGACAAGGCGCTGCTGGCCCGTCTCACCGCCGAGCTGGATCAGGTGGAGCGTCTGATGCAGGGCATCCGTCTGCTGGGCCTCTGTCCGGACAACGTGCAGGCGCGCATCCTGAGCCGTGGCGAGAACCTCTCCATCGCCTTTATGCACGAACTGCTGCGGGTACGCGGTCTGGAAGTGGATCTGATCGTACCGGAAGAGCTGCTGGCCACCGAGGGCGGCTACCTCGAAGCGCACGTCGATATCGAAGCCTCCCGTCTGCGCTTTGCCGCTAAAGGGCTCCGTAAAGATTGCCTCTATCTGATGCCGGGCTTTACCGGTGGCAGCGACAAGGGGGAAACCGTGCTGCTGGGCCGCAACGGCTCCGACTACTCCGCCGCCGTGCTGGCTGCCTGTGTCGATGCCGAGTGCTGCGAGATCTGGACTGACGTCGAGGGCTGCTACAGCTGCGACCCCCGTCTGGTGCCGGATGCCTACCTGTTGAAAACCCTCTCCTACAAGGAGGCGATGGAGCTCTCGTATTTTGGCGCCAAGGTGCTGCACCCGAAAACCATCGCGCCGGTGGCCCAGTTCCATATTCCCTGCCTCATCAAGAACAGCTTCAACCCGCAAGGGCCGGGCACCCTGATCGGCCCCGAGAGCGGCGACGATGACCTCAAAGTGAAGGCCATCTCGGATCTCTCCGGCATGTGTATGTTCAACGTCTCCGGCCCCGGCATGAAGGGGATGGTTGGCATGGCCGGTCGCATCTTCTCCGCCGTCTCCCGCGCCGGGGTCAGCATCGTGCTGATCACCCAGTCATCTTCCGAGTACAGCGTCAGCTTCTGTATCCACAGCTACGACAGTGAGAAGACCCGCAAGGTGCTGGAGCGCGAGTTCGAGCTCGAATTCAAAAACCAGCTGCTGGAGCCGCTGGATATCATCAGCGATCTGGCGATCATCTCCCTCATCGGCGACGGCATGCGCACCAGCAAGGGGATGGCGGCCCGCTTCTTCACCTCGCTGGCGCAAGCCTCCATCAATATCGTCGCCATCGCGCAAGGGTCGAGCGAGCGCTCCATCTCGGCGGTGGTGCGGGATCGCAAGGTGGCGGAAGCCATCAAGGCGTGTCACCAGAACTTCTTTGGCAGCCAGCAGTTTATCGATCTGTTTGTGGTCGGGGTCGGCGGCGTCGGCGCGGCGTTGGTGGATCAGATCGCCCGCCAGCAACCGGTGCTGGCCGAGCAGGGCACAGGCCTGCGGGTAGTGGGCATCGCCAACAGCCGCCAGATGGCGGTCAACAAGGATGGCCTGAACCTCGCCAACTGGCGTGAACAGCTGGTGGAGGCGCAGGGCAGCTTCTCGCTGGAAGGGGTGAAAAAGCTGGTGGAAGATAGCCATATCATCAACCCGGTGATCGTCGACTGCACCTCCTCCGAGGCGGTGGCTGTCCAGTATGCCGACTTCCTCGCCGCCGGTTTCCATGTGGTCACCCCGAACAAGAAGGCCAACACCGGTTCGCTCGATTACTACAAGGCGCTGCGCCGCACCGCCCGCCAGACTCGTCGCAAGTTCCTGTACGAGACCAACGTGGGCGCCGGTCTGCCGGTTATCGAGAACCTGCAGAACCTTATCAAGGCCGGTGACAAGCTGCGAGCCTTCGATGGCATCCTGTCGGGGTCGCTCTCCTTTATCTTTGGCAAGCTGGATGAAGGGATGGCCTTCTCCGAGGCGACCCAAATCGCCCGCAGCAACGGCTTTACCGAGCCGGATCCCCGCGACGATCTCAACGGCATGGATGTGGCGCGCAAGCTGCTCATTCTGGCTCGCGAAGCCGGCATGGCGCTGGAGCTCTCTGATGTGGAAGTCGAGCAGGCGCTGCCGCCGGGCTTTGACGTCAGTGGCGATGTAGAAGCCTTTATGGCCCGTCTGCCCGAAGCTGACGGCTGGTTCCGCGACCAGTTCGCCGCGGCCCAGCGTGAAGGCAAGGTGTTGCGCTATGTGGGTTCCATCGAGGGTGGCAAGTGCAAGGTCGCCATCAAGGCGGTCGGTGGCGACGAGCCGCTGTTCAAGGTCAAGGACGGGGAGAACGCGCTCGCCTTCTTCTCCACCTACTACCAGCCGATCCCGCTGGTGCTGCGCGGCTATGGCGCCGGTACCGAAGTGACAGCGGCGGGCGTCTTTGCCGACGTGCTGCGCACCCAGAACTGGAAGCAGGAGCTATAAGCATGAGTTCAGACATGTACCCCTCTTATATGACGGACGGCGGTAGCGTAGTCGCCTATGCGCCTGCCTCCAGCGCCAACCTGAGCGTGGGATTCGATGTACTGGGGGCGGCGCTCGCCCCCGTGGATGGCTCTCTGCTCGGCGATCGGGTGCAGGTAAAAGCGGCTGACGTGCCGTTCGCCCTCTCCGCCGTGGGCCGCTACGCCCATAAGCTGCCGGATGATCCGAAAAAGAATATCCTGTTCGATTGCTGGGTTGCCTATGGCGAGGCGCTGGAGAAGCGCGGTCTGACACTCAAGCCGCTGGCGATGGTGCTGGAGAAGAACCTGCCGGTGGGCTCGGGGCTGGGTTCCAGCGCCTGCAGCGTGGTGGCGGCCCTTGAAGGGCTCAACGCCTTTCACGGCGAGCCGCTTAATGAGCACGACATGCTGCTGCTGATGGGGGAGATGGAAGGCAAGATTTCAGGCTCCGTCCACTACGACAACGTGGCCCCCTGTTATCTCGGCGGCATGCAGCTGGTGCTGGAAGAGCACGGCGTTATCAGCCAGGGTATTCCGGTGTTCGATCAGTGGTACTGGGTGGTCTGTTACCCGGGTACTGTGGTCTCCACCGCCGCCGCCCGCGCCATTCTGCCGGCCCAATATCGCCGTCAGGATTGCCTCACCTATGGCCGCCGCCTGGCTGCCTTTGTCCACGCCAGCTACACCGGGCAGGAGGGGCTGGCGGCGAGCGTCTTGAAAGACGTGATTGCCGAGCCCTACCGCGCGGCGCTGATCGAAGGCTTTGCCGAGGTGCGGACGCAGGCGGCCCAGAACGGCGCGCTGGCCACCGGCATCTCCGGCTCCGGTCCCACCGTGTTTGTGGTGATGAAGGATCTGGCGCAGGCCGAGCGGATGAAAGAGTGGATGGAAGCACATTTTGTGCAGAACGAAGATGGATTTGCCCGGGTCTGCAAATTGGACATGGCCGGGGCACGGGTAACAGGAAGCGAGCTATGAATCTTTACAATATCAAGGACAACAGCGAACAGGTGAGCTTCGCGCAGGCGGTGCGTCAGGGGCTAGGCCGCGATCAGGGGCTCTTCTTCCCCGAGGTGATTGCGCCGCTGGCCGATGTGGATGCCCTGCTGGATCTGCCGCTGGCCGAGCGCTCTGCCCGCATCATCAGCCACCTGCTGGGGGACGAAGTGCCCGCAGCCAAAGTGAGCGAGTTGATCAATGCCGCCTTCACCTTCCCGGCGCCGCTGGTGAAGCTCAAGGATGGCACCTATGCCCTTGAACTGTTCCATGGCCCGACCCTGGCATTCAAGGATTTCGGCGGCCGCTTTATGGCCCAGTGCCTCGCGGCCTTTAGAACCAACGACAAGATTACTATCCTCACCGCCACCTCCGGCGACACCGGCGCCGCCGTGGCCCACGCCTTCTACGGGCTGGAGGGGATCGAGGTGGTGATCCTCTATCCCAAGGGCAAGATAAGCCCCTTGCAGGAGAAGCTCTTCTGCACCCTCGGCGGTAATATCCGCACCATCGCCATCGACGGCGACTTCGATGCCTGTCAGGCGCTGGTAAAACAGGCCTTTGATGACGAGGCGCTGAAAAAGGCCATTGGCCTCAACTCCGCCAACTCCATCAATATCAGCCGTCTGCTGGCGCAGGTTTGCTACTACTTCGAAGCGGTGGCCCAACTGCCCAAAGCCGATCGCGCCAAGGCGGTCATCAGCGTGCCGTCCGGCAACTTTGGCAACCTCACCGCGGGGTTGATTGCCAAGGCGCTGGGGCTGCCGGTGAAGCGCTTTATCGCCGCCACCAACGCCAACGATACCGTGCCGCGTTACCTCAAAACCGGTCAGTGGGAGCCGCACCAGACAGTGGCAACCCTGTCGAACGCCATGGATGTCAGCCGCCCCAACAACTGGCCGCGCGTAGAAGAGCTGTGCCGTCGCAAAGGCTGGGCGCTGGAGACCCTGGGGTCAGGTATGCGCAACGACGCCGACACTCGCGATGCCCTTAAACGCCTGCACCAGCTGGATTACCTCTGCGAACCCCACGGCGCCATTGCCTGGGATCTGCTAGGGGAACAGCTGGCCGAGGATGAGGTAGGGATATTCCTCTGCACCGCCCATCCTGCCAAGTTCAAGGAGTCGGTGGATGAGATCCTGGGCCTCGATGTACCGCTGCCAGCCCCGCTGGCCAAACACGCCGAGTTGCCGCTGCTCTCCGTTAATTTGCCTGCGGAGTTTGCCGGGTTAAGAGCTTTTCTGCTGGCTTAAACCTTGGCCGCGAGCTCACTGGTAGAAATAAAAATCCCCCGGCAACGGGGGATTTTGGTTATTGCATTGGGAAAGGTGGTTCAAGTTTGATCTGCTTCTGCTTGTCCACGCCTCCGAGTTTGTTGCCGGGATAGAGATTTAAAGTTGGAGGGGGAGGGACTTCAATCGAGAGCTAGCCGAGCAATGCTGTGGAGGGGCCTAGATGTCGTCTTTTAATGCCAATCGAATCTGCTCTCACCAGACAAAAAGTGACGTAAGTGTCAGTAATGACTTATTTTTTTGCGCTGGCTCAACACATCGCCCTGACAGGAGACAGGCTCCTTATGCGCTTCGGGGTGATTGGCCTTGACGATGGACGATCAGGGCCGCTGCGCACGGAATGGGCATGGGGGTGTGGGAGGCATCCCGAGGTGAGCAAGGCGGGTTGGAGATGATTCATTTGGCGCAAAATTAGACCCCTTTAGGTCCTTAAGTGGTGAAAGCGCTTTCAGAAATCCTTTTCAATTGTGATCCGCTTCAAAGCTTTTTGCTGCGTCAACCTCTAGCATGGGCCCCACGAATTAGGGGCTCGCGCTCCCGATTTTCCCGCTGTGGGAGGTAACCGGACAATCCGGCTATTTCCTTCGTTACTTTCGACGGTCATCACGGATGACCGTTTTTTTTTGAGCTATTTCACGATAAAGGGTCGAGCGGCCGACGCTTTCCCGTTAAAATTCCGCTTTTGCATCTGCCCGTGAGTCTTGATGTCTGCTTCCACCCTCTCCCCGGATAGTTATCTGCTGCTCAGTGCCTTGCAACTGCAGCGTGTTGCCAGTACCCGTCTGTTACAAGAGACGCTCGACGCGGATCATGAAGTCGCCGGCCAGCTGAACCAGCTGCACGATGCCGGTCTGGTCAGATTGCGTGGGGAGCAGCAGTGGAGCCTGACCGCCGAGGGGACGCTGGCGCTGATCCTGGGGGTGCGGGGTCGGCTTTGTGCAGCCCCTGACTGGAGTCGGGTCTCCTCGGTGACCGGTCAGGATCTGGCCCACGGATTGGTGCGCGAACTGTGTCGGGGCAAGACGGGCGAGATCCCGGCCTTCTTCTCTCCCGGCGATCTGCTTACCCTGCTCGATACCCCCGATGCCCATCAACTGCTGGCGGGCTCCAGCCCCGCCTGGCAGCAACTGCTGCTGGAGCACTTCTCGCTGCAACTGCTGCTCGATGCCCCCTATGAAGAGCGCTGGCCGTTGGCAAGCGCACTGGTGCGCTGCCCCCCCGAGGTGCAGGCGCAAGGGCGGGCGTTTGAAGCGGAGTGGCGCTGGCTCTGCGGGGATGGCGAGAACATGGACGCCAACCTCTTGTGGCCAGCCCTGCAGGCGGTGGCCTCGCAAGAGCAGAGCGGCCGGCTGGGTGAGCGACTGCTCACGGCCCTGGGCCAGTGGCAGGCAGAGGGTCATGAGGGGCGGTGGCCGCGCGCCTTCAGTGCCCTGCTCTGGCTTGGCTGGTTGCAGCAGGCTGACCCCGTCATCGCCAGCGAGCAGCGCAAGAAGTGGCAGCGCAGCCTCGGCGGCCAGTTTCCGCTGCTGGCCGACCTGCTCAGTCAGTGGGCCGGTGAGCGGCACGGTCAGGCGGTCGGGCTGTTCGATACCCTGCAACTGCCGGTGGAGGAGCTCCACTGGGGCTATCTCTGGCTCGATCTCTGCGCGCTGGCCCGTCACGGTGCCCAGAGTGCCCAGGTGGCCATGCTGCATAAATGGGATCTCACCCATCTGCTCGATGCCGAACCCCATCATCGGCTGATGGCCTTTTGTCAGGATCTGCTGCGTCTGCTGCTGGGGGAGGGGGCCATCGATGCGCCGCTCTGCCAACTGCGCAGCAGTGAGACCGATGATGACGAGTCAGAAGAGGAGGCAGGCGAGGAGAAGACGGCAGCCTCCGCCAGCTGGCTCAACTGGCTGCAGGGGCTGGGGCGCGCCAGCGGCGTGCGCAAGCCGCAGGAGCGGCTGGTGTGGCTGCTTCATGCCGATGGCCCTGAGCTGGAGTGCAAGATCCAGAAGCTCAGCACCAAGGGGGAGTGGACGGCGGGCCGCCGGGTCGATCCCACCCTGCTCTCCACCCAGTATGCCGCCCTGCTCGATGAGCACGACTGGGCGGTGGTCCGCACCTTGCCGCGGGTGTTGGGGCGCTTGCCGCGGGATATCTGGGCACCGCTCGCCGACCATCCGCGTCTGTTCAACGCCAGGGGGCAGAAGCTGCAGCTCGCCATCACGGCGCCACTGTTGCAAATAGTGGCAACCGCCGAGGGGGTGAGCTCCCGATTGAGCCCCGCCGCTGCCGCGCGTGGCGCTCATATCATGCCGCTGGCGCAGGATCTGTGGCAGCTGACTCTCACTCCGCCGCCACTGCTCGACCGCTTGCCGGCGCTCGAATCCATTCCGCTGCTGCCCGCCGAGGGAATGCGCGAGTTGCAGCGTACCCTGGATGGGATCGCAGACCTGCCCTGGCATAGCCAGGTTGAGGGATTGCACGGCAATGCCGAGCTGGCTCCCTGGCCGGGTATGCCTTCGGTACAACTGGATTGGCAGGATGGCCAGCTCTCGGTCAAGTTGGTCACCCGCTTTGACGACTTGCCTCCCCAGCCGCTGGGCAAGGGTGAGGGCATTATTCGTCAGGGGATCAAGGGGAATCACTACTGGCAACGTGATCTCGCAGCAGAAAAGGAGCAGGCCCGGCAACTGCGCAACCAGCTTCCTATCGACCTGCCTGGCAGCGAGTGGCGACTGGAGGGGGAGCAGGCGCTGGCGCTGGTTAATGCCCTGCCCGAGCTGGTGGAGGCCGGTGTGGTCATTCACTGGCATCAGGACAGCGCCCGCCTCAAGAGCCTCGATGAGGCGGCCCTGAGTCTGCGTATCGAGCGGCGACAGGATTGGTTTCAGGTCGAAGGGGCGCTGGCCCTTGATGAGCACCAGATCCTCGATCTGCGCCTTATTTTGCGCCAGATGACCCCGGGCCAGCGCACCGTCCAGCTCGACGAGAAGACCAGCCTGATGCTGAGCGACAAGCTGGTGGAGCGCCTCTCCATGCTGGGGGCCATGCTCGACGATGAGCAGCGGATCAACCACAAGCTGGCTTATCCGCTCACCCGACTGATCTCGGTCATCACCACCGAAGGGGATGCGGCCTGGCAATCCCTGCAACAGGAGTGGCAGCAGGAGGTCGAGTGCCCGCCCGAGCTGCTCACCGCGCTGCGGGATTACCAGAAAGAGGGGGTGCGCTGGATGGCGACCTTGGCCCATCACGGCTTTGGTGCCTGTCTGGCCGATGACATGGGGCTTGGCAAGACGCTGCAGGCGCTGATCGTGCTGCAGATGCGCCAGCATCTGGGGCCGGCGCTGGTAGTGGTGCCCAAGTCGGTGGTCACCAACTGGCAGGAGGAGGTGGCCCGCTTCGCCCCTGAGCTGGAGGTGGTGATCTTTGACAATCCCGCCGAGCGCGAGCGCATTATTCGTGATGCCAACGCGGGACAGATCATCCTCATCAACTACGGCATGCTCGGCAGTCTGGCCGAGGCGCTGAAGTCCCGCCGCTGGTCCAGCATGGTGATCGATGAGGCGCAGCAGATCAAAAACGCCGGCACCCAGCGGGCCAAGCTGTTGTTCCAGCTCGATGGCGATTTTCGCCTCGCGCTCTCCGGCACTCCCATCGAGAACCATCTGGGTGAGCTGTGGAGTCTCTTCACCTTTATCAATCCGGGGCTGCTCGGTAGCCTTGGCGAGTTCAAGCGCCGCTTTGGCAAGGCGGTCAAGGATCCCCAGCACATGGCCTTGCTGCGGGCGGTGATCAGCCCCTTCATCCTGCGCCGCCTCAAGCAGCAGGTGTTGACCGAGCTGCCGGACAAGACCGAGATCATTCATCACATCAGCCTCTCCCCCGAAGAGCGCCAACTCTATGAGGCGACCCGGCGCGAGGTGGTGCAGCAGGTGCAAAGTGCCGATGGCCGCGCCCTGATGCATGTGCTGAGCGGCCTGACCCGGCTGCGCCGGCTCTGCTGTTCGCCGGAGCTGGTGATGCCAGAGTGGTCGCAGACCAGCAGCAAGCTGGATGAAGCGATGGCGCTGCTGGAAGAGGCGATCGATGGTGGTCATCGGGTGCTGGTGTTCAGCCAGTTCGTCGATCTGCTGAGTCTGCTGCGGGCCCGCATCGAGCAGAAATCCTGGGATTACTGCTATCTGGATGGTGGCTGTTCGACCAAGGCGCGGCAGGAGTCCATCCTGCGTTTTCGCCACGAGGAGGTGCCGCTTTTTCTTATCAGCCTCAAGGCGGGGGGGACCGGCCTCAACCTCACCCAGGCCGATACCGTGCTGCACCTCGATCCCTGGTGGAATCCGGCGGTGGAAGATCAGGCAAGCGATCGGGCCCACCGGATGGGGCAGACCCAGCCGGTGACCGTCTATCGGTTGGTGTGCGAGCAGACCGTAGAGGAGAAGATCGTCGCCCTGCACGACGAGAAACGGGCGCTGGCCGATGGGCTGCTAAGTGGTCAGTCTGAGGTGCGTGGGCTGGATGTGGAGAGCCTGCGCGCCCTGTTGATGGGCTGATAGGCGGTATCAGCAGAACATGGCCATACCATAGGAGGAGGGGAGCGCATCTTGCCGATGTGCTCCCCTCTGTTGTTTCTGCTTGCTTGTTGTTGCCGGCGCGCCACTAGCCCTGATAGAGATAGAGGTGCAGCCGCTCGATAATGGGCTCGCCGCCAATCTTGCGATCTCGCCGCGCCTGTCGGCTCTTGGGGGGGTAGTTGCCCAGGTGGGTGACTGCGGGCGGGGTATCCGAGCAGAGCAGCAGGGGCAGGCTCGCCTTGATCTGCTGTTTGCGCGGGGAGCGATCCTGCCAGAGCAGGTTGATCATGGGGTGGGTCTTGACCGGTCGGCGGATCCGCAGCTCGGCATCCGCGGGCAGGCGACGAATGTCGTACACCTCCTGATCCACCATCTTGCTCCACTCTTCGTTGTTGGAGAGGGCCGGTATGTAGCGACGACTGCGTTCCAGCATCTCCAGCACCTGTTCGCGGGTGAGGCGATTGATGGTCTGCTTGTCCGCCCAGGTAAAGCCGAGGGAGTGCAGCTCTCCATGTAGCCATGTCAGCTTGCGGTAGACCTGCAAGGTGATGACGCCGGGCAGGGTGGTATGTACCAGCTCAAACTTCTCGTCCCGCCCCCCGGCCTGCTGTACCAGCGCCTTGAAAGTGAGCTTGTGCTGGTTGATCTGCTCAATCAGCGGCTGGATGAGGGTGGCCGCGGCGGCAGGAAAGCGCAGCCAGCCCGGCAACCGGCGGGTGGCCTTGGTGGAGCAGCCTGGGCGGGCGCTGTGATCCCGATAGGCCGACACGGTGGCGGCCAGCGCCTCGCCGCCGCTCAGGTAACCCACCTCAATCTGGTTGATGGGGTCGTGCTCTTCGCCCTGTACGACTGGAGGGAGGGGATAGACGTGGGCTTCCTGCAGTTCGAGCTGGCCGAGCAGGGTGGCCAACTGATCCAGAGCGGTTTCCAGGGAGGCCATCTGTTGGCGCAGGGCGGCGGTGGGGGTAAAGGTATCCATCGATGATCCTGTGGTATAACCCGCTGTTGGCAACATCAGGTATGACATCATATGCGGGTAGTAAAACTACTGTATAAATAAACATACCAGCATGGGGCTGGAGTGCCAAGAGGCACTTTGGGGAGGATGAATATGCGCCTCTGAATGGGGATGCAGTAAGGGTTTTATTTATGTTTCATGGTGTTAAATAAAGATCGCGGCGAGATCATTAAATTAACAATCACATGTAACTTCTCTGTTGCCAGCTGTCCATGCCTTGTCCGTCCATGCATATGTAAAGCAGTAAAATGCATATATAGATGGGTGCCATGCAGCACAATATGCTGTGCGACTCTGTTGGCCAACCATGAAGATAATTAATTATTTAAAATCAAATGGTTAAAATCAAAGTCTGTCGTTTTCATACATTAGGTTTACTAATGTAATGTATCAAAATTCGTCAATTGAGCCGGTCTGACTCCCTGACTAAGCTTTGCGCATCAAATAAAGCCCAGTGCGTACACAAATATTCAGAGGAGCCACATCATGGCCAACATCACTTATACCGAAGCCGGTTACCAGCATTCCAGCCAACTGAATCTGGCTGATCGCGTAAAAATGACCGTGCTGACCTGGCTGGAGCGCAACCGTAGCCGTCGCCAGCTCTCCGAGCTGCCCGAGTACCTGCTCAAAGACATCGGCCTGAACGAAGCGGACCGTTATCAAGAGACCACCAAGCCGTTCTGGCGCGGTTGATCTGCCGGGCATGGATGCCTTGTTTTTCTGCTGATCCCTTTGCTGTTCTGCCCCTGTGGCGCCCAGCCATCTGGCGGGCAATAGTCTGTTTTATCTCCCCCCATTTTCCTCTTGCTCTTCGTGGGCCTGCTTTCCGTTCCTGTTTATTTCGCATAGCTATAGCACCTGGTTACAGTCGTTCGAGTGTTATCACAATTGTGTCGTTAATGTTTGAATTTGTTTAAAAAATGATTTTAAGCCGCGATGCCTTGCGTATAATCCGGCCATGGTGTTTCAGAGCAAGAGGGTGAGACGGATGATTCCCCTGCACGATTTTTTGACCTTGACCCGCAGCAACGAGTGGCAGCTTGAGCCCTTTGAATTTGCCCTGCCCGATGGCGCTCGGGTCAGCGTATGGGATACGGGGGTACTCTGTCTGGAACCCGCCAAGGGCGCGGGCGATCAGCCCGGAGGGCGCAAGGATATCGTCCTCTCCTGCGGTATTCACGGTAACGAGACTGCCCCCATCGAGATCTGCAACCAGCTGCTGAGCCGTCTGCTCTGTGGCGAGCTGACTGCCCGCCATCGGCTGCTGTTTCTGTTCGGCAATCCGGCTGCGATGAATCTGGGGCTGCGGGAGGTGGAGGAGAACATGAATCGCCTCTTCTCCGGTGCCCACAGCAAGGGGGAGGGGCTGTGCAATCGGGAGCGGATCCGCGCCATGCGCCTCGAGCAGTATGTCAGCCGCTTCTTTGCCGACCCGGACCGTCCCCGTTATCACTACGACCTGCACACAGCCATTCGGGGCTCCCGCCACGAGAAATTTGCCGTCTACCCCTTCCCTCACGATCGACCCCACTGCCGCGAGCAGGTGCAGTTTCTCGGCGCCTGCGGGGTGCGCACCATTTTGCTCTCCGCCAGCCCGACCACGACCTTCAGCTACTTCAGCTCCCGCCAGCACGGCGCTCACGCTTTTACCGTGGAGCTGGGCAAGGTACGGCCATTTGGCGAGAACGACATGACCCGTTTTATCGAAATCCGGCAGGCACTGCAGGAGCTGGTCACCCAAGACGAGGTGGTGCTGGAGCCATGGCGGGCGGATGATTTCACCCTGTTTGCCATCGATCGGGTTATCACCAAAAAATCGGAGCAGTTTCGCTTCCTGTTTGCCAGCGATGTGGACAACTTTACCGAATTTCCGCAAGGGTTTGTGTTGGCCGAGGATGGCGAGTTGCGCTACTCGGTCGAACGGCCGAGTGAGGCTGTGGTCTTCCCCAACGCCAATGTTGCCATCGGTCAGCGCACCGTGTTGCTGGTGGTGCCAACCAGGCTCTGGGAGTAGTGCTTTAGCTCCTTGCTGTGAGTGCTGTAAGGTGGATCTTGGTCTCGTCGGGATGACGCTCTCGGACAGCGATCAGTATCACAGGAATAAAAAACGGGGCCAGTCAGCGACTGGCCCCGTTTTACATCGGGTTTAAGGGGGGGCGCTTAACTGTTGTTCTTCACAAACAGGGTCAGCTCCTGACCGGGCTTGAGATAATCCCCTTTGTCCAGCTGGTTCCAGCGCATCACATCGTTGATGGCGACCTGGAAGCGCGCGGCGATGGAAGAGATGGAGTCGCCACGGCGAACCTGATACACCATCGGCTTGTCGCTCTTCTTCCCCTGCTTGGGATAGACCACCAGCTTCATGCCCGGTTTGAGCGCCGATTTGGCGTTCAGTCCATTCCACTTGGCCAGCTCGGTATGTGAGACGCCGTGAGCCTGGCTGATGCTCCACAGGTTGTCACCTGCCCGCACCTTGTAGCTCACCTTGCCTTTCTGGCTGCTGCCACGGCTGGCCAGTTGCTGCGGTTTGCTGGCGGTGCTGCTGACCTGTCCATGGGTCGGGATCACCAGTTGCTGACCGCGACGCAGGTTGTTGCTACGCAGATTGTTGGCCAGTTTCAACTCGCTCACGCTGACACCGTGATGCTGGGCGATGCGTGACAGGGTGTCGCCACTGACAACCTGATAGGATCGGGTACGAATACGCTCGCTCTTGGGCAGATCGGCCAGTGCCAGCTCCAGGGTATCGGCATATTCTACCGGTACCAGCAGGCGGTAAGGACCACGGGGCGACATCACACCACGATTGAGGGCCGGATTGACCTCTTTGAGCTGTGCGGTGCGCAGACCCGCCAATTGGGCCGCCACATTCAGGTCGATCTGGCTTCCTGTGTCCACCACCCGCAGCCTGGGTTCATTGGCCAGCACCGGCAGCGTGACGTTGTACTTGTCTGCATTACTGATCATGTCAGACATGGCCAAGATCTTTGGCACATACATCCGGGTTTCGCGGGGCAGATCGAGCGACCAGTAGTCGGTCGGTTTACCCGCACGTTGGTTGCGCTGGATGGCGTTGCGCACTCTGCCTTCACCGGCATTGTAGGCCGCCAGGGTTTGCAGCCAGTCACCGTCGAAGAAGCGGTTCAGGTACTCCAGATAGTCGAGCGCCGCATTGGTGGAAGCCAGCACATCGCGCCGTCCGTCATACCAGTTGTCGTGGCGCAGACCGAAGTTCTTGCCAGTGGCGGGGACAAATTGCCAGAGCCCCACCGCATTGCTGCGGGATCGGGCATGAGGATTGAACATGCTCTCGATCATCGGGACAGTAACAAGCTCCATTGGCAGCCCACGCCGTTCTATCTCCTCTACTATCAGATAGAGGTAAGGTTCAGCCCGGCTGGCAATGGTCGCCAGATGCTTATTATTACGCAACAACGACTCACGTTGTTGGCGGATGCGGGCATTATCCGGGGTATCCAGCTGCATATCATCGCTGATGCGCACCCACAGATTGTCCGTATCTTCCATTTCGTCCAGCTGTTCATCGCCAAACAGGAAATTGGAAGCATGTTTGCTATGCGCTTTTTTCTTGACCTGGGGGGACTTGATCGGCTCGATTGCCGTTAGCGCCCGGTCATCCTGATGGCTCAGGTTTTGGCAGCCACTGAGCAACAGCGCTGCCAATAAGGCCGTTCGTACCTTCATCTCGTTCCGGTCATTTTTAGGAAAAACAGCCCGCATCATAAGGGGCAATGGCCCCCTGATCAAGGTTTGTTCAAAAAACGTCCTTCCACTGGCGCAGGATGGTGAAGGTATCTACCGGATTTTCCACGCATTTTAGCCCGTGATTTTCAGCAGAAAATTTCACTGAATCCTGCTCGCAGCGCAGAAAAATGTTGAAAGTGCGTTCATCCCCCAACCGGGTTGGCAGGCTGGGCAGTCCTTGTTGACGCAGTTTGCTGATCAGCCCGATCTGGCGGCGGATCGCCGGGTTGTCCGGCTCGACCGCATAGGCAAAGCGCAGGTTGGCGAGGGTGTACTCGTGGGCACAATAGATGAGGGTCTCATCGGGCAGGGCGGCGAGTCGTTGCAGCGAGTGGTACATCTGCTCCGGCGTCCCTTCAAACAGGCGGCCACAACCGGCCGAGAAGAGGGTATCGCCACAAAACAGCATGCCGTTGCCATGGTAGGCGATGTGGCCACGGGTGTGACCGGGCACATGGATCACCTCGAGGGCGAGGCCGTGCCAGTTGATCTGATCGCCATCTTCCAGCCACTGACCGTGGTGATCCGGCATCGGGTCAAGTTTGGGGCCATAAAGCCGGGCGTGGGGGAAGTGGGCAAGCAGGTCGGTGACGCCGCCCACATGGTCGTGATGGTGATGGGTGAGCAGGATGGCGTCGAGCTCGAGCCCCAATACCTCGAGCCGCTCCAGCACCGGCGCCGCATCGCCCGGGTCGACCACCAGACAGTGATTTTCGTGGCGGATCAACCAGATGTAGTTGTCATTAAAGGCTGGAACTGTGATCACTGGATACATGAGTCTGCTTCTCTTTAGGGAGGGTATCTTATATAACAGGATGGCGTTCGAAACCCCGAGTTGAGCCCTATTATGCAGGTGGCACGTACCGAACAACAAATCGAGATCCCGACCAGCTGGTCTGCCTTGCCGATGGGGGACTGGGTGGCGGCCGAGATCCAGGATCGGCTCGACAACTGGTGCCCCAATCTGTTTGGCTACCATCTGCTGAAAATTGGCGCCCTGAGCGCTGAACTCTCCTGCAAACGATCTTCCATTCACCACCAGATTGGCGTCGCCCCCGGCGGGCGGCTGCTCGACATGTATGGCGATCCCCTCGCTCTGCCGGTGCGCACCGGCAGTGTCGATGCCTGCCTGCTGGCCCACTGTCTCGATTTTTCTGCCGATCCCCATCAGGTGCTGCGTGAGGCCGAGAGGGTGCTGACCGACGATGGCTGGCTGATCATCAGTGGCTACAACCCCTTGAGTCTGGTCGGGATCGGCCACTGTGTACCCTTCTTGCGGCGCAGAATGCCCTGGTCGGCTCGGATGTTCACCCCAGGAAGAGTGACGGATTGGCTGCATCTGTTAGGATGCGAGGTGATGTTCGACGAGCGCTTTGGTTACTCGTTTATGGGGAAACAGAGCTGGCACAGTTGGTGGCGGGAGAGTATCGGGCGGGATTATTGCAGGGCATTTGCATCGGTATACGTGATTGCGGCTCGTAAGCGGCGCTTTCCATTGATCCCGGTGCGGCGGCGTTGGCAACTGTCCAAATCCCTCGCCACACCGGGCATGGCCCGTCAGGGCTGGTAGCCGGTATCCTCGGCCAGATCCTTGCCGCAGGCGGCATCGCGGGCCAGCTCGTCACACCGTTCGTTCTCCGGGTGGCCGGAGTGGCCCTTGACCCAGAGCCACTCGATCTGGTGGCGACCCACTTCCGCATCCAGCTCTTTCCAGAGATCGACATTCTTGACCGGCTGACGGTTGGCGGTCATCCACCCTTTCTTCTTCCAGCCGATGATCCACTGGGTGATCCCCTGGCGGACATACTGGCTGTCGGTGGTGAGGCGCACCTGGCACGGTTCGTTGAGGGTGCGCAGCCCCATGATGGCGGCCATCAGCTCCATCCGGTTATTGGTGGTCAACTTGAATCCGGCGGAAATCTCTTTGCGGTGTTTGCCGTAGACCATTACAGCTCCGTAACCACCCGGGCCCGGATTGCCGAGGCAGGAGCCGTCGGTATAGACATCAATCTGTTTTAACATGAGCAATCAATCTGTTTTAGCATGAGGCTTGGGGTAAACTAGCGAGTAAGTAAAGCCGAAGTTTGACATAGATTGGATCATGAACACACCCCAACTGAATCGCCAGATCATTCTGGATACTGAAACCACAGGTATGAATACGGCGGGCGGCCCCGTCTATCTGGGTCATCGCATCATTGAAATCGGCTGTGTGGAGGTGATCAACCGCAAGCTGACCGGTAACCACTATCACGTCTATATCAAGCCTGATCGTCTGGTCGACCCGGAAGCGATTCAGGTGCACGGTATCACCGACGAGTTCCTGCGTGACAAACCGTCGTTCAGCCAGATTGCCGACGAGTTCCTCGAGTTCATCCGCGGCGCCGAACTGATTGCCCACAACGCGCCGTTTGACGTGAGCTTCATGGATTACGAGTTCAGCAAGCTCGGACTCAACTTCAAGACGGCGGATATCTGCACCATCACCGACACCCTGGCGATGGCGCGGGATCTCTTCCCCGGCAAGCGCAATAACCTGGACGTGCTTTGCGATCGCTACGGTATCGATAACTCGCATCGTACGCTGCACGGGGCCTTGCTCGATGCGGAGATCCTGGCAGACGTCTATCTGTTGATGACCGGTGGTCAGACCAAACTCAATCTGGCCACCGAAAGCAGTGAAAACGAGAGCAATCAGGACACCAGCATTCGCCGACTGGAGAGCAACCGCCCTGCGCTCAAGGTGATCCGCACCAGTGCCGAGGTGCTGGCCAAGCATGAGGCTCGGCTCGACCTGGTACAGAAGAAGGGAGGGAGTTGTCTGTGGCGGCAATAAGCAAGTGGTGTGCCGGTCTACTGTTGTTGCTCTCGCTGGGGGCGACGGCGACCGAAGTGTTTGCACCCACCGATATCCCGCTACTGGATAACCGCTTTCGCATCGATTATGGGGTGAAGGAGATCACCTTCATTATCAAACGCAAAGCGGGCACGCCTTCGGTGATCCTGGTGCGTCCCGATGGCAGCAAGCTCTATGTCGGCCGGGTCAAACCCGTCGATGTGGGTTGGCTGGCCCTGCCAGAACATGATCTCATTACCCTGCGCAATCCGATGCCGGGCCCTTGGCAGGCGATTGGCGAGGTGGATCCCGACAACCGGGTGCGCATTCTCTCCGATATCCGGCTCGATATCGCCGCCCTGCCGATGCAGCTCTATCAGGGGGAGGTGGTCAAGCTCAAGGCGTGGTTGCTGATCAATGGTCAGCCGCCGAAAGATAAATACTATCTCTCTGATCTGGGGATGACGGTCAAGCTGCAATCCTTCAGCGATGCCGCTCAGCAACAGGTGGTGCTGGATCAGGTACTCGGCCACTATCGCGATGACGGCAAGGGTCTCGACGAAGTGCCGGGTGACGGTATCATGACCGCGGAAGTGACACTACAGGATATACCCGGTGGCAAGTACCGCGCCATGTTCAGCACCGGTAATCAGGTGTTTGTCCGTGCCCGCTATCAGGATGTACTGCTTTACCCTTATCCGTTCGGTTATAACCTGGCTCCCCCTTCAGCAGAGCTGGGCGCCAAGCTGTCACTGCTAATCGACAGTGATGAACTGGATCCCGCTTCCGTGGTGATCAAGGGGAGTGTGACCAGCAATGTGGGCGGCCTCTACGCGTTTAGCGAGACGACCAGTGGACCCAAGCTTGATATCGATCTCTCCGCCATCAAGGAGGTGGGGCAGCATGAGGTGAAAGCAACCCTCTATGGCACCAATCGCCTCGGCCGAGAGCTGAAAATCGAGTTGCCGGTGAAAACCTTCAATGTCTTCCCGCCACCGCCGCCTCCTGTAGAGGTGGTGTCGGCGGCCGCTGTGGCTTCCAGTGCAGAGTCTGTCGAGGGTGCGCCTGAAGAGGGGATGGGCTGGGTGTTTTGGGCTCTGGTTGGGGGCGGGGTTCTACTGGTGTTGCTGGGGGGCGCCGGTTTTGTGGTGTTACAAAAACGGCGCGCCTTTAAACGTGCGCTGGCGGCGGCTCAGGCTGAAAATCAGCAAAGTGGTCAACCGGCAGCCAAGCTGGACCTGAACTTGCCAGAGCAGTAACCCTGACTCGGGAAAAACGATAAACCAGATAGAAAGATAGAAGAAACCGCCCTTGATATACAGGGCGGTTTTTTTTGCGGGTCCCATCAGATGAAGGGACTGGCTGGTATCAGTGATTGCCGATATAGACATCCTTGTTCTGCTCGCGGATCTCGAGAAACTTGTCCAGACTGGCCATCATCAGTTCGACCAGCTGGGGATCGAAATGCTGGCCCTTCTCCTCTTCAATCAGCGCCAGTACCTTGTCCAGTGGCCACGCCTTCTTGTAGCAGCGATCCGAGCCCAGAGCATCGAACACATCGGCCAGCGCAACAATCCGTCCTTCCAGTGGAATATCGGCCCCCTTCAATCCGCGGGGATAACCGCTGCCATTCCACTTCTCATGGTGACTGCCTGCGATGGTGGCGCCAATCTGGAACAGCGCCAGATCGCTACCGGAGAGCATATCATGCCCGAGTTGGGCATGGGATTTCATGATCTCCCACTCTTCCGGGGTGAGTTTGCCCGGTTTGTGCAAAATGGCATCGGGAATACCGACCTTGCCTATGTCGTGCAGTGGTGAGGCGCGTTTAACCAGCTCGCTCTGCTCTTCGCTCATCCCCAGCAGATGGCAGAAAAGTTCTGTGTAGAGCGCTACCCGTTTGACGTGCAGCCCAGACTCCTTGGAACGGGTCTCGACCAGTTCGCCGATGCGATAGATGATCTCCCTTTGGTTATCGGCGATGACCTCGTTGAGCCGGATATTTTCCAGTGCCACTATGATGCTTTCGGTAAACAGGGTCAGCAGGCTGGTATCGATCTGACTGAGCTGGCGAGTGGTCTCGATATAAAACAGCAGGTGGTGGCGCTGGTTTTGGCAGTAGAGCACCATCTGGTTGGAGTGATAGATACTGCAACCCCTGGTTATGGCCTGACGCAGTATCTCGGGGGCCTCTGTCAACCGCACGGGGGGATGATCTGGAAGCATGGGCTCCAGCAGCTGATCTTTTACCTCGTAGGTATATTGCTTTACATCGTAAATCTGGGTCTCTCCCAGATGGAGCAGCGCGCTGAGCTGCTCCTGGGCGCCTTCGACAAACTGACGCAGGGCCCGTTTCTCAAAGATACCCTTGGAGGCCTCGATGACTTTTTCCAGTCCTTGCCGATTGCTCTCCAGGGTGCGGATATCCCGATAGGATCGCAGGCTGGCCCGAAGCAGAGTACGCAGCTTCTGGGAGGTCAGTTCGGTCTTGTCTTTGTAGTCGTTGATGTCGTAGTTGGTCACCACGTCATCTTCCGGTGCCTGCCCCGGTTGGCCGGTACGGAGCACGATGCGCACCATCTTGTTTTGCAGCTCTTCCCGGACATATTTGACGACATCGAGGCCGGCGTGATCGGCCTCCATCACCACGTCCAGCAGCAGTAGCGCAACATCCGGGGTGGTGGCCAGCATTTTTTTTGCTTCTGCAGCCGAATAGGCGTTTAAAAACTCGATAGGACGATTGTCAAACTCGAATTTGTTCAAGGTTATCTTGGTGATGCGATGCACTTCCGGTTCATCGTCAACAATCATTACCTTCCAGCCCGCTTGCTTCGTGTCGGGGAGGGAGAGATCGTCATCATCAATAATCAGGATTTGGTCATCCATCATACAATCCTGTTTGGCATCCAGTGCTTACATTAACTGCTTCACTAAGGATAGGAAACGTATTGAGCAATAAAATTTGATCTCGAAATACTATGATCGAACCAGGCAAATGAAACCTGGTCTCCATACGGGCCAATTATTCCATTTTTCTTGCCAATCATAGCGCTGGCTCGCATGGTCTTTACCCGACATTCCGCACCTGATTGGGGATTTTAAAAGGGAGAGTGAAGCTGCCAGCCGGGCTTACGTGGGTCAAGTTTCGCCAGTCACGCCCAGTCGCAGGGAAGATTAAAAACGCCACTGTCAGCCAAGCCGCCGGGCACTGGTATGTCTCATTTCAGATCGAGCAGGAGACGCCTGAGCCAATCCACCCGTCCGGCTCAATGGTCGGGCTGGATGCGGGTATCGCCAAGCTCGCAACCCTGTCAGACGACACGGTGTTTGAGCCCGTCAACAGCTTCAAACCCAATCAGGCCAAGCTGGCAAGGCTCCAGCGCCAGTTGAGTAAAAAGGTTAAGTTCAGCAGTAACTGGAAGAAGCAAAAAGGCAAGATCCAGCGCCTGCATTCGCATATCGCCAATACCCGCCGCGATTACCTGCACAAGGTCACAACGACAATCAGCAAAAACCACGCGATGATCGTCATTGAGGATGTGAAGGTTGCCAGCATGTCAACATCAGCAGCGGGCACGACCAGCCAGCCGGGGCGCAACGTCCGGGCATAATGGCGTCAGCACATTGGCGACGTCCGATGCCGTTTACTGCGACTGGATGGCGGTCACAGTGAGCTTGCCGCCTTGGTTTTCGGCATGAAAGTGGATGGCATCCCCCACCTGGAGCCCCTTGAGCTGGGTCGGATCAGCCACTTGAAAGATCATGGTCATGGGGGGCATCTTGAGGTTGTCTATTGCCTCGTGTTTGATGCCGACCTTGCCGCTCCCCTCATCGAGGCGGGTAATGACCCCCTTGGTCATCACCATTGCGGCCTGTTCGCTCATCTCACCCGTCTGGCTCATATCGTGCCCTTCATGGTGCATCATCTCTTCGGCTTGCAGGCTGGTCTGGGTGGCAAGGCCCATCAGCAGGGTCAGGGTCAGCGTCTTGTGGTTCATCTTGATTTCCTCGTTGTCTAGTCGAAATGGATCCCGGTGTCAGCCTATTCGGCTTGTTGGTCGATATCTTTGCCAAGAGTGCGGCTGCGCCACAGATAGTAGGCGGCGGGCAGCACCAAGAGGGTCAGCACCAGCGCACTCACCATGCCACCTATCATGGGGGCGGCGATGCGCTGCATCACCTCGGAGCCGGTGCCGTGGCTCCACATGATGGGTAAGAGGCCAGCGATAATGGTCACCACCGTCATCATCTTGGGACGCAGGCGCAGGGCGGCGCCGTGAATGACTGCCTGGTGCAGACCCGCCCGGTCCGGCTTGCCGCTGGCGATAAGGTCATCCCAGGCGTGGTTGAGGTAGACCAGCATCAAGACACCGGTCTCCACCGCTACCCCGGCCAGGGCGATAAAGCCCACCCCCACCGCCACCGAGAGGTTGAAGTCGAGCAGCCAGAGGGTCCAGATCCCGCCCACCACCGCCAGCGGCAAGGTGGTGAGAATGAGCAGCACCTCCTGGAAGCGGCGAAACGCCAGATAGAGCAGCAGCACGATAATGGCGACCGTGAGCGGCACCACGTAGGCGAGGCGCGCCTTGGCCCGCTCCATGTACTCGTATTGGCCAGACCAGGTGAGGGCATAGCCCGCTGGCAGCACCAGCTGCTTGCTGACCTCGGCCCTGGCCTCCTCGACGAAGGAGCCGATATCGCGGCCGCGAATGTCCACGTAAACCCAGCCATTGAGCCGTGCGTTCTCACTGCGCAGCATGGGGGCCTCATCGCTGATGTAGACCCGGGCCACGTCGGCCAGCGCAATGCGGGCGCCGTTTGGCGTGACCACTGGCAGCAGCTCGAGGCTGGCCACCGAATCGCGATAGCTCTGGGGGTAGCGCAGGTTGATGGGATAGCGCTCGCGCCCCTCGATGGTCTGGCCCACCTCCATGCCGCCTACCGCGGTGGCGAGCACCGCCTGCACATCGGCGATGTTGAGGCCATAGCGGGCCGCCTTGAGCCGGTCGATATCCACCTTGACGTAGCGGCCACCGGCCACCCGTTCGGCGTAGACCGATGACGCGCCCTCGACCTTGTCAACGATCTGCTCGATCTGCTGGCCAAGTTGCTGGATCACCTTGAGATCAGGCCCCGCTATCTTGATGCCGACCGGGGTTTTGATGCCGGTGGCCAGCATGTCGATGCGAGTCTTGATGGGGGGCACCCAGGCGTTGGTGAGGCCGGGGAAGCGTATCAGGGCGTCGAGCTCCTCTTTGAGCTTCTCCGGGGTCATGCCGGGGCGCCACTGCTCTCGGGGTTTGAGCTGGATGCTGGTCTCCATCATCACCAGATCGGCGGGATCGGTAGCTGACTCGGCGCGCCCGGCCTTGCCGAACACGTTCTGCACTTCGGGCACGGTGCGAATGAGCTTGTCGGTTTGCTGCAGGATCTCCCGCGCCTTGCCCACCGAGATATTGGCCGCCGTGGTGGGCATATACATGATGTCCCCTTCGTCGAGCGGCGGAATAAACTCGGAGCCGAGGTACTTGAGTGGCCAGAAACCCGCTACCGTGACCACGGCGGCGATGGCCAGCGTGGTTTTCGGACGGGCCAGCACGGCTTTCAGCAGCGGCACATAGCCCTGGCTTAGCCAGCGGTTGAGGGGGTTGGCCTGCTCGGCCAGCACCTTGCCACGGATAAAGTACCCCATCATTACTGGGACGAGCGTGATGGCGAGCGCGGCCGCCGCCGCCATAGCATAGGTCTTGGTGTAGGCGAGTGGATGGAACATCCGTCCCTCCTGCGCCTCCAGCGCAAACACCGGCAGGAAGCTGATGGTGATGATGAGCAGGGAGAAGAAGATGGCGGGCCCCACCTCGATGCTCGCCTCCGTGATGATGCGCCAGCGGTTCTTGTCGGTGAGCGCCTCCCGCTCCATGTGTTTGTGGACGTTCTCGATCATCACGATGGCACCATCCACCATGGCGCCGATGGCGATGGCGATCCCCCCCAGCGACATGATGTTGGCGTTGATCCCCTGCAGGTGCATCACGATAAAGGCCACCAGAATGGCAATGGGCAGGGTGATGACCACCACCAGTGACGAGCGCAGGTGGAACAGGAAAGCGAGGCAGACCAGCACCACCACGGCGAACTCCTCCAGCAGCTTGCCGGAGAGGTTGTCGATGGCGCGCTGGATAAGGTCGGATCGATCGTAGACGGTGACGATCTCCACCCCCTCTGGCAGGCTGCTTTTCAGCTCCGCCAGCCGCGCCTTGACCCCGTCGATGGTGTGCTGGGCATTCTCGCCGTAGCGCATGACGATGATGCCGCCCACTACTTCCCCTTCGCCGTTGAGCTCGGCGATGCCGCGCCGCATCTGGGGGCCGGTGACCACATCCGCCACGTCACCCAGCAGCAGCGGAGCGCCGCGCACATTGGTGCCGAGCGGGATCTGCTTCAGATCCTCGACGCTTTTCAGATAGCCGTTGGAGCGCACCATGTACTCCGCTTCCGCCATCTCGATGACGGAGGCACCTGTCTCCTGATTGCCCTGCTGGATGGCGGTCTCGATAAGGGAGAGCGGGATGCCGTAGGCGCGCAGCTTGTCCGGGTCGACCCGTACCTGATACTGGCGCACCATGCCGCCCACGGTGGCGACTTCGGAGACCCCTTCTACCGTCTGCAGCTCGTACTTGAGGAACCAGTTCTGCAGCGAGGTGAGTTGGCTGAGATCGTGCTTGCCGGTTTTGTCCACCAGCGCGTACTGATAGACCCAGCCCACCCCGGTGGCATCGGGGCCGAGCTGGGGGCGGGCGGAGGCGGGGAGGCTCGGGGCCACCTGACTCAAATACTCCAGCACCCGGGCGCGGGCCCAGTAGAGGTCGGTGCTGTCGTCAAACAACACATAGACGAAGGAGTCGCCGAAGAAGGAGTAGCCGCGCACCGTGGTCGCCCCAGGCACCGCCAGCATGGCGGTGGTGAGCGGGTAGGTCACCTGATCTTCCACCACTTGGGGCGCTTGTCCCGGGTAGGAGGTCTTGATGATCACCTGCACGTCGGAGAGATCCGGCAGGGCATCCACCGGGGTCTGCTTGACCGACCAGAGCCCCCAGGCGGTGAGCATGAGGGTCAGCAGCAGCACCAGAAAGCGGTTGCCCACGGCCCAGCGAATAATCGACGGGATCATGGCTTATTCTCCATCTTGGGGATCGGCATCTGATGCTGGCTGTGATCCATCCCTGTCATCTCATCTTCAGCCTCTTTCATGGTGTCGCCCGTGGTCGGTTTCTCTTCCACATGGATTTGGATGATGCGGTACTCGTCACCAATCTGTTCGACCTGCAGATGCAGAGTGTGAGCCGGTGTCAGCTTGCTGATATCGACTCCCTCGGCCACGGTGAACTCCATCTCCATGGCGGGCCACTGCCACTCGGGGATGGGCTGGTGGGAGACCATCAGAGTGCGGTTGGCCAAATCGATGCTTTCAACCTCGCCCTGAGTCCACACCTGGGCGGGGCGTACCGCCGTCATGCGCTGGAAGTCTGAATCGATAGCCGATTCCGAGTCGAGCAGGAACTGGGCTGAGCGGACTATGTTGTCACCGGCCTCGACGCCCTCTTTGATCGCCACCTTGTCGCCAAACTGGGGGCCCAGAATGACCGCCACCGACTTGAAGTTGCCATCCCCCAGCGCCAGCACCAGCCTGTCCTGGCTGCCGGTGCGGATCACCGCTTCGCTCGGCACCACCAACTGGGGTTCTCCCTTGCCCGCTTGAATCGTCACCTTGGCGAACATGTTGGGTTTCAAAAATTCGTCCGGGTTGTCAAAGCGCAGTCGCACCTTGAGGGTGCGGGTGGCAGCTTCCAGAGTGGGGTAGAGGTAGTCCACCCGGCCCTGCCAGCGGCGGCCCGGGGCATAGTCGAGGGTCATGGTGACCGGATCGCCGACCTTCAGTTGGGAGGCCTGGCGCTCGAACACCTCGGCGCTGACCCACACCTGCTTGAGGGTACTGATGTTGAACAGCGCCGCCGCGGGCTCAACATACTGCCCCTCGCGCACCTTGAGCTCGGAGACATAACCGCTGCTGGGGGCATAGATGGCAATGGTTTCGCGTACCTGACGGCTGCGCTTGAGGGCGGCAATCTGATCTGCCGGTACCTGCAGGGACTTGAGCTTGCCTTCGGCGGCACGCAGCAGCAGCGGGTTGCTGGTATTGAGGGCCAGCAGGTACTCGTGCTGGGCATTGACCAGATCCGGGGCGTAGATCTCGTAGAGCAGGGAACCTTTGGCAACCTGCTGCCCCTCGCTCTTGATGGCGAGGGTACGGATCCAGCCCGCCATGCGGGCGTTGACCGCCTCCAGCCGATCCTCATCATAGCCGACGTAACCTACCGTCTCGATCTGCGGGTGGATAGGCAGTTTTTCGACCTTGGCCAGCCGCACCCCCAGGTTCTGCTGGATCTCGGGGCTGATGGTGACGGTGCCCGGCGAGCCGCTTTTCTGCTCCTCATAGACGGGGATGAAGTCCATCCCCATGTTGTCTTTGGCGGGGCCATCGCGTTTGTCGCGGGGATCCATGGGATTGACCCAGTAGAGCGGCGTCTTTTCCTTAGCCGCGGTGTCAGTGATGGTCTGTTTGGCGACCCAGTAGCCGCCACCGGCGCCGAGGGCCAGCAGCAGGGCCGACATCAACAGGGTCTTGTTCATGACTGGCCTCCGGCGCGGATCTGCATACAGAAAGTGCAGATGGAGAGGGCGCCTGCGAAGGCGGCAACGCTGGTGGGTGAAAAGTTGGCTGATGACATGATATCTCTTCTCTGGTGCAGGCCGCCGCTAGGGGGTTGCGCAAGGCATGACCCGGGGGGGGCGAGACGGCAAACGGGGCGCGGCTGACGAGTCAGCGGACGCACGGCTCCCTGTTGCTGGCGGCGCCAGTAGTCACAGGGTCAAGCGATAAAGGCGTGCAGATATGGGCAAGGTGAGCCTTACCCCATGCACGGGAGAAGAGTGTTCTAGTGGCGCAACACCGACAGCATCAGATGTCGGCGTGGCCAGGAGGGGGGGTGAGCACCACGGCTACGCAGGAAGGGATCCCGCAACCAGAGATCGAGCCGATGGCGGGTTGCGCCCAGATAGGGGAACAGCAACAGCGGCAAGATAACAAGGGAGATCAGCATGCCAAGGAGGGGCAGGGCAGTGGCGGCGCCCGAGACGCCGGCTTGCATCTTGCAGTCACCGTTCATGGCGACCTCATCCCCCTGCCCCTGATGGCACGAGAGGGTCTGGGCGGGCGCTTGATGATCCATCAACGCCATGGTGTCGAGGCTCTCGCTGTCGGCCATGGCCATGTTGTGAGCAAGGGAGTTCGTTTGACTGGATATGCTGCCTAGAGAGACACCATGCCCGCCGATGCAGAGGGTCAGATTGCAGAGAAGCAACAGCGCCAGCAATAGCCGGGCTAAGACAACAGAGTGCAATCTGGCTGCGAGCTGGGTGAGTGACAATCCGGACATCCTTCGGGATCAGATAGCGAGACTGTAAACCTTACCTTGAGGAGAAGGTCAATGGATTGGGTGATATGGAAAAAAATGACCCCCGCACGGGCGGGGGTCAGTTGATTAACGGGCAACGGGGCGCAGCTTAGTGCTTGGCGCGTTTCTCCGAGCCCTTCATGATGAGGCGGAAGAAGAGCGGGATAAAGAAGATGGCGATAAAGGTCGCCGCCAGCATGCCGCCGATCACCGGCCAGCCGAGGGCATGACGGCTCGCCGCACCTGCACCGCTGGAGGTGACCAGCGGCACACAGCCGAGGATAAACGCCAGCGAGGTCATAATGATGGGACGGAAACGCAGGCGCGCTGCCTCCAGTGCCGACTCGAGGAGGCTCATTCCCTCTTCGTGCTTCATCACCGCGAACTCCACGATCAGGATGGCGTTTTTGGCGGCAAGGCCCACCAGGGTCACCAGCCCGATCTGGAAGTAGACGTTGTTGGTCAGTCCCACCGCCCAGGTGGCGAGCAGGGCGCCGAACAGGGCGAACGGCACGGCGGTGATCACCGCAAACGGCAGGCTCCAGCGCTCATACTGAGCGGCCAGGATGAGGAATATCATCACGATACCGAAGCCAAACGCCATGGCGGCGCTACCTGCGGCAGCCTTCTCCTGATAGGCGGCACCGGTCCACTCCAGCTTGGCATCGTTGCCAAGGGTCTTGGCGGCGATCTCCTCCAGTGCGGCGATGGCCTGACCAGAACTCACCCCCGGTGCCGGCTGGGCCATGATCTTGGCGGCCGGGAAGATGTTGAAACGCTCGACCAGTTCCGGGCCGGTGGCGTCGCGTACCGTCACCAGACTGGTGAGCGGGATCATCTCGCCGTTGTTGGAGCGGACATAGACGTTGCGGATGTCATCCTTCTTGGCGCGGTAGTCCGCCTCTGACTGCAATTGCACCCGGTAGGTACGGCCGAACTGGTTGAAGTCGTTGACATAAACCTGACCGAAGGTGGCCTGCATGGTGTCAAACACAGCATTGATGGGCAGGCCCAGCGCCTTAGCCTTCTCGCGGTCGAGATCCAGGAATACCTGGGGTACGTTGGCACGGAAGGTGGTGCTCACGCTGGCAAACTCCGGACGCTCCTTGGCCGCGTCAAGCAGACGTTGCACTTCGGCGGCGAAAGCGTGCACGTCGCCGGTACCCCGGTTTTGCAGGTAACCCTCAAGGCCACCAGTGGTGGACATGCCCGAGATGGGGGGCGGGTTGAAGGTGGCGGCGAAGCCATCTGCCAGCCCCATCAGGCTTATTCCCTGGAAGGTCTTGGCCAGCGAGAAGGAGTCTTGCCCTTCCCCTTGACGCTCTTTCCAGTCTTTCAGGGTCATGAAGGTGACACCACGGTTGCTGATGACAGAGCCGGCCAGGATGTCATAGCCCGAGAAGGTCACCACGTCCTTCACGTTGGGGTTGGCCATGGCGAGCTTGTCGAAGTCGTTGGCAACCGCCTGGGTACGGGTCAGGGCGGCGGCATCCGGCAGCATGATCGAGCCGATGAGGTAGCCCTGATCTTCGTCGGGAACCAGTGCACCCGGCACCTTGTTAAACAGCACATAGCTGCAAGCAAGGATGACGGCGATGATGCCAAAGGCCACGCCAACACGACGGTTGAGGAAGGCCACACCGCGTACATAGCGGCGAGTCAACTGATCGAAGGCGTTGTTGAACCAGACGAAGAAGCGAGCCGGTTTGTGGTGACCCTCTTTGAGCAGGATGGCGCACAGGGCCGGCGACAGGGTGAGTGCCACCAGACCTGATATGGCCACGGAGACGGCGATGGTGATGGCGAACTGCTTGTACATTACCCCAGTCATGCCGCCCATGAAGGCGACCGGCAGGAACACGGCGCAGAGTACCAGCACGATGGCTACGACTGGGCCTGATACCTCCTCCATGGCGAGGATGGAGGCCTCTTTGGCCGAGCACTTCTTCTCGTGCATGATCCGTTCGACGTTCTCCAGCACCACGATGGCGTCATCCACCACGATACCGATGGCGAGCACCATGCCAAACAGGGTCAGCAGGTTGATGGAGAAGCCCAGCATCAGCATGCCGGCGAAGGTACCAATCAGGGAGACAGGTACCGCGATACAGGGGATCAGGGTGGCACGGAAGTTCTGCAGGAACAGATAGACCACCACAAACACCAGCACAGTCGCCTCGAGCAGGGTGTATACCACCTCCTGGATGGAGATTTTCACGAACTCTGTGGTGTCGTAGGGAATGTCGTACTTCACATCCTGCGGGAAACGGCTCTGCAGGCGATCCATGGTCTCACGTACCTGATCGGCGACCGCAACGGCGTTGGCGCCCGGTTGCAGGTAGGTGGCGATACCGATGGCCGGTTTGCCGTTGACACGGGCCAGTAAGTCATAGTCCTTGCCGCCCAGTTCAACCCGGGCCACGTCCTTGACGCGGATCTTGGAGCCATCCGGCATGGAGCGGATGATGATGTTCTGGAACTCCTTAACGTCATCCAGACGCCCCTTGGTCTGCACTGTGTAGGTGAAGTCGGTGGGGGTACTGGTGGGCTGGGTGCCGATCTTACCCGCCGCGAACTGGGTGTTCTGCTCGCGGATAGCGCCGATCACATCGCTCGGGGTGAGCTGCAACTGGGCCAGACGGTCAGGGCGCAGCCAGATCCGCATGGCGTAGTCGGTGCCCCCGAACAGGGAAGTATCACCTACGCCGGGAATACGCTTGAGCTCATCGATGATGTTGAGCAGGGCGTAGTTCGACAGATAGGTGGTATCAAAAGCACCGTTCGGCGACTGCAAGGTGATCACCTGCAGGATGGCGGTGGACTTCTTGCGCACCGTCACACCCTGCTTCTTCACCTCTTCCGGCAGTTGGGCCATGGCGGCCGAGACCCGGTTGTTGACGTCGATGGTCGCCTGATCCGGATCCACCCCGATGTCGAAGTAGACGTTCAGGTTCATCTGGCCGTTGGACGCGGAGCCAGATTGCATGTAGATCATGTTCTCGACCCCGTTGACCTGCTGTTCAATGGGGGCGGCCACGGTCTGGGAGATCACCTCGGGGGTGGCTCCCGGGTAGTACGCAGTCACCGAGACCACCGCCGGGGTGATCTGGGGGTACTGCTCGATGGGGAGTGAGCGCATTGCCGCCAACCCGCCCAGCACGATAATGATCGAGATCACGCTGGCGAAGATGGGGCGCTCTATGAAGAACTTGGAAAACATACGAGCTCCTTACTTGGCCTCAGACGGGCTGACCATCTGGGTGCTGATCGCCTTCATCTCATCGGCAGAGACAGGTTTCACCACGGCACCCGGACGGGCCTTCATCAAACCTTCGACGATATAGCGTTCACCGGCCTGCAGGCCACTTTCGATCAGCACGCCGGTATCGACGGCCGTGCCAAGGGTGACCGGACGGGGTACCACCTTATTCTCGGCATCGACCACCATCACCATGCGGTCAGCCTGAGACTGGATGATGGCGCGTGGCGGTACCACGATGGCGTTCTTGCGCAGACCCAGATCGATGGTCATGCGCACAAACTGGCCGGGCAGCAGCACGCCGTCCTTGTTGTCAAAGATGGCACGGGCACGGATGGTACCGGTCTGGGGATCGACCCGGCTGTCGGAGAAGTTGAGCTTGCCCGCTTCGGGATAGACTGAGCCATCGGCGAGGCGGATATGGGTGCGCCAGTTGGTGGCGTCCACCGCTTCAATTATCCCTTTTTTCACCGCGTTATCGAAGTTGAGGCGATCCTGCTCTGAATAGGAGAAGTTGACGTAGAGGGGATCAAACTGGGTGATGGTGGTCAGCAGGCCGCTGTCACCGCTGGTGGAGATGAGGCTGCCCTCGGACTGGGAGCTCTTGCTCGCCATGCCGCTGATGGGGGCGGTAACCTGGGTGTAGCTGAGGTTGAGGGCGGCCTCCTTCACTTTGGCCTGGACGGCCTGATGGCTGGCGATGGCTGTCTCATAGTTGGCGATGGTGTCGTCATAATCCTTGCGGCTCACCACTTGGCGCTTGAACAGGGGGATGATGCGATCCCGGTCGGCGCGGGCCTTGTCGAGACGGGCCTGCTCCTGTGCCAGGCTGCCTTTGGCCTGCTCCAGCGCGACCTTGTAGGGCTCGGGGTCTATCAGGAACAGCTCCTGACCTGCGGTCACTGGCTGGCCTTCCACATAGGTACGCTTGAGCAGGATGCCGCTCACCCGGGAGCGTACTTCAATCTCGCGAAAACCGGCGGTTTCACCCACCATCTCTGTAGTGAGCGGCACATCGACCGGGGTGACTTCGTTAACCACCACTGGGACCGCAGGCATGGTGTTGGCTGCCGGGTCGGCTTCGCCACCACAGGCCGTCAGTCCGCCGATCAGTGCCAGCGTCAACACGCTTTGTTTGAATCTTGCTAGTGGGCTGGTTGGCGCCTTCATCTTTACACTCCTGTTGGAGGAATCGCCGTCGTGGCGATCCGCACTCTGTGCACAATTCATGATTAACGTCATTACAGACGGAAAATCGGAAAAAGGGATAATAGGATCCCTATCTTGAACCTAACCTTCTCAAAGTGACAGTTTTCATCTTTTTGATGGACAACGAATTATGGCAAGGGAGCTCCACTTTGCTCAAGCCCTTTGGGGGAGTGGAATGAAAATGTTGGCGGGCTAATGACGCCGCCCGTGCACAATGTAAAAAGCCAGTGAAGAGGGCTCTTTCCACTGGCTTTTTCATTAACATTTGACGCCTGTTCAGGCGAAGCAGGCCCAGATGGGGGCATGGTCGGAGGGTTTCTCGATACCGCGCAGCTCGTAGTCGATGCCGGTCTCGGTCACGCTGTCCTTGAGGATATCGGAGGCCATGATGAGGTCGATGCGCAGGCCGCGGTTTTCATCAAACCCCTTGGAGCGGTAGTCAAACCAGGAGAAGCGTTCGCACTCGTCGGGGTGGGCGGCGCGGAAGGTGTCGGTCAGGCCGAATCCTTCCAGACGGGCCATCCACTCGCGCTCGATGGGCAGGAAGGAGCACTTGCCATCCCGCAGCCAGCGCTTGCGGTTCGCTTCGCCGATACCGATGTCGAGATCGGTGGGGGAGATATTCATATCCCCGATCAGCACAAGCTGATCGCTCGGGGTGTGATGCGTCTCGAGGTAGTGCTGTAAGTCTTCATAGAACTTCTGCTTGGCCGGGAACTTGGTCTCGTGATCCTGACTCTCCCCCTGCGGGAAGTAGCCATTCATCACCTTGATGAGGGAGCCATCTTCCCGTTCGAAGGTGGCCATGATCATCCGGCGCTGGGCCTCTTCATCATCGGTGGGGAAGCCCTTTTCCACTTTGACCGGCTTCTGCTTGCTCATGATGGCGACCCCATAGTGGGCCTTCTGGCCGTGGAATTCGACGTGATAACCCATGGCTTCCACATCGGCCAGCGGGAAGGCTTCGTCGTGCACCTTGATCTCCTGCAGGCCGATGACATCGGGCTGGTGCTTGTCGATAATGGCTTGCAACTGGTGAAGACGGGCACGCAGGCCGTTGATATTGAAAGAGATGATCTTCATGTCCGGGACGCTCATGTCATTTTTATTAGTCGCTATTGGACTAGGAATCGGCAGTGGATGCAAGCATCGGGGCGCTACCCGGGGCAGCCTCTGAGGCAGGGCTCGGGTGATGGGCAACCGGTTCACGACCTCGCCGTAAGGCCGTGAACCGGTAGTTAGCGGGTCATCTTTTTGACAAACACCACCACGAACAGCGCCAGCGTGAAGCTGCCGGTGAAGGCCTCGAAGGCGGCGAAGATCCTCGACAGACCGACCGGGGTGAAGTCGCCATAACCCAGGGTGGTGAAGGTGACCACGCTGTAATAGAGGCACTCGAGCAGGAAGATGGCGTTCTCATCGAAGCTTGCCTCTGGTCGGTAGATAAGGTGCTCCCCCTGAAAGCTCAGGCCAAAGAAGAAGTAGAAAATGCTGCAGATAAAGATGAGCAACATGGAGAAGAGCACCACCCGCATCGGCGCCTCGCCATAACCACAGAAGAGATCGACCACCCACGAGGTGAAACGCTGGCTCGACCAGAACGGCAGTTGCAGGCGGCGCATGGTGAGCTCCTGCTGGATATAGTTACCTGACATGGTGAAGATCCCCTGCGCCTCGGAGGCTTTACGCAGATCCCGGTAGGTCTCTTCCGCCTCCTTGAACCAGATACGCGCCTGTTTGGGATCCCGTTCACGGCGTCCCTTGCGATCCTGCATCACCCGTTTGCCGGTCTTCATGTTATCGAGCCGGGTGTGGTGCCAGCGAACACCGAGCAGGTTGACGTCATCGAGGGTGGCGCACTGGAGGTTGGCATCACAGAGATCGGCCTTCATCAGGCTACCCCCCTTCATGCGCAGGCCGTAGAGGTGGCCACCGCGCAGGTTGGCGCGATAGAGGTTGCACTGCTCCAGTAAAAATCCTTGATCGGACTCCTTTTTGACCAGATTGAGTCCCGCCAGATTGGCGCGTGACAACTGCAGACCGTGGCAGAGGCCGCCGTCACGGACATACTGTTCGAGCGCCTGCGCGGTGTGGGCCTCCTGATGACTGGCATGGGGATCATGCCAGTGGCAGAGATCGTGTTCGCCCGCCTCTTCACTGCAGTGGCGGCCATCGGCCACCAGATAACGACACATCGCCATCTTCGTTTCCCTCGTATTGCCGAACTGGTTTCAGCATAGGCTGGGAAAAGGCGGCGCGGCGGCGTCTTAGCTGAACTGGTTGAACTCCTGACGCAGCTTGCGAAAACGCTCCTGCTGGGCCGGGTTGAGGGGGATGCCGTCGAGCACCTCCAGGGTGTCTTTGCACTCGGCACCAAATTCCGGGCTCTTGCGGTTTTTCTGCATCAGTTGCAGCAGCACCTGGATCTTGTTGAGGGCGGCACCGGTATTGGCGGGGGCGCGGCGCAGGGCCTCACGAAAGTGGCCGAGTGCCTGCTCCAACTGCCCAGCTTGATAGGCTTTGATCCCCAGGTCATTGAGCTGCTGGTAGCGTTGGCGCCGCTCCAGCACCGTCCTGTCATCCCGGGTTGCCTGAATGCAGGTGGTGAGTAGTCGGTCTTCGTCCTCCGCCAGTAGGCTCTGCAGGCTTTCGGCGTATTCGAACTCGCCGAGCTGATAGAGGGCGAGGATGGTTTCGCCAAGCAGGGCGGGGGGCATGGTGGCCGGTTCATCGAGCCAGTTCTGATTGGCGCGATAGAGCATCTTCTTGCCCTTGAGCAGCTCGCCCAGCGCAATCTGCACCCGGGCCTGACAGATCTGTTCGAACACCGGGTAGTTGAACTCCGACATCATCAGCGAATCACGGATGCGCGACAGGGCCGTATTGACCTGCTTTTGCAGGTTGGCGATGTGGTAGCTGTCGTTGCTGTTGAGGGCGTAGAGGGTCAGGGTCTGGATATAGGCCCCCAGATAATGGGGCGTGCGGTGGATGGAGTTGCGTGACAGGTCGATCAGCGACATCAGCACATCCTTGGCTTGGGCGTAGTCGTGACGCTGCAGGCACACCTCCGCCAGCCGACGGGAGAGTTGCACCGACTGGGGGGAGATATCCACTGCCCGTCTCAGCTCCTGCTGCGCCTGCTCGTCATTGCCAAGGGCTAACAGGGATTCCGCCAGCCAGAGGTGAGCCTCCACCATCAGCGGGGTATTTTTGAGGGTCGCCTGCAGATGGCTGACCGCCTCTTCGTGGAGCCCCAGGGTGTTGCACGCCTTGCCCAGGGTCAGGCGGGCCCAGCTGTTCTCCTGCCCGGCCAGCAGTTGGCGCATCAGGGAGCGTGCCTCTTGCGCCTGACCCACTTTGAGATGGGTATCGGCCTGCAGGCAGCGGCAGTAGTTGGCAAAACGGGGCACCGCATCGGCCCGCTCGGCACAGGCGGTAATGAGGGCTGCCAGATTGTCATCGGCCAGCGCGGTAAAGACGCTGGCCAGCGCGTTGCGCCGTGCGAGGGCACGCTTCAAGCGAAACGAGAACTGCTCCTGGGAGAAAGGTTTCATCAGGTATTCGTCCGGTTCGGCCTCGAGCGCGCTCAGCACCATGGCGCGGGAGCTGTCGCCACTCACCATGATCACCACGCTCCGGGGCGGGATCAGGTGCTGGTCGCGCAGGCTCTCCAGCAACTGGCGGCCATTTTCGCCGACCCCCAGATCGTAATCGATGAGATAGATATCGAAGCTGCCCTTCTGGCAGCGGCGCCGCGCATCCTCGGCGGTATTGGAGTAGGTGATGTTGTTGATGCCCAGATTGATCAGCATCGCCTTCATCATCACCTGAAACGCGCGCTGCTCATTGACCATCAGAATGCGTTGCGGCTTGGCTGGGCTCTTTTTTTCTGGCTCTTGTTCAGGTGTCTGCATCTGTCTGGGTCGAGGCGCTACGGGCTGATGGGAGAAAGTGTGCCACCAAAGCGCCCGAAGAGGCAATTGGCCAAGTTGTCGATTGCGAACCATCTCCGTTTGTCCGCCTCTTGCCCGCGATGAGTGAAAGAAAAAGGCCCTGTTGCCAGGGCCTTGAACTCACCGTTTTTTCTCTGCCAGATAGGGAGCAAATTGCGGCGTGTACTCGGCCTTGAACCCCTGTTCGGTCTTGATGATGAGATAGACCGCCAGCTTGTGCTGTTTGGCAAAGGCCATACCTGCTTCGGGCCCCATCACCATCAGCGCGGTATCGAGGGCATCGGCCTCCAGCGCGGTCGGGGTGATGACGCTGGCGGAGACCAGCTTGTGGGTAACCGGCTGGCCGGTGGCGGGGTCGATGATATGGGAGTAACGCTGGCCATCCATCTCGTAGTAGTTGCGATAGCTGCCCGCGGTGCTGAGCGCCATGCCGTTGGGGATGACGATATCGGAGAAGGCCCCCGGCTGATCGGAGGGTTCGACGATGGCCACTTTCCATGGCGAGCCCTTGCTGTTGTTGCCCTTGCTGCGCACCGCACTGGCCACTTCGATCAGATAGTTGTGTACCCCCTTGCCCTCGAGCAGGGTGGCGATTTCATCCGATGCCGCCCCCTCGCCGAGGGTGGAGAGGTCGAGATAGAGATCCGGGATCGTTTTTTCGAGCAGGAAGTGATCCCCTTGCGGGGTCAGGGTTAGCTTGTCGATCCCCACCTTGTGGCGGGCGGCGGCGATGGCCGCCTCATCGGGCCGCTTGACCGGGTGTTTGTCGGGGCCAAAGCCCCACAGATTAACCAGTGGTCCCACGGTTACATCCAGCTTGCCCCGGGTCAAGTGACCAGCATCAATCCCCTGCTGGACTATGATGGCCATGGCGGGTGGGATGGCAAACGGGGTGTTGGCGGGTCCCTGATTGAAACGGGAGATGAGCGAACCCGGATCGTAGGTGGAGATCTGCTTGTTCATCCGGGCCAGCAGGCTCTCTACGTCGCTTTTGAGGGCGGGCTCCCCACCGGGGTAGCTATCGCTCAGGGTCACCACATAGTAGGTGCCCATGGTCTTGCCCTGAATACGGGTCTGGGCAGGCGGGGTGGGCTGGCAGCCGGCCAGCGCCAGCAGCAGGATCAGCAGCAGGCCGCGCAGGGCCGCCACGGGGGTCATCGCAATCATCCGGTGCTCTCATCTGGAGAAGGTTCATATCGGGGCGCTAGCCTAGCCAAGGGGCGCCCACCGAGCGAGCGATGATGAGGCCAATCGGGGGGAAAAGGGCAGAAAAAATTAAACAGTTTTGAATCAGTGACAGCCGCGCGCCGTACCGTCCATCCGTGAGGGGAGAGAGTGGCGAGTACAGCACCGTCTGGTGACCTGGCCCGCAGCTTTGGCCAAAACCCATCGCCGATTGAAAACAATTGGGTACAATGAAGGTCGATTTAGACGGCATCTTTGCGAAGCGTTCACCGCATCCGCCAAGTCGTTGCCATCCATTGCCAATCAAAGGAGAAGATGATGAAAAAGGCGATTACCCTGCTGTTTCTGAGTACTCTGGCTGCCCCGGCTCTGGCCGATGAGTGCGCATTGATCATCGAAGGCAATGATGCCATGCAGTACAACCTCAAAGAGATGAGCGTGCCGGCCACCTGCAAAGAGGTGACGGTTACCCTGAACCACACCGGCAAGCTGCCTGCTACCGCCATGGGCCATAACTGGGTGCTGACCAGCACCGCCGACTATCAGACTGTGGCGACTGCCGGGATGAGCGCCGGGGCCGAAAACGGCTATCTGCCCAAGGATGATCCCCGGGTGTTGGCCCACACCAAGATGATCGGCGGCGGTGAGAGCAGCAGCGTCACCTTCAAGACCGATGGGCTGGCGGGCAAGGATCTCACCTTCTTCTGCTCCTTCCCCGGCCACTTCGCCATGATGAAGGGCGCCTTCAAGATCAACTAAGGCGATGACCGGCATCGAGCTGGTTACCTGACTAGAGAAAGCCGGGATTGCCCGGCTTTTTCATCTCTGTTGCTTGTGTGTGGTGGCTGCGTGCAGCCGACTTCCGCGCTATTTGGCCTGCAGGGTAAAGAAGGCGATGGCACTCTTCTTCTGACACTCGAAGTGAATGCTCTCTTCCCCGGTCACCACCAGCGTCTCGTTGAGGGCCACCTCTTTGCCCTGCACGGTCAACTGGCCACTCAGCAGGTGGCAGAGGTAGGTCTTCTCTGGCTCAAGGGTCAGGGTCAGGGGGAAGGGGAGGTTTAAAACCCGCACGTTGGCGGCAATCCGATCCGGATGGTAGATAAGCCCCAGATCGGTCACCTCTTTTTTCAGCAACTCGCAGTGGATCTCCTCATCGCCGCTAAAGTGCGCCGCCTCGAAGGTGGCGTAGGGGTGGCCGTTGAGCACAAAGCCTGCCCCGCTCACCGGCAGTAAAATGCGCTGATAACCGGGAAAGGGGGAGAAGGGACCCGCGCTCTTGATGGGGGCCGAGCTTAGTCGGTAGTCAAAGTCGAGGTTGGCAAGGCTCGCCCCCTTGGGGGAGATGAGGAGCTGGCTGGTGGTACCCTGCTGGTTTTTCCAGGGCATCTTCTGGTGGTCAGACTCTTGAATCAGGGAGATCACGGGCACGTCCTCACGATGAAAAAATGCAGGGAGCCGGGGACATCAGCCCCGGCTCCCTGATAGAGATTGGTGATGGTAAAGGCGATCAGCCCTGACCATCCAGCGCAGCCAGCCGCGCTTCCATGGCGGCGAGACGGCTCTTGAGCTCGTTTACCTCCTGCTCCAGCTCGCTCAGACGGTCGACGGCGGGGGAGGCGTAAGCTGCCGCAGGGGCGGCATCTATCATCGCCTGAATATCCACTTCGCCGCTAAAGAGGTGGGCGTAGCGGGATTCGCGCTTGCCCGGCTCGCGCGGCAGTTTGACCACGTAGGGGCCACGCTCGATAAGGGTGCCGAGCACCGCATCGACTTCGGTCACGTCATCAAAACTGCAGAGGCGGTTGGTGCGCGAACGCAGTTCACCCGGGGTTTGCGGGCCGCGCAGCAGCAACTCGCAGATGATACCGAGCTCGCGGGTATCGAATTTCAGCTCGCCAAACTCGGTGTTGCAGAATCTGTGCTGGTAGCGGGGCACCCGGGCGTTGAAACCGGCGGTGTTGACCACCAGCCGCTTGCGGATCAGCTCGTCCACCACGGCGCGGATATCGAGTTCTGAGAGCTCCAGCACCGGCTCGCGGTTACTCTTCTGATTGCAGGCGTTGACCAGTGCATTGAGGGAGAGGGGATATTGATCCGGGGTGCAGATCTCTTTTTCAATCAGACAGCCGATGACACGGGCCTCCAGCGGGCCAAGTATTAACTCCATTTCCTACTCCCTTTCAAATCGCGATATCAAGTGACCCTATCTTAATCATGGTCCATGCCGCGTCTAGCGCGGAGCGCGATTTTTGCGAGCTAATCAGGAGGTTGGCGAAAGGCTCGCCAACCATTGTGCAAGCAGGACTCATGGATGGCTGTGATAAAAACGCGATTTGTCGGCATACATGGCATCGTCCGCTACCCGGCTGAGTTCTGCCAGCGGAGTCTTATCGCTGCTGCTCCAGCCGATGGCAAAGCGCAGCGGGAAGCTGTGTTCCCCATGTTGCACCGTTGCGATCTGTTGGCTGTCCTCCAGCCTGGCGGCCAGTCGCTGGCAGGCGAGGTGATCGGCCTCCGCCAGCAGAACGAACTCGTCGCCGCCGATACGGAAGATCTGTTCATTTTGGCGGCAGAGGGTGCGCAGCTGGCGAGCCATCTGGATCAGCAGGGCGTCGCCCGCCTCGTGCCCATACTGGTCGTTGGTGCGCTTTAGGCCGTTGAGATCGAGCATAAAGAGGGCGAGATGGCGTTCGGGATGGCGCGCAAGAACCGCCTGATAATGATGGAAGGCCTCTTCAAATGCCTGCCGGTTGGGCAGGCCGGTGAGGTTGTCGGTACGGGCAACCCGCGCCAGCTCATCGGTAAAGAGTTGCCCCTCGATGCCCACTGCCAGCTGTTTGGCAAATAGCCGCAAGATGGCCCTGTCTTCTGGCTCCAGCCCTTCGGCGCTGACCATCAGATAGCCAAACAGTACGCCACTCTGGCTACCGGGCAGGGTCATGATCTTCCAGAGTGCGTTATCCCACTGGCATTCGGATTGTTTGACCTCCTCATCCATCAGTTGGGCCAGTTTTTGCTGCAGGGCATCCCGCAAGGGGGCATCCACCCCCTGGGTCAGTGAATAGTAGAGCTGCCCGTCGCGGAGGATCACCAGCCCCCAGCGGTGGCCCGGATAGAGCAGGGAGAGTTGCAGCAGGGCAGAGCTGGCCAGCTCTGCAATATCGATATCCGGCTGTTGGTGTAGACCGAACTGCAGCCAGGATTGCAGGATATGGCGGCTGCGCTCCTCCCGGCTCAAGGCCGAGCGCAGGGCGGTCGTTTGTAAGACAACCTCTTGTTCCAGCTCATCGTTGAAGCCGAGCAGCCGCTGGTTGAAGGCCTCCTTCTCGCCATTGGCCTGCTGCAGCTGTTCATTCTGCTGATAGAGCGCCCGTACCTGGGCCGAGATGGTGTAGGCCATCTCCTGCAGCAGCTGGCGCACCTCGTCGTACTCCACAAAGCGCAGCGGCGCCTGCCGTTGCTGGTAGTTGCCCTTGCCATAGCTGCGCACGAGCGCGGCCAGCGAGCGCAGCGGTCGGGTGAACCAGCGGGTTAGCCAGACGCAGCCGATGGCCACCAGCAGCAACATGACGGCGATGCTGACGGTCAGCAGCTGCTGGGATTTGTTGAGTTCGCTGACCCTGTCATCGCTGTAGCTGTAGAGGGTGATGGTGGGGGACATCGTCTCTTCCAATTGCGGCCAACTGATGGTCAAGCGCTGCGCCATCTGGCTGGGCACCCGGTCGTCCATGTCTCTGGTGCTGTCGTGTGAGCCTTCGTAGAGAGGGGTATCTCCTTGTGAAATAACCAGATACTCGCTTCCCTTCAGATAGGGTTCCAGTAGTTGGGCCATCTGCCGCCAGGGGAGGAGCGCCATCACGAAGCCGGAAGGGGTCTGCATCACGCCTGCGCGCTGGTGGTTGCGATAGATGGGGGCCACCAGCGCCAGTCCGCTGCTGCGGTTCTGCGCCCTATCGCCAAACAGCACGGGATCATCGACGGGCAGCAGCAGATGCTTGCCCTGTTTCGCCTCATGGGTCTTGCTCCAGGCCATCAGTTGCGGCATCAGGTTGCTCGACTCGAGGTGGGAGGCCTGGCCATTGATGTACTCCACTACCCGTCCCTTGCCATCGATGAGGTAGGCCGAGGTCAGCAGGCTGTTGGACTTGATGAAGGTAGCCAGCGCCAGCCGGGCATGACTGGAGAAGAGAAAATTCTCGAGTGCCTGATTGAGCACCCGGTCGTTGCTGAGTTGCTGAAGCTGGGTGCCGATCAGGTTGCTGCGAAAGAGTGCGTCACGGGTCATGCTGGTGAGGGCCCGCTCCAGCTGGGATTGTTCGCTTTGGGCAATGATCTGGTGCTGACGAGCCAGCAATATGCCGCTCACCAGCAGCGCAGGCAGCAGGGCAACGGTGAACAGGATGACGACGAGCGTGGGACCGAGACGAAAGGTACGGTGGCTCATTTTGACTTGACCTGCCGGTATTGCTGATCGGCCAGTTGCTGCATGTAACGGGCCGCATCAGCTGCACTGCTTCCCTCTATGAAACGCTCGAACCCTTTCTCCATCGCTTGCCAGGCGATGGACATGGCGCTGGCGGAGGGCATGGGGGTACTGAGGGTAAACTGTTCCAGCATGACCTTTTCGTGCGGTGCTGGCTGTTGGTTGATGGTGGCAAAAGCCTGCTCATTGATTGGCAACAGCGCACCCTGCCGATACATCAATTGCTGAATATCCTCCCGCTGGATAAAGGCCATCAGGGCTTTGATGACGGGCTGCCGCTCTTCATCTGCCATTGCCCAACGAGAAACACTCAGGACGTAGGCTCCGCTCATTGAGTGCATCTGGCGGTCTTCCCAGTGAGGCAGCAGGGCCACGCCAAGCCGTTCTCCCATGTTTTTAACCAAGTCATTGAAGGCCCAGTCCCCGTTGACGAGATAGGCACTCTTGCCCTCGTTAAAACGGGTGAGGGCGGTATCATAGTCGCAGTCGGGATCGCCCCACAGCTCTCTGGCGACAGTGCGGTAGGCTTCCAGTGCCTGAACCATGGCCGGTGTGTCGAGAGTGATGCGGCCTTCGGTCACCGGCGAGCCACCAAAGGTGAGCAAAAACGCCGCAAAGTAGTACATCTCGTGATAGGGCCAACTGACGGGGGAGATCCCTTGTGCAAGCAGGTGTGGGGTAATGGCGTTCAGCTCTTGCCAGCGGGTGATGGGGGTGGAGACCAGTTCCTTGTTGTAAAACAGCATCAGATGGTTGCCCTGCATCATGGGCATGCCCCAGCGTTGCTGATCCAGGGTGACATATTGCAGAGCACTGCTCATCAGCGCAGATGAGAACCATCTGGTTGGCAGGGGGGCGAGGGACATCTGCCGGTAGAGACCGATAAAGTCGGACGGGATCAGCATCAGGTCAGGTAATCCCCTGGCTTGCGCAGCCAGCAGGATATCCGCCTTGATCTTGCCTGACTCGAACTGGGTGACATGCACCCTGTGATTGCCTTCCTGATTGAAGCGGGTGATCACGTCGTCGATCACATATCCGGCCTGCTGGGAGTGCCACAACTCCAGCGTTGGCTCATGGGCCCGCAGTGGCTGGATGCCAGAGAAGATGCACAGCAGCAAAAGATGATAAAAAAACCGATCTGTGGTCATGTTGCCTTCACATCTCTCCATTTAATCAGAAATGAAAAGAGTAACAAACAACCGCTACCGTCGGTAGTGTGGCGGATCAACTAATTGACTGATGCGACATAAAGCCCGACGCTTGGGTCGGGCTAGGGGATAAATTGCTTATCCGCATATTCTTTGAGGCATTTATTGTGGATGTTGTTTGAGGATGTCGTATATCTCCTCTTTCAGTTTGAGTTTCTGTTTTTTCAGATCTCTCACCTCGGCGCTATAGTCGCTGGCGTGATGCTTTTCCAACTTTCTAATCTCCGCATCCAGGTCGTTGTGCAAGTCAAACTTCTTCTGGAAATGGACATCACTGCTCTTCAGTTTAGAGATGAGTTCTCTGTACTCTGGGAACATGTAATGGAGCCTCCTTGGTTTCGTTTGATTGTGCCTTGGAGACCAAGCTACCCCTTCCCCCCCCAGATAAATGTGATCCGGATCCAATTTGGGAACAAAGGTTTGCTGCATCAGGGATATAGCTTTTAACTCTTTGAATCACAAGAAGATAAGACATTCATGAGTCAGCTGGATGGGGGGCTGGAATTCTGATCACAGTTGTGACGGCTGGATGATGGCCGCAAGCTGGCAAACGGGCAGCAAAAAGGGGCACAGAGCCCCTTGCTGTAACCGGTATAGCGTTTACTCTTTTTTCTTTTTCTTCTCGGGCAGTGGCTTGCCGTCGCGGTGGATCACCTTGCCCGCCTCAAAGCTAATCTGGGCGGCCAGCTCCTCCAGATCCGCCGACTTGGCCTGATCCCCGATGGCGTAGCGATAGTTGGTGATGGTCAGCTTGTCGGCCACCGGCGTGTCCGGGACGATAGGCTCGCGCCAGCCCTGGCCGATGTGGGCCACCAGGGTGCCATCCATCAGCAGCTCGCCGACGATCTCCTGAGTCGGCGTACCCTTGCCGTAGGTCAGGCCCTGAGCATGCTTCTTGCCGACCAGCGGCTCGTTGCTGGCGGGCATCAGCTTGGTGCGGATCAGCCACTTGGGTGACGGGTTTTTGCCCACCGCCTTGCCGGTCTGGTACTCGTTGATCTTGATGGTCTTGATCATCTGAGCCATGAAGTCCTTGGTCAGCGCCTTCTGGGCCTCATTGGTTGCATCGATGGCGATGGGAGCCACATACCAGGTCTGGGTGGCTTGCGTCTTGGGAGCGGCAGGGGCAGTTTGCGCCATGGCCAGGGGGCTGAGCAGGATGGCAGCCAGCAAGAGTCCTATCTTCTTCATTGTGATTCCGCTTTTGTTTCAACAAGAATTTTGTTTTGCCAGCGACGACTGCGCCAGCGCCAGAACATGGCCAGACCGCGCACCCACTCGTCGCAGGCCAGCGCCAGCCAGATACCGACCAGTCCATAACCCTGCATGATACCGAGGAAATAGGAGAGTGGCACGGCAATTCCCCACATGGAGAGCAACGCCATATAGAGGGGGAAGCGGGCATCCCCGGTGGCCCGCAAGGCATTGATCACCACCAGATTGAAGGTGCGGCCGGGTTCGAGGATGAGGCTGATAAGAAACAGTTGCGCCACCTGGGTGATGATGTCGGCGTCATCGGTAAAGAGGCTGATGATGGTGCGGCCATTGAGGGCCGCCGCCACGGCGATGACGCAGGTGACCGCTAGCCCGAGCTTGAGGCTCTTGAGCAGTTGCTGATAGGCGCGATCGAACTGTCTTGCGCCCGCCAGATGGCCGATGATGATCTCGTTGCCAAGGCCGATGGAGAGACCAAACAGCAAAATAAACAGGCAAATCTGGAAGAAGTAGGACTGGGTGGCCAGCGCCTTGTCCCCCAGCAGGCCAACAAAGGCGGTCACCACCATGAACTGCAGCATCCAGGAGAGGTTCTCCCCCGCCGCAGGCAGGCCGATATGGAGCACCTTGCCCAGCATCTCCCGGCTGGGGTGGACAATATCGCGCACCACCAGCCGAATGCCGGTCTTGCGGGTCACCAGCCATACCAGCAACACCACCCCGACCAGACGTCCCGCCACGGTACTGATGGCCACGCCCGCAACCCCCATCTCAGGCAGGCCGAACCAGCCGTAGAGCAGCAGCAGGTTGCCGACGAAGGTGATGAGGTTGACGATCAGGGTCACATACATCGCCTGACGGGTGTGGCCGTGGGCGCGCAAGGTCGCCGCCAGACAGAGGGCCGCGGCCTCAGGCAACAGGCAGAGACCGATGATCTGCAGATAGAGGGTGGCATCGCCCATCAGATGGGCTGGCAGGTTCATCAGCGCCAGCATGGTGCTGGCCCCCGCCATCACGCCGATGGCGGCCACCAGACCGATCAGCAGGTTGAAGCCGATCGCGGTGTGGATCACCACCCGGCTCTTCTCCCGATCGCCCGCCCCCAGATACTGGGTGATCACCACGCTGGTACCGATGCTGACAAAGCTGAACAGGGTGATGGCGAGATCGAACACCTGATTGCCGACTGCCAGTGCCGCCACCCCCTGATAGGAGACGTGACCCACCATGAAGGTGTTGAGGGCGCCGGTCAGAAAGTGCAAGGCGAGGTCGATAAAGAGCGGCCAGGTCAGCGCGAAGAGCGAGCCCGGGCCTGCGTGGGATTGAGATTGCATGGCATGTCCAACAGCTGGGAAGGCACGGGGGAGTGCCTTCTGGGGGCGCATTTAACACCAAGGCCAAGGCCGGTGCAATCCTTGTGCAGGATTGCACCGGCCATGGGATCGGGCCAAGGGATCAGGCAGGCGTGGCGCCCGCCTCCTGTTCACTGGGCAGGGTGAGGCGTGCCGAGTCGGGCAGGGCATCATCCTGTGGCCAGTGAGAACGGATGGCATCCGTGGTGCTCTCCACCACCGCATCATCCTTGAATACCGGCTCGCGGTAGCAGCGGGTCATACGCAGGGCCTGATACATGTCGGGGCAGAGAATGATCCCCTCGTCACCCACTCGCACCCCGGCCTGCTTGAGCCAGTGGGTCATCTGGCCGTGGCGGCCCGCCATCACCATATGGATGCCACGCCGTTTCAGCTCTTTGTGCAGCTCCCCCACCATGCTCATCACGCTGATGTCCTGATGGGTGAAACAGGCAACGGCATCGATCACCAGGCACTTGGGGGCTCGGGGATCCTGCAACAGCAGGGCCATGACCCGCCGCTTGAAGTAGGGGGCGTTGAAGTAGGTCAGCGGCGAATTGAAGCGATAGACCAGAATGCCCGGGATCGCCTTGGCCTGTTCGTTGTCCCCCAGGGTGCGCACCACCCCGTCGTCATCCATGCCGAGCAGCTGGTCGGTGGGGCGCATCACATTGCGCAGGAACTGGAACAAGCCGAGCAAGACCGCGAGGGTGATCCCCGGGATCACCCCCATGGTGAGCACGCTGATAAAGGTGATCAGCGCCAGCCAGAAGGCGGAGCGATCCGAATTGCGCAGGGCCCAGAGGCCGCGAAAGTCGGTGAGCGACAGGGAGGCCATCACCAGCACCACCCCGAGGGCCGCGGTGGGGATGTACTGCAGCGGCGCTGTCAGGTAGAAGGTGATCAGGGCAATCACGGCGGCGGCGATGATGGAGACCAGCTGGCTCTTGCCGCCGTTGGCGTCGTTGACCGCGGTGCGAGAATCCGCCCCGCTGATGGCAAAGCCCTGAGAGACCGCGGAGGCGAGGTTCGCCATACCGAGGGCGCGAAACTCTTTGTCCGCGTCGATCTCGTAACCATTTTTGGCGGCAAAGCTGCGGGCGGTCAGCATCATGGAGACGAAGCTCACCATGGCGAGGTTAAGGGCGGGCAGCACCAGCTCCCGCATCAGTCCAGGCGGGAATTGTGGCATCTGGAACGCGGGCAGGCCGGCACCCACTGTGCCCAGGGTGGCGATATCAAACTGGCCCAGATTGAAGCCCCAGACCAGCGCGGCGGTCATCACCATGGCCACCATGGAGGAGGGCCAGGCCGGTTTGTAGCGCTTGGCCAGCAGCAGGGTGAGCAGGGCCACCAGGCTCATGGCCAGGGTCGGCAGATGGGTCTGGTTGATATAGGTGGTGCCGTTGACGATCCGCTCGATGAGGTAACGTTCGCTAAAGGTGAAGCCGAAGATCTTGGAGAGCTGGCCCACCATGATGGTGATGGCCACCCCATTGAGCAGCCCCATCAGGATTGGGCGGGAGAGAAAGTCTGCCAGCACCCCCAGCTTGAAGCGGCTGGCAATCAGGCACCAGAAGCCGGTCATGGCGGTCATGGTCATCACCAGCTGCCAGTGGCGGGTCGGGTCACCGGCGGCCAGCGGGGTCACCACGGCGGCGATCACCGCACAGGTGGCCGCATCCGGACCAACAATCAGCTGGCGGGAGGTGCCAAACAGGGCATAGACCATCATGGGCAGGATGCAGGAGTAGAGGCCGACGATGGCGCCAACTCCGGTGAGTTCGGCATAAGCGATGGCCACGGGCAGCGCCACTGCGGCCACCGAGAGTCCGGCGCGAAGGTCTGGCATCAGCCAGGCGCGCTGGTATTGCAGCAGGGCGGCGAGGCCCGGTAGCCAGCGTTCGAGAGAGAAGAAGTCGCGCATAATTTAACCCATTGAGTTATAACCAGCTTCTCCCCTAGTGTGCCCAAGGTTATCGAAACATTGCAATCAGGTTATGGCCAGTTTACCTGAAGGTCAGGCCAGATAGCCTGCCAGCGTTTCTCCTTGATGCGCTGGGTAAAAATCTGTTTGTCCTGGTGACATCTGGGGTTGGCACTTACTTGTAGCGACCAGTTGATGGCAAAGCCGTAGGGGGCGAGCCACTCGAACTCGCCATCTTGGTGGAGGCGCACACCGATACAGGTGGGAATTTCGACCCAGTGGCTGAGCGCCTCCAGAGTGCTGGTAAAGGGGGCCACGAGTTGCCGCTTATGCATGCGGGCCTGATTGCGCACTTCCCACTGCTGACCCGGCAGCCGCCCGGCCAGCCAGGCTTCATGCTCCGCCTCGGCCAATCCTTGCGGATCGTTTTTATCGAGATAGATAAGGTCGATATCGTTGAGCGGGGTGGGCACCGCCTTGTGATGAAGGTGATCCCAGATGAGGTTGCGGATAAAACCGGCCCCCAGCGCCCAGTCGGGCAGATTGAGTTCAGCTGCGGCTTGCAGGCAGGCCATTCGCTGCGGATCGGCCCGCAGCAGGGCTTCGGTGTTGGCTTGGCATTGCTGTTCGAGGGTTGTGTTCAACGGTTCAGTTGTTGGCATTGCGGCGTAACCAGACATCAATGTAACGGCAGCTCGGCACGATAGTGAGCCCCTGTGCCTGAGTCCAGTTGAAGAGGGCGCGGGCCAGCTGATCGGCAATCCCCTGCACCCGCAGTTCGGGGGGGACGAAGGTGCTGTAGGCGTCGATGGTCTTGGCATCGAGCCGCCGGTAGCGCAATCTGGACTCTTTCCCCTCCACCATGCAGATAAACTGCTGCTGGTTGGCCTGATGGATGATGTCGCTCATGGTGGGCACCTCTGGTATCAAGATGGTGTTGTTGGCACAAGATAACGGTTAGCCAAGGTATAGAACAGATAGTGGGAGCCCGTGGTCAATATCATCCCCCCTTTGCCAGAGAGCGTATCGATATCGCGAGGGAGATCAAGGTGCCCGATGGTGAGTCGGGCATCCCGTTAGCGTCAGCACAAGCGTGCTGGCAAGGGGGATCAGACCCAGGCTCGCTCCAGCAGGGTCAGTAACTGCTCACGGTCGGCGTCCTTGCGATTGAACAGCAGGGCGCCGTCGTTGATCGCCAGATCGCGTATCTCCCCGAGCAGTGAACGATCGCTTACCCCTGCTTCGCTCAGGGTGCGCGGCAGCTTGACCGCTTGCCACAGGGTATCGCGCAGGGTGCGGATGGCGGTGATGGTCGCCTCGGCCCGCTGATGGGCCGGGGTGGCGGCAAATTGCTCCGCCCCCACCAGCGGCAACAACAGTCGGGCCAGCTCGCTATCCACCTCGGGACGGTTGTAGTCGAGCACGGTGGGTAAAAAGAGGTTCATGCACAGCCCATGGGGCAGATGGCAGCGGGCTCCGAGGCTGTGGCCGAGGGCGTGCACCAGCCCCACCATGGAGTTGGAAAAAGCCATGCCAGCCAGCGTGGAGCCTTCCGCCAGTTGCAGCCGCAGCTGTTTGTTTTGCGGGTCGTGGATGATTTGCGGCAGGGCGCTGGCGATCTTCTCCACTGCCATCAGGGCCAGCGCATCGCTCACCGGGTTCTTGGCGGTGCCGATAAAGGCCTCGATGGCGTGGGTCATGGCGTCCATGGCGGTGGCGGCGGTGATATTGAGGGGCAGCCCCTGGGTCAGGCGCGGGTCTAACACCGCCAGCTGGGGCAGCAGGAAGGGGGAGGTGAAGGGCACCTTGCGTCCGCTCGCCTCATCCTTGATCACTGCAACCAAGGTCACTTCTGATCCTGTGCCCGCCGTGGTGGGCACCACCGCTAGCGGCTTGAGGGGACGGGTCAGACAGCCGGCGCCCGAGTAGTCGAGCAGATGCTCCCCTCCCATGGAAGTGAGAATGTTAACTGCCTTGGCGGTGTCGATGACCGAGCCCCCCCCCAGCGCCACCAGACTGTCGCAGTCGAGCTCACGATAGCGTTTGGCGATCCGCTCCACCACGGCAGTGGAAGAGTCGGCCGGGATCTCGTCCCAGATGGCGGCGACCGGCAGCTCCCCGTCGGCCAGCACATTGGCCAGCAGGGTGGCAAGGCCGGTGGCATTGACCCCCTTGTCGGTCAGCAGCAGCGGGCGGCGTGCCCCGAGGCTGGCCAGCTCGCTGGCCAGTTGCTCCAGCGCCTGTTCACCGGCCAGCAGTTTGACCGGGCAGAAGAAATCGTAGTAGCGGCTCATTTCAAGGCTCCTTGCACGTTAGCCGGTCACCAGACCCAGATAGATGTTGCAGGCCCGACCGATCTTGTGGGTCGGGGCAGGATAGTGGCGCAGCAGGGGCCGCGCGATAAAGGCGGGCAAGATCAGGGACTGCAACTGCTCAAGCCCCCGCACCAGATGCATGGCGACGGTGAGATCGCCCTCCACCAGCAGCCGGTTTTCGCCAAATGCCTGATTGACCCCGAGCCGAAAGCTCAGGGCGCGAAACGCGATATTGGGGTGTTTGAAGCGCACACGCAGCGGATGGATGGTGGCATGAGGGGCGGCTGGCGCACCGGGATACCAGCGCCCCCCGTGTTTGTGCATGTTCATGGCGTAACCGATGCCGCCGACCTCAAGGCGGATCGCCAGCCCGTCCGGCAGCGGGGCCAGCTCCCGGCGCACCGCTTCGTCGGTACGGGCGGCGCGGCAGAGGGTACGACCCACCACCCACAGCAGGGTGATGATCCAGAGGCGGCGGCCAAGGGCGGCCGCAGATTCAAGCATCCGTATTGACATGAGGATTGGCTCCTGAGATGGCTGACCAGAAGAGGGCGAAGGCACTGGCTTGCCAGTAGTCGTCCTGTCCCAGCTCCGGTTGATCGACAAACAGTGATGCGCAGGCGAGGAACTGGCCCTGACACACCTCCAGCAACAGGGGGGCGGGAGCCTGCATCAGCTCGCCGCTGGCCTGCCCCTTTGCCAGCAGGGCAGGCAAAAAGCGCAGGGCATCGTTGAGGATCTGGCTGCGGGCCGGGCGGGCCAGCAGCGGGGAGTGAAAGAAGCCCAGCACAAATTTGAGCTCATTGGGGTTAGCCTGCATCCACTCCATCGCCAGCTGCCAGTAGTGGCGGGTCTGGTCGTACAGCGGCAGGGCGGGGTCTGCTTCATGGATGGCGCCCCCCATCCGGGTCTTTACATCCTGATAGAGTGCGAGGATCAGCGCCTCCTTGCTCGGAAAGTGGTGGAACAGAGTGCCGTTGGCCACCCCGGCCGCCTTGGCGATTCTAGCGGTGGCGGCCCCCTGCAGGCCATCCTCGGCGCAGAGCGCGAGGGCGGCATCCAGGATCTGGCGGCGCTTGTCGGTCATGGTTTGTGGCTGCGGGATAGCCTGGTTCATGGTCATCTCCATCAGCGCAGGAAGAAGGTCATCATCAGCTTCTGGATCCAGCTGTGGTAGGGGGGATGGATCAGGGAGCCGGTGGTGAACTTGCCGCGGGTCAGCACGGTTTTCGCCTTGGAGAAGGTGAGGAACCCCTCGTGGCCGTGGTAGTGGCCCATGCCGGAGGCGCCGATGCCGCCAAACGGCACATCGTCAGCCGCCACCTGGAACAGACTCTCGTTGATCGCCATGCCGCCGGAGTGGGTCTCCTTGGTCACCCGTGCCTGCAACTCGGGGTCGAAGCTCATCAGATAGAGGGCCAGCGGGCGGGGCCGCTCAGCCACATAGGCGAGCGCCTCCTCCAGGGTGTCGTAGGGGATGAGCGGCAGCAGCGGCCCGAAGATCTCCTGCTGCATCACCTGACAGTGACCCGGTACCCCGGTCAGCAGGTGGGGCACCAGCAGGCGACGCTGATCGTCGCGGGCAGGGCTGCCACAGGGGTGGAGCTGGGCTCCCGCCTGCTCGGCTTCATCCAGCCAGCTGACGAGACGTTGATACTGGCGGTCATTGATGATGGCGCCGTAGTCGGCACTATTGAGCCCCTGCGGGTAGAGCTTGCTGAAGTGGCAGCGATAGGCGGCGATAAAGTTATCCACCTCGCTACGGGGCAGCAGCACATAGTCGGGGGCGACGCAGATCTGTCCGGCGTTGAGGCTCTTGCCGAAGATCATCCGCTCGACCGCGGTGGCGACCGGCATGTCGGGGGCGATGAGGCAGGGGCTCTTGCCCCCCAGCTCAAGGGTGAGGGGGGTGAGCTGGGGGGCGGCGGCGGCCATCACCAGCTTGCCCACCATGGTGGAGCCGGTAAAAAGCAGGTGATCGAACGGCAGTGAGCTGAACGCCGCCGCCATTTGGGCATCTCCCTCGATGATGGCGATCTCGTGCTCGTCAAACACACTGGTGAGCATGGTGCCCAGCACGGCATTGGTATGAGGGGTGAACTCGGAGAGTTTCAGCATGGCCCGGTTGCCCGCCGCGATGGCGGTGATGAGGGGGCCGAGGCTCAGCATCACCGGAAAGTTCCACGGCACGATAATGCCGACCACTCCGAGCGGCTGGAAGTGCACCTCTACTTTGGCGGGGGCCAGCAGCAGGCCGGTGTGACGGCGGTGGGGCTGCATCCAGCGCTTGAGCCGCTTCTGGGTGTAGTTGATCTGCATGATGCAGGGCAGCACATCGGCGATCAGGCTGTCGTAGTGACTGCGCTGGCCATAATCCGCGGCCAGCGCTTTGCACAGTTGCCCCTTGTGGGCGAGCAGCGCCTGTTTGAGTTTGGTCAACTGCGCCCGGCGCTCGGCCAGGGTCGGCATAGGGTGAGTCAGACAGGCCTGTTTAAGCCTGGCCAGCTGATCCGGCAGGGACAATTTGATGGCGAGGATATCCTCGGGAGTGTGTTGAAGCTGCGCCGCACCCATGTTGTTCTTCCCCTGTAAAAAATGACCGACTGATTAGTCGGTCCAAACCTAGCTGTTTGTTGCGTTTTTGTAAAGCGTGCATCATGCCCTGTGATCACCTGCGGGCGCAGAGAGGGGAGAACTGTGTCTCCTTCCACACTTTTGTGGTTTACTCGTTGGTGACTTATCCAATAAGGGGTAATTTTTGGCTATCAACCTGCACGGAGAGAGCGTTATGACCAGGGAACTAAACAGCTTGTTGGCCCGCATTGAAGATGTGGTAGAACGGATGCCCGATTGCTTCAACACCTATGAGTTTGCCCAGAAGCTGGCGCTGCAATATCAGCCGGAGTTTTTTGCCGCCGGTCACTCTCTGGCCGAGCACGAGGGCAAGGTGCTGCGGGTGTTACACCAGAAGATCGCTGAGGCGCTGGCGGGCTGCGAGGCTGTGATTGAAGGGGCCTTGCTGCCTTGCGTTACCCCCTGGGGGGAGAAGGCGACCTCACCGCGCTGGCATCGCAAGCACTGAGGGGGAGTAGTCAGGCAGATCTGCGCCCGATAGCAGATAACGAACAACGATAAATGGCGCGGCGCTGGCAACAGGGCCGCGCTTTTTTATGCAGATTGTCGCCAGCAGCGTGTCGTTGCCGGGAGCAAAGGCCCGGTCTGTGATCCCGTGCCGGGATACGAGGCAGTCAGCCGGGTAGACTCTCTCTTTTGTCGCAGGGTTTGTCACCGCAGGAATTTCTCATGACCCATAAAATCATTCTGGATACCGATCCGGGTATCGACGATGCCATGGCCATCCTGTTTGCCGAGGCCCACCCCGCCATCGAGCTGCTCGCCATCACCACCGTTTTTGGTAACGCCACCATCGATAATGGCACCCGCAACGCCCTCTGGCTCAAGCAGAAGTACGGCATGAAGGCGGATGTGGCCAAAGGCGCTGCCGCCCCGCTGCTGCGCGAGCCGGTCGGCCCCACCACCATAGTCCACGGTCCGAGCGGCTTTGGCGACACGGAGGCGGGGGAGGTGACCATCGCCCCGGATCCCCGCCCCGCCTGGCAATATATTGTCGAGGCGGTCAAAGCCGCGCCGGGGGAGATCACCATCGTTACTATCGGCCCGCTCACCAATCTGGCGCTGGCGCTACAACAGGCCCCCGAGATTGTCTCGTTGGTGAAACAGGTGGTGGTGATGGGCGGCGCCTTTGGCGTCAACGGCCATCGCGGCAATGTGACCCCCTATGCCGAGGCCAATATCCACGATGACCCGGATGCCGCCGACCGGGTCTTTACCGCCGACTGGCCTGTGGTGATCATCGGGCTGGATGTGACCCAGCAGAGCTTTTTCAGCAGCGCCTATCTGGATGAGCTCAGGGATAAGGCGGGGGAGCCGGGCCGCTTCCTGTGGGATGTGAGCCGCTTCTATCTGCGCTTCTACTCCGAGAAGCTGGGACTCTCCGGTTGTCACGTCCACGATCCGTCCGCCATCGCCTATGTCATCGACCCGACCCTCTTTACCCTGCGGGAAGGGCCGGTGCGGGTGATCACCAGCGGTCCGGCCATCGGTCACACCCTGCAAAAGTTTGACGGTCGCGCTCATCCGCACGACGATTGGGCCGGGTTCCGCCCGAAGCGAGTCGGGGTGGCGGTGCGCGATGAAGCCTTGCTGGCACTCTATCGTGAGGCGTTGGTGGGCTGGGGCAAGGATTGCTGAGCCAAGAGGCGCTATTTGCTGACGCGGCGGTGTGATCGGCGCCAAACAGTCGGAGCGCACAGCCGCTTATACTGCCTGATATCAAGACCTTGGGAGGGATGAAGATGGCCTGGATTTCCTTGATCGTAGCGATTGCGCTAATCGGGTGGTTGATGAAGCTGGGGCGTGGCGCCCTGTTCGAGATCCGCCTTGCTCCCGGCAAGGTGGTGGTCAAGCAGGGCAAGGTGTCGCCTGCTTTTATTGAGCATGCCAAGCAGATCCTGCGCCACGACACGGTGCGCGGTCGCATTGTGGGACAACGCGATGGCGATGGCGTGAAGCTGATCTTCTCCCGCTCCATCCCCGAGCCGGTGGCCCAGCGTTTTCGCAACATCTTCCCCTATGGTGATTACCGCCAGCCAACGGCACCGCTGCCGGGTCCCAAATCCCACAAGGGCTGAACCCCTGTCATCGGTTCGCCAATCGCAAAAGGGGCCTCCAGTGGAGGCCCGTTTTTATGGCACTTGGCCAAGAGAGCAGACAGCCCTTACTCCTTGCCGTGCAGCTCGCGCTGGGCCTTGACCGCAGCTGCTTTAACGGCGGTGCCATCATTGCCCCGGAAGGCGCGCAGGGTGTTGAGCAGGCAGGCCGCTCTGCAGCGCTTCTTTATCGGTTTCAATGTGATAGAGGCGTTGCAGTCATCCCTCATCAGCAAGGCGTCGCCACCGGATGACAAGGGGACTGCCATGGGGGTCTGCTCCACCAGCCCGTTCATCAGGGTGGCTATCGGGGCCAGCCTGCGCATCCTGTTGTCGGAAGGGGCGAGCCCGGCCCTGAAGCAGAAACTCCGTGCCGGTGACGGAGTGAACGGTGTACTGCTGGCACTGATCACGCTAAGCTCGGTTTGGATCTGCAACTACTTGTTTTTGAAAACAGTCTGGAGGCGCAATGAACTGGTATATCTCGGTCCTCAAGCAATATGCGGTATTCAGCGGACGGGCTCGCCGCACCGAATACTGGATGTTTGTGCTGTGCAACGTCGTCGTCATGCTGCTGCTCGGCATGGTGGACAAGCTGATTAGCGGCGACAAGGAGTTCATCAGCGGCATCTACTCGCTGGCCGTGTTGTTGCCCTCGCTGGCAGTGGCGGCCCGTCGCCTGCACGACACCGACCGCAGTGGCTGGTGGTTGCTGCTCGGGCTCATCCCCATTATCGGCACCCTGGTGCTCATCTACTTTATGGTCTGCAACGGCCAGCAGGGGCCCAACCGTTTCGGTGACGATCCCAAAGCGGCGAGCGCCCAGGGCTTTATCGTCAGCTAACGAGCGAGGCTTGGCCAATAATCGGCCAATCAAAAGAGAGGGAGGCATCATGCCTCCCTCTCTCTTTTTTGTTTTGATGGCCGATCAACGCTCGATCAGCGGGGCGGAGCGGTAGCTCCACATGCCGTAGGTGCGCAGGGCGTCGCGGTAGATGCCGAGCAGCTCGCTCTCGCTCGGGGTGGCCAGCTCTTCGAGGGGCTTGTCGGGGTAGCTGACGCTCGCCACCTTGATGTTGGCCGGGCCAATCTGGTCGCAGGCGATTTCCAGCACCGTCTGGCCGCGGCGCACATGGCTGGCGGAGCTCACCAGCACCGCATAGTCAATCTGGTGGCGGGCGAGGGCATAGGCGCTGTAGAGGGCGTTATCCACCGTGCTGGTGGCGTAGTTCTCTTCAATCAGGCGACTGCGGTCGATGCCGTTGTTGGCCAGCCAGTCGGCCATCAGCTTGCCCTCGGTCTGGCGGTTCTGGGGCACGCCGCCGGTCAGGATGATCAGCGCCTCCGGGTCGGCCTTGGCCAGCTCAAGGGTGGTTTGCAGGCGGCCCAGCAGGATCTTGTCCATGCTGCCGTCGGGATTGAGGGCGTAGCCCAGAGTGACGATGGCGCGCTTGCCCTCCTGGGTAGCCTTGACCTGATCCCCGGTCAGTTCGGTTTGCAGCGGGGCGGCGGTGATCCGCTGCACCCGGGCGATGATCTCCTCCAGATCGGCGGCGCGGCCGCTGTTGCGATCCGCCACTTTCGCCAGATAGCTGCGGGAGGCCTCCTTGTTGCCCTTCACCAGCTGCCAGATGGCGAGATAGCTGTTGATGTCGAGATCATCGGGGGCGACGGCCTGCGCCTGCTCCAGCAAGGTGATGGCGCGGCTCAGGTTGCCGTTGTAGATCTGGGCGTTGGCCGCCGAGATGAGCAGGTCGGTGCGGTAGGGTTCAAGCTGGTAGGCGGCCAGTAGCCGCTCGGTCACCAGCTCCATATTGCTCGGCATCTTGGCGGTAAAACCGGCGTGGGAGATCTTGGCTGGCGACTTGTAGATCTGCAGCGCTTCGCCGAGCAGCATGTCCACCGCCTGGCGTTTGCTGACCAGGGTATTGAGGTCGTGCTCCATCTGCATCGAACTCTCGGCCGCCTGCAGGGCGAGGGGTGAGAGCGCCAGCAGGCCGCCGAGGGTGATTGCAAGAAGGGTCTGTTTCATCAAAAGGTCCTCTGTCGGGCTGAATCGCGCCGTGGCGAACCGGCTTGTGGGCCGATGGGATAAGGCAAAAGCGTGTCAATTCAGTCTATTAGTGCCAAAGAGGGGGCAATATACCAGCTAACGGCGCGGCAAACTGTGAGTCGGGGCGGGTCGTCGGGTCATGTCACGCCAGTGGCCGCAAAAGTAGCCGCAACGGGTCAGCCGCTATTTGAAAAGGGCAGGGGGAGCTGCGTCCATCACGCTCTTGTAGTAGGCACTCTGGATTGCCACATCCTGACCGCTGGACTCTTCAGAGCCGGTAAAAAACAAGGGCCATCATTGATGGCCCTTGTGCATGTTCGGATGGAGGGCGCCCCAGGATGTGCCCGTTAGCAGCGGTTGCCCGCGCGAGCGACCCGTCCTTCGGCCAGCAGTTGATAACTGCCGGTCGCCGCAGGAATAAAGGCAGATTGCCCCTTTTCCAGCCGCAGTGACTGTTCCCCTTGTTTGAGGAGCACTGTGCCATCGATGGCAAACAGGATCTCGGCGCTGGCAGTGGTGAGCGGATGCTCGCCAGCCGGATAGACGCTGAAGGTGAAGTCCGGTACCGGCACCTCGAAGTGCTGTATCGCACCGTCACAGCGGGGGGCCAGCAGGATCTGGTCGTCCGGTTTGGCCAGGCAGCGGGTGCAGTTCAAGAGCTCGGCCACGTCGATATATTTGGGGGTGAGACCGGCGCGCAGCACGTTGTCGGAGTTGGCCATGATCTCAAGACCCGTGCCGCGCACATAGGCGTGCGGGGTGCAGGCATCGAGGAACATCGCCTGACCGGGCTGGAGGGTCACCACGTTCAGCAGCAGCGGTGAGAAGAGGCCGACGTCTCCCGGATACTGGGTCGCCAGACTGGTGATGAGCGCAAAGGTCTCTTCATCCTGATGATTGGTGGCATAGGCCAGTAGCCCCGCCAGCGCCTCATCCTTGCGCGTCCCTTCCAGTTCCAGCAGCTGCTGGAAGAAGTGCTGCAGGCCCGCTTCATCCTGTGACTGGCGCAGCGCCACGGTCAGATCGGCCAGCGCTGGCAGCGCCATGCGATCGAACAGCGCCAGGATGGCCGGGATGGCGCGAAAGCCGTTCATCGCCTGATAGGGGGTGAGGGCAAACACCAGCTCCGGCTTGTGGTTCGGGTCCTTGTAGTTGCGATTGTTCGCCTTGATATCGATGCCTGCGGCCTCCTCTTTGGCAAAGCCCGCTTCGGCCTGAGCCTTGCTCGGGTGCACCTGAATGGAGAGGGCCTTCTCGGCACACAGCACCTTGAACAGGAACGGCAGGCTGCCAAAACGGGCGAAGGTGGCCTCACCCAGTGCGGTGGCCGGAGCCCTGTCGATCACCGTAGAGAGCGTTTGCACACTGCCCGCCAGCGTCACCTCGGAGCAGCCGTTGGGATGGGCGCCCATCCAGACCTCGGCCTGGGGTTTGCCTTGCGGGTTGGGAATGTCAAACAGGGTGGTGAGGGAGTCATGACTGCCCCAGTCATAGCCTTGAATCGGGTTTTGCATCAACAGAAAGGAGGGCAGATCGCTACTGCTCATAAGGGACGCCTCGTCTAGTTTGAAGAAAATCGGGTGCAGAAAAGGGTGGCATTACTGTTGTGGACCGGACTATAACATGGGCGGTCGCGCGCGCCGCAACCGCTCGCCTCTCTCTTGATCAGGATCACCATGAGTATCATCTTCAACCAACTACTCGACGGCGCACTCGGCGAACAGGTTCCATTTGACCAAATTTGGTTTGCCAGTGAACAGGGGGTGCCACCCAGTTTCAGTTATCAGGTCAACTTCCCCCGCCTCGAACTGGTCTTTAGCGGTGAGTATCTCAATCACATTTGGGACCGGGAGGGCGGCTGCAAGGAGGTCAGCGTATTGCCGGGACAGGCGCTCTATATCCCCCCCAACGGCTGGAACAAGCCGCTCTGGACCACCGATTGTTCGGTACTGAGCCTGCTGTTTGGCAAACGCCAGCTGGGGTTCAGTCTGGTGAGCAAGCGCCGTGAAGACCCCGATTTCTTCGATGTGCAAAAGCACAGCATCATGGCGCGGGCAGGCCATGTGATCGAACACATTCTGGCGGCGCTCAACGTGCTGACTGAGGATCCCGGTCGCTCCCCCACCGATGATCACCTGCTGCAGGCTCTGCTGGAGAGTGCCCGTCAGCTGTTGCTGGAGTCCGCCGCGGATCGGCCACGGGGGGCCGAGCTCTTTCACGGGATCTGCATCTATATCCAGGAGAACTTTCACCGCCCCATCACCCGCGACGCCATCGCCCAGCGCTTCAACGTCTCGGCCAGCCATCTCTCCCATCTGTTTCGTGAACAGGGCCATATGCGCCTGGCCGATTACATCAGCTGGGTGCGGCTGGAGCGGGCCAAGTTCATGCTGACAAAGTATCGCTTCCGTCTCGAAGAGGTCGCCAATCGCTGCGGGTTTACCGACGTGAACTACTTCTGCCGGGTGTTCAAACAGAAGACCGGCTTGACCCCTTCCCAGTATCGTTCCCTGAGTCAGCCGCAGGTAGCGTCCAGCGAGCAGGAGGGATAAGAGGGCGGGGCCGGGAAGGCGTGGTGACCGTGCACTGGCGGGTGGCTACCTCTTTGGTCTGACATGCTTGCTTGTCGTTTTATTATGAAAATGAATGGGCTAAGATGGCCGCGCGCAACAAACAAGTTGATAACAAACGGAAGTTAGGAGATGCCGATGGAAAGCAAAGTAGTAATCCCGACCCAGGGTCAGAAAATCACAGTCGATGCCAACGGCAAGCTGCAGGTTCCCAACCATCCGATCATTCCGTTTATCGAAGGGGATGGCATCGGTGTTGATGTAACCCCGGCCATGTTGAATGTGGTGAATGCTGCGGTCGAGAAAGCCTACAAGGGCGAGCGTGCGATCGCCTGGATGGAGATCTATACCGGCGAGAAATCGACTCATGTTTATGGCGAAGGTGCCTGGCTACCGGCCGAAACCCTGGATTTCATTCGCGAATATTGCGTGGCCATCAAGGGCCCGCTGACCACGCCGGTCGGTGGCGGTATTCGCTCCCTCAACGTGGCTCTGCGTCAGGAGCTGGATCTCTACATCTGCCTGCGCCCGGTTCGTTACTACGAAGGGACCCCGAGCCCGGTCAAACGCCCTGATCTGACTGACATGGTGATCTTCCGCGAAAACGCCGAAGACATCTACGCCGGTATCGAGTGGAAGGCTGACAGCGTCGAAGCGAACAAGGTGATCGCCTTCCTGCAAAACGAGATGGGCGTGAAGAAGATTCGCTTCCCCGAGTCCTGCGGGATCGGCATCAAGCCGATGTCCAAGGCCGGTACCGAGCGTCTGGTACGTGCCGCCATCGAGTATGCCATCGACAACGATCGCGACTCCGTGACCCTGGTGCACAAGGGCAACATCATGAAGTTCACCGAAGGTGCCTTCAAGGATTGGGGTTATGCTCTGGCCCAGAACGAGTACGGTGCCCAGCTGATTGACGGCGGCCCCTGGTGCACCTTCAAGAACCCGAAAACCGGCAAGACCATCGTCATCAAGGATGTCATCGCCGACGCCTTCCTGCAGCAGATCCTGCTGCGTCCGGCCGAGTATGACGTCATCGCCTGTATGAACCTCAACGGCGACTACATCTCCGACGCGCTGGCCGCTCAGGTAGGCGGTATCGGCATCGCACCGGGTGCCAACATCGGTGACGGCGTGGCTCTGTTCGAGGCGACCCACGGTACTGCACCGAAATACGCCGGTCAGGACAAGGTCAACCCGGGCTCCCTCATCCTCTCCGCCGAGATGATGCTGCGCCACATGGGCTGGGTCGAAGCGGCCGACCTCATCATCAAGGGGATGGAAGCGGCGATCCGCAACAAGACCGTCACCTATGACTTCGAGCGTCTGATGGAAGGGGCCACCCTGCGCTCCTGTTCCCAGTTTGCCCAAGACATGATCGACCAGATGTAATGATTGGTTGAGGGTGAGAAACGCAAAACCGGCGCCATGTGCGCCGGTTTTTTATGGGTGAGGAGCGAACCGGTCTATTGCGCCTGCTCTACGTGTTGCTGATAGCGTTGCTGCCATTTGCTGGTTTCTGCTTCATCACCCTGGGCCTTCCAGAAGGCGCAGATGGTGTTGGCAAGTTCCGAAGCCATCGCGTGATCTCCGTCACGGCGGCTCATCAGATAATCTCCCAGCCAGCTTTGATATTGTTTCATTACCCGATCTCCTTATCTCATGTGCCCTTGAGGGTGCCCACCTTGACCGGAGCCTGTCGGCTCATCCTGGGGGGAACATCATCAGGCATAATGGTGCAAAGTCACGACCCGGGCAGAGAGCCCGATGGGCAATCTGGCGGCGAACGTGACGCGAGATGTCAAAAAATGAGCGCCATTTTAGCACAAACTGACCAACTTGGGGAAATTGTCGCCGCGCATGGTCAGGGATCCGCCCCATCCTCTTGTTGCCAATAGAGAAAATCGGCAGCGATGGTGAGCCACCTTGCCGTCAAATGCGCCAAACTGCCATGTAATCTGGTAGCTGATTGCCATCAATCTGATGATCTTCAGGGAGGAGAGATGACGCGATAACTGATGAGATGGGCGGCGAAAGGGGCGGCGTTGCAAGCGTCGGGATTACGTCGGGGAGGGATGAGCGGATAGTCGGAGGGGGCAAGTGGGTGATGGGGGGACAGCCTTGCTGCTAACACCAGATGGCTGGCAGCAAGGCTATGGTCAGGATCAGGTGGTTTTTTCCAGATGGTTTTGGTAAATCTGCTGCCACTTGTCCAGCTCGTTTTCATCACCCTGTTGCTGCCAGAATTCGCAGATGGAACTGGCCATCTCGCATGCCATGGCGTGGTCACCGTCGCGGCGACTCATCAGGTATTGCCCCAGCCAGCTTTGATACTGTTTCATTGCACGATCTCCTTATCTATTCAACTCTGGATACTGCTGCTGTGGGCCACCCCTCCGGAGTGCTGCACCACAACCCACTTTCGCCACGCACTGAAAAACCGGGAAGGCGCAGTGGTCGCTATCGCCGTGTCTATTGTCAATCAGGACAGATAGCGCATGAAAAAAGTGCGAAAGTGTTGAAAATTGGCCACCACCTTATCACAAAATGGTGCGAAATGCAGCTTTTGGTGTCAATTGGGTTATAAGTAGCAGCGGTGGCCTTCTACACTGCGACAGCAGTTGACGGAGGCTGTCGTAGCGCAACTTGTGCAACCCGTCGCCGTATGCGTCGTTACTGGGTCACTCTACGGGCTTGCCAGTAGCGGCTGTTCCAGTAGACGTTGTCGAGGCTGGAGCGAATAACCCCCTTGCTGGTGGAGGCGTGGATAAACTCCCCGGCACCGGTATAGACCCCCACATGGTACTGCCGCCAGCCAGTCTTGAAGAAGACCAGATCCCCGTGTTGCAGCCGGTAGCGATCCACCGGTTTGCCGATGCTGGCCTGGGATTCGGTGGTTCTGGGCAGGTTGAAGCCCAGCACCTGGTTGTAGGCGAGCTGGGTGAAGGCGGAGCAGTCGAGCCCTGCGCGGTTGGTGCCGCCCATCCGGTAGGGGACGCCACGCCACTGCTGGTAGAAACCGTCAAACGCACTGCTCTGCTGGCGGGGCGGCGGTGGCTCCGGCGTGCTGGAGCAGGCGGCCAGCAGCAGGGTCAGCAGGGATAGCAGCAGCTTGCGATACATCGGGGCTCTCTCCACGGACGGTGTCTACTACCAAGCGAGACATTCATCGAGCGCCACATCCTGCCAAACTGTTCAGGCTGCAGGCGTTGGCGCGACAACTTTTCCATCATAAACAGGGATCTGGCTTCATACCTAGTCCCGAAAGAGAAAAATGCGGCAAGCGCTTGAAAAACGCCAGCCTGAGGCTGGCGTGCGGGTTTACCGGGCGGGATTGATCAGTGGGCTCAGCAATTCGGCCAGCTTGTAAAAGGTCTGCACCCGGGTGGTACTGGGACGCCAAACCATGCCGATCTCACGATAGGGTTTTTCCCCCGGCAGGGGAATGGCGACCAGATCCGAATTGGCAAGAATTCCGGCATCGATGGCCATCTGGGGCAGGAAGGTGGTGCCAAGACCCGCTTCCACCATCTGTACCAGGGTGTGCAGGCTGGTGGCGGCGAACGGGTTGATCTTGCTCTTGTCCCGCAGGCGGCAGGCGCTGACCGCGTGTTCGGTGAGGCAGTGCTCCCGCTCCAGCAGGAAGATGCTCTGGTTGGGCAGCTCCTTGTAGTCGAACGGGGTATGCAGACCGGCCGCCATGCTGGCGGGCATCACCATGTGGAACGGATCCTGGCCGACGGTCTTGCAGTGAAATCCGCCGATCTCGATGGGCAGGGCGAGGATCAACAAGTCGAGTTGACCCTGTTCCAGCTGCTTGAGCAGATTGCTGGTGGTGTCTTCACGCAGCAACAATTCGAGGTCAGGATAGGTTTTGCTGCACTCTTTCAGCAGCTTGCTGAGCAGGAAGGGGGCAATGGTGGGAATGCAGCCCAGACGTACCGTCCCCTGCATTACACCGCCCTGATGTTGACCGAGCTCCATCAGATCCCGCGCATCGGAGAGCAAATTGCGAGCGCGCTCGACGATTTCCATGCCGACCGGGGTCATAATGAAGCTCTTGTGATCCCGTTCCACCAGTTGCAGGTTCATCATGTCCTCCAGGGTCTGGATCCCGGTACTCAGGGTCGACTGGCTGACATGACAAGCCTTGGCGGCGCGGTTGAAGTTCTTGTGCTCTTCGAGAGCGACCAGATATTGCAGCTGTTTGAGGCTGGGCCAACGTTGCATAGAAAAACCCGATTAATGCTATCTATTTAATTTGATTTAACTAATCTACCACCGGGTCTATAGTTTGTCGCTTGAATTAGATGGACTTGGCTCTAGGTAGCCCAATCCTGACCGGATTGTTCACTTCACATAAAGAGGAATTGAATATGGTATTGGTAGGCCGTCCCGCACCCGATTTTACTGCCGCAGCCGTTTTGGGTAATGGCGAGATCGTTGATTCATTCAACCTGTCATCCCACATCAAAGGCAAAGCTGCCGTTGTCTTCTTCTATCCGCTCGATTTCACTTTCGTCTGCCCATCCGAGCTGATTGCCTTCGATCACCGCTATGAAGAGTTCCAGAAGCGTGGCGTGGAAGTAATCGGTGTCTCCATCGATTCCCAGTTTTCCCACAACGCATGGCGCAACACCAAAGTGGAAGATGGTGGTATCGGTCAGGTCAAGTACCCGCTGATCGCCGACGTTAAACACGAGATCTGCAAAGCTTATGACGTTGAGCATCCCGAAGCGGGTGTGGCGTTCCGTGGCTCCTTCCTGATCGACAAAAACGGTGTCGTTCGTCACCAGGTGGTGAACGATCTGCCACTGGGCCGCAACATTGACGAGATGCTGCGCATGGTCGATGCCCTGCAGTTCCACGAAGAGCACGGCGAAGTGTGCCCGGCTCAATGGGAAAAGGGCAAGAAAGGCATGCAAGCCTCTCCGGACGGCGTTGCCAAGTACCTCTCCGAGAATGCTGATTCCCTGTAATCGGGTTGCACTCTGTTTGAAGAACCGGCGTCTTGACGCCGGTTTTTTTATACCTGCGATTTTCTATTCAGAGTGACCCTTCTAGCTCGTCCTCTCTCGCTTTTCTGCCACCCCGCTGGGGCATTTTGATCACCCTGGTGCCCGCGGATTTGCACTGCCTGGCATAGTCATGGAGCTTGTTATGGTGCATCGCTGATGCTGCTGCTTTGCATCGAGCACACCACGAAGCGCTGGCACAGGTATTCATTGATATCCGTTTGCCTGTCTCAAAGCGAGATGATGTTGGCTAGGGGTCAAGCCGGGTGGCGAGCGTTTTGGCCGTTTGCCAGCGCCCAAAGTGCCGGTGGAGTAAAGGGGATATTAGAACGTGGGTGGCGGATGATGAAAAGTGCTGATCACCGAATGGGAGAGAAGTTCAAAAACATCCCCAAGCGATGCTTGGGGATGTTTGTATAAGAGACAGGCCATCTGGCTGCCATCGGGAGAGCATGACTCAGCGATCAGAGGGTCGCCGCGACTTCATCGGAAATGGAGCCGTTGTGATACACCTCTTGCACGTCGTCAAGATCTTCCAGCATGTCGATGAGGCGCATCAGCTTGGGCGCGGTTTCGGCATCCAGCTCGGCTTCGGTGGAGGGAATCATGGTCACCTCGGCGCTCTGGGCTTTGAAGCCAGCCGCTTCCAGACCATCCAGCACGGTACCGAAATCGTTCGGGGTGGTATACACCTCGATGGAGCCATCCTCTTCGGTGACCACGTCATCGGCACCCGCTTCCAGTGCGGCATCCATCAGGGCATCTTCGTCTACGCCCACGAAAGTCAGCAGACCCTTCTTGCTGAACAGATAGGCAACGGAGCCATCAGTACCCAGGTTGCCACCGCACTTGCTGAAGGCGTGACGCACTTCGGCAACGGTACGGTTACGGTTGTCAGTCAGGCATTCCACCATCACGGCAGAGCCAGCCGGGCCGTAACCTTCGTAGACGATGGTTTCGAGCTGTTCGCCATCGCCACCACCGGCACCACGCTGGATAGCGCGGTTGATGGTGTCACGGGTCATGTTGTTGGTCAGGGCGGCAGTCACCGCGGCACGCAGGCGCGGGTTGTTGGCCGGATCCGGATCACCGAGACGCGCGGACGTAGTGATTTCGCGGATCAGCTTGGTGAAGATCTTGCCACGCTTGGCGTCCTGAGCGGCCTTGCGGTGTTTGATGTTGGCCCATTTACTGTGACCTGCCATAGAGACTCTCCGTTATTTTTTAAATGTCAGTAACACTGATCATGACTAACCCAAGGGAGACGCAGAGGCCGCACGGCGGCGGCCTCTGGTGCCGGTGTCGGCTTACTCGTCGCCCTTGACGGTGGTTGCAATCGCCAGCTCACCCAGTTGGGCGGCATTGGCAAGGCTGGGGGCGTCTGTCATCAGACAGGCGGCCGCGGTCGTTTTCGGGAAGGCAATCACGTCCCGAATGTTTTCAGTGCCGGTCAGCAGCATGCTGAGACGGTCCAGACCAAAGGCCAGGCCGGCGTGCGGCGGCGTACCGTACTTCAGGGCATCGAGCAGGAAGCCGAACTTCAGGCGCTGCTCGGCCGGGGAGATCCCCAGGATGTCGAACACGCTGGACTGCATCTCGCTGTTGTGGATACGGACAGAACCGCCGCCCACTTCGTAGCCGTTGATCACCATGTCGTAGGCGTTGGCATAGGCCCCCAGCGGGTTTGCCTTCAGCTCGGCCGGGCTCATGTTGCTCGGGGCAGTGAACGGGTGGTGCATGGCAGCCAAACCGCCTTCACTGTCTTCTTCGAACATCGGGAAGTCGATGACCCACAACGGCTTCCAGCTGTTCTCCAGCAGACCCAGATCGCGACCCACTTTCAGACGCAGGGCGCCCATGGCATCGCAGACCACTTTCTTGCTGTCTGCACCGAAGAAGATGATGTCGCCGTCAGCGGCGCCGGTACGAGCCAGGATCTCGCGCACGATCTCGTCGGAGAGGAACTTGGCCACCGGGGACTGCACACCTTCGAGTCCGTTGGCAGCGGCGTTGACCTTCATCCAGGCCAGACCCTTGGCACCGTAGATGCCGACGAACTTGGTGTACTCGTCGATCTGCTTGCGGGACAGCTCGGCGCCGCCAGGTACTTTCAGGGCTGCCACGCGCCCTTTCGGATCGTTGGCGGGACCGGCGAACACCGCAAACTCGACGGCGGTCAGCAGATCTGCCACATCGACCAGCTCCATCGGCAGACGCAGGTCAGGCTTGTCGGAGCCGAAGCGACGCATGGCCTCGTCGAAGCTCATGATCGGGAAGTCGCCCAGATCCACATTCAGGATGTGCATCCACAGTTTGCGGATCATCTCTTCCATGATTTCACGCACTTGCGGCGCGGTCATGAAGGAGGTCTCCACGTCGATCTGGGTGAATTCCGGCTGGCGGTCGGCACGCAGGTCTTCGTCACGGAAGCACTTGACGATCTGGTAGTAACGGTCGAAGCCGGACATCATCAGCAACTGCTTGAACAGCTGGGGAGATTGCGGCAGGGCGTAGAACTTTCCCTTGTGCACACGGCTCGGTACCAGATAGTCACGGGCACCTTCCGGAGTGGCCTTGGTCAGCATCGGGGTCTCGATATCGAGGAAGCCGTGCTCGTCCATGAAGCGACGAACGAAGGCGCTGGCCTTGGCACGGGTCTTCAGGTATTTGGCCATCTCGGGGCGACGCAGATCAAGGTAGCGATACTTGAGGCTGATTTCTTCGCTGTTGACCTGGTTGAAGTCCAGCGGGAGCGGCTCGGCACGGTTGATGATGTTGAGCTCGTGAGCGAACACTTCGATGGCACCGGTGGCCATGTCGCTGTTACGCTGAGACTCGGGACGGGTGCGCACCACACCGGTCACCTGGATGCAGAACTCGCCGCGCAGCTCGGAGGCCAGGGCGAACGCGTCCGGTTTGTCCGGATCGAAGAACACCTGCACGATCCCTTCGCGATCGCGCATGTCGATAAAGATCAGACCGCCGAGATCACGACGACGATGGACCCAACCGCACAATGTAATGGTCTGCCCGGCATGGGCCTCATTGACCTGTCCGCAATAGATAGAGCGCATGGACTTCTTCCTTCGAAATTGTAGAGAGACGGTTAACCTTGGGCCGCCGGGCACGACTGGCAAGCACCGTCTGTCTCACAGCTGGCCAGATTCTTTTTCTTACCCGGTTTGAAATCAGTCTCGTACCATCCGGTTCCCTTGAGCCGGAAGCCTGCCGCCGATATCAGCTTGACCAGATTCGGCTTGCTACAGGCCGGGCAGTCGGTCAGAGGGGCATCGGAAAGCTTTTGCAGTTTTGCCAATTCATGGCCACAGACGTCGCAACGATATTCGTAGATAGGCATGGGTCACAAGAAATTGAAAAACAAAAGGGCTGGCATTATAGAGGAAAACCCCCTTTTGGGTAAAATGGCCAGCAGCCTCCTTTCGCCAGTTTTTTGCACTCGGTGACAAAAAGCGGGCAAAAAATCGGCATGAATGCGCTAGGAGTAAAGAGAATAACCCCCATGAGTCTCTATTTGGGCCTGCCACAGTGGTCCCACCCCGCTTGGCCCGGCCAGTTACTAGGTCTGGGTGCCAAGCCAGCCGAGCACCTCGCCCACTATGCGACCGTGTTCAATTCGGTGGAGGGCAACACCACCTTCTACGCCCTGCCGATGCCGGAAACGGTACAGCGCTGGGCTGCTGCGGTGCCCAGCCACTTTCGGTTCAACTTCAAGTTTCCGCAAACCATCAGCCACCAGAGCGATCTGGTGAGTGCAGGCAAATCGGTAGCCGACTTTATCCGCCTGCTCGCGCCGCTGCACGACAAGCTGGGCCTGCTCACCCTGCAACTGCCCGCCCGGTTTGGCCCACAGGGGCTGCCCCGGCTTGCGGCCTTTATCGAGCGGCTGCCCGCGCAGTTCAGCTATGCCCTTGAGGTACGTCACCCCGATTTCTTCGCCAAGGGGGATGCCGAGCGGGCTTTGAACCGGCTGCTGATGGAGCAAGGGGTCAACCGGGTGATGCTCGACAGCCGGCCGCTCTTCTCGGTAACGGCGACAACGGCGGCACTGATCGATGCCCGGGGCAAGAAGCCGCAGCTGCCGGTGCATCTGCTGGCCACCGCCAGCGCCCCCATGGTGCGCTTTATCGGTCTGCCGGATCCGGCTGCCAACAACCCCTTTCTGCCGAGTTGGATACCCCATTGGCGTCAGTGGCTTTCCGAGGGGAAGGATCTCTACCTCTATATACATACTGCCGACAATGCCCAGGCACCGGAACTGGCCCGCCAGATCACCCGCTTGCTGGAGCTGGAGATGGCCCCTTGGCCGGGGGAAAACGATCGCGCACGGCAGGGAGTGCTGCGCTTTTAGCCAACCTATTCTGCGGCCATCGTTTCACTGCAAAAAAAGTGCTTTTTTGTGGCGTGGCAAGCCCTGGCGTCAAGACAAACGGCCCTCAATCCTCTACACTACCGCCCCAAGTAAGGGTCCGTAACATGGCCCGTACGAACAGGAACGGTCCAAAGGATTTCATGACCAGCCACCCCGTTCGTAAACAGGTGATAAATCTACTCTGATGGGTGTCACCCAACGACTCAATTGAACAATACAGCCGGGTGATGTCCCGACTGTCAGGTTGCGCCAGCATGCACGATCAAATTTTTGCCGCCCCGATCGCCCGATTGGGTGACTTCTGTTTTGACGAACAGGTCGTCGACGTATTCCCCGATATGATCCAGCGCTCGGTGCCGGGTTACAGCAACATCATCTCTGCCATCGGCATGATGGCCGCCCGCTACGCCCAACCCGAGAGCCGACTCTATGATCTCGGCTGCTCACTGGGCGCCGCGACCCAGGCGATGCGTCGCCATATCAGCCAGCCCGGCTGCAGCATCACCGCGGTGGATCTCTCCCACCCGATGATTGAGCGCGCCCGCGCCCACCTCTCCGGTTTCAAATCTGAGGTGCCGGTGGAGCTGGTAGAGGCGGATATCTGCGACATAGAGATCAAAAACGCCTCCGTGGTGGTGCTCAACTTCACCCTGCAATTTGTCGAGCCAGAGAAACGGGCCGCCCTGATCCAGCGTATTCACGATGGGCTGCGCCCGGGCGGGATCCTGATCCTGAGCGAGAAGTTCCGCTTCGAAGATGAACCGGTCAACGAGCTGCTTATCGATCTGCATCTCGACTTCAAGCGGGCCAATGGCTACAGCGAGCTGGAGATCAGCCAGAAGCGTACCGCTCTTGAGAACGTAATGCGCACCGACAGCCTGCAGGTGCATCAGACCCGTCTGCGGGACGCCGGTTTCGCCCATCAGGACCTCTGGTTCCAGTGCTTCAACTTCGGCTCCATGATTGCCATCAAATCCAGCGACGCCCAGCCATGATCGACTTTGCCAACTTCTATCAACTAATTGCCAAGAACCGGCTGAGCCACTGGCTGCATACCTTGCCCGCCCAGTTGCACGCCTGGCAGCATGACAACCAGCACGGCGATCTGCCGCGCTGGAATCGCGCCCTCAACAAGCTGCCGGTGGTTGCCCCCGGCGAAATCGAGCTGAAATCCGGTGTCGAGATAGGCAGCGCCGAGAGCCTTGGCGAAGGGGAGCGCAAGAAGGTGGAGAGCCTGCTGCGCCACTTCATGCCCTGGCGCAAGGGGCCGTTCACCGTGCACGGCATCCATATCGACACCGAATGGCGCTCCGACTGGAAGTGGGATCGGGTACTGCCCCATATCAGCCCGCTCGCAGGGCGTTACGTGCTGGATGTGGGTTGCGGCAGCGGCTACCACCTCTGGCGCATGGTGGGTGAAGGGGCCAAGCTGGCAGTCGGCATCGACCCGAGTCCGCTGTTTCTCTGCCAGTTCGAGGCCATTCGCCACTTCGCGGGCAATGATCAGCACGCCCATCTGTTGCCGCTCGGTATTCAGGAGCTGCCATGCTTGCGCGCCTTTGATACCGTCTTCTCCATGGGGGTGCTCTATCACCGTAAATCCCCCATCGAGCACATCGAGCAGCTGCGCAATCAGCTCAAAGATGACGGCGAGCTGGTGCTGGAGACCCTGGTGGTCGATGGCGGGGTCAATGAGGTGCTGGTGCCCACCGACCGTTACGGCAAAATGCGCAACGTCTGGTTCATTCCCTCAAGTAGCGCCCTCAAGCTGTGGGTCGAGCGCTGTGGCTTCACCGATGTGCGGATAGTAGACGAGAATATGACCAGCACCGACGAACAACGTCGTACCGACTGGATGATTAATGAATCCCTGAGTGACTATCTGGACCCAGACAATCCGGCACTCACGGTAGAAGGACACCCGGCGCCGAAACGTGCCGTTCTGATTGCTCGCAAGGCCAAAGACTAGCCGCTGGCGCTTGCGGAAGTTACACTGACCCAATTCCAGGAAGCACAGTTAAATGAATGACATGAAAAGCAAATTAAAAGGAATGACCCTGCTCTCCCTGCTTAGTCTCGGCGGGTGTGTCAATATGGAGAAAGCGCCTCAGGTTCCTGCCCTGACGCTGGCCGAGCTTCGTAGCGAGCTGAGTCAGAGCGAGCAGCTCCTGCAAACATCCATGGAACAGCAACAGAAGCAGTATGTGCAGCAACAGCACCTGCTGGTTCAGCTCAACACCGATGTCACCAATATGAAAGAATCCGTCAAGCAAGTAGACCACAAGCTCGCCACCCTCCCCACCGAGCCGCCCAAACCGATGGTGATCCCCACCGAGAAGTGCCCGGCGCCCACTCAGGGTCACACCATCGATGGCAAGCTGATGGTCGGCGAAGCGGAGTGGATCTGGGTTGACGCGGCCAACGACGCCTTCCAGGCGCGGGTCGATACCGGTGCGACCACCTCCTCCATCAGTGCGCAGGAGATCACCATTTTCGAGCGCAACGGCAAGAACTGGGTACGCTTCTTCCTGAGCCATCAGGAAGTGGACGATAAGATCCAGATCGAGGCGCCACTGGTGCGCCATGTGCGAGTCCGTCAGGCTTCCGCCGACGATCTCGATCGCCGTCCGGTGGTCCGTCTGACTGTGCGCATTGGCGACATGACCGAGAAGGCCGAATTTACCCTGAAGGACCGTAGCGACATGACCTTCCCGGTGCTGCTGGGTCGAGAATTTTTGAAAGACATCGCCGTGGTCGATGTGGCCCGCGAATATATCCAACCCAAACCCAAGCTCAAGGATGTGAAATAATCCATGGTTTCCCGTAAGCCGTTCTATTTGCTGGTAGCCCTGCTGTACATTGTCGGCCTGGGGATGACGATCTATCACCATATCGCGTTGGATGTACCGCTGACGCCCGGTGAAAAGCGCCAGATCTGGTCCATCGAAGCCAAGCTGGAGTTTGAAGCCACCGGTGAGCCGGTGATCGCCTCCCTGGCCATTCCGGGCACCCAGCCCGGTTTCACCCTGATGAACGAGAATGCCGCGAGCCCCGGCTACGGCCTCTCCTTTGTCGAGAAGGATGGCGATGCCCGCGCCGAGTGGTCGATCCGCAGTGCGACTGGCCGTCAGGAGCTCTACTACCGCGTGGACATGATGGCGGATGCCCATGCCAAGCCGGCCGCCAATCCGCAGCCGCCCGCCATCGAAAAGCAGATCGAAAGTGAGCCCTACGCCACTGCGATGAAGCAGATCCTCGAGCGGGCTCAGGAGCGCTCTGCCGACGGCTACACCCTGACCCGCGAGATCATCAAGGAGATCGAGAAGCAGGAGCAGAACGCCGAGCTGCTGAAAAAGCACAAGAGCCGCGCCAACCTGATCGCCGAGTTGCTCAACAATGCCGATGTGCCCACCCGGGTGGTGCATGCCCTGAATCTGGAAGATGGCCGCCGTCGTCAGGAGCTTGTGGATTACCTGCAGGTGTTCAACAGCCCGACCGACTACAAGCTGTTCAACCCGCAAACCGGTGAACAGGGTCGCCCCGCCAACCTGCTGCTGTGGGAGTACAACTCAGGTGCCCTGCTGGACGTGACCGGGGGTCACAACTCCCGCGTCAGTTTCTCGATGATCGAGCAGGAGCAGCCAGTCAGCGTGGCACTGGCCCAGAAGTTCGAAAAATCAGAGATGATGAACTTCTCCATCCACAGCTTGCCGCTGGAAGAGCAGACCCTGTTCAAAGGCTTGCTGCTGATCCCGATCGGCGTGCTGATGGTAGTGTTCCTGCGGGTACTGGTGGGGATCAAGACTTCGGGCACCTTCATGCCGGTGCTGATCGCGGTCGCCTTTATCCAGACCCAGCTCATCACCGGTCTGGTTGGCTTCCTGCTGATCGTCGGCACCGGTCTGGTGATCCGCTCCTACCTGTCGCGGCTCAACCTGCTACTGGTCGCACGGATATCCGCCATCATCATCATGGTGATCTCGATGATTGGCATCTTCTCCGCCTTAGCCTTCAAACTGGGGCTGACCGACGGCATGAAGATTACCTTCTTCCCGATGATCATCCTCTCCTGGACCATCGAACGGATGTCCATCCTGTGGGAAGAAGAGGGCCCGAAAGAGGTATTCCGTCAGGGCGGCGGCTCTCTGCTGGTGGCCATCATCGCCTATCTGGCCATGGACAACGAACTGATCCGTCACCTCACTTTCAACTTCCTCGGTCTGCAGCTGGTGCTGATGGCGACCGTGCTGTTGATGGGTAACTACACCGGCTACAAGCTGAGCGAGCTCAAGCGCTTCAAGCCGCTGGTGGACGAGATGAAATCTGGCGTCACCCCGGGTAAGGACAAGTAACCGATGTGGTTCTGGGAAAAATACACCACCCCGTGGAGCCTGTCCCAATCAGGCATCCTCGGCATGAACAAGCGCAACCACTCCTACATCAGCCGCTACAATCCGCGCAGCCTCTATCCGCTGGTGGATGACAAGTTGCAGACCAAGCAAATTGCGCTGGATGCAGGCGTTACCGTGCCCGAGCTGATCGGTACCATCCGTGCCCAGCACGATGTGGGTCGTATCACCGATCTGGTAAAGGATTGGCCGGGCTTCTGCATCAAGCCGGCCCGTGGCTCGGGCGGTAAGGGGATCCTGGTGATCCTGCGTCAGGAAGATGGTCTCTTCTACAAGCCCAACGGCAGCGCCTGCAACGGCCAGGATCTGGAACGCCATGTCTCCAACATTCTGGCGGGGCTCTACTCGCTGGGGGGCAAGCCCGATGTGGCGCTGGTCGAAGGCCTCATCAACTTTGATGATGTGTTCGACGGTTACTCCTTTGAAGGGGTACCCGATGCCCGGGTGATCATCTTCAAGGGGTTCCCGGTGATGGCGATGATGCGCCTCTCCACCGCCGCCTCGGACGGCAAGGCGAACCTGCACCAAGGCGCCGTGGGGGTAGGCCTGTGCCTGCGTACCGGACGCGCGCTGCGGGCGGTGCAGTTTGGCAATCCGCTGCGCCACCATCCGGATACCGGCCTCGACCTCTATGAGCTCAAGGTTCCCCACTGGGATACGCTGCTCACCCTGGCCGCCTCCTGCTACGAGATGTCGGGTCTGGGCTATATCGGTACTGACATGGTGCTCGACAAGTTCCGCGGCCCCATGCTGCTGGAGCTCAACGCTCGTCCTGGTCTTGCCATCCAGATCGCCAACGGTCGCGGTCTGGTGCCCAATCTCAAGACCATCGAAAAATTGGGTCAGGTGAAGATGAACGTGGCACAGCGGGTCAACTTCGCCAAGGATCACTTCGGGATCTTTGAGGAATAAGCCCTCCGATTGTGAACTGAGCGCGCCTATGGCGCGCTTTTTTGTATCTATGGATGGGATATCGCGGGAAGGTCGGTTGAACCACGGGGAACACTCCGTTCAAGGCTTTTGCTGCTTCCTCTGCCCATTGTTATGTCACGGAGCTCTTCGGTCGATGAAACCAGTTAGACAGATCAGGGCCTGCGTGTCGTGACGCACTGTTGTGACGTGATGCTGCTCCTCTCTCTTTACCATGTGCTGCTTCTGGGTAGCGTAGGTGGCTTGTGCCTGCCGATGTAGCAAATGGCCCTATGGATAGGGTGCCTTGGGGGTAATGGCGTGATCTGGCAGCCTCGTTGTGGTCGGCAAGCAAGCCCCGACTTGGGGTGCAGATACCGGATTGCGGTGCAAGGGGGCTGGTTGCTTGGCAGAGATGGGGAAGAGATCTATGTACTATCGCAATATGCAGGGAGAGAGGAGGGCGGTGGCAGATAAAAAAAGCCCGCGCAGTGCGCGGGCTTGTTATTACAAGGCCGATTATCAGGCCTTGGATTTCTTCTTGCCTTCAACCTTGGCTTCAACCGGGGCAGCAGTAGGAGCGGCAGCGCCTTCGGTGAACGGACGACCGTAGTAGGTGTCCATCAGGATGGCTTTCAGTTCGGTGATCAGCGGGTAGCGCGGGTTGGCGCCGGTGCACTGGTCATCGAAAGCTTCCAGTGCCAGCTGGTCAACCTTGGCCAGGAAGTCGGCTTCATTGACGCCAGCTTCACGGATGGAGGCCGGGATCCCCAGGGTCGCTTTCAGCTCGTCCAGCCATGCCAGCAGCTTCTCGATCTTGGCAGCGGTGCGGTCACCGGCAGTGGTCAGACCCAGGTGGTCAGCGACTTCGGCGTAACGACGGCGAGCTTGCGGACGGTCGTACTGAGAGAACGCAGTCTGCTTGGTCGGGTTGTCGTTGGCGTTGTAGCGGATCACGTTGCTGATCAGCAGGGCGTTGGCCAAGCCGTGCGGAATGTGGAATTCAGCACCCAGCTTGTGAGCCATGGAGTGGCACACACCCAGGAAGGCGTTGGCAAACGCGATACCGGCGATGGTGGCAGCATTGTGTACTTTCTCGCGAGCTACCGGGTCGTTGGCACCATTCAGGTAGCTGGACGGCAGGTACTCTTTCAGCAGTTTCAGTGCTTGCAGTGCCTGGCCATCGGAGTACTCGTTGGCCAGTACGGAAACATAGGCTTCCATGGCGTGAGTCACGGCATCGATACCACCGAAGGCGCACAGGGACTTGGGCATGTTCATGACCAGGTTGGCATCTACGATGGCCATGTTCGGGGTCAGCTCGTAGTCAGCCAGCGGGTACTTCATGCCGGTGGTGTCATCGGTGACGACCGCAAACGGGGTGACTTCAGAACCGGTACCGGAAGTGGTGGTGATACAGACCAGTTCGGCCTTCACGCCCATTTTCGGGAATTTATAGATACGCTTGCGGATGTCCATAAAGCGCATGGCCAGATCTTCGAACGCGGTATCCGGGTGCTCGTACATGACCCACATGATCTTGGCCGCATCCATCGGTGAACCACCACCCAGTGCCAGGATAACATCCGGCTTGAAGGAGTTGGCCATCTCGGCGCCCTTGCGAACGATGGACAGGGTCGGGTCAGCTTCTACTTCGTAGAATACTTCCACTTCCATGTTCATCTTCTTGAGCAGACGAACCACGTCGTCGGCATAGCCGTTGTTGAACAGGAAGCGGTCGGTTACGACCATTGCACGCTTCTTGCCTTCCAGGTCGCCCAGGGCGATCGGCAGGGAACCACGACGGAAATAGATGGATTTCGGAAGTTTGTGCCACAGCATATTTTCTGCCCGTTTTGCGACTGTCTTCTTGTTGATCAGGTGCTTGGGTCCGACGTTCTCGGAGATGGAGTTACCACTCCAGGAGCCGCAACCCAGGGTCAGGGAAGGAGCAAGAGCGAAGTTGTACAGGTCACCGATACCACCCTGGGTGGAAGGGGTGTTGATCAGGATACGGGCGGTCTTCATCTTGTCGCCGAAGTACTTGATGCGGTCGGCGTTGCGATCCTGGTCGGTATAGAGACCGGAGGTGTGGCCGATACCACCGATGTTGACCATGTCACAGGCCATGTCGACAGCAACTTCGAAGTTCTTGGCGCGGAACATACCCAGGGTCGGGGAGAGCTTCTCATGAGCGAACTCATCTTCAGCGCACAACTCCAAGCCTTCACCGATGAGGATCTTGGTGGTGGCAGGTACAGTGACGCCTGCCATGGCGGCGATCTTGGTGGCCGGCTGGCCGACGATATCTGCGTTCAGCGCACCGTTAATCAGCAGCACCTTACGTACCTTGTCCGCTTCATCTTTGGACAGGATGTAGCCATCGTGGCTGGAGAAACGCTCTTTCACCTGGTTGTAGATGGAGTCAACCACGATAACGGCTTGCTCGGAGGCACAGACCACACCGTTGTCGAAGGTCTTGGACATCAGGATAGAGGCAACGGCACGCTTCACATCGGCAGTTTCGTCGATAACGATGGGCACGTTACCGGCACCTACACCGATAGCAGGCTTACCGGAAGAGTAAGCGGCTTTCACCATGCCCGGGCCGCCGGTGGCCAGGATCAGGTTGATGTCGTTGTGTCTCATCAGCGCGTTGGACAGCTCAACAGACGGTTGATCGATCCAGCCGATGATGTCTTTCGGTGCACCGGCAGCAATAGCCGCATCCAGTACCAGCTTGGCAGCGGTATTGGTGGAGTTCTTGGCACGGGGGTGCGGGGAGAAGATGATGGCGTTGCGGGTCTTCAGGGAGATCAACGATTTGAAGATCGCGGTTGCAGTCGGGTTGGTGGTCGGCACGATACCGCAAATGATACCTACCGGCTCGGCGATGATCATTGTGCCCATTTCGTCATCCTGGCTCAGGATGCCGCAGGTCTTCTCATCTTTGTATGCGTTATAGATGTATTCGGAGGCGAAGTGGTTCTTGATAACCTTGTCTTCGATGATACCCATGCCGGATTCAGCCACGGCCATTTGGGCCAGGGGAATACGAGCATTGCTGGCGGCCAGGGCGGCGGCACGGAAGATCTTGTCTACCTGCTCTTGCGAGAAGCTGGCGAATTCACGCTGGGCTTCCTTAACGCGGGCGACCATTGCATCCAGTTCAGCCAAGTTGGTTACTGCCATGTTTATCTCCTGATGATTTGAAAACTGTTTAGTAAGACGTTGGCAATGCCCGGCAATTATAGTTGGCTTGTCAAGCCAGCAATTACTGCAACAGGGGTATTTACATGCCTTGCTAAATTGTTTTCCGAGGCGATTATAGAGCGGGGTAGCCCCAGAAAAACTTGATCTCGATCAAATGTTGTAAAAGAACAAAAGAAATTTTATTTCACAATTTTTTTCTGGTCCGATGTTATCGGTATGTAATCTTGACAAATCCTTTACAAATCCGGGACGGATTATTTTAGTCCAGATTTTTCATCTGGTTAAGGCTTGATAAACAATTTGGAGGAAACCACTGCGTGATGGCTATCACGCAGTCATTGTGATCAAATTTAACCTTTTACACGCGATTGGTGACAGATTTTCCACTGTCTGTTATCGATTTTTATATTTTTACTGTTTGTTTTGCCGTTTTTCCCACCTTTTTTGGCGCTTTTTTACACGAAGCTTCGCATTGCCATTACCTTGGGCAGGGGGGATTACCGGACGTCGTATCAGTAAAGTGCAGGAACAGAAAGTGCAGTAACAGGAGCCGGGAAAACAGTCGCAGCGATAGAGCCTGTTCCTGAGCCACAGATGGGATGGGTAGTGACTTGCGCCGCGTAGATCGTTTCGCACTTGCTTATCTGTTGGGAAGAGTGGGAATCATTAGCGGAACTAACTAAAAAACCCCGATATTGGTGAGATTATTTAATTGGTGCCGATTCTGACTATGGTGTAAATTTACGCGCGTATTGAGGAGTAGCCTGCGGGCTTGCACACTATTGGAAGGGTTTTATGGCGGCAGTTGACGTCTCTTTATATCTGAAGTTTTTTGTCGGTTTGTTTGCGATCATCAACCCGCTTGGTCTGTTGCCGGTGTTTGTCAGTCTGACCAGTCACCATACTCCGGCCGAAAGAATGAAGACCAACACGACCGCCAATATCGCGGTGATGGTGATCCTGCTGGTCTCCATGTATATGGGGCAGCTGATCCTGGATGGCTTTGGTATCTCGCTGGCCTCCTTCCGGATCGCCGGCGGGTCGCTTATCACTTTGATCGCCTGGTCGATGCTGCAGGGCAAGCTGGGTGAAGTGAAGCACAATCAGCAGGAGAAGGGTGAACTGGCGGTGCGCGAGTCTATCGCCGTGGTGCCGCTGGCGCTGCCATTGATGGCGGGCCCCGGTGCCATCTCCTCGGTCATCGTCTACGCCAGTCAGAGCCAATGGCACCAAATGATCGGCATGTCACTGGTCGTAATGGTCTTTGCATTTTGCTCCTGGCTGATTTTCCGCGCCGCGCCACTGTTGTTCAAGATCATGGGCAACACCGGCATCAACGTGGTGACCCGTATCATGGGTCTTATCATGATGTCGCTGGGTATCGAGATCATGGTGGCCGGCATCAAGGGGGTTTTCCCCAGCCTGATGTGAGCCAAGTCTGTTTTATGAAAGCCGGTCCTCGTGACCGGCTTTTTATTGGTTGCTTTTTGCCCGGCCTTTTCTAGAATCGGTCGTTTGTGTAAAAAACGAGCACAAAGCTGACGTTTTAATACTGAGAAAATGCGTCAGAGCTGTTTTTTTGACCAGAGAATGACTATTACCCTGACAATATCTATTGCATTATCGGAATTGGCAGGGAATTATGCTGGGAGCGGGTTTCATCCCCGTCACTTTAAAAAACGCATGGAATGTTCTTGTTGGAGTAGGGAAATGACTCATAAAAAAACAATGATTAACACATTGCTGATGGCTGCACTGTTTGGTGGCGCCCATGTGGCTCAGGCGGCCGATGTGCCGACGGGAACCAAGCTGGCTGAAGTCCAGCAGCTGGTAAAAGGCAACGGCTCCGAGCCCGCGACCCTTGACCCGCACAAGACCGAAGGAACGGTCGAATCCAATATTCTGCGTGACCTGTTCGAAGGTCTCGTTGCTTCCGGCCCGAAAGGTGAAATTCTCCCGGCAATGGCCGAATCCTGGGAAACCAAGGATAACAAGCACTACGTCTTCCACCTGCGCAAAGACGCCAAGTGGTCCAACGGGGACCCGGTCACTGCCCACGACTTTGAGTTCGCCTTCAAACGCGCCGTTGATCCGAAAACCGCCTCTCCCTACTCCTGGTATCTGGAGATCCCGACCATCGTCAATGCCAGCGACATTATCGCTGGCAAGAAGTCCGCCGATACTCTTGGCGTGAAAGCGACCGACGACTACACCTTCGAAGTGCAGCTTGAGAAAGCGATCCCTTACTTCGTCAGCATGCTCTCTCACACCACGACCTACCCGGTGCCGAAGAAGGTGATCGAGCAGTTTGGTGACAAGTGGACCCAGCCGGAAAACATGGTATCCAACGGTGCCTATGCCCTGAAGAGCTGGGTGGTGAACGAGCGCGTTGAAGTGGAACGCAACAAGCACTACTGGAACGATGGCAAGACCGTTATCAACAAGGTCGTCTATCTGCCGATCCAGTCTACCAACGCCGACCTGAGTCGCTATCTGGCGGGCGAAGTGGACATCACCTATCAGATGCCCATCGAACGCTTCAAGCAGATGAAGAAAGAGAAGCCGGACGAACTGAAAGTGACCGGTTATGTGGGTACTTACTACTACCAGTACAACGTCAAGAAGAAGCCATTTGACGATGTGCGTGTCCGTACCGCGCTCTCCTATGCCATCGATCGTAATGTGATTGCCAACAAGGTGATGGGTCAGGGTCAAACGCCGGGTTACACCTTGGTGCCGGACTTCGTCGATGGCTTCAAGCCGGTGGCCCCCGAGTGGTCGAAGATGACCCAAGCCGAGCGTGATGCCAAGGCCAAGGCGTTGCTGGAAGAGGCCGGTTTCGATGCCAGCAAGCCGCTGAAGTTCGAGCTGCTCTACAACACCGACGACAACCACAAGAAAGTGGCAGTGGCCGTTGCCTCCATGTGGAAGAAGCTGGGCGTGCAGGTGAGCCTGGTCAACCAGGAGTGGAAAACTTACCTGGAAACCAAGAAACAGGGTCAGTTTGACGTAGGTCGTGCCGGCTGGATCGCCGACTACAACGAAGCCTCGTCCATGCTGGATCTGATGCAGACTACCCACGGCAACAATGACGGCAAGTACTCCAATCCGGCGTTCGACAAGCTGATGGATTCGTCCCGTGATCAAGTTGATGTGGCGGCGCGCAACCAGCTCTATGTTCAGGCCGAAGATATCCTGGCCAAAGACATGCCGATCGCGCCCATCTACCAGTACGTGACTGCCCGTATGGTCAAGCCCTATGTCGGCGGCTACCCGGCCAACCCGCTGGATAACCTCTACAGCAAAGATATGTACATCATTGCTCACTGATTTAAAGCAACAAGTCGCATATTAAAGCAACAAGTCGCATAACAAGCAGGGCCCGCCAGTCGGCGGGCCTTTATTACAACCGCGACCATTTGGAAGCAGTACAGGACAGGTAATGTCTATGTTGAAATTTATTTTTAAACGGCTATTGGAAGCGATCCCGACTCTGCTGGTCTTGATCACCGTCTCTTTCTTCATGATGCGTTTCGCCCCCGGTAACCCCTTTACCAGCGAGCGTTCACTGCCCCCCGAAGTCATCGCCAATATCGAGGCCAAATACGGGCTCGACAAACCCATTGGCATGCAATATCTCACCTACCTGGGCAACCTGGTGCAGGGTGATTTGGGCCCCTCTTTCAAATACAAGGATTTCACCGTCAATGATCTGGTGAGTCAGGCGCTGCCTGTTTCCGCCAAGATCGGGACCACGGCCTTCTTCTTCGCCGTGCTGCTGGGGGTCACCTTCGGCACCATAGCGGCCCTGAAACAGAACACCATCATCGACTATCTGCTGATGTCGTCGGCCATGGCCGGGGTGGTGATCCCGGGCTTTGTGCTGGCGCCCTTGCTGGTGCTGTTTTTCAGTATTCATCTGGGTTGGTTCCCTGCCGGTGGCTGGCAGGGCGGTGGCATCCAGTTTATGGTGCTGCCGGTGTTCGGCATGATGATGTACTACATCTCCGCCATTTCGCGGATCATGCGGGGCAGCATGATCGAGACCATGAACTCCAACTTCATCCGTACCGCCCGAGCCAAGGGTTTGCCGCTGCGCCACATCATCCTCAAGCATGCACTGCGTCCGGCCATGCTGCCGGTAGTCTCCTATCTGGGCCCGGCCTTTGTCGGCATCATCACGGGTTCCGTGGTGATCGAGACCATCTTCGGCCTGCCGGGGATCGGTCAGCTGTTCGTCAACGGTGCCCTTAACCGTGATTACTCCATGGTGCTCGGTCTGACCATTCTGGTCGGCGCCCTCACCATCACCTTTAACGCTGTGGTCGATATTCTCTACGCCTTTATCGATCCCAAGATCCGTTACTAATTCGGGAGTTCATCATGGTTGTTTCAACTGAAAAACGCGATGCCGTCGAGGCGTTCGCGCAAAAAGTGGAAGTGGTGGAGGGGCGCTCCCTGTGGAAGGATGCCCGTCGCCGTTTCCTGCGCAACAAGGCGGCCCTGACCAGCCTGATCATTCTGACCATCATCGGTCTGGCGGTCATCTTTGGCCCCCATCTGTCCCAATACACCTTTGACGATCCGGACTGGGGCGCCATGCAGTCGCCGCCGGATATGGAAACGGGCCACTACTTCGGGACCGACAGTCTGGGCCGCGATCTGTTCGTGCGTACCCTGCTCGGTGGCCGTATCTCCCTGATGGTTGGCATCATGGGTGCCATGGTGGCGGTCATCATCGGTACTCTGTATGGCGCGGCCTCCGGCTTTATCGGCGGGCGGGTCGACAGCCTGATGATGCGGGTACTGGAGATCCTCAACGCCTTCCCCTTCATGTTCTTCGTCATCATGCTGGTCACCTTCTTTGGCCGCAATCTGGCGCTCATCTTTATCGCCATCGGGGCGGTGAGCTGGCTCGACATGGCGCGGATCGTGCGTGGCCAGACCCTCAGCCTCAAGAGCAAGGAGTTTATCGAGGCGGCCCATGTCTGCGGCGTCTCCAAGTGGAAGATCATCACCCGTCATATCGTTCCGAACGTACTCGGTATCGTGGCCGTCTACGCCACCTTGCTGGTGCCGGGCATGATCATGTTTGAATCCTTCCTCAGTTTCCTGGGCCTTGGGGTTCAGGAACCGATGACCAGCTGGGGTGCCCTGCTGGATGAAGGCTCCAAGTCGATGGAAGTGGCCATCTGGCAACTGCTGTTCCCCGCCTGCTTTATGGTGGTGACCCTGTTTTGCTTCAACTTCCTCGGGGATGGTCTGCGTGACGCCCTCGATCCGAAAGATCGTTAATCGAGCATCGGATCGACAGGAAAGCATCACGAAAGATCGATAAGGAGTTTTTATATGAAGTTACTGGATGTGAAAGATCTGCGGGTCGAGTTCAAGACCCCGGACGGCAATGTGGTGGCGGTCAACGACCTCAACTTTTCTCTCTCTGCGGGTGAAACCCTGGGGATCGTCGGCGAGTCCGGCTCCGGCAAATCCCAGACGGCCTTTGCCATCATGGGGCTGCTGGCCAAAAACGGCATTATTACCGGTTCCGCCAAGTTTCAGGGCGAAGAGATCCTCAACCTGCCGGAGTCCAAGCTCAACAAGATCCGCTCCGAGAAGATCGCCATGATCTTCCAGGACCCCATGACCTCGCTGAACCCTTATATGAAGGTGAAAGATCAGCTGATGGAAGTACTGATGCTGCACAAAGGGGTGAGCAAGGCGGAAGCGTTTGAAGAGTCGGTGCGGATGCTCGACGCGGTGAAGATCCCCGAAGCGCGCAAGCGGATGGGCATGTATCCCCACGAGTTCTCCGGTGGCATGCGTCAGCGGGTGATGATTGCCATGGCGCTGCTCTGCCGGCCGCAACTGCTGATCGCCGATGAGCCGACCACCGCGCTCGACGTGACCGTACAGGCCCAGATCATGACCCTGATGAATGAACTCAAGCGCGAGTTCAACACCGCCATCATCATGATCACCCACGACTTGGGGGTGGTCGCCGGTATCTGCAACAAGGTGCTGGTGATGTATGCCGGTCGTACCATGGAGTACGGCAAGGTAGACGATATCTTCTATCGCCCGAGCCACCCCTACACCGAAGGCTTGCTGCGCGCCATTCCCCGCCTCGATACCGAAGGGGAAGTGCTGCCCACCATCCCGGGCAATCCGCCCAACCTGCTGCGTCTGCCCACCGGTTGCCCCTTCCAGGAGCGTTGCCACCGGGTGAGCGAGATTTGCGGCCAGCAGTCGCCAATCCTGACCCCGTTCAACGACGGCCGCGAGCGTGCTTGTCACTGGATATCTGATGCCATCAACGCCAAGGAGGTAAGCGTATGAATGCTGTGAAATGTGGCCAGCAATCATCCATGCCTCTGACGCCGTTCAACGACGGTCGGGAGCGTGCCTGTCACTGGGTTTCGGATGCCATCAACAAGGGGGCCAACTAAATGGGTGCCGACAAAAAATTGCTGTTGGAAGTGTCTGACCTCAAGGTCCACTTCAGTATCAAGAGTGGCAAGGCGTGGCCCTGGGCCAAGCCGTCTGATCTGAAAGCAGTCGATGGTGTGACCTTGCGTCTCTATGAGGGTGAAACCCTCGGTGTGGTGGGGGAGTCCGGCTGCGGCAAATCGACCTTTGCCCGCGCCATCATCGGTCTGGTACCGGCCACCGATGGCAAGGTGGTGTGGCTGGGTGACGATCTCACCAAGCTTGACCAGAATGCCCTGCGCGAGAAGCGCAAAGAGATCCAGATGATCTTCCAGGACCCGCTGGCTTCTCTGAACCCGCGCATGACCATAGGCGACATCATCGCCGAGCCGCTCATCACCTTCTATCCGGCCCTGTCGAAGGACGAGGTGAAGGAGAAGGTGCGCACCATGATGACCAAGGTTGGGCTGCTGCCCAACCTGGTCAACCGTTATCCCCACGAGTTCTCCGGCGGTCAGTGCCAGCGGATCGGGATTGCCCGGGCGCTGATCCTCGAGCCCAAGATGATCATCTGCGACGAGCCGGTCTCGGCGCTCGATGTCTCCATTCAGGCGCAAGTGGTCAACCTGCTCAAATCCCTGCAAAAGGAGATGGGGCTGTCGCTCATCTTCATCGCCCACGACCTGTCGGTAGTCAAACACATCTCCGATCGGGTGTTGGTGATGTATCTGGGCAACGCCGTCGAGCTTGGGACTCGCAAGGAGATCTTCGCCAACCCGCTGCATCCTTACACCAAGGCGCTGATGTCAGCGGTACCAATCCCGGACCCGGAGCTGGAGCGCAACAAGGTGATCCAGATCCTGGAGGGGGATTTGCCCTCACCGATGAACCCGCCGTCCGGTTGCGTGTTCCGCACCCGTTGCCCGGTGGCAGGGCCCGAGTGTGCCAAGACCCGCCCTGTGCTGGAGGGGAACTTCGATCACGCGGTCTCCTGCCTCAAGGTCGATCCGCTCTGATGGGGATGTATTGAACCTGTTTGCGGGGCTCCTTGATGGGGCCCCGATTTATTTTTGACGGCCGTGAAGATGCCTCTTGGCGTTATCTTTTACCGCTGCTACTATCCGCGCAACAAGGGGAGTAACTTCTCGCCGGTTTGTCGTCATTACGGTGCACCCATATCCTGCAGTGCACCCGGCAGCCGGGCAGTCGATGCAAATCAGCTGTAAGTGAGACCTTGCCGAGAGGCAAGGTGTATCTGCTCCAAACGCAAACCCACGCCTCTCGGTCGTGGGTTTTGTCGTTTTTGGGAGAAGTGAACATGGGTGAATGGTGGATGTGGACCGGTTTCTTCAGCATAGTGCTGGTCCTGTTATGGATAGACATACGCTTTGTTGGTGGCGGCAAGTCACACAAGGTGTCTCTCAAAGAGGCGGGTGTCTGGTCCCTCATCTGGGTCAGCGTGGCGCTGCTCTTCAACCTGGCCATCTGGCTTTGGCTGGATCACAGCGCGGGCCGTGAAATTGCCAACCAGAAGGGACTGGAGTTCCTCACCGGCTACCTCATCGAGAAAGCGCTGGCAGTAGACAACGTCTTCGTCTGGCTGATGCTGTTCGGTTACTTTGCCATTCCGGCCGAGCTGCAGCGCCGGGTGCTGCTCTACGGGGTACTGGGTGCCATCGTGATGCGGGCCGGCATGGTGTTTGCGGGCAGCTGGCTCATCGAGCAGTTCCACTGGATCCTCTACCTGTTTGGCGCTTTCCTGCTGCTGACCGGTGCCAAGATGCTGTGGGCGGCCGACAAGGAGCCTGACTTGGCCAACAACCCGTTGCTGGGCTGGATGCGCCGTCGCTTCAAGGTGACCGAGACCCTGGAAGGGGAGAAGTTCTTCGTCTGGCGCGATGGTGTGCGCTATGCTACCCCGCTCTTCTTGATCCTGGTGCTGGTGGAGGTGAGCGATCTCATCTTCGCGGTGGACAGTATCCCGGCCATCTTCGCGGTGACCACGGATCCCTTCATCGTGCTGACCTCCAACATCTTCGCCATCATGGGTCTGCGTGCCATGTACTTCCTGCTGGCCGGTGTGGCTGATCGCTTCGCCCTGCTCAAATACGGTCTGGCGCTGATCTTGATGTTTATCGGGGTCAAGATGCTGCTGCTGGATATCTTCAAGATCCCGACCGGCCTCGCACTGGGTGTAGTCGCCCTGATCTTGCTGGCCTCTATGGGACTCAGCCTATTTGTGACCCGAAAAAAGACCGCTTGAGCGCGGCTGATAATGAAGCAATAACAACAAGGGCTCCCGCGGGCTGTCTCTTATACAAAAGTCCCCAAGCATCGCTTGGGGACTTTTTTTTGAACTTAAGTCCCATTGCGTGATCTGAACCTTTCATCGTCCCTCATCAAGGTTATAACGTGGTACTTACTCAACCGGCACTCTGGGCTCAAGCCCAGTTTGGTCACGCTAACCTCAACGACCCAAGACGTACCAGAAGGCTGGTTGCCCTCGCTTCCGCCCTTGCTCAACAACCAGGAGAGACAGTGTCACACCTCCCCCTCTCACCTGCGGATATGGAAGGTGCAGATCAACGTGGCCAGTAGTGTTTTCTTGAGCATGGTGATTCCTTGTTGTTGTTGTTGGCGTTGGATAGGTAGGATGGAGTCGGCCACATTAGTGGTGGTTTAACCACAACGTATTGTTATTATTATGATCTTTGCCACTCTCAATAGGCGTTGACCGGTTGGGAGTTTACCGTAATAAGGGTTCATTTGACATCTTGCAGGGGGAAGAAAATGGTCAATCTTGAGTTACGTTTGCCACCACCGCTGATCTTCCTGTTCTGTGCCGGGGCCATGTGGTGGCTGAGAGGGGAGAGCCAGCCCGGTATCTGGGCATTGGCGCTAATGGCTGTGCTGGTCGTGGCGGGGGGGGTCATGGGATTTGGTGCCCTGCAACGGTTTCGTCACCACCAAACTACGGTCAGCCCCACCAAACCTCAGCACACCAGCCGTCTGGTGACCTGTGGCGTCTATCGCTTCAGTCGCAATCCCATGTATCTGGGGTTGCTCTGTTGGCTGGCCGCCTTGGGCTGTTATCTGGGTGGAAGTTGGGTCTGGGTTGGGCCAATCGTGCTGGTGGTTTGGCTGACTCGCTTTCAGATCATGCCGGAGGAGCGGCTGCTACGCGCCCGTTTCGGCGACGAGTATGTGGCGTATTGCCAGCGCGTTCGCCGTTGGTGCTGACTGGCAGTGACCTGCGTGAGCTGAGCGGATAAGTCGGTTCAGCCGTGCGGGATAAAGAGAACCCCGGGCGGGCCCGGGGTTCTCGAGGGACAGGTTAGAAAAAATCGCCCTTCTCGTCCTTGGTGGGTTCGAGGCTCCAGCCGGTGGCATCGCTGCTGCTGGCGATCTGCCCCTTCTCCTTCCACAGCTTGATCTTGAGGCGCAGGTTGTTGGCTGAGTCGGCGTTTTTCACCGCCTCCTCTTCGTCGATTACCCCTTCAACCACCAGATTGAACAGGGCGCTGTCGAAGGTGACCATGCCGAGGGCCTTGGATTTCTCCATCACCTCCTTGAGGCCGCCAAATTCACCGCGCTTGATCATGTCGCGGATGGTGTGGGTGCCTAGCATGATCTCCACCGCCGCCCGGCGGCCGCCATCGGTGGTTTTCACCAGTCGTTGGGAGACAAAGGCCTTGAGGTTGTTGCCCAGATCGTTGAGCAGCTGCGGGCGGCGCTCCTCGGGGAAGAAGTTGATGATGCGATCCAGCGCCTGGTTGGCGTTGTTGGCGTGCAGGGTGGAGATGGCAAGGTGGCCGGTTTCGGAGAAGGCCAGCGCATGCTCCATGGTCTCGCGATCGCGAATTTCCCCGATAAGGATGACGTCCGGCGCCTGACGCAGGGTGTTTTTCAGGGCGGCGTGGAAGCTGCGGGTATCGACTCCCACTTCCCGCTGATTGATGATGCTCTTGCGGTGACGATGAACGAACTCCACCGGATCCTCGATGGTGATGATATGGCCGCCGCTGTTGCGGTTGCGGTGGTCGATAAGGGCCGCCAGCGAGGTGGATTTGCCCGAGCCGGTGCCGCCGACAAACAGCACCAGGCCTCGTTTCTCCATGATGGTGTCGAGCAGCACAGGCGGGAGTTTGAGATCTTCAAAGCGGGGGATTTCCGTCTTGATGTTGCGGGCCACCAGGGAGACTTCGTTGCGCTGCTTGAAAATATTGACCCGAAAGCGGCCGATCTGTGGCAGGGAGATGGCGAGGTTCATCTCCAGCTCCTTCTCGAACTGCTGCTTCTGCTCGCCATCCATGATCTCGGCGGCGATCCGCGCCACTTCCCCCGGCTCCAGCGGTGTTTCGTTGAGGGGGCGCAGGCCGCCGTTAAACTTGGCGCAGGGGGGGGCGCCGGTCGACAGATAGAGGTCTGAGCCATCCTGCTTGGCCAGGATCTGTAACATGTCTCGCAATTCCATTTTTTTGCCTCGTCGATCAATGAGATGCCATGAGCGGGATGATATTGAGTGTACAGCCTTAGGCGCCGGTCAGTTTCTCGCGAAAGACAAAAAAGACCGCCCCCAGGATGCAGAGCCCTGCCCAGAGATAGTCCCATTTCAGATCTTCCTTGAGATAGAAGATAGAGAAGGGGACGAATACGGTGAGTGTGATCACTTCTTGCAGGATTTTCAGTTGGCCCACGCTCATCACCGTATGGCCGATGCGGTTGGCGGGCACTTGCAGCAGGTATTCGAACAGGGCGATACCCCAGCTCACCAGCGCCGCAATGATCCAGGGTTTGTGATTCATACTCTTGAGGTGAGCGTACCAGGCAAAGGTCATAAAGACGTTGCTGCACAGCAACAGACCGATACTGGTAAAGATTGGGTTCATTAGGTTCTCCTTTAAAATCAATTGCATTTTATCTCTGAACTATGGGTTTTCATAAGTGGGCGGTCAGGGTATTTTTAACCGATCATGGATAGCGCAGCATAAGGATCCAACCGAATGGGCAAGACAAGCTGGTGTTTGCTTGGTCTGCTGTTTGCCAGCCTAGCTCAAGGTGCTCCGACCCTGACTGTCGCCACCGATCTCTGGCCCCCTTTTCGCATCCTGCAAGCGGATGGCCGGTTGCAGGGGCTTGACATGGATATCTTGCACCGCTTGCAACAGACAAGCGGCATTGAGTTGCAGGTGCGGCGGATGCCATGGGGCAGGGCGCTCAAGCAGATGCAGACCGGTCAGGTCGATCTGATGATTGGGCTCGCCTATACCACCGAGCGGGCGCAGTTCATCGACTATCTGCAGCCTGCCTACTATCAGTGCTGGCCCGCGTTTTATGGTCAGCCGGTCAATGTGGCCCGGATCCACCAATACCGCGATCTGCAGGGGGTGAAGGTGGGCTATGTGCTCAACTCCGCCTACTTTGAGCCCTTCAACAGTGACAGCCGCCTCGACAAGCACGGGGTACCCACCGAAGATCAGCTGCTGCGCATGGTGCAGCGCGGTCACCTGCCGCTGATGATCGGCACCGACTGTCAGGTGGACTATGCCCTGAGTCAGGGAAATGCCAGCCGGATAGGCAAGGCGGACTACCGCCCCGCCATGCCGGTGACCCTCTATCTGGGGATGAGCAAGCACTCACCTCACCAGTCGCTGCGCCAGCCCTTGCTGGTGGCGCTGCAAAATCTGGTGGCCAGCGGCGAGATAAGCGTGATGGCCAAGCGTTACCAGCCTTGACCTTGGGTGGCAAGCCACTGTTATCATGCCCTTTTCCTGCTTCCCCCCGGCTTTGCGACAGGGCCGGGGATGAAGCCTAGTTACCTTGTCGGGGATCATCCTTGTACCTCTCCCTTATCGCCCGCCAGCAGCGCTGGCAGCGGCGTTGGCTCTTTGGCCTCACCCTGCTGACCCTGCTGCTGTTTCTCTTCTCCCTCGTCTGGGGGGAGTTTGTGCTGCTGCCCTGGCAGCCTCTTGGCGATCTCGAACAGCGCATTTTGCTGGAGTTGCGCCTGCCACGTGCCTTGCTGGCCCTCTTGGCAGGTGCTGCGCTCGCCTGTGGCGGCGCCGTGCTGCAGGTGATGCTGCACAACCCGGTGGCGGAGCCCGGGCTGATTGGTGTCTCAAGCGGGGCTGGGCTGGCTGCCATGGTGGCGATGGCGATGGCCAAATCCCTCGGCCTCTATCTGCCCGGCTGGGGACTGTCGCTGGCGGCCTTTGTTGGCGCGCTGCTGGTGACCATGGTGCTCATTCGGCTGGCGCGCCGTGCACGTCTCGGCCATGCCCGCTTGCTGCTGTTTGGCGTAGCCATCGGCATTCTCACCAATGCCGCCATGACCTGGCTGATGTACTTTGCCGACGATGGCTCCTTGCGTGAATTCATGTTCTGGATGATGGGCAGCCTCTCTTACGGCAGTCAGCAGTTCGGCTGGTGGTGGCTGGTGCTGCCGCTCACCTTGGGCTGGCTCTGTTGGCAGGGCAAGGCGCTGCAACAGTTGCTGCTGGGGGAGACCCAGGCTCGCCTGATGGGGATGGATGTCGACAAGATGCGGGTGCGGCTGGTGCTGGCGGTCTGTCTGCTGACCGGTGTTGCCGTGTCTTTGTGTGGTGTCATCGGTTTTGTCGGGCTGGTGGTGCCCCATCTGCTGCGGCTCTGTGGCGGCAGCGATCAGCGCTTCCTGCTGCCTGCCTCGGCGCTTGGCGGCGGGGCACTGCTGCTGGCCGCCGATCTGGTGGCCCGCTCCGCCTTGAATGCCGGCGAGCTGCCCATCGGGGTCATCACCGCCTCGGTCGGTGCGCCGCTCTTTATCTATCTGCTATTGAGGCAAGATGTCCATGCCAACACCTGAGTGCCACAATGATGCCGCGCCTCTGATTGAGGCCCGCTCCCTAGCTGTTCCTGCACGGCTGGCCCCTCTCGATCTCACCTGGACGGGCAGCCAGCTGGTGGCGCTGCTCGGCCCTAATGGCAGTGGCAAGTCGACCCTGATCGGTGCGTTGGCGGGGATCTTGCCGACCGATGGCACAGTGCTGCTGGGGGGGGAAGTGCTCACTGACCTGAGTTGGCCTGAGCTTGCCAAACTGCGTGCCATGCTGCCCCAGCGCCAGCCCCAGCTGTTTCATATTCCGGTGTTTCAGGTACTGAGTCTGGGATTCGCTCAGGGGGGGGCGCCCGCCAGACAGAATGAGGCGATCCGGGCGCTGTGCGAGGCGCTGGAGCTGGAGGCTTTGCTGGCCCGGGATTTCAGTCAGTTGTCGGGGGGGGAGCAGCAGCGGGTGCTGATTGCCCGTACCCTGCTGCAGGTGTGGCCGAGCCTCAATTCGACCGGCAAGGTGTTGCTGCTGGATGAACCGCTGGCGGGGCTCGACCTGCATCACCAGCTGGCGCTGCTGCGGCTGCTGAAAACCCTGGCCGGGCAGGGGTTGCTGGTGGTGCTCGCCATCCACGATATCAATCTGGCCATCGACTGGGCCGACCGCATCCTCTGCCTGCAACAGGGCGTGGTGGTGCGCGAAGGGGGCATCGAACTGGTGGATGAGGCGCTGCTGGAGCAGGTATTTCAGATCCGCACCGACCGCATCGAAGCCGCGGGCCGAGTCTGGTTTATGCCCAGTTTGTAAGTAGGGTGTAGAGGAAAAAGTGCGCGTGCAGGGTCGATGAGCGAAGCGTAATCGGCCGACAGCAAAAAGAAGGGGCCGGTATCAAAAATACCGGCCCCTTTGGTTTTATTCGCAGTTCAAGCCTGTTTGCTCAGGCACACCTGCGCCGCCTCGGCCAGCATGGCCAGCAGGGTTTCGGTGTCGTTCCACGACAGGCAGGCATCTGTGATGCTCTGGCCGAAGGGTGATGCCGCAGCCGTTACCGCAGGTTTGCTTTGTTCAACCACCCCTGCGCCGCCTCTGCCAGCATCGTCAGCAGAGTTTCGGTGTCGTTACATGACAGGCAGGCATCTGTGATGCTCTGGCCGAAGGGTAATGCCGCAGCCGTTACCGCAGGTTTGTTTTGTTCAACCGCACCTGCGCCGCCTCGGCCAGCATAGCCAGCAGGGTTTCGGTGTCGTTCCACGACAGGCAGGCATCTGTGATGCTCTGGCCAAAGATGGCGGCGCAGCCGTTCTCCACATCCTGACGCCCTTCCACCAGGAAGCTCTCGGCCATGATGCCGGCGATGCCGGTACGGCCGCGGCGCAGTTGATCGCAGATGTCTTGCGCCACCAGCAGCTGACGACGGTGATCCTTCATGCTGTTGCCGTGGCTGAAATCGACCACCAGACGCTCCGGCAGCCCCACATCGGCCAGCGCTTCACACGCTTCATCGACACTGGCGGTGTCGTAGTTGGGCCTGTGGCCGCCACGCAGGATCACATGACCAAAGGGGTTACCGGCGGTGCGATAGATGGTCATCTTGCCGTCCTTGTCCGGCGAATAGAAGATGTGGCTGTGACGGGCGGCGCGCACCGCATCGATAGCGATGCGGGTGTTGCCGTCAGTGCCGTTCTTGAAACCGACCGGGCAGGAGAGGGCGGAGGCCATCTCGCGGTGTACCTGGGATTCAGTGGTGCGCGCACCGATAGCGCCCCAGGTGATGAGGTCGGCAATATACTGGCCGGTCACCATATCGAGGAACTCGGTGGCGGTGGGCATGCCGATCTCGTTAATGTCGACCAGCAGTTTGCGCGCCAGTTTCAGCCCTTCGTTGACGTCGAAACTGCCATCGAGGCGCGGATCGTTGATGAGCCCTTTCCAGCCGACGATGGTGCGCGGCTTCTCGAAGTAGGTGCGCATCACGATGCAGAGGCTCTCTTTATAGTGCTCGCGCAGGGCGTTGAGGCGCTGGGCATACTCGCGAGCAGCTGCGGGATCATGGATAGAGCAGGGGCCGACAATGACCAGCAGGCGCTGATCGTCTCCGGCCAGAATGGCTTCCACTTCGCGACGGGCATCCAGCAGATTCTGGGCAATGGTATCGGTGATCGGAAACGCGTGTGCAAGCTCGCTCGGAGTGATCAGTGACTCCAGGCGACGGGTGCGCAATTCATCTGTGTGAATGGACATACAACTCAAGTCTCGAGTGGGTGGTGTCAGCCGCAAGGGGCGAAAAAGCAAAGAGATAAAATAAAGCAAAAGTCCCCTGATTGAAACCTTGGGGGGCTCTGATAGGATGTGAGGCCAAAATCGATTCCAAATGAGGTAGATAGCGTGGCAAAGCCAGGGGCAACCGGGGTCACCCGCATCATCAACGCAACCGGTTATAGCATGAAGGGGCTCAAGTCAGCCTGGATTAACGAGGCGGCTTTTCGGCAGGAGCTGATGCTGATCCTGTTGCTGATGCCGCTGGCCTTCTGGCTGGGGGATTCTCTCAACCAGATCCTGCTGCTTATCGTCATCAGCTGGCTGGTGGTGATTGTCGAGATCCTCAACTCCGCCATTGAAGCTGTGGTAGACAGGGTTGGCTCCGAGCATCATGAGCTCTCCGGCCGCGCCAAGGATTTGGGCTCCGCCGCCGTTTTTATCGCGCTGGCCTTGAACGCCCTGGTATGGGGCGCGTTGGTGGGCCGCAATCTGTTGGGGTGGTGGTAAGCCACTACGCTGCCTTTAGGTTCTGCTTCATACAAAAGCCCGTCATCACGACGGGCTTTTTGCTGCGCAGATAAGGGTCTATCAGTGGAGGATGCGGGCGCGGATGGTACCGTCGATCTCTTTGAGCTTGGCGAGCGCCTTCTCGCTGTGCTCGGTCTCCACGTCGATCACCACGTAACCGATATGGCTGCTGGTCTGCAGGTATTGACCGGCGATGTTGATCCCCTCTTCGGCGAAGATCTGGTTGATCTTGTTCATCACCCCCGGCTGGTTGCGGTGAATGTGCAGCAGGCGGCTGGAGCCCTTGTGGCCCGGCAGCGACACTTCCGGGAAGTTGACGGCAGAGAGGGTGGAGCCGTTGTCGGAGTATTTGACCAGCTTGTTGGCCACTTCCAGCCCGATGTTCTCCTGCGCTTCATGGGTGGTGCCACCGATGTGCGGAGTCAGGATCACGTTCTCCAGTCCACGCAGCGGGCTTTGGAACTCCTCGTCGTTGGACTTGGGCTCGACCGGGAAGACGTCGATAGCGGCGCCAGCGATATGGCCGCTCTTGATCACGTCAGCCAGCGCGTCGATATCCACCACTGTACCGCGGGCGGCGTTGATGAAGATGGCGCCGGGTTTCATCATCCGCAGCTGCTCGGCACCGATCATGTTCTTGGTGGAGGCGGTCTCCGGCACATGCAAACTGATGACGTCAGACATATTGAGCAGCTCGACCATGCTCGGCACCTGAATGGCGTTACCCAGCGAGAGCTTGTTCTCGATATCGTAGTAATAAACCTTCATGCCGATGCTCTCGGCGATGATGCCAAGCTGGGTACCGATGTGGCCGTAGCCGATGATGCCAAGCTTCTTGCCACGGGCTTCCACCGAGCGGTTGGCCAGTTTTTCCCACACGCCGCGATGGCACTTGGCGTTTTTCTCGGGGATGCCGCGCAGCAGTAGCAGTATCTCACCCAGTACCAGCTCGGCGACCGAACGGGTGTTGGAGAAGGGGGCGTTGAAGACCGGAATGCCGCGGATCTGGGCCGCTTCCAGCTCGACCTGGTTGGTACCGATGCAGAAGCAGCCGATGGCGACCAGCTTGTTGGCGGCGTCGAGGACTTTCTCGGTGATCTGGGTGCGGGAGCGCAGCCCGATGAAATGGACGTCGCGGATCTGCTCGATCAGCTCCTCTTCGGAAAGAGAGGTCTTGAGATACTCCACACTGGTGTAACCTGCGGCACGAAAGGTCTCTACGGTGTTGGGATGGACTCCCTCCAGCAGCAGCACCTTGATTTTATCCTTGTCCAACGAAAACTTGGCAGTCATGACGATCCCTCTGTATGTGCAAACGTAAGTGCAGATTTGGTGTGCGAAGAAAACCGTAAAGTAGCAAAAACGTTTGGGAGAGGGAATATTTGTGACGAAAGTCAAATTCTTTGAAGTTATCAACGAATGTTGTAAACATCCGTATGCAACTTGTTGAGGGATAAATAAAAACGGCGCCATCAGGCGCCGTCATTTATTCACAGTGCAATGTTTGGGTCATATCCCATTGCGGGGCTCAATCAGCGCCGCTGCTACGCCTGGGCTGGCAGAGTGGCGATGGCGGGCGAGGGAGTATGCCGCTGCACTGTGCCACCGGTGTCGGGATTACTGGGTAATCACGCCGTCCGGCGTACCGATCAGGACCACATCGGCGCCGCGAGCGGCGAACAGGCCGTTGGTGACCACGCCAACGATGGCATTCAGTTGTACTTCCAACGCCTTGGCGTCGGTAATGGCCATGCCTTTCACATCCAGAATGTGGTTGCCGTTGTCGGTGACCACGCCTTCACGCCACACCGGGTTGCCGCCCAGTTTGCGGATTTCGCGGGCCACGTATTCGCGGGCCATCGGGATCACTTCCACCGGCAGCGGGAACTGGCCCAGCACGTCGACGGTCTTGGTGTTGTCGATGATGCAGATGAACTTGTCAGCCACGGCGGCAACGATCTTCTCGCGGGTCAGGGCTGCGCCGCCGCCCTTGATCATGTCGCGGGTTGCGTTGATCTCGTCGGCGCCATCCACATAGACGGAGAGGGCGTCGATCTCGTTGAGATCATATACGGTGATGCCGAAGCCCTTGAGGCGCTCGGTAGAGGCCACGGAGCTGGATACCGCCCCCTTGATCTCGTCCTTCATGGTCGCCAGCGCGTCGATAAAGTGGTTGACGGTAGAGCCGGTGCCCACCCCGACGATGGTGCCGGGAACCACATACTTGAGCGCAGCCCAACCGGCCGCCTTCTTCATTTCATCTTGAGTCATGATCGTTCCTTAAGAAAAAAGCGGGCGCATTATATCCAACCCGGTACCCCGTCGCGACCTTGTTACTCACGTTCCGGGGCAAAAAGAAGGACTTTGTAAATCGTTTGCCTGTTTATTCTGCGTTTGCGCGCACAAAGCCGGGGTTGCTGGCCAAAAACAGCCTATTCAAAGCGCCAGCAGTGGCTTGGGGTGATGATCTGGGGCAGTGGCACATCCCACTCCTCTTGCGGAACCGCATCCACCTGCTGGCAGTCGTGGGCAATACCGAGTGGCTTTGGGCCCAGCTTGTGCTCATGCCAGATGGCGAGAGTGCGATCATAGTAACCACCCCCCATACCAAGGCGATTGCCCTGGTCATCGAAGGCAACCAGCGGGGTGCAGATAAGATCGAGCGTGCTGTGGGGCACCACCTGCAGGATATCCAACTCCGGCTCTTCGATGCCGTAGCGGTTGCGCACCATGGGGCTGGTGGCGGTGTAGCGCAAAAAGAGCAGGTGACCCGGGGTAAAGGGGTGGAGCACCGGCAGGTAGACCTCTTTGTGCTGGGCCCACAGCCAGTCGATGGTGGGCAAGGGATTGATCTCCCCGTCATTGGCCAGATAGAGGGCAATGCGTTTGGCTGCGAGGATCTCGGGGTGTTGCTTGAACTGGGCCAGCAGCTGTTGGGCCGCCGCTTGCTGCTCGATCGGACTCAGATTTTTGCGGCGTTGACGAACCAGTTGGCGCAGGGATTGACGTTCGGGTTGGGACTCATGCATGGGGAACCTCTGGTATCGCTGCGCATCGATGGCGTGAACGCGCTCTACCTTAGCACATTCACTCTGGACGTTAAGGTGTATGACAGAGGGACATCCACCCCGGACGGCTGATGCCCGGGGGAGGCGGGATATACGCTGGCGGGCCGATATATCATCAACAGGGAGAGCATCTGTTGCTTCACTATCGGATGTGCCAGCGTCAGATGTTATTGCTTGTCAGCTTTGCCGCGCATTTGGTGCTTCACGAACACGGCAATCAGAGCCGCCACAGCGAGCGCCATCGGGTAGAAACTCATGCTCACCACCGCCAGTGGCGACAGGGCGAAGATGGAGCCCAGCAGCAGCGCCTGTGCGCCCCAGGGGATCAGACCCTGTACCACGCAAGAGAAAATATCGAGCATGGAGGCGGCGCGGCGCGCAGTGACCCCGTGGTGATCCGCCAGATCCCGGGCCACCTTGCTGGCGACGATAATGGCCACCGTGTTGTTGGCGGTGCAGAGGTTGGTGAGGCTCACCACCCCGGCGATGCCGAGCTCGGCCGCTTTCTCGTTCTGTTCACCGTTGTGCTCGCGAGTGAAACGGGCTATCAGGGTGCTGATGCGCTCGCTGATCCAGGCCAGCCCACCCTGACGCTCCATCAGGGCGCCGAGGCCGCCGATCAGCATGGAGAGCAGGAAGATCTCCTGCATGCCGGTAAAGCCCTGATAGATATCCTTGCTGAACTGACCGATGGCGTAGCCGTTGATCATGCCTACTGCACCGGCGGCCAGGATGCCGATCCCCAGCACCACGAACACATTCACCCCGGCGAGTGCCAGCCCCAGGATCAGCAGATAGGGCATCACCTTGAACAGCTCGATGGTGCTGCCGTTGGCAGGGGATTCACCCACTGATCCCAGGGTCAGATAGAGCAGGATCACCGCGATGGCGGCAGGGGCCGCAATCTTGAAGTTCTCGCGGAACTTGTCCTTCATCTCGCAACCCTGACTGCGGGTCGCGGCTATGGTGGTGTCGGAGATGATGGAGAGGTTATCGCCAAACATGGCACCGGAGAGAATAGTGCCCGCCATCAGTACCGGATCGATGCTGGTCGCCTGCGCCACCCCGAGGGCCACGGGGGCCACAGCCCCTATGGTGCCCATGGAGGTGCCCATGGCGGTAGCAATAAAGGCAGAGATGAGGAACAGCCCGGGCAGCAGCGCCCAGCCGGGGATGAGGGAGAGACCCAGCGCCACGGTAGCATCAACGCCGCCAGTGGCCTTGGCCACGCTGGCAAAGGCCCCCGCCAGCAGATAGATAAGGCACATCGCCATGATGTTGCTGTGGCCAACCCCCTTGAAGAAGGTCTCCAGATTGCTGTTGAAGCTCTCTTTGCCAAGCAGCAGGGCGAGCATCACCGCAGGCAGGGCAGCAACCGGAGCGGGCAGCTGATAGAAGGCGAACTCGACCCCCTGCAGGGTCAGCCAGGTACCGGTACCGATAAAGAGTGCGAGAAAAACCAGAAGTGGCAACAAGGCCCTGGCACTGGGTTGAGTCTGGATCATGTGTTCCTCTGATATTGAACAATGACCTCCTGTCGTGAACTGCTTTACGCCTGTATCGGATAGGAACAGAGGAAAACAGGGTGGGCATCCTGCCGCTTTGGGGGGCTCACAGTAGTGAGTCAACCTCGCTCGGTCAAGATAGACGTCCAGATGGATAGGTGTTTTTGTTTGGCGATTTCGCCTTTGAGATTAAATCCGTCAAATATTCTGATTTGTTAGCAATTTCCGTTTATATGTCGACGGTACGCGGTGGTGAAGAGTGAGCTTTTCAAACCCGGCGCAGGCTGGTAAAACGGTCTCTTTCCGTAATTAAAAGAGATGAGAGGGTGGAGATGGACAATCCGATCCGTGTGGCTGTGATGGGCTGTAATGGTCGTATGGGCAAGGTGCTGCTGGAGGCCATCACCAACACCGATGGCGTGGTGGTCGGTGCGGCGCTGGAGCGGCCGGGTTCGGCTGTGATCGGCCTCGATGCCGGTGAGCTGGGCGGGCTGGGCCATCTGGGTGTAGCCATCAGCGACAGTCTGGACAAGGTGCGTGATGAGTTTGACCTCATTATCGACTTTACCCGCCCCGAGGTGACCCTGGCCAATCTGGCCTTTGCGCTGGCCCACCACAAGCAGATGGTGATCGGCACCACCGGTTTTGACGAGGCAGGCAAGGCCGCCCTGAAAGAGGCGGGCAAGCAGATCGGTATCGTGTTCGCCTCCAACTACTCGGTCGGGGTCAACCTGGTGTTCAAGTTGCTGGAACAGGCCGCCAAGGTGATGGGAGATTATACCGACATCGAGATCATCGAGGGTCACCATCGCCACAAGGTGGATGCGCCGTCCGGTACTGCGCTCTCCATGGGGGAAGTGGTCGCCAAAACGCTGGGTCGCGACCTCAAGGAGTGCGCCGTCTATGGTCGCGAGGGGATCACTGGCGAGCGGGATCGCAACACTATCGGCTTTGCCACTATTCGTGCCGGCGATCTGGTGGGGGAGCATACCGTCATGTTTGCCGATATCGGCGAGCGGGTGGAGATCAGCCACAAGGCCTCCAGCCGCCTGACCTTCGCCAACGGTGCGGTGCGGGCGGGCAAGTGGCTCGGCCAGCAGGGTGCCGGTCTTTACGACATGCAGGATGTGCTCAATCTCAAGTGATGCCTCTGAGCGGCGCTTTCGTACTACTGCTACCCAGTGAAAAACCCCGGCTTGCCGGGGTTTTTGCTGTCAGTCAGTTCGAGTTTGTCTAAAAAGGCACACTGCCTGCAATTTTTTTCTGAATGCCTTATAAATCACACTATTGTGTTATCCACCAGATTTTTCCTTCCTGAATGTCATCACCAGGTAACAGATTTGAGCATCTTTATGGCTGATGAAGCCATTTTTTTACACGACTCGGAAAAGAGTAAAAATTCAAACGAAGAAAAACGTTTTCCACCTTTATCGTTCACTCTTGTCAAAATAAAAGCGTTTAATTTGTCATTAATGGTTTCTGTATAAAAATAAATGTCATTGTTTTTGTTTGATTTTTTGTTGGTTTTTGTCGCTATTGCGGGCTTGGCTGCATCTTTTGGTGTTGGTTTTTACTTTTCTTTCATATGAGGGGGTTGCAAAGCGAAATGGTGCATAGATAATGGTTAATATTGCCTTTTTATTGAATTTGGATGCATTTCATCTGAGAAAAGACGTTGAAATGCGATCGTTTTTAAGTAGAATGCGCCCAATTTGCCAGAAATCTGCCGGGTTCGAGGCCTGTCCAAGACCGGAACCGAGCCCGCAACACCCAGGTAAATTGCTGAATTTAAAGCTAAATAACTGGAGGTTGTCTTGAATCACACTGCATTGCTAGTGCTGGAAGATGGAACTGTGTTCAAAGGCGTGTCGATAGGCGCCGAGGGATGTTCCGTTGGTGAAGTGGTTTTCAATACGTCGATGACGGGCTATCAGGAAATCCTCACCGATCCCTCTTATTCCCGTCAGATAGTCACCCTCACTTACCCTCATATAGGCAACACCGGCACCAACAGCGAAGATGAAGAGTCCAGTCAGATCCACGCTCAGGGATTGATCATCCGGGACCTTCCGATACTTGCCTCCAATTTCCGCAATCAGCAATCCCTCTCCGATTACCTCAAGTCTCACAATATCGTTGGCATCGCCGACATCGACACCCGCAAACTGACCCGCATCCTGCGTGAGAAAGGCGCTCAGGCTGGCTGCATTCTGGCTGGGAAGCAAGCCGATGAAGCCTATGCCCTCGAACAGGCCCGCGCCTTCCCCGGTTTGAAAGGGATGGATCTGGCCAAAGAGGTGACGGTTGGTGAAGCGTACCACTGGACGACCGGGAGCTGGCAGCTTGGCAAGGGGCACGTCACCCCGGATGCCGACCAGCTAAAATACCACGTGGTGGCCTATGATTTTGGCGTCAAGCGCAACATCCTGCGGATGCTGGTTGACCGTGGTTGCCGCCTGACCGTGGTGCCGGCCAAGACTCCGGCCGCCGAGGTACTGGCGATGAATCCCGATGGCATCTTCCTCTCTAACGGCCCCGGCGACCCCGAGCCGTGCGACTACGCCATCGAGGCCATCAAGGCTTTCCTCAATACCAACACGCCGGTGTTCGGCATCTGTCTGGGTCACCAGCTGCTGGGTCTGGCCTCCGGTGCCAAGACCGTCAAGATGAAGTTTGGCCACCACGGCGCCAACCATCCGGTGAAGAGTCTCGACGACAACACAGTGATGATCACCGCCCAGAACCACGGCTTTGCGGTAGATGAGAGCACCCTGCCGGATTGCCTGCGCGCCACCCACGTCTCCCTGTTCGACGGCTCCCTGCAAGGTATCCACCGCACCGACCGTCCGGCCTTCAGCTTCCAGGGGCACCCGGAAGCGAGCCCGGGCCCGCACGATTGTGCTGGTCTCTTTGACCACTTTATTGAATTGATTAAGCAGTATCGCGCCTAAGAAATAGAGGAAAGAGTTTCATGCCAAAACGTAATGACCTTCAGAGCATCCTGATCCTCGGCGCCGGCCCCATCGTCATCGGCCAGGCCTGCGAATTTGACTACTCCGGCGCCCAGGCGTGCAAAGCCCTGCGCGAGGAGGGCTACCGCGTCATTCTGGTCAACTCCAACCCGGCCACCATCATGACCGACCCGGAGATGGCGGACGCCACCTATATCGAGCCCATCACCTGGGAAGTGGTGCGCGAAATCATCAAGAAAGAGCGCCCTGATGCCATCCTGCCCACCATGGGCGGCCAGACTGCACTGAACTGCGCACTGGATCTGGAGAAGCACGGCGTGCTGGCCGAGTTCGGGGTCGAGATGATCGGTGCCACTGCCGATGCCATCGACAAGGCCGAAGATCGCCGTCGCTTTGACATCGCCATGAAGAGCATTGGTCTGGAGTGTCCGCGCGCCGGTATCGCCCACAACATGGAAGAGGCGTGGGGCGTGCAGCAGATGGTCGGCTTCCCCTGCATCATCCGCCCCTCCTTTACCATGGGCGGCTCCGGTGGCGGCATTGCCTACAACACCGAAGAGTTCGTCGAGATCTGCGAGCGTGGTCTGGACTTGTCGCCGACCAAAGAGCTGCTCATCGACGAGTCGCTGATCGGCTGGAAAGAGTACGAGATGGAGGTGGTGCGGGATCGCAACGACAACTGCATCATCGTCTGCGCCATCGAAAACTTCGACCCCATGGGTATCCACACCGGTGACTCCATCACGGTCGCGCCAGCCCAGACGCTGACCGACAAGGAGTACCAGCTGATGCGCAACGCCTCCATGGCGGTGCTGCGCGAGATCGGCGTCGAGACCGGCGGCTCCAACGTCCAGTTCGGCATCAACCCGAAAGATGGCCGTATGGTCATCATCGAGATGAACCCGCGGGTGTCGCGCTCCTCTGCGCTGGCTTCCAAGGCGACCGGTTTCCCCATCGCCAAGATCGCCGCCAAGCTCGCCATCGGTTACACCCTCGACGAGCTGATGAACGACATCACCGGCGGTCGCACGCCGGCCTCCTTCGAGCCGGCCATCGACTACGTGGTCACCAAGGTGCCGCGCTTCAACTTCGAAAAATTCGCCGGTGCCAACGACCGTCTGACGACCCAGATGAAGTCGGTCGGTGAAGTGATGGCCATCGGCCGCAACTTTCAGGAGTCCCTGCACAAGGCGCTACGCAGCCTCGAGACCGGCAAAACCGGCTTCGACCCCATGGTTGACCTCAATGCCCCGGACTCCCTGACCCGCATCCGTCACGAGCTGCAGGACGCCGGTAGCGACCGTATCTTCTATATCGCCGATGCGTTCCGCGCCGGTCTCTCCATGGACGGCATCTTCAAGCTGACCAAGATTGACCCCTGGTTCCTGGTACAGATTGAAGACCTGGTGAAGCTGGAAGAAGAGGTGAAAGAGCGCGGCATGGCCGGTCTCGATGCCGACTTCCTGCGTGCCCTCAAGCGCAAAGGCTTTGCCGATGCCCGTCTGGCCAAGATCCTCGGCGTGGCCGAAGGGGAAGTGCGCAAACTGCGCGCCCGTCACAACATCTTCCCGGTCTACAAGCGGGTCGATACCTGCGCCGCCGAGTTCGCCACCAACACCGCCTACATGTACTCCAGCTATGACGAGGAGTGCGAAGCGGCCCCGAGCAACCGCGACAAGATCATGATCATCGGCGGCGGCCCGAACCGTATCGGTCAGGGTATCGAGTTCGACTACTGCTGCGTGCACGCGGCGCTGGCCCTGCGCGAAGACGGTTACGAGACCATCATGGTCAACTGCAACCCGGAGACCGTCTCCACCGATTACGACACCTCGGATCGTCTCTACTTCGAGCCGGTGACCCTGGAAGATGTGTTGGAAATCGTGCGCATCGAAAAACCCAAGGGCGTCATCGTTCAGTACGGTGGCCAGACCCCGCTGAAGCTTGCACGGGCATTGGAAGCGAACGGCGTGCCGATCATCGGTACCAGCCCGGATGCCATTGACCGCGCCGAAGACCGCGAGCGCTTCCAGTCTGCCGTCGAGCGTCTGGGTCTCAAGCAGCCGGAAAACGGCACCGTGACCAACCTGGAGCAGGCCGTGCTGACCGCCGAGCGGATCACCTACCCGCTGGTGGTGCGCCCCTCCTATGTGCTGGGTGGTCGCGCCATGGAAATCGTCTATGACGAGCAGGATCTGCGTCGCTACTTCGCCGAGGCCGTGAGCGTCTCCAACGAATCGCCGGTACTGCTGGACCGCTTCCTGGATGACGCCACCGAGCTGGACGTGGATGCTATCTGCGACGGCACCGACGTGGTCATCGGCGGCATCATGGAGCACATCGAGCAGGCCGGTATCCACTCCGGTGACTCCGGTTGCTCCCTGCCTCCCTATACCTTGTCCAAGAAAATTCAGGACGAGATCCGCGAGCAGGTGCGCAAGCTGGCGCTGGAACTCGGCGTTATCGGTCTGATGAACGTGCAGTTCGCGGTCAAGGGCGATGATATCTATCTCATCGAAGTGAACCCGCGTGCCGCCCGTACCGTGCCGTTCGTCTCCAAGGCAACCGGTGCCCCGCTGGCCAAGATTGCCGCTCGTGTGATGGCCGGTCAGTCGCTGCAAGAACAGGGCTTTACCAAAGAGATCATCCCGCCCTACTACTCGGTGAAAGAGGTGGTGCTGCCGTTCGCCAAGTTCCCGGGGGTTGACCCGCTGCTGGGGCCAGAGATGCGCTCCACCGGTGAGGTAATGGGAGTGGGCAGCAGCTTTGCCGAGGCCTATGCCAAGGCGCAGCTGGGTGCCAACCACGCCGTACCGAAAGAGGGTCGTGCCCTCTTGTCAGTGCGTCACAGCGACAAGGCGCAGGTGGTCGACTTGGCTGCCAAGCTGCTGGAGCTGGGCTACGAGCTGGATGCCACTCACGGCACCGCCGTCGCGCTGGGTGAAGCGAGCATCAACCCGCGCCTGGTCAACAAGGTGCACGAAGGTCGCCCGCACATTCTGGATCGCATCAAGAATGGCGAGTACACCTACATCGTCAACACCGCCGAAGGGCGGGTAGCGATCCAGGACTCCAAGCAACTGCGTCGCGCCGCCTTGCAGAACAAGGTGGCGTATACCACCACCATGAATGAGGCGTTTGCCACCTGCATGGCCATCAGCGTGGATGCCACCGCCAACGTCAACTCGGTGCAGGAGCTGCACCAGAAGGTGAAAAACCGCTAAGAGTTTGCAGCGGGCATCAGTCCGACTTGCCAGACGACCAACCCCCGCCAGCGATGGCGGGGGTTTCTTTTTATCTGTCGCTCACCGTTCGGTTTTGGCCGAGTGAGCTATTGAGGAAGGTCATGTCTTCCGCATCGCAGACAACGGATGGCGCGTGGGGTGGCAAAAGCTGGCAAGGGGAGGGGATGCTGCGAGCGCGGGTTTCAACTGCAGCAGGCAATCCTCTACAATGGCCCCACTTTGCTTGTCAGTGCAGTGCCGCGGCGTTGCCTGTAGGGCCTACAAACAATGGACATGCTTATGACCGCTTTGCCTTCCTGTCGTCTTCTTGCCTTCTGCGCTGCCTTGCTGCTGGCCGGTTGTGCCAGTGATCCCTCCTCCGCGCCCACCAAAGAGGCGAGCGTGAGCAACCCCAACACGCCGCCTGCCATGCAGCCGCGCAAACCGGCGGATATGAAGAGCCGCATCGTGCGCTTCTTGCCCCGTCAGGTGCCTGACAAACAGGGGTGGGCTAACGACGTGGTGACGGCGCTCACCAGTCAGGGGGTGACGGTCAATGAGCACAACGTTTGTAGCGTGCTGGCGGTGGCGGAGCAGGAGGCGACCTATCAGGCCGACCCCGTGGTGCCGGGTCTTGGCAAGATCGCCTGGCAGGAGATCAACAAGCGGGCGGCCAAGCTGCTGATCCCCGAGTTTATGGTGCGGGCCGCGCTCTCCATCAACTCGCCCACCGGCAAGAGCTATGCCGAGCGGATCGACAAGTTGCGTACCGAGCGGGAGATGAGTGAAATTTTCGAGGATATGATCAGCATGCTGCCGATGGGCAAGACGCTGTTTGGCAACCTCAACCCGGTGCGCACCGGCGGCCCCATGCAGGTGAGCATCGCCTTTGCCGAGGCCAATACCCGTGGCTACCCCTATCCCGTCAAGGACTCCATCCGCCGCGAGGTGTTTACCCGCCGCGGTGGTATCTGGTTTGGTACCAAACATATTTTCGGTTATCCCGCCAACTACCCGGATACCCTCTACCGTTTCGCCGACTTCAATGCAGGCTGGTATGCCAGCCGCAACGCCGCTTTTCAGGCCGCCGTCAGCCGCTTGAGTGGCAAAACTCTGGCGCTGGACGGGGATTTGATCCGCTATGACTCGGATCTGCCGGGTAACACCGAACTGGCCGTCTACACCCTCGCCAACCGGGTCAATATGAGCAAACAGGCGATCCGTCAGAGCCTGCGTAAAGGCGATACCGCCGAGTTTGCCGAGACCGATCTTTACCATCGCATCTTCACCCTGGCCGACCAGCAAGCGGGCAAGCGGCAACCCCGCGCCATTCTGCCCGGCATCCAGCTGAAAAGCCCCAAGATCACCCGCAACCTCACCACCGCCTGGTTTGCCAAGCGGGTGGATGACAGGGAGCAACGCTGCGTGCGGCAGATGGCGACGATCCGCTGATGTCCAGAGATAGTGAGGGCGGCCAATTGGCCGCCCTTGTTCATTTACCCGGAGTCCATCTGGACGCATAAGGAATGGAAGATGATACGTGCAGCGCTGTTAAGCCTGCTCCTTACGGGCGTCGCCGGTGCGGTCAACCTCAGCGTACAGCCTCTGGAGAGGCACAGCCGCTATATCGAGATCCCTGCACAGGGCGGACCTGTGTGGGAATTCGAACGTGAAGGGGTGTTCATCGAGGTGATGCGGGATAGCCATGCGCCAGATGTGTATCGCATCAAGATTTTGCAGCAGGAGAAAGAGGGAGATCGTCGAGATCTTGGCAGCCAGCTCCTTCTCTCCCCCGGTACCTGACCTCGGGTGATAGGAGGCATTCAGGATAGCGAAAGGAGTGTGACTGTGTATCTCATCTCGGTTGCCCGGGTGGAGAAAAGGAATGATCGTGTTCGGATAACGGGGGGTTTAATCTTAAAAAACGATTGATGTGAGCTTTTTAATTCAATGTTCAAGGTGTTTTAGCAGGCGTAGGCTAGTCTCATCAGCGAAACGAAGGGTTTCGCCGTCATTACGACCACACGAGGATCTGATAGATGGACAAACACGCCAGCGGGGCCGGTCAATGCCCCATCGCCCACGGTGCCGCCACCTCTGCCAACCAGGAGACCCCAATCTGGTGGCCCAATGCCCTTAACCTCGACATCTTGCATCAGCACGACAGCAAGACCAACCCGATGGACGAGTCGTTCGATTACGCCGCGGCGTTTAACAGTCTGGACTACGACGCTCTCAAGGCTGATCTGCACGCCATGATGACCGACAGCCAGCCCTGGTGGCCGGCCGACTGGGGGCACTACGGCGGTTTGATGATCCGCATGGCCTGGCATGCGGCGGGTAGCTACCGCGCCACCGATGGCCGTGGCGGAGCCAACACCGGCAACCAGCGCTTCGCCCCTCTCAACAGCTGGCCAGATAACGGCAACCTCGACAAGGCGCGTCGCCTGCTGTGGCCCATCAAACAGAAATACGGCAACAAGATCTCCTGGGCCGACCTGATGATCCTGGCGGGCAACGTCGCCTATGAGTCCATGGGGCTCAAGACCTTCGGCTTTGCCGCTGGGCGTGAGGATATCTGGCATCCGGAAAAAGACGTGTACTGGGGCTCCGAGAAGGAGTGGCTGGCGCCGAGCGGCAGCGCAGGTAGCCGTTACAGCGGCGAGCGGGATCTGGAAAACCCGCTGGCGGCGGTGATGATGGGGCTGATTTACGTCAATCCGGAAGGGGTGGATGGCAACCCGGATCCCTTGAAGACGGCCCAGGACATGCGCGTTACCTTCGCCCGCATGGGAATGAATGACGAAGAGACCGTCGCCCTGACCGCCGGTGGCCACACCGTCGGCAAGGCTCACGGTAACGGCAGTGCCGCCCGTCTGGGTCCGGCCCCGGAGGGCGCCGATCTGCACGAGCAGGGGCTGGGGTGGATGAACCACGAGACCCGTGGCATCGGCCGCGATACGGTCACCAGTGGCATCGAGGGGGCCTGGACCAGTAACCCGACCCGTTGGGACAACGGCTACTTCAAGATGCTGCTTGGCCATGACTGGTGGCTCAAGAAGAGCCCGGCCGGCGCTTGGCAGTGGGAGCCCGTCGTCATCAAGGAAGAGGATCGCCCGGTGGATGTGGAAGATGCCTCTATCCGCTGCAATCCCATCATGACCGATGCCGACATGGCCCTGCGCTTCGATCCCGCCTACCGGGAGATCTCCGAGCGTTTCGCCGCCGATCAGGCCCTCTTCTCCGACGCCTTTGCCCGTGCCTGGTTCAAGCTGACCCACCGCGACATGGGGCCGCGCAGCCGCTATCTGGGGCCGGAAGTACCGAGCGAGGTGCTGGTGTGGCAAGACCCTGTACCGGCGGTGGATGACCAGCTCTCCGAGCAGGAGGTGAGCGAGCTGAAGGGCAAGCTGCTGGCCTGCGGCGTGGCGCCGGCCGATTTGATCGCCACCGCCTGGGACAGTGCCCGCACCTTCCGCGGCTCCGACTATCGCGGTGGGGCCAATGGGGCCCGTATCCGCCTTGCGCCGATGAAGGAGTGGGAAGGCAACGAATCGACTCGCCTCGAGAAGGTCCTCAATGCCCTGACAACCCTGCAGGCCACCCTGAGCAAGCCGGTCAGCATCGCCGACCTGATCGTGCTGGGGGGCAGCGCGGCGGTAGAGCAGGCAGCCAAGCTGGCTGGCATTGATATCGTCGTTCCCTTTGCGCCGGGTCGTGGCGATGCCACCACCGAGCAGACCGATGCCGAGTCGTTTGCCTTCCTGGAACCCCTGCACGATGGGTTCCGCAACTGGCAGAAGGGGCACTACAAGGTGCAGCCAGAGGAGATGCTGCTCGACCGCGCCCAGCTGCTGGGGCTCACCGCCCGCGAGATGACGGTGCTGGTCGGTGGCATGCGGGTGCTGGGCACCAACTACGGGGGCGCTGCCCACGGCGTCTTTACCGACCGGGTCGGGGTGCTTAGCAACGACTTCTTCGTCAACCTGACCGATATGGCCTATAGCTGGAAGCCCACCGGCCGCAACAGCTACGACATAGTGGATCGCCAGAGCGGCGCCGTGAAGTGGACTGCCACCCGGGTTGACCTGGTGTTTGGCTCCAACTCGGTGCTGCGTGCCTACGCAGAGGTCTATGCCCAGCACGATGGCAAGGAGAAGTTTGTGCGCGACTTCGTCAAGGCCTGGGTCAAGGTGATGAACAACGACCGCTTCGACCTGAAATAAGCCCCACGAGAGATAAGGGAGAAAGCCAGCCGCAAGGCTGGCGTTTTTATTGGATATGTGCGGCATCATGCGGGTAATCAACAGAGAGCCATGGCCGATGGCGTGGTTGGCCATCCATGGTGTCTTATCAGGGATTGGCTCAACCATGGGATCTCCTGTCGCCTTACTCCCTGTGCAACTGGCGATGGTTGGCGGCATGCAGCAGCGATCAGAAAATGGTTGATGCAGCTCATGGATATGGCAAATGGTGGATCTCTTCTGCGGTATAAGCGAACAGGCTGGATATAATCAATGCGTTGATAAACATAACAGGGATGCGGGATGAACAGACTCGGATTGGCCAGCAAGATGTTGTTGGCAATTTGCCTGCCGTTATTGGCGCTGCTGTTTTTTGCCAGCCATTACGCATACGACAGATATCAGGGGGCCCATGAGATGGCGCAAGCCCAGCAGCAGCTGACTGTGGTCGAACGCAGCGCCCAGCTGGTGCACGAGCTGCAAAAGGAGCGCGGCATGTCGGCGGGGTTTATCGGCTCTGAAGGGCGTAAATTTGCAGATGCCCTGCCACGTCAGCGGCAACTGGTTGATGAAGCCATTCGTCGCTTTCAGGCGCTGGAGAGGGACATTGCCCACGAGCAGGCGGATCTGGGGTTGAGCGAGTTGATGGGGATCCGCGATCAGGTGAGCAAGTTGGCCATAGAGGCCCCCCGTCAGGTCGCCTTCTATAGTCAGTTGATTGCCTCTTTGCTCAAGGTAGTGGATGAGATTAGCCTGCGCAGTCAGGATGCCGGGATCGCACTGCAGACCAATGCCTACGCCGCTTTCTTGCAAAACAAGGAGCGCATGGGGATGGAGCGAGCGACCCTCAGCAATGTCTTTGCCAAAGGGAGTTTCACCCCGGCCACCTTGCAGCAATTTATGTCTCTGCTCGCTGCCCAGCAGAGCTATCTGGAGCGTTTTCGCGCTGTGGCAAGCCCGGCCCAGCTACACCTTCTTGAGCAAATAGAGAAGAGCCCTGTGATGGCAGAGGTTGCGAAATATGAGCAGCTCGCGCTGGGCAAGATGACCGAGGGGGGCTTTGGCGTCGATCCCGAGCGCTGGTTTGCCGTGAGTACCGAGAAGATCGACCAGCTCAAACAGGGCGAGGATCAGCTCTACCAGCAGCTGTTCGAACGGGTAGAGCAGATGCAGGGGGATAGTCAGCGCAGCTTCTGGTGGGGGTCGCTGGCGGTGCTCTTTTGCCTGCTGTTGACCACTCTCATTAGCTGGAAGGTGTTGCGGGATGTGCATCTGGGTTTCATGGCACTGCATCGCACCTTCTCTCAACTCGTCAACAACAACGATCTGACGGTCAGGGTGCAATGGCAATCCGGTGACGAGCTGGGGGCACTGTCGCGGGATCTCAACCGCTTCCTGCAACACCTCGAAGGGCTGCTGTTGGAGGTGCGCCGCTCCTGTGAGGTATTGACCCGCAGTGCCAGCAACTCCAGCGAGGTGATTGCCGAAGTGAATGAAGGTGTGATACGTGGTGTCGGTCAGGTTGAACTGGTCGCCACCGCCGCAACTGAAATGGCTTCGACGGTGGCCGAGATTGCCCGCAATGCGACCCAGACCTCGTTGGCGACCCAGCAGGCCATTGGTCGTGCCCGGCAGGGGGACAAGGAGGTGGATCAGACCATCGCCGCCATCGAGCAGGTGGCCGGCACCCTCGACGAGACCCGCTTGCTGGTCAATAACCTGCATCAGGATACAGAATCCGCTGTCGAGGCACTCAACCTCATCAAGCAGATCTCCGATCGAACCAACCTGCTGGCCCTGAATGCCGCCATTGAGGCGGCCCGTGCCGGTGAGTCGGGACGCGGATTTGCCGTGGTAGCCGACGAGGTGCGTTCACTGGCAGCCCGAACCCAACAGGCGGCAGATGATATCGAACGGATGCTCTCACGTTTGCGGGCAGGGGCCCGTCAGGCGGTGGAGGCCATGCAGTCGGGCAGCAAGCTGGCGGGTCTCAGTGTCAGTGAAGCGCAGCGGGCGGGTACTGAGCTGACCGACATCGTCAATGAAGTGCGCAAGGTGAGTGACATGACGGCACAGGTGGCTACCGCAACCGAGCAGCAGCGCTACGTAACAGATGATATACAGCACAACGTGATGACCATCCGTGAGGTGTACGAGGCCCATCGCCAGCACTCGCTCACCTTGCAGCAAAACAGTGCCGAGCTGGATCAGTTGGCCCGGGAGCTGGCCGGACGTATCGCCAGCTTCACGTTGCTGGAGAGATCATCATCCCACTGACCCATTTACGCTAAAGCTTGTCCCTCCCTTGCCGATACCCCTTGTGAGATCGTGTGGAGGGCAAGCAATTGAACGCTTGGGTGTTGGGGTTGGTCAGCATATCCGTGAGTATGCAGTTACAGGCTGGGGTCACCGAATTTGGTGCCGGTCTTGATCAATCCGTCTGGCGTTTGACCTCCGATACCCAGATTGAGTGTCGCCTTGAGCACCCCATTCCCAACTGGGGAACGGGGGCCTTTGTCAGCCGCGCCGGGCGCAAGATCAACCTCGACTTCGAGCTCAAGGGCAAGCGGCCGCAGGCCAGGACTCAGACGGTGAGCCTTGGCATTATGCCGCCGGTATGGCGCCCGGGGATCGCCGGGCGAGACGTGAGCCAGTTGCGCTTCTATCAGCAATTCGATGGTCTGGTTAATGGCCAGACCGCCTGGACCATGCTCGATGAGCTGGAAGGGGGGCGGATGCCGACCTTTCAGTATCGGGACTGGTATCGCCAGAACCGCGCGGTGCGGGTCTCCCTTTCGTCGGTCAACTTTCGGGTGAAATATCAGGCTTTTCTCGATTGCCTGAGTGGTTTGCTCCCCTACAGCTTCAACGATATCGCTTTTAGCGTGCTCACCTATGACAAGAACAGCGATCAGCTCTCTATCCCCTCCAAACGGCGATTGGCGATGATCAGCGAGTTTATCAAAGCGGACAAGAGCATCGACGTGGTGGTGATCGATGCCTATAGCGACAGCTACGGTGGCCGCTGGCCGAACCAGAAACTCTCCGAGAAGCGGGCCGATGCCATCAAGAAGGTGTTTGTCGATCTGGGGCTGGAGCCCGGCAAAATCTCGGTGGAGGGGCATGGCGAGAAGCAGCATGTCGCCTCCAACGAAACCGAGCAGGGGCGCGCCAAGAACCGGCGGGTGGTGATCAGCATGGGGCGCAATGGTGAGATCTAGCGGCGTCATTGGCAGCCAGACATAAAAAAGAGCGCCGAAGCGCTCTTTTTTGATCCTGCCATTTGGGGTTTGGCTATGGCAGTCAGATATGGCTGCCAGACTCTGGTTGATTAGACGCTGTCACCCAGACCCGTCCCCGCATCTTTTTTGGCAATCAGTTCAATCTTGTAACCGTCCGGATCTTCGACGAAGGCGATGACGGTGGTGCCACCCTTGACCGGGCCCGGCTCGCGGGTGATCTTGGCACCGGCGGCACGCAGGGCGTCGCAAGTGGTATAGATGTCGTCCGCTTCCAGCGCGATATGGCCGTAGGCGGAGCCCAGTTCGTACTCGCTCACCCCCCAGTTGTAGGTTAGCTCGAGCACGGCATCGTCTTTTTCGTCACCGTATCCGACGAAGGCCAGGGTGTACTTGTACTCGCTGTTCTCGCTCTTGCGCAGCAGCTTCATGCCGAGCACGCGGGTGTAGAAGTCGATGGAGCGTTGCAGATCGCCGACACGCAGCATGGTATGCAGAATTCTCATGGCTCAGTTCTCCGGGTTGGTGATGGGTACGGCTTTCAATCTCGGTTGCGAGGCTATCAGCTTTCGGGATAGACCTTCTCTTTGT
>NZ_CDBO01000021.1:136733-156344 GCF_000819885.1 Aeromonas fluvialis
CCTCGATGATACAGGAACCACAACGGGGCTTGCGAGCGAGACAGGTGTAACGCCCGTGCAGAATGAGCCAGTGGTGGACATCCAGCTTGAACTCGGCGGGTACCACTTTGAGCAGCTTCTCCTCCACCTGATCCACATTCTTGCCTACCGCAAAGCCGGTGCGGTTCGATACCCGGAAAATATGGGTATCGACGGCGATGGTGGGCCAGCCAAAGGCGGTATTGAGCACCACGTTGGCGGTCTTGCGGCCGACGCCGGGCAGGGCTTCCAGTGCTTCGCGGTTTTCCGGCACCTCGCCGCCGTGACGCTCCAACAGGATGGCGCAGGTCTTGATGACGTTCTCGGCCTTGGTGTTGAACAGGCCAATGGTCTTGATGTACTCCTTGAGCCCGTCCACCCCGAGATCCAGCATCGCTTGCGGGGTGTTGGCCACCGGATAGAGCTTGTCGGTTGCCTTGTTGACGCTGACATCGGTCGCTTGCGCCGAGAGCAGCACAGCGATCAACAGCTCAAACGGCGAGTTGAAGTTGAGCTCTGTGGTGGGGTGGGGGTTGTTTTCCCGCAGCCGCTCAAGGATCTCTCTGCGTTTCTGGTTGTTCATGCCTTGCGCCCGATCATAGTTCGGTCGCCCGGACGCGAGCCGGGGCAACGTTGCTGTGGGCCCCATTACTGTGAACCAGAATGGCGGCCTGTTTGCGATCACGCCAGTCGTTGATGGCGTTCTTGCCGGCGATCAGCAGCCCCAGCCCGATAAAGCCGCCCGGCGGCAAAATCGCCAGCAGCAGGCTGGCATCGGCGTGGAACAGCTCGATGCGCAGGGACTTGGCCCACTCGCCCAGCAGCAGCTCGGCGCCATCAAACAGGGTGCCCATGCCGATGATCTCGCGCATCGCCCCCAGCAACAGCAGTACCAGAGTGAAGCCCAGCCCCATCATGAAGCCATCGATGACCGCCAGCAACGGCGGGTTCTTGGAGGCATACGCCTCGGCGCGGCCGATGATGACGCAGTTGGTGACGATGAGGGCGATAAAGATGCCGAGGGCCTGATAGAGGCCATAGGTGTAGGCGTTCATCAGCAGCTGCACGCTGGTCACCAGCGAGGCGATGATCATCACATAGACCGGGATGCGAATATCCTTCGGCACCCAGTTACGCACCAGCGAGACGGCGAGGTTGGAGCAGACCAGCACCGCCATGGTGGCCAGGCCCAGCCCCAGCGCATTGGTAAAGGTGGAGGAGACGGCGAGGGTCGGGCAGAGCCCCAGCACCTGTACCAGCGAGGGGTTATTCTTCCACAGCCCCTGACTCATCAGCTCCCGGAATTCGCTCTTGCGTTGTTCCTGCTCGGTCAGCGGCTCGGCAATCGGGGCGGTGCCCGTTTCAATCTGTTCCATCTGGTTCATGATGGCTCGACTCCGTTAGTTCGCCGCCGGACAAGCCGGGGCGTTGCTGAGCAGTTCGGGTTGCGCCTGCTGCAGTGTCAGCAGGTTCTTCACCGCCTTGACCACGGCGCGCGGGGTGATGGTGGCGCCGGTAAAGGCATCGAACTCGCCGCCATCCTTCTTCACCGCCCACTGGGGCTCATTGTCATGGGTCAGGAATTTTCCGGCAAAGCTGTTGATCCAGTTCGATTTTTTCAGCTCTATCTTGTCACCGAGGCCCGGGGTCTCGTTGTGAGCGAGCACGCGCACGGCGGTGATGGTGCCCTTGGCATCAAAGCCCGCCACGATGCGGATCGCCCCGCTGTAGCCATCCGGCGCGATCGCCTCCAGCGCATAGCCGGTCACCACGCCATGCTTGCTGGCGGTATAGAGGGCCTGCGGCTGATCGCTGCCGAGATACTTCCTGCTGGTCACCTGCTTGCAGCTGGCCACCAGATCGTTGTCATAGCTCCCCTCCGGCAGCAATACCGAGAGGGTCTGCAGCTTCTCCAGCTGTTGCTGGTGGGCGATTTTATCCTTGGTCAGCTCAAAGGTCAGTACCACCAGCGCGCTGCAGCCGAGCGCGAACAACGCCAGGATCAGGCCGTTCTTGCGCATGCTCTTTAACATGTCCGGGCTCCGTCAGCTGTGATGGGGAATAATGGCAGAAACATCATTGGCGACGGGCTCCATATACCTTTGGACGAGTCAGGCTATCGATAAACGGTACACAGAGGTTCGCGAGCAGCACGGCGAAGGCGAACGCATCGGGATAGCCGCCAAAGCGGCGAATGATGTAGACCAGCACGCCGATCAATACGCCATAGACCAGTCGGCCATGCGGCGTGGTGCAGGCACTGACCGGATCGGTGGCGATAAAGAAGGCCCCCAGCATGGTAGCGCCGCTAAAGAGATGGAAGATAGGGGTGGCGGTCGCATCCGGGCTGACCAGATAACCGATGGTGGAGGCCAGCAGCAGGGCACCGAGAATCGCGGTGGGAATGCGCCAGTTGATCACCTTCTGCTGCAGCAGGAACAGGCCGCCCAGCAGATAGCCGAGGTTGACCCAGCTCCAGCCGATGCCGCCCCAGCCCTCAAACAGCGGGCCGCTCAGAATTTCGCTGGTGGTGAGCCCCTGGGTCAGGCCGGTTTTCAGGGTATCGAGTGGAGTCGCCATGGTAAGACCATCCACCCCCTGCTTGAGCTGGGCCATGCTGTAGCCGTCGAGACTAAAACCGGTGAAGATCACCGACGCCGCATCGCCAACGCCGAGGCTGTAGGCGGCAACGCTCTGGGGTGGCAGCCAGCTGGTCATCTGCACCGGGAAGGAGACCAGCAGCAGCACATAGGCGACCATGGCCGGGTTGAACAGGTTCTGGCCCAGCCCGCCGTAGAGGTGCTTGGCAACGATGATGGCAAAGGCCGTGCCCACGACCAGCATCCACCACGGCAGCAGCGGCGGCAGGGAGAGACCAATCAGCACGGCGGTGAGCGCTGCACTGCCATCCATCAGGGCTGGCTTGATGGGGCGGCTACGGAGCTTGAGCACCAGGGCCTCGCTCGCCAATGCAGTCACCAGCGCCAGCAGGATCTGGATAAAGGAGCCCCAGCCAAAAAACCAGGTCTGGGCCAGCAAGCCCGGCACGCAGGCCAGGATCACCAGCAGCATCAGGGTTCGGGTCTGTTTGCGGTTATGGGCAAACGGCGCAGTGGCAATATTGAACATGAGTCTGTCAGTTACCTTGTGGTGGTTCGGTCGGCTGAGGGGGCATCTTCAGCGGCGGCTCTGGCTGCCTCGGCCGCCAGCTTCTTCGCCTTGGCGCGGGCCACGGCGGCCGCAATGGCCGCTTTTTTCGGATCAACCGGGGCATTAGTCGCAGGGGCACTCGCTTCAGGCGTGGCGGCGTCGGTTTGCATCGGCTCGGCCGGTGCGCGCTCACCCTCAGTTCCGGCCCTGTCTACCTGAGTACCGGCAATCTCTACTTCAGCACTGGTACTTGCGCTCTGCTGCGCCAGTTTCTTGGCCTTGGCACGAGCGATGGCTGCGGCGATTGCGGCCTTTTTGGGATCGACCGCTTCGCTTGCCGCTGTATCGTTCTGGCTGGTGGTTACTTCGTTTTTTGCTACCGTCTCGTCGCGGGTCTGTGCGCTGGCTGCTGGCTCACTCTGCGCATCTTCAGCACCGGCACTCTCGCCCTGCTGGGCCAGCTTTTTGGCCTTGGCGCGGGCGATGGCTGCGGCGATAGCAACCTTCTTGGGATCGCCCGCTTCGCTGGCAGCAGATGGCGCATCGCTTTGGGTTGCAGCGGATTCGCTGGTGCCAGCATTTGCGGTCAGGTCACCCTCAGCGCTGTCACCCTGCTGGGCGGCCTTCTTGGCTTTGGCCCGCGCAATGGCGGCAGCAATTGCGGCTTTCTTGGGATCGACAGGTGCATCGCCTTGCGTGCCTGCGTCGGCTACCGCGCTGTTATCTGCGCTTACCGGCTCGCCACTGGCTTCGGCCTTTTTGGCTTTGGCACGGGCAATGGCAGCGGCAATCGCCGCTTTTTTCGGGTCTGCGTCTGCAACAGGCGCCGCAACGGCTTCGGCAGTCACAGACTCGGCGCTATCGCCAGCCTGAGCGGCTTTCTTGGCCTTGGCGCGGGCCAGTGCGGCAGCGATGGCTGCTTTCTTGGGATCGCTGGTGGGGTCAACCGCCTCGGCGGGTTGCGGCGCAGCGGCGGCAGTGTCGCTGTTGGCGCTCTCGGCCAGCTTGGCGGCACGGCGCGCTTCCGCTTCCCGTTTGCGTGCTTCGCGGGCGGCAATCACGGCGCTGTTGTCGGGCAAGCCCTCGGCGGTGGCGGTAATGACGGTGATGGGGGCATCCTGCTTGGCCTTGATGCGGGCCAGCGCCGCTGCCACCGGATCTTCGCCGCCTGCGGTGGTCATAGCCTGACGGCGCTGGGCGGCAGCTTCGGCGTGACGCGCTTCGCGGGCCGCTTTCTCCCGCTCGAAACGGGCCTGCTTGGCCTCGAAACGCTGCTTGGCGCGTTCGGCTTTTTCGGCCTCGGCGCGGGCTTCGCGAATGTCGTCTTTGGCGATCTTGTAGTACTGCACCAGCGGGATCTCGCTCGGGCAGACCCAGGCGCAGGCGCCGCACTCGATGCAGTCCATCAGGTTGAGCTGCTCGGCCTTGTCATACTCCTTGGCCCGGCTGTACCAGTAGAGCTCTTGCGGCAGCAGGGTAGCCGGGCAGGCATCGGCACAGACGCTGCAACGGATGCAGGGCTGCTCCGGGCCGGGGACGGGCAGTTCGGCCTGCGTCGGCGCCAGCAGGCAGTTGGTGGCCTTGACCACCGGCACCATGGCGTGGGGCAGGGTAAAGCCCATCATGGGGCCACCCATGATCACCCGCTGCTCCGCTTCCGGTTGCAGCTCGAAACGCTGCAACAGCCAGCGCACCGGCGTACCCAGGCGCACCCAGGCGTTGCCGGGTTGCTTGAAGCTGTCGCCGGTGAGGGTGACGATCCGCTCGATCAGCGGCTCGCCGTCGATGATGGCGCGCTTGATGGCAAACACGGTGGCGACGTTGAGCACCATGATGCCGATATCGACCGCCCGTCCGCCTTTGGGCACCTGACGGCCGGTGAGCAGCTCGATGGTCTGCTTGGCCCCGCCGGAGGGATACTTGGTCGGCACCGTTTTGACCAGCACATCGTTGTCGGTGGCGTGGTGGTTAAGCGCAGCGATCGCCTCGGGCTTGTTATCTTCCACCCCGATCAGGGTCAGCTTGGGTTTGAGCAGGTGCTTGAGCACCCGGATGCCATCCATGATCTCGTCGGCGTACTGCTGCATCAACCGATCGTCGGTGGTGATATAGGGTTCGCACTCCAGCCCGTTGACGATCAGGATCTCGGTGAGCTGGCCGCGGCCGTCGAGCTTGCTGTGGGTCGGAAAGACGGCACCGCCAAGGCCTGCTACCCCTGCCTGCTGAATGCGCTCGAGCAGCTCGCCCCGCTCCAGATTCCAGTAATCGGCTTTGCCATTGCGCTCACCCCAGGCATCTTCGCCATCTGGGGTGAGGATGACGCAGAGATCGCCGAGCCCGGAGGGGTGGGCAACCGTGTGGTTGCCAATCTCGGTGATGGTGCCTGAGGTGGAGGCGTGCACCGGCACTGTCCTTCCGTGGGCAAAGCGGGTCAGCGGCTGCCCTTTTTTGACCTTGTCGCCCACCTGTACCAGCAGATCGCCAGCGGGGCCTGCGTGCTGGCGCAGCGGAATGATGAGGCGCGGCGGCAAACCGGCGTCTACCACCGGGCTCTGGCTCGATTGCAGCTTGTTGTCGGCGGGGTGAATGCCACCGTGAAAGTCCCAGAGAGTCCCGGCTTTGATACGTTCGAGTAAGGAATGCATGGTTGCTCCGCTGTTTATTCCACTATCTTGACCGGAATCTTGCCCGGAACATGCACGTTATTGAGATCCCACTTCCAGTTATCGACCGTAGTGGGCACCGGGATCATCTCGATACAGTCGGTCGGGCAGGGATCGACACAGAGATCGCAACCGGTGCACTCATTGGCAATCACGGTATGCATCGCCTTGGTGGCGCCGACGATAGCATCCACCGGGCAGGCCTGAATGCACTTGGTGCAGCCGATACACTGATCTTCGTGGATAAAGGCGACCTTCTTGACTGGCACCGCGGCTTCGTCACTGCCTCCCATTGGCTGGGGCTCGACCCCCATCAGATCGGCAATCTTGCGCATGGTGGCCTCGCCACCGGGTACGCACTTGTTGATCTGATCGCCGCCCGCGAGCGCTTCGGCGTAGGGTTTGCAGCCCGGATAGCCGCACTGGCCACACTGGGTCTGGGGCAGCAGGGCATCGAGCTGATCGACGATGGGGTCTGCTTCCACATGAAACTTGACGGCGGCAAAGCCCAGGATAATCCCGAACGCCAGCGCCAGCAGGGTGAGCACCAGAATGGCAAAGAGTATGTGAGTCATAGCGCTATATCTTGATAAGGCCGGTAAAGCCCATAAAGGCCAGCGACATCAGGCCGGCGGTGATCATGGCAATCGACACCCCGCGAAACGGCGCGGGCACATCGGCGGCGACCAGACGCTCGCGCATGGCGGCAAACAGGATCAACACCAGCGAGAAGCCGGTGGCGGCGCCAAAGCCGTAGATCACGCTCTGGATAAAATCATGTCGCTCATTGATGCTGAGCAGCGCCACCCCGAGCACCGCGCAGTTGGTGGTGATCAGCGGCAGGAAGATCCCCAACAGGCGATAGAGGGTCGGGCTGCTCTTGCGCACCACCATCTCGGTAAACTGCACCACCACGGCGATCACCAGAATAAAGGCGAGAGTGCGCAGATAGGTGATATCCAGCGGCAGCAGGATATAGTGCTCCACCAGATAGGAGCTGGCACTGGCGAGGGTCAACACGAAGGTGGTCGCCAGCCCCATGCCGATGGCGGTTTCCAGCTTGCCGGAGACCCCCATAAAGGGGCAGAGGCCGAGGAATTTCACCAGCACGAAGTTGTTAACCAGCACGGTGCCGATCAATAAAAGCAGGTACTCAGTCATCAATTACCGTCACTGAAAGTCGGGTTATCCGGGTTTGAAGGCGGGCAGTATTATCTGATGTTAGGGCACGTTAAACAACCGCAAGGCCGCATGGTTATTAGTCAAATGGCCAATATCAACACAGTTCCAGGAGGCACTGCGCACTTTTCGGGCTGAGCGGGAGGTAGCCAATTCCGGAATGGTGTGAATGCTCGCACATTTTAAAGATTGGGGGTGGTGATGGCGTCACATACCCATAACATATTGATGCATAAAGCAATCAGCCACGTTACTCTATGTCCTCCTCGCCTGTAGACAGAGCAATGAACATGTTTGAACAGCTTGCTGACGTTTTTTCTTCTGCCGCATTCAAGTACCTGTCAGTCGTTGATGCAGATCCAAAAAGTTCCCACCAGCATGAAATCGGCGGCCTTGTTAATGCCGGTATTGGTCGGGAATTGGGGATGCCTGACGATGGGAGTCAGCTTACTATCCGGGCGACGATGGTCTATTTGAGCGAGAGCTATGATGAACCGCTGGTCTCGGAAGATATCGTCACCTGGTATGATTCTCGGTATCAAAAAGAGGATCGAGGGGCTGAGTGGCGGCTTTACTACAAATCAAATGATGTCAGCAATCGTTTCAAGCCTGGAGATTTCTTCCTGATTGCCCTGACTCGGGAAGGTTCTCTCCTGATGATTTTTTGTCCTCCCCATAGCGATTTTGAATTGCAAATTCGCTCACTATTTGGTGCGCGGACTGTGGTGGCTAGTGAAAAGGGACTGACACGATTAAATATTGGGAAAGGGTTAGCTGTTCCGATTAGATTAATGCTTGCTCGTTATGGCATAGAGATTGGCCATGATGGCCCAGGCTATCTTGACATTATTCTGGACAAGTTCGGTGCGGCATTTCCTAAAACCAAGGACTTCTCTGCATTTACCAGAACATTGGCAAAAGATATCTGTCCTTTTGAAGAGCCAGATAGTGCACTAATTGAATGGATGGAGGTAGAGGAGTCTGCGTTTCGGCAATTGGAAAGGCATATTGTAAAAGAGACTCTGTTAGCCGGTTTCGGGGAAAATGGCGATGACGTTGATGAGTTTGTTCGCTTTTCCCTGAGCGTGCAGAATCGTCGTAAGTCTCGCAGTGGTCATGCTTTTGAAAATCATATTGAGTTTATTTTAAACAAGTCGGGAGTTGATTTTGAGCGTGGTGGTTTAACTGAGGAGCGTCAGAAACCGGATTTCATATTCCCAAGCTCTGATTGTTATGCAGACAAGCATTTCCCTTCCAACAAACTAAGGATATTAGGGGCTAAAACCACTTGTAAAGATAGATGGCGTCAAGTATTGGCAGAAGCTACGAGGGTGGAACGTAAGCATCTGATTACCATGGAGCCTGCGATCAGTGAAAATCAGACAGAACAAATGCAAGCGAATAACTTGCAACTTGTTGTACCTACGACCATTCAACAAACTTATACACCTGAGCAGCGGCCTCAATTAATGTCATTTCGAGATTTCATTAATGAGGTAAAAGGCTGCCAGTAGAAAATTAAGCCCGCCTCAGAATCATGGCGGGCTTTTGGATTATTTTTCCTTTGTTTTCATTATGTATGGCTTCATTAATTTTGCCACGGCAGAAAATACTGGAACTACGACAGAGTTGCCAAATTGACGATAGGCTTGGGTATCTGAAACGGGGATTCTGAAGTTATATTCACCCGGTTTTTCAAACCCCATCAATCTTGCACATTCTCTGGGAGTCAGACGGCGTGGTCTATTTTGCTGATTGTTCTCATTATTGAACTCTGTCTCTGCCAATGTCATATCCCAGCCACGATCAATCAGAATTTCAGAGCCGTCTTTATGGTAACGTGCAGACAGTGTTCTTGCGACCGTTGCTGGATTTTTTGGGTCAACAAGACCATAGCCAAAGCCATTCCCCTTAGCTTGATGCTTTTTCGCATACTGATATAAATAAGACCACAACTTGGGTGTCAAAATATATTTTGAGTCAATTTTTTCAACTGGTTCAAGCAGGTCTGCAAAAGTAATCCTGTTCTCAGGAAATAACGTGGCAACATCTTTTAGCGTGAAACCTTCATGCAGGTTCAGATCTTTTCTGAAACCGACAAGCACAATACGTTCACGGTGTTGGGGGATGAAGTGTTTGCCATCTATAACCTTGGGGTCACTCGAACCATTAACATCCAAGTCTGAAACCCAATAACCCAACTCGGTCAATGCTTCCTTGATTACCCGGAATGTATTTCCTTTGTCATGGCTTTTCAGGTTTTTTACATTTTCAAGCACAAAGGCTGTCGGCCTTTTTGCATCAATGATACGTGCTACATCAAAGAACAAGGTTCCTTGAGCTTCGCACTCAAATCCATGGGCGCGTCCAAGTGAGTTCTTCTTGGATACACCTGCCAAGGAGAATGGCTGGCACGGGAAGCCGGCAAGCAGTACATCGTGATCCGGAATTTCTTTATCTATGTGGGCATAGACAAAATCACGATTGTCATTGTCCGGCATGGTGATTTCACGGATGTCGGAATTGAATTTGTGGTCCGCTTGGTCACAGTACCAGTTGGCTTTGTAAGTTCTGACAGCCTGTTCGTTCCACTCACTGGTAAAGACACATTGCCCACCAATATCCTCAAAGCCTTTACGAATGCCACCAATACCCGCAAACAGGTCAATAAATTTGAAATCGTAATGGCCATGATGCTTCGGGGGTGAAGGGATGAGACTTTTCAGCATTTCTGTTTCGACATGAGTCAGCGGCTTTTGTTCGATTTTGCCATTGAGCCAGCGGTTCAGGGCTTCACGAGTCCAGTCGGCATCGCCCAATGCACGCAGCTTTTCAGCAACTTGCTTCTGGTCATAGATTTCGAGGACTTTTTCCATCAGATAGCGATCTTCAGCTTTGCGTTTGCTGGAGAATACCTGATCTTCTTCAGGTGTTTTGTGTGCAGAGGAGGTTGAATGTGTCATATCAAAATCTGGGCGTGTTGCAGTTGCGCGGAATCTTATCACTCATTTAACCCAGAGAGAACGCCTGGGGCTGTAAAAAAACACAGTATCTATCATTCGCCTTCAAACGAGTATCTGTATGCCTGACATAGTGAATGCAGAGACCAGAAGCCGGTTTATGGCCGGGATTAAGAATGCCAATACCAAGCCGGAGATACAGATTCGCCAGTTGCTGCATCATGCCGGGTTTCGCTACCGTCTACACAATGCAGCCTTGCCTGGCAAGCCGGATCTCTGGCTGACGCGCTACCGTGCGGTGATCGAGGTGAATGGTTGTTTCTGGCATGGGCATGACTGCCATCTGTTCAAGCTGCCATCGACCAGAACTGCATTCTGGCAAACCAAGATTGCCACCAACCGTGACCGGGATCGGCGGCATTTGGTCGAACTGGAACAACTGGGGATCCGCCGCTTGACGATCTGGGAGTGTGCCCTGAAAGGACGTTTGCGACATGATCCTGAACGATTGACCCTGGTGATCAGCTGGTGGCTGACCAGTGGTGCAAGTCATTGTGAAATTGCTGGAGGATGTGAATTACATTTTCAGAAATAATGAAAAAATTATGTTAGTTAATAGTGGGAGCTGTTAATTAATCAAACATCCTCTTATATCTATAAGTATGATCGATATATGGGCTGAATATTATTTCTTATTATCTCTCCATAGCTGAAGATGGTATGCTACTTAATGTTGGCAGGCCGTTTAATGGAGATGGTAGATATATGAAAGCAGATATTTTGATAGGTGAATTGAATCGGCGTTATCCTATGATAGGTTTATCTGCTGATTGGATTTATCAGACGTGGTTAATCAGTGGTGATGTAACCCAAGGACAAGTGATCTTCGAGAATGAAGATAGTAACTTGTATGAGCTACTATCATTTTCATATGATGATGAAAGTTTAATTGCAAAAATAGTGTGTTCAGGTTCGCTTCAGCAGGTAGTTGAAGCGGCTGGCATTATTTGCAGGGAATAGGCTTTATTGACATGTGATGGTCATGTTTTAATTTTTTTCTAAAAATAGATAACATTAACAATATTTGGCAATCAAAGATGGTTTCATCTCTGGCGTTTGTGCTGTGATACATCACCAACAGGAGGAAATCATGATCAGCCATATCGACCATCTGGTATTGACGGTCAGTGATATCGAACGGGCCGTGGCGTTTTACAGTTCGGTGCTCAATATGGAGGCCATCACCTTCGGTGCGGGGCGCCGGGCGGTAGGGTTTGGCAACCAGAAGATCAATCTGCAACTGTTGGGGCAGGAGCCGCGCAACCGGGCGCAGGTGGGATCGGGGGATGTCTGCCTTATCACCCGCTGGCCGCTGGAGCAAGCAGGTTCGGAGCCTGCGCAACAGGCTGCCGTTTGGGGGGCCAGATATGATAAGGTGCCGTGTTTTAAACTCGCGGGGTGTGTACCCCGGCAATACAAGGTGACTCATGCTGGCTAACGAATCCATGCGCCTGAACAAATACATCAGCGAGAGCGGCATTTGCTCGCGCCGCGAGGCCGACCGCTTTATCGAGCAGGGCCACGTCTTTATCAACGGCAAGCGGGCCGGGATCGGCGATCAGGTGCAGGTTGGCGATCGGGTCTTGGTGAACGGTCAGGTGATCGAACCGCGCGAGGCGGACAGTCTGGTGCTGATCGCCCTTAACAAGCCGGTGGGCATCGTCAGTACCACGGAGGCGGGCGAGAAGGACAACATCGTCGATTTCGTCAACCACAGCACCCGGGTCTTTCCCATCGGGCGGCTCGACAAGGATTCGCAGGGGCTGATTTTCTTGACCAACCACGGCGATCTGGTCAACAAGATCCTGCGGGCGGGTAACGATCACGAGAAAGAGTATCTGGTGACCGTCGACAAGCCGGTGACCGACGAGTTTGTGCGCGGCATGGCGGCCGGGGTGCCGATCCTCGGTACCGTGACCAAGAAGTGCAAGGTGAAGAGAGAGGCGCCGTTCGTCTTTCGCATCACCCTGGTGCAGGGGCTTAACCGCCAGATCCGCCGCATGTGCGAGCACTTCGGTTTTGAAGTGACCAAGCTGGAGCGCATTCGCATCATGAACGTCAGCCTCAAGGGGTTGCCGGTGGGCGAGTGGCGCGATCTCACCGACGACGAGCTGATCGAGCTGTTCAAGCTGATTGAGGACTCTTCTTCCGAGGTGAAACCGGCCAAAGGCGACAAGCCCAAGGCGGCCAAGGCTCCTGCGGCGCAAAGCGCCAAACCGGGGCAGGGCAAGAAGCCGCGGCGCGATGACGATCACGAGATTGGCGGGCGCCCCAATGTGCCGGGCCCGGAAGCCTTCGAGAAGAAGCTGCCGGTGGGCAAGGGGGGCGCGGGTAAAGGTGCAGCCAACAAGGGCGGTGCTGGCAAAGGGGCACCCGGCAAGGGTGGCAAACCGGCCACCGGCAAGCCGCGCACCGCTAACACCGGACGGCAGAAGAAGGGGCGCTGAGTTGCAACCCTGAGCTGGCTCCGCCTGCTGTTCCCCCCTACGTGCAGTTATCTCGACACACCGGCCCAAGGCCGGTGTGTCGCTTTGGGGCGTTGGGGACAATCGCAAGGGATGAATGATTCGCCGCGCCAAGTCGGCAGTTCTTACCGCGTCTGGCCCTCGGCCAGTTTGCGCTCGTAGTCTTGTTGCACGATGGCCAGCGCCGCCAGCACCAGCTCGGGGGCCAGCTGGTTGGTTTCCAGCAGTTCAATGAGATCCACCGCGAGTTTCACCTCGGGCGGGGCAGTTTCCAGTGACATGGGCAGGGTTCCGGTTGCGGGAGGAGGGGGAATTATACAGGGGCGCCGCCGCTGGCCGAAAGCGCCCCTGTTTTTCGGGCAATGGAGCTGCGAAGGATTCAGAGGTGCTGGCGCATCTCCTTGTCGATCTCCTCGCGCAGGGCAATCAGCTTTTTGGCGTACTGCTGCAACAGCCGATCGCTCTCGCTCACCGGCTGCCACTGGGGCACCGGGGTCGGTTTGCCATGCTCGTCCATCGCCACGAAGATGATGATGCAGTGAGTGGTCTTGTGGCGTTCGGTGTCGGTGGGGTGGCGGCTGTAGACTTCCACCGCCAGATGCATGCTGCTGGTGCCGGTGTGGATCACCCGGGCGTGCACCTCTACCAGATGGCCAATCTGGATGGGGCGCAAAAAGCGGATCCCCCCCACATAGACGGTCACCGCATAGCCACCGCACCAGCCAGCGGCACAGGCATAGCCCGCCTGATCGATCCACTTCATCACCATGCCACCGTGAACCTTGCCGCCGAAATTGACGTCGGAGGGCTCGGCCAGAAATTGCAGGGTCAGTTCGTGAGGTGGGGTCATGTTTGCTCCTTGATTAGGGGTCATTGGCGGTAGCTCTTGCGATAGGCGTCTGCCTGTTGGCAGGGGGGCAGGTTATTGAGGACTGGCCGCTTGTTGCCTTCGCGCTCGCCAAAGCTGGCGAACGTCTGCCGGCATTTATCGGCCTTGCCGCCCTCCTTGATGCAGGCGTCGATCCGCTGTTGCTTGCCCTGCTCGACCAGCTGCTGCTGCGCTTGTTGGCACGCGGCATCCAGCTTGGCCTGCCGGGTTGAGCGATCCAGCTCGCTGGCGGCACTGGCGCTGCCGCATAACAGCAGAATCACGAAAGGGGTGATGGTGCGCATCCTGATACTCCTGGTTGACCTGTGTCAGGTATACCCCGAATGGCGGCAGGATGCACAGGGGACGGTGCAATAATGGGGGCCCATTCACTCTTGGTTCATGACGCTGGCGCCAGCATGGGCCGAACAATAGCGAGGTGTCACGATGAAACAGATGCTGGAACAGTTGCTGGGGGCTGGCAAAGGCTGGCTCAACGAGGGGGGCGACAAGCGCAAGGGGCAGATGCAGGGGGCACTGGCCGGTGGCGCGCTGGGTCTGCTGCTGGGCAACAAAAAAGTGCGCAAATATGGCAGCCAGGCGGCGGCCGTAGGCGGCGCTGCGGCTCTTGGCGGTCTCGCGTACAAGCTCTATCAGGATTGGCAGGCCCAACAGTCGGCCCCAGCCCAGCCCACTCAGCCCATCAGCTCTCTTGAAGGTAATGCGCTGGATGCCCGCGCCGCCTTGCTGGTGCGTGCCATGGTGGCGGCCGCCCGCGCCGACGGCCATATCGACGGCGCCGAGCGCCAGAAAATTCAGGAGTACCTGACCGAGCAGGGCCAGAGCGATACCGCCCGCTGGATCGATGCCGAGCTGGCGCGCCCCCTCGATCCCCACGCACTGGCGAGGGAAGTGACTGACATGGAGCTGGCGACCGAGGTCTATCTCGCCTCCCTGCTCGCCATCGAAGTGGATCACTTTATGGAGCGCGGGTATCTCGACGAGCTGGCGCGCGCCCTCAAGCTCGATGACAACCTCAAAGGAAGCATCGAGCGGCAGGTGGCCCAACTTAACGCCCCCGCCTGATACCCCTCACCGCCATGGATTGCCGCTCACGCCCCGCCCAAGGGGCGTTGTTGTTTCTGTTGCTAATCAAAAGATGCGGATGAGCCTATTTGGATGGCAGGGCATAGCCCCCAGGATGGCGCAGGGTTTCAACGCGGGTTACGGGCCTTGCGAAAGCAGAATGTGGCCCTGTGCCTGCTGCTGCAAGAGCCGCTGGGAGGCATCCAACAGGCGTACCTGCCACAGGTTTCACCGATCATTGCGTCTTTTTGCAGACAGACTGGCTGAGCCGCCCTGTTACTGATAGCGACCGACCGCGATGGGGGGCTCCTGCTCAATCTGGCCAAGGCGTTCGGCCCATTGGGCGAGCCAGGCTTCGCGCTCTTCCTGCGTAACCCGCACCGGGGCATAGCAGATATGGGGGCGCAGCACATCGAAGCCGACAAATTGCAGGATCCCGCGCTGGATGGGGCGCAGTACCCCGTCGATATCGCCGTTGAAGCCATCGGGCAGATAGGTCTCGGTGGGGCCGCCGGTGGTGAGGCTCAGCAGGGCCCGCTTGCCGCGAAACTTGCCGCTTTCATAGAGGTGGCCCTGACCGTAGACCCGCCCCATGGCAAAGACCCGATCCACCCACCCCTTGAGGATGGCGGGCAGGCCGAACCACCAGAGCGGGAACTGGAAGATCAACAGGTCGGCGGCCTCCAGCTTTTGCATCTCCTGCTCCAGCTGGGGGGCGAAGCTGCCCTGCTCGGTGGCAGCCAGCTCTTCAAGCTGCAGCTTGAGAAAATCGGGATCGCTGGCGGCGGTGAAGTTGCGCCGATCCGAGACGGGATCAAAGCCCATGGCATAGAGATCGCTGGTCATCACTGTGTGGCCCGCCTGCTCCAGCGCCCTGATGGCGTGGCAGAACAGGGCACCGTTGAAACTTTTGGGTTCGGGATGGGCATAGACGATAAGCACCTTCATAACAGACTCCGTGGCAAATGATGGGTGGTGGCGCAGGGAGTGGCCGGTGAGCTGATCACCGGGTTGACGCTGTGTCACAGCATAGAAGCCAGCCGTACCGATTGCAGCAGGCGCCACACCCTTGTGTGACGCCTGCTGGCGCAACTTATGCCTGACAGGCGGCCAGCCGAAGGGCTTCCCGGCGCTCGCTGACATGGGTCAGCCCGTAGGCCAGCAGCACGATAAGGGCGCCGATCCAAGGGGTGTGTATCAGGCCGAGGTGCTCTACCACCAAGCCACCGACCACAGATCCCAGTGCAATGCCGACGTTGAAGGCGGCGATATTGAGACCCGATGCCACATCCACTGCGTTTGGGGTGTGCAGTTCGGCCTGTTTGACCACCAGCACCTGCAGACCCGGCACGTTACCGAAGGCAAAGGCGCCCCACACCAGTACGGTCAGTACTGCCAGCACCGGATGGGGCGCGGTGAAGGTGAGGGCCAGTAGCACCAGCGCCAGACCGGCAAACAGCAGCTTCAGCGCAGGCAACGGGCCCATCTTGTCGGCCAGCTTGCCGCCCCAGATATTGCCGATGGCGACCGATACCCCGTACACCAGCAGGATCAGGCTCACCGCACCGGCGCTAAAGCCACTCACCTGCTGCAGGATGGGGGCGAGGAAGGTAAACGCCGTGAAGGCGCCGCCGTAACCGAGGGCGGTCTTGGCGTAGACCAGCAGCAGCGGCTTTTTGGTCAATACCGAGAGCTGCTCGCGAATGGTCGAGGCCGCCCCCTTGGGCAGGTTATTGGGGATCAGCAGCAGGCTGCCCACCATGGCGACGAGGCCGAGCAGGCTCACCACCAGAAAGGTTTCACGCCAGCCAAAGACCTGACCAATCCAGGTGCCGAGCGGTACGCCGGTCACCAGCGCCACGGTAAGGCCGCTGAACATGATGGCGATGGCGCTCGCCGCCTTCTCTTTGGCCACAAGACCCGTGGCGATGGTGCTGCCCACCGAGAAGAAAACCCCGTGCGCCAGCCCGGTGAGGATGCGGGCCACAATCAGGCTCTCGTAACCGGGGGCCTGCCAGGCCAGCAGGTTGCCAGCGGTAAAGAGCGCCATCAGTCCCACCAGCAGCCACTTGCGCGGCACCTTGCCGGTGAGCGCCGTGAGCACGGGGGCGCCGATGGCTACGCCAAGGGCATAGAGGCTGACCAACAGGCCCGCGGAGGGGAGCGAGACATTGAGCTGCTCGGCGATGGTGGGGATGAGCCCCACGATCACAAATTCAGTGGTGCCGATCGCAAAGGCACTCAGGGTAAGGGCAAATAACGCCAGTGGCATAACAACTCCTTGGATAGGGACTCCCGACGGGAGAATGGCGCCAGTATGCCGATGCAGTTTGTTGGCAAAAATGACGGCAACATCAAATTACTTTTGCCAAATCAGCAGCAATGGCGATGAGTAGGAGGGGAATGTGAGAGACAAGAGTGGCCGCAAAGAGGGGGGAAGAGAGATGAGAGATGAGAGCGAAGTGACTGGAGAGCAGAGTAAAAGCGTGCTGAGCGAGTAGGGTACAAAGAGGAAACGGGGACGGGGGTAATGGAAGGCGACAGGGTTGGCTGAACCTGCTGTGCGTGGGGGAATGAGCAACGAGTGAGATGAAAGGGCAAAAAAAGCGGGAGGCATGATACCTCCCGATTTTGCTGAAAAATGTCATTGGGCGTTATTTGCACCCTTCTCCCCTTGTGGGAGAAGGGTTGGGGATGAGGGGGAGGTCGCTTGCCCTCACCCTGACCCTCTCCCGTCGGGAGAGGGGATAGTTCGTGGTTGCAATAGGCTCGTGAGAGTTGCCGGTATCCGCCGTCGAAGCAAGAGAGCCGATGTCTCCCTTCCCGTTTAATCCCAATCCGGCGCAAAGTCCGGGTTGGCGCAGCGCTCGCCCCGATCTAGCGTGGCGATGGCGGCCATCTCCTCGCTGCTCAAGGTGATATCGAGAGCGGCCAGATTGGCGGTCTGATTCTCCCGCTTGGTGGAGCTCGGGATCACGGTCATGTCCTGTGCCAGCAGCCAGGCCAGCGACACCTGTGCCGCCGATACCCCGTGGCGCTGGCCAATCTCCATCAGCAGCGGCTCGCTCAGCACCTTGCCATAGGCGAGCGGCATATAGGCGGTAACGGCGATACCCTGAGCTTTGCAGAACTCCACCACCTTGCGGTTTTGCAGCAGGGGATGAACCTCGATCTGCTGGTGGGCGATGGCCCCCGGCCCCAACATCTCGATAGCCTGTTTGAGCTGGGCCACGGTGAAGTTGGAGACCCCGATCTCGCGGGTCAGGCCCCGAGCCTTGGCCTCGGCCAACTGCTCCAGATAGACCGCCATCGGTACCTCATCCTTCGGGGAGGGCCAGTGGATCAGCGCCAGATCCAGATAGTCGGTGCCCAGTTTTTCCAGGCTCACCTCAAGGCTCGGGATCACCTTGCCCGGGCCGAACTCGCTGGTCCACACCTTGGTGGTCAGGTAGATATCCTGGCGGGGCACACCGCTCTCGCTCATCAGCTGGCCCACTTCGGCCTCGTTGGCGTAGATCTGGGCGGTGTCGATATGGCGGTAGCCAAGCTCAAGCCCCTGCAGCAGGGAGTCGCGCAGGGGTTGACCGGTCAGGCGAAAGGTTCCAAGACCCAGATTGGGCATCTTCATCATGTTATTCCTCGAATGGGTTACAAAAGGGCGCACAGGGGCGCGGCGGATCAGGCGCCCAGCGGCTGATAGCGGCGAATGGTGCTGCTGGCAAACCAGGGCTCGGCCTTGGCGACAAATTCGGTAAAGTGGGGCTGGCCCTGATGGGTGCTGAGGGCGGCGTCGCTCTCCCATACCTCGTAGAGCATCCAGCTGTGGGGATTGTCCCGATCCTGATGCAGTTGGTAGCGCAGGCAGCCAGCCTCCTGCAAGGTGGCGGCGATCAAGGGGTCCAGGGCGGCGCGAAACTGAGCGGCGAATTCGGGTTTGGCTTCAAGCTGGGCAATCACAATCACGGGTGATGACATCTGAACCTCCTTGGCAAAAACGAAGGGTCAGTATGCCTGCCGTGACTTGCAGGAAACAGGGCGCTGGTCGCAAAATAGTATTGAGGGGAGAGCAGCAATGGCTAGAACTATGCGGAGTATTCCGGTACTGCTCAAGCTTGAGTTTTTATTAATGATTTTAAAGTGGTGTTAGACAGACCAACACCACTTTAATTCAATTAAACCAATGGGACACCATCAAATTTCACACCTTTCCTCACGCCATTTAAACCTGATAGTTTTACACGTAAGGAGGTTAACTTCTGTGAGTTTTCATTAGTGAGTTTGAATGCAATCATCACGGTTGTTTTTACGCCTTTTGGCAAAGCAAATGTTTTATATGTTGATACATTTGATGAGCCTATGACTAATGAGTCAAGTTCCATCTCATTGCTTACGTCATCAAAAGCACGAGTATCACCAGAAAAAGAAACGTCTCGATCTGCATTGTTATTTAGGAGATCTAGCTTGCACGCTATTTTCCCCATTACTTTCTGACATCCACGCAATTGGATTGAGATGTTTTCAATGGTTTCTATACGTTTCCCAAGAATTGTTGCGCTGTCATTGTAAGCATATATAGCCTCTTGCTCTGAACTTCCAAATAATGGATCTTGGTATTTTGTCCCTACCCAGAAAAAACTAAATGCCGTCACTGAATATAGAATTACAATCGATAGGTGACGAATGACGGAAGGAAGTTTTTGAAGGAAAAAATACACAACGACCCAAGATATGGCAACTAAGGAAGAGGTAAATAAAAGAACATTTTTCCAGTTAATTGCTTCCATTCCCAAAACTGATGGGTCTGGTACAACGTATGTAAATACTGCCCAGCCGGCCCCAAGAAGTGAAGTTAAGAAACCAAAAGACCATCCAAGTATACTTTTATTTTCCATATAATCCCCGACAAATCCGAATCAAAACAACAATTAAAATATAAGCACGCATCCACATTATTATTTTTCTAATGAAAAACGTTATTTATGTTTGGGTGAATTTGCATGATTTATTGAAATTATGTAATCAGTTACATTTAGTTAAAAACTAAATTTTTCAAAGAGCAAAAAATTGGTGGTCTTTTCCAAAGGCCATTGGCTGTAGATGTTATTCCATTCGAGGCCAAATTTACAATGGTAAGATCAAAAAAATACCTGATTACCCATGAT
>NZ_CDBO01000022.1 GCF_000819885.1 Aeromonas fluvialis
TTTGGGGGCAGCCCGCCATTGTAGCTATGAGGCCTCACCTGGCTGTAATAGCCCACTAGATAATCTGTGATCGCCTGTTCGGCTTCGTTAATACTCTGGTAGCCCGTTCTCGGCACCCATTCCATTTTCAGGCTTCTAAACAGCCTCTCCATTGGCGCATTGTCCCAACAGTTACCGCGGCGGCTCATGCTCTGGGTGAGTTGATAACGCCAGAGTTGCTGCCTGAACCTGTGACTGGTGTAGTGGCTGCCCTGATCGGAGTGAAACATCACTCCCTTGGGCCGCCCCCTGGACTCAAATGCCATGGTCAATGCCTTGCAGGTCAACTCACTATCGGGCGACAATGACATTGCCCACCCCACTGGCTTACGGGCAAACAAATCGAGTACAACAGCGAGGTATGCCCACTGCTTGCCGGTCCAGATATAGGTGACATCGCCGCACCACACCTGATTTGGCGTCGTCACTGCAAATTGTCTATCCAGCAGGTTCGCAATCGCAGGGTGCTCTTGTGCGGCCTTTTTGTAGCTATGGCGGGGTTGCTGACAACTCACC
>NZ_CDBO01000023.1:0-9360 GCF_000819885.1 Aeromonas fluvialis
CATGGTGTTATTAGCCAGGAGTGTGGTGGGCTGCTGGCGACAGACGAATTGGTGACAGGTTCAGAGCCACCGGTGGGCCGCTTGATGAGGATATTGAAGTCGGCTAATTTGCTGAGAACTATAGGGAATGGCGAATTTCTGGCAAACAAAAAGCCCACGCAACATGGTTGCATGGGCTCGGTATGAATGGCGGAGGAGGTGGGATTTGAACCCACGGATGGTCGCCCATCGCCGGTTTTCAAGACCGGTGCATTCAGCCGCTCTGCCACCCCTCCGCAGCAGTGCGGCGAATATTACCATGCTGATCCGGCTTGTAAATCCCTGCCCGGTTCGATTGCTGGTTAATTGCGCGAAATGACATGAAAAAGTGGCAGCGAGGTCACATCAAGCGCTTTTTTGGCCAGATAACTTGACTTGAAAACAGACTCAACCACTATAGTGGCCTCTATCATATCCTCTACAAGATAACGTTATGACTATTAAAAATGCCCTGTTTTGTGTGCTGGCGGGGTTGACCCTGCTGGCTGCACCGGTACACGCGAGCGAGCTGACCAAAAGCGATGTCGAGCAAATCGTTCGTGACTATCTGGTCAAGAACCCGGAGATCCTGGTCGAGATGTCCAATGCCCTGCGTGCCAAGCAGGAGAGCCAGCAGGCCGAAAGTGACAAGGCGCTGATCAAGAGTCACGCCAAGCAGCTGTATGCCAATAGTGACCCCGAGATCGGTAACCCGAAGGGATCGCTGACCATAGTTGAGTTTTTCGACTACAACTGCGGTTACTGCAAACGAGCTCATCCGCTGGTCAAGCAGCTGATGGCAGAAGATAAAGATATCCGTTACATCTACAAGCAGTTCCCCATTTTGAGCGAATCCTCCTACTTCGCTGCCCGCGCCGCACTGGCGGTACAGCTGGGTCAGCCTGACAAGTATCAGGCGTTCCACGAGAAGCTCTATACCCATCAGGGCCCGCTTGCTGACGAGGCTCAGGTCAAGCAGTTGGCACAGGCGGCCGGTGTGGACTGGAGCAAGGTCGAAGCCAAGATCAAGGATGGCAGCATTGACCAGAACCTGACAACCAACCGTGCGTTGGCCGAAGGGCTCGGTATTTCCGGGACTCCTGCCTTCATCATCGGTGATCAGATCCTGCGCGGAGCTCCCCGTGATCTGGCCAGCCTGAAGGGGTTTATCAAAGACGTGCGTGCAGGCAAAAGCATTCAATAAGAGATTGCGATGGCAAGGGCGACTGTGCGCCCCGGCCAGAGACAGAAAGAGGGTCGGTATCGCTACCGGCCCTCTTTTTCATTATCTCCTTTGCACAGGTGGTCGTCGCGAAAGGACCATAACAGCGTGCACAGGAGCGGGCCTGTCGGCCTCAGTTACAAGTATTAGCGGAGTCGTTCGACATCCATCTGGAAATATTTCACTTCACCGCGATTGGCTATGGAGCTTGTTTAATTACAGCCAAGACTTTTCCTGTGCCCTGCCTTAGAATCGCCGCCCGGCGCAGGAGAAATCACTATGTTAGTTGATATTTTACGGATTATTTTTATAGCAGGTGGTTTGGTGTTCGTCTTTATGCTGGTGCAGGCATGCTGGCAGAAGAAGTGCGATGGCACGCTCGAGGCCACGCCTTTCTGGCCGGTGGCGTTGATCGGCGGGGTTGCCAACTTCCTCGATACCCTGGGGGTGGGCAGCTTTGCGGTAAAGACAGCCTGCTACAAGCAGTTCAAGCTGATCGATGATCGGGTGTTGATGAATGTCGGTATCGGCCTGTTTGCCCCCTGCATGACGCTGGTTTATCTGCTGGGGATGAACCCGCTGGCAGCGTTTCCGATCATGATGGGCTCCACCGCCGTGTTTAGCGTCTTCTCCGCAGGCACCTTTATCCGCAAAGGGGCGTTCGATGCCAAGGCGGTGCTGGCAGTGGCCATCTTCGGCCCCATCGGTGTAGTGCTGGCAGCCATGCTGGTCAAATCCATGGATATGGAGATGCTGAAGTGGCTGGTTGCCTTTATCGTCATCTATACCTCCTGGACCATGTACGCCTCCTGGCGGGCGGCGCGTCGCTCCCCTGTGCAACTGACGGTGGAGAGCGCAGGCTAGCCTGTACCAGTGCCGCTTCGGCCTTGGCTCCCAGAAAGACATAGAGGCCAAGTGCCAGCAGCAAACCCACCGCACACCCCATCACCCCGACCGCAGGCCAGAGCAGCTCGCTCTGGCCGAGCGAACCTTTGAACAGCAGCAACAGCCCCTCGATGGAGACCGCGATCAGAATTGCGGCGATAAAGCGGGTGATGGTACGGCGAATGGCGCTGTGGCGGAAGATATCCTTATGCAGCAGTACCTCCTCTTCCAGAATGGTCTTGCCCAGATCGAACACCGCCAGTGCCAGCGTCAGGAAGATGATGGCGCTAAAGGCGCCGAGCTGGTTCTGCTGCTCGCCGCACAATAGCTGGTAGAGCTGCTCCAGCCCGTGCCAGATCAGGGTGGCGACGATGAGAAACAGCGCCATGCTGAGCACCACATAGACCGCCTTGAACCAGGGCATGGCGCGGCGGCGCTCCCTGTCTCCCATCAACCAGCCAATCAGCTGATTCAGACAGACGGTGATCTCCCGTCCTTGCCCCTGCACGATAAGGTGCAGCCGGTTATGGGCCGCCGGTGCCGCAGGCTGGATGCACATCGGCCCCTGATAGTGGTCAATGCTGACGACAAAGGGATACCCCTTGAGCGAGGCAAGAGGGGCTCTGAGCAGCCCCTGCAGTAGCGGGGTCAACTCCTCCTGATACTCCTGATAGCGCCGCAGCACATCGATAGGGCTCATCTCTGCCATATGGACCTCGGTGACGTGGGCTCTTGTGGTGAATGTGCAAATAGTGGGCCTGCTTTATGACAGGGATGGCAGGGCAAGTTGCACCAGAGGATGACAAATTGGTGAGTGACGAAGAGGGAATGCACCAGAACTGAGCGTATCGATGCCCTGTCTGGTGATGAAGGCACTGCAAAAGAAAAGGGCCCATGACGGGCCCTTCTGCGACAACCTGCGGCGATTCAGCCAGTCAGCTTGGCGAAGCTGCGCTCGGCGGCAGCCAAGGTATGTTCGATCTCCTTGTCGCCGTGAGCCAATGACAGGAAGCCCGCCTCGTAGGCGCTCGGCGCCAGATAGACGCCCTCTTCCAGCATGAGATGGTAGAAGCGCTTGAAGCGTTCCATATCGCAGCGAGTGACCTGCTCGTAGCGGGTGATTTCGTTCTCTTCGGTGAAGAAGAAGCCGAACATGCCGCCCACATAGTTGATGGCGAGCGGAATGCCATGCTTGGCCGCGGCGGCTTTCAGCCCTTCTGCAACACGGGCGGTCTTGGCGCTCAGCTGCTCATAGAGGCCCGGCTCCAGCAGCAGATCCAGCATGGTCAGACCGGCAGCCATGGCTACCGGGTTACCGGAGAGAGTTCCCGCCTGATAGACAGGGCCGGTCGGGGCGATGTGCTGCATCACCTTCTTCTTGCCGCCGAAGGCGCCCACCGGCATGCCGGCACCGATGATCTTGCCAAGGGTGGTGAGATCCGGGTCGATGTTGTAGTGACCCTGGGCACCACGCAAGGAGACGCGGAAGCCAGTCATCACTTCGTCCAGGATCAGCAGGGCACCGAACTCGTCACAGATGGCGCGCAGCCCTTCCAGGAAGCCGGGGACCGGCGGGATGCAGTTCATGTTGCCTGCGACCGGCTCGACGATGATACAGGCGATCTCGCTGCCGTACTGGGTGAAGGCTTCACGCACCGAATCCAGATCGTTGAAGACGCAGGTCAGGGTGTGTTTGGCGAAATCGGCCGGAACGCCCGGGCTGTTCGGTTGACCCAGGGTCAGGGCGCCGGAACCTGCCTTGACCAGCAGGGAGTCGGCGTGGCCGTGGTAGCAGCCCTCGAATTTGACGATCTTGTCGCGGCCGGTGTAGCCGCGGGCCAGACGGATGGCGCTCATGGTGGCTTCGGTGCCGGAGTTGACCATCCGAACCTGCTCCATGGAGGGGACGATCTGGCGCACCTTCTCAGCCATCAGCACTTCGATCTCGGTCGGCGCACCGTAGCTCAGCCCCTTCTCAACGGCCTTGATGACGGCGGCCTTGATGGCCGGGTGGTTGTGACCCAGCAGCATGGGGCCCCAGGAGCCGATGTAATCCACGTAGGCCTGACCATCCACATCATAGAGATAGGCGCCATCGGCGTGATCGATGAAGCGGGGCGTGCCGCCGACCCCATTGAAGGCGCGGACCGGTGAGTTGACGCCACCCGGAATGGTCTGGCGGGCCTGTTCAAACAGCTGATCTGATTTTGACATGGATCATCCTTAATGGGATTTTGGGCGTCACACAAGGGATTGCAGCCGATTGAGACTCGGCAGGCCGGAGCATCAGGAGTATGCTTTGCGCTCTCGCCACCCGGACTCTCGGTCTGCTCCCGTGACAAAAATTTAACGGGCCGACTATAGCAGAAAGCCCCAGCCCTGGGCAGCCGAGCAACGCGCCGGGTGATCCTGATCTCAGCTAGCTGACGATGTGGTTTTTCCAAGTTGGTGTAATAAGATGGCGCAACAAGCTCTCTCCTCTTCCGAACCGGATACTTCTGCGCGGGGGCCGGTTTCCCGCATCATCCGGCAAGACAAGATGCCCTTGCTGGTGCTGCTGCTGGCGGCGCTGGTCGGCACTCTGGCCGGACTGGTGTGCGGCCTGTTCGAATCAGGCGTGCACTGGCTGGTCGAGCAACGTATCACCTTGCTGGCTGATCGCCCCTGGTGGCAGCTCGGTCTGCTTGGCTTTGGCTTCAGCGCCTTGCTGGGATTTGTCGGTTACTTCCTTACTCATTCCTTTGCCCCGGAAGCGGGGGGCTCCGGCATTCCCGAGATCGAGGGGGCGATGGACGATCTGCGCCCGGTGCGGTGGTGGCGGGTGTTGCCGGTCAAGTTCTTCGGTGGCATCTGCACCCTGAGCTCCGGCATGGTGCTGGGGCGGGAGGGGCCTTCGGTACAGATCGGCGGCAACCTCGGCAAGATGGTGGCGGATATCTTCCGGCTGCCCAAGGAGCATGGCCATGCCCTGTTGGCCGCCGGTGCGGCGGGCGGTCTGGCGGCAGCCTTCAATGCGCCGTTGGCAGGCATCCTGTTCGTGATGGAGGAGATGCGGCCGCAGTTTCGCTACTCCTTTCTGGCCATCAAGGCGGTGGGGATCTCCGCCATCATGGCGACCCTGATGCTGCAGAACATGAAAGGTCAGGGGGCGGTGATCACTCTGCCCCACTACGATGCGCCAGCCCTCAAGGCGCTCTGGCTGTTCCTCTTTATGGGGGCCACCTTCGGGGTGCTCGGTTTTGTCTTCAACAAGCTGGTGCTGGCCTGTCAGGATGGCTATCTGGCGCTGCATCAGAACAAGCGCCACCGTTTTGTAGCCATCGGCATGCTGGTCGCCGGAACGTTTGGTGTGCTGTCGCTGTTTGCCCCCGCGGTGACGGGCGGCGGCACCGAGCTTATTCCCCATCTGATGGGGGATGAGTATGCGATGGCGACCCTGTTCCTCATCTTCTCGGTGCGGCTGGTTGCGACCCTCATCTGCTTCTGCTCCGGTGCCCCGGGCGGGGTGTTTGCGCCGACCCTGGCGTTGGGCACCCTGTTTGGCGTGGTGTTCGGCCATCTGTTTCATGCGGCGTTTCCTGAGCTTGGCATCGAGCCCGGCGCCTTTGCCATCGCCGGGATGGGGGCGCTGTTTGCTGCCACCGTGCGCGCCCCCATCACGGGTATCGTATTGGTCACCGAGATGACCGACAACTATCAGCTGATCCTGCCGATGATGATTACCACAGTGGGAGCCACCCTTGTGGCGCAAGCGCTGGGCGGTCGTCCCATCTATTCCCAGATCCTGGAGCGAACTTTACGGCTTGCCGCGCGTCAAAAGCGGGGTGATGGCAGCGCCACGGCCAGTTAATTTTTCCCTTTATCGCCTTTGGCCCCGGTCAGGGCGGTATAGTGAAGGGAGAGGCGCAGCCGTAAATGGCGTGATAACGGGATGAGGGGCTATGTCCAATCTATTGAAGTTATTGGTCGTGTTAGCCGTTGGCGGGCTCATCGGTTACTTTGTCGGTAACCGTCAGGAGCTGGCCCAGAGCAGTCTGTTGGTGGTGCAGCAGGAGACGCTGGATCGTCAGGGCAAGGCCATCGGCCAGCTCAAGACCGAGCTGGGGGTGAAAGATACCCAGCTGGCAACTCAGAAAGCGGCCTTCGAGCAGTTGCAGACCACCCTGAAGAGTCAGGAGGCGCAGGTGCAGGAGCTCAAGCGCCAGCTGGCCTTTTTCGAGCGGATCATGCGCCCCACCGGCGAACAGGTGGGGGTGGTGATCGACAACCTGACCCTGCAGGAGACCAGCATTCCCGGTCGTTACCACTATCGTCTCGCCCTGACCCAGCCTGCCAAGAAGCGGGAGCTGTTTCGCGGGCAGGTGCAGATCCGGGTCGAGGGGAGTCTGGCTGACAAGCCGAAGACGCTGACCGGTCGCGATCTCGGAATGAAGGTGAGCGAGTGGCGCTATGCCCTGCGTTATTTCCAGCTGCTGGAAGGGAACTGGCAGTTGCCGGAAGGCTTTGTGCCGGATCGGATCCGTGTCACCATCAACAAGGATGGCAGGCAACCGGCACAAGAGCTGCTGGTTGAGTGGGGCGAGGTGATCAAGCCGCTGGTCGCCGCGCCGCCTGCTCCGGTTCCCGCTGCCGGTTAAACGTGGTGAATACTTGAACTGAATGGTCGGGTATTGGATAATTTCGCGGTTTCCATGTTTGTGGATCTAATGGTTGTGAGGTCAGTAATGAGTGCAGTAGCAGAAGCCCCGCTGCCCATCCAGATGACGGATGCGGCGGCCAACAAGGTGAAGAACCTGATCACCGAGGAAGAGAATCCCGAGCTGAAGCTGCGGGTATACATCACGGGTGGGGGCTGCTCCGGTTTCCAGTATGGCTTTACCTTTGATGAGAAGATCAACGACGGGGACACCGTAGTCGAGAAGAATGGCGTCACCATGGTGATCGATCCCATGAGCCTGCAATATCTGGTAGGCGGCAGTGTGGATTACACCGAGGGTCTGGAAGGTTCACGCTTCACCGTGACCAACCCCAATGCCACCACGACCTGTGGCTGTGGCTCCAGCTTCTCCATCTGATCGGCGTTATCGGTCTGATGAAACGGCTCTCGGCGACGAGGGCTATTTTTGTTTGGGGGTTTTGCGATGCTGCTAAAACAACATCTCCCTGAAACAACAAAGGCGCCTTGATGGCGCCTTTGTTGTTTGCAAGATGGCTTAGCGGGAGCTTGCCGCCGCGACCAGCGGGATCCGGTTCACTGCCTTGCCCATGTAGGCGAGGGTGATGGTCACAATGATGCAGGTGAAGCTCAGCCACATGTAAGGCAGGTAGTCGAGGGTTGCCACCCCCAGCACCCCTGCCATGAAGATGCCGTTGTCGCTCCAGGGCACCATGCCGCAGGTGAGGGTGCCGCCGAACTCGGCGTTGCGAGAGAGGTTCTTGCGCGCCAGTCCCAGTCGATCGTAGTTCTTGGCCATGATCTTGGGGGTCAGGATCAGCGACACATACATGGCCGAGCCAAACACGTTGGCCAGAAATGCGGTGCCTATGGTGTGGCTGGTCAGGCTGCCGACGCTGTTGATGCGCTTCTCGAAGGCGCTGGCTATCACTTCCAGAATGCCGACCTTCTCCAGCAGGCCACCTAAGCCCAGACCGAAGATGATGACCGCGACCGAGCCCAGCATGGACTCCATGCCACCGCGACCGAGAATGTTGTCGATAAAGTCGATGCCGGAGGTGATGGCAAACGGACTATAAGCCGAGAGTATCTCCTTGACCGGGGGTCCATGCCCTGAAAGGCGATGGCCCAGATCAGGCCCAGCACCAGCACCACAGGCACAATGGCCAGCGGGGTGATGTTGAACTGGTTGTCGAGGGCCTCCATCACCAGATTGACCTGCTCCAGGCTGACGTTGCCCGAATACTGCAGGCCCACCACGGTGAACAGCACGGCGGTAATGACATAGGAGATCAGACTGATGGGCAGCATCCCCTTGATATGCTCCACCACGTCTACGTTGGACATGGTAGAGGCCAGCTCCACGGAGTCGGAGAGCGGAGAGAGCTTGTCACCGAAGTAGACTCCGGAGAGCACGGCTCCGGCTACCAGTGGCGCGGGTACCCCCAGGCTGTGGCCTATTCTCGAGAGACTTGTAATCGTAGCCGAGCTTGATGCCAAGCCCCATGATGACGAACCAGGCGATGAATAGCGCCAGCTGGATGGGCAGATCGAGCACGCTGGTGAACGAAAATGCCAGCGCTAGGAAAATCGCCAGACAGGCAAACACCTGGGCCATGTTCGGGAGTCGGATGTGGTTTTGTTGGTTTTGCATAGATACTTCCTAAGCTCTTGCTCGCCAAGATCAGCCCCTCTCGTCCTGTGGATACACGTATCCCGAGGGGCTTACCCAAAAAGAGGCCGCAATCTACCACAAACCCAGAGGGTTAAAGCCCCATCGAATTGGCAAAAAATGCAAATTTGATTGGAAAAATCATAAAATAGTTGATCTCATAATCCGTTTTTGACTGTCCTGTTGACATGGTTGGCTGCATACGAGGCTGCTTTATAGCATGACTTGCATCCTCGATTGATGAATATGATAATTATTATCAATTGATGTCGAGGATGCATACTATGCGCTGGATAGTGCGGGTGACCATGTTGTTGGTGGGGGGAGCTGTGCTCATGTGGGGTCAGGATAAAGCGTATGGCACCTGGAGTGTCGGTTTTCTGCTGGCCGCCTGGCTCATGCTTGAACCCGGATTGCGCCCTGCCTTGATCCTGCTGCCATTGGCCGGTTTGACCGGTATCGTCACCCTGCTCTGGCAGCAGCACTGGTTATGATATTTTAATGGGCGTCTGTTCGATCTTCTGCTGCGCGTTCTTGAGGGATGTGATGACTCGTTTTTCCATCTCGCTGCGTTGGGCCTCGGTCAGGAAATAGATCATGTCGACAGTGTGGCGAATATAGTGGGCAGGGAGCTGGTTGAGTGTAAGACAGCAGAGGTCGGCCATCTGGTCGTTGGTGAGCTTTTGCTGTAATCCCTGTTTTTCAATCTCTTTGAGCACCAGATGTTCGTAAAAGTTGTGAACGTCGGTATCCAGTATCATATGCGTTCCTTGGCATGACGATGAGCGGGGAGTCGTCAAAAGCATAGCAATAACAAGAGGTAAAAACAAAAGGCCCATCACTCTCGTGATGGGCCTTTTGCATAATGAATGGTGCGAAGAGAGGGAC
>NZ_CDBO01000023.1:9670-58882 GCF_000819885.1 Aeromonas fluvialis
TCCGCCACCTTCGCACATTGTGTTACCAGTTTTGATTTACATGCTGTCTGGAGAAGCATGGTGCGAAGAGAGGGACTCGAACCCTCACACCCGGGGGGCACTAACACCTGAAGCTAGCGCGTCTACCAATTCCGCCACCTTCGCACATTTGGGTTTTCTAGTTGGATTTACATGCTGCTGAATCAGCATGGCAGTATTGGTGCGAAGAGAGGGACTCGAACCCTCACATCCGTGGGACACTAACACCTGAAGCTAGCGCGTCTACCAATTCCGCCACCTTCGCATCACTGCGGAGGGGGATTCTATAGAGTTTTGGGGGAGCGTCAACAGCCAAAGGGGACTTTTTTCGCTGTTGACGCCCAAAGTAGCGCCAAGGGTACAAAACTTCAGCAATTAGCCGAGGTTTGGTATTCAGTAACGGCCCAATGCGCTCTGATACATCAGTTCATACTGGGTGACCGAGTCAGGCCAGTTGAAGCGGGTGTTCATGGCAGTGCGCTGTACCTTGGCAAAGCGTGCCTTGTCCTGCAGGAAATAGAGCAGGCTGCGGCGCATGGTATCGAGCAGGATGGCGGCGGTCGGATCATTGAAGCAGAAGCCGGTGGCATGCTCGGGATCCGCATCCCAATCCACCACGGTATCTTTTAGACCTCCCACGGCCCGCACCAGTGGCAGGGTGCCATAGGCAAGACTGTACATCTGGTTGAGGCCGCAAGGCTCGAACAGCGAGGGCATCAGGAAGAAGTCGGCACCGGCTTCGACCAGATGAGCCAGCCGATCGTCATAGGTGTTGATGAAGGCGAGCTTGCCCGGATAATCCCGGGCCATGGTTTGCAGTTGCGTGGCGAGCGCAGGATCGCCAGAGCCGACAATCACCACTTGTACCTGATGGTGGAGGAATTTCTCCAGCGCAGGGAGCAGCAGGGGAACGCCCTTCTGCTCGGTCAGGCGGCAAACCATGCCGTAGATGGGTAGATCCGTAACGGCCAGCCCCGCTTCCTGTTGCAGGCTCTGCTTGCAGACCTGTTTGCCTGCCATGTCGGTGACGCTGTAGGTCGCAGGCAAAAAATGGTCGAACTCCGGATCCCAGTCTTTGTAGTCGCAACCGTTGAGAATGCCGCAGAGATCGGCTGCCCGCTGCTGGAAGATATGCGCCATGCCGTGGGCGCCGAGGTGAGTCAGCAGCTCCTGGGCATAGTTGGGGCTGACCGCATTGATCTTGTCGGCGTAGAGCACTCCGCATTTGAGCAGATTGACGTGGCCATAGTCGTAATTGATACGGCGTTCGTAGTCGGCGATCTCGGGCATGGCCCAGAACTGCTCGCGGCCAAATACACCCTGAAACGCCGCGTTGTGAATACTGATCACGCTGCGGGTCTGCTGGAAGAACGGGTTCTGAGCATGGCGGGTTTTTAGCAGCAGCGGCAGCAGGCCGGTGTGCCAGTCGTTGCAGTGGACGATGTCCGGGGCGAAGCCGAGCTGCTCGCAGGCATGGAGGGCTGCCGCCGAGAAGAAGGCAAAGCGCTCGCCGTTATCCGGATAGGCCTGATTGTTCTCGGCGTAGAGCTGGGGGCGATCGAAATATTGCGGGCAGTCGAGCAGATAGACGCAGACACCATCCAGCGCCATCTGGTAGATACGATAACCAATGCCTAGCTGCCCCGGGTGGGTGGGCAACCAGCATGAGGCCACCAGTCTGGCCTCATCTCGTCGCTTTATCGTCTTGTAGAAGGGCAGGATGATCCTGACATCATGTCCCTTCTGGGCCAGGTACATCGGCAGGGCTCTGGCGACGTCAGCCAAGCCCCCGGTCTTGACTAGCCCCTCAACTTCCGAGGCAACAAACAGGATTTTCAGTGGGTTAATAGCCAACTCTTGCTCCCTTAGGTACCACCACGATACCGCCTTCGGATACGGTAAATCGTTCTCTATCGTGGTCCAGATTCTCACCTATAACGGTGCCGGGCGCAATTTCAACGTTTTTATCTATAATCGCGCGCCGGATGGAGCAGCCTTCACCAATTTTCACATCCCCCAGTAGCACGGATTCGCTGATGTGGCTGCACGCGCCGATATTGCAGCGGAAACCGAGGATAGATCGCTGGATCTGGCTGCCCTGAATAAAGCAACCGGCGGAGATCAGGGAGTTGGCGATCTTCACCTTGCACTCGTCGCTGTCGATGAAAGTGGCGGGTGGCAGTGCCGGATAGTGGGTGTGTAGCGGCCACTTGCGGTTATAGAGGGAGAAGGGGGGATTGTCGGCCACCAAATCCATGTGCGCTTGCCAGTAAGAGTCCAGGGTGCCCACATCCCGCCAGTAGACGCTCGGTTTTTCACCGGGGATGACATTGGTACTGTAGTCGTAGACATAGACAGGGGCACGGGGGTAGAGGCTCGGGATCACATCCTTGCCAAAGTCGTGGCTGGAGTTCTCTTCGGCGGCATCCCGCTTTAACTCGCGGCAGAGGGCATCGGTCTCGAAGATGTAGTTGCCCATGGAGACCAGCGCCTGGGTCGGATCGCCGGGAATGTGCTTGGGCTGCTTTGGTTTTTCCTGAAAACCGATCATCCGCCCTTCCGTATCCACCTCGATCACCCCGAAGGCACTTGCCTCTTCGATGGGCATGCGCAGGGCTGCGACTGTCATGGCGGCATTTTTCTGCTTGTGGAAGCTGACCATCTGGCTCACATCCATCTTGTAGATGTGGTCCGAGCCGAAGATGCAGACATGCTCCGGCTCGGCCCGCTCGATAAAGCCGAGGTTCTGGTAGATGGCATCGGCGGTGCCGTCATACCAGCGCTTGCCCATCCGCATCTGGGCCGGGATGGGGTCGATAAAGCGGTCGGTGATCCCGACGATATTCCAGCCCTTCTTCATGTGCAGATAGAGGGACTGGGATTTGAACTGGGTGAGGACGTAGATGCGCAGAAAGTCTGCGTTGACGAAGTTATTGAGGACAAAATCGATCAGCCGGTAGCTGCCACCGAAGGGGACGGAAGGCTTGCTGCGGGTGGTGGTCAGAGGCTGCAGGCGAGTACCTTCGCCGCCCGCCAGGATCATGGTTAACATGCCAGCCATGGTATTTATCTCCCTGAATAAACAGCATGAAAAGGTTTTCAATACCCAGTATAAAAACACCCCTTAAGGGGTGATTTTTATCGTGCTCTTAGTACCTTATCAGATCCCGTATGGCGCTCTCTAGCTGTTTTATTGTGCGGCTTACACTTAATTTACACTTTGCTCAGATAGACTTTGAATTTGGCATCACTGCTGATCACTTCCGTCCGTTTGAAGTGTGTCTCCAGTATAGGCTGATAGCGCAAGAAGGCGTTGGCAACAATGGTTAGCGAGCCATTGGGCAGCAAAAATGCCGGCGCCTTGGCCAGGAACTGCTCGGTCGCCGCGTAGAAGGTCTTGAGACCCGCATGGAAGGGCGGGTTGGAGACGATGTGCTGGAAGCGGGTGGTGATATTCGAATAGACATCGGAAGCGGTGACCTTGCCCTGCAGACCGTTGATCGCCAGGGTGCGGCGGCTCGATTCGAGCGCCAGTGCGCTGATATCCACCATGTTGACCCGCAGATCCGGATTGCGCTTGGCCAGCGCAGACCCAATCACCCCGGCGCCACAGCCGAAATCAAGCAGTTCACCCTTCATCGGCGGCACTGCGGCCAGCAGCATCTGGGTGCCGAGGTCCAGCTCGGCCGCGCTGAAGACGCCGGGCAGTGCCAGCACGGTCAGCTCGGTATCACCGGCCTTGCACTGGTAGCGGCCAAACCAGCTATCCAGATTGAAAGGTTCAACTGGCTTGCTCAGCTCGCCATGATAGAGAGAGCAGCGGCGGGCCGAGTCACGTTTGACGGGCTTTTCGCCATAGGGGGCCAGCAGCTTGTCGGCGCCGTTGATGCCGCCGCGGTTTTCACCGGCCAGGAACAGATCAGCACCCGCCTCCAGCAAGGGAGTCATCATAGCCAGCAGATATTGCGCCTCGGCCTTGGCCTTGGGCATCAGTAGCAACAGGGCATCGAAGCGGGGCGCGCCACCGAGCTGGTGGTCGAACAGGATGGCGTCACCGAGCGCCGCCTGCTGGCTGCGGTAGTAGCAGTAATCGGTGGTAAAGACGGTCAGGGTCCGGGCCAGGGTCGCCAACTGGCGGGGGTAGTCATCCTCCAGCGCGCCACAGACAAGTAGCCGCTTGCCGACAAAGAGGGCTTGGTTTCGTTCCAGCATCTGGCTGACGGCACTGATAGGGCTGCTCATCGGGTCTCTCCACACAATTTTGGGCGGCCATTATACATAGCCCCTTTCGCCTTGACATTTATGCCGTGTTCCCGAAATATGCCCAGACACCATTTTTTGACCAGAGATGACGAAATGCGGTTCAACGGGTTGAAACGAAAGCACAAAAAAAGCCTGAAATTCGGGCCTGCCGACGTTCGCGCGTAACCTCTCATCCCTGAGAAGCTTCAAACCCCGGTTGCGCACATCGTACCGGGGTTTTTTATTGCCATATACGCGTCATTTAGGAGAAGGAGATCCCATGTTTCAAGGTTCCATCGTTGCGTTGATCACCCCGTTCCGACAGGGAAAGCTGGATGAAGAGGCGCTGCTGCGTCTGGTGGAGTGGCACATTGAGCAGGGCACCCACGGCATAGTGCCAGTGGGCACCACGGGGGAGAGCCCGACCCTGACCCATGACGAGCACTGTCGGGTGGTGGAGCTGGTGGTTCAGCAGGTGGCGGGGCGCATTCCGGTGATCGCCGGAGCAGGCTCCAACAACCCGGTCGAGGCCATTGAGTACACTCGCTACGCCGAGCAGGTGGGGGCCGATGCCACCCTGCATGTGGCCGGTTACTACAACCGCCCCAATCAGGAGGGGCTCTACCACCACTTCAAGGCGGTGCACGATGCCACCACCAAGCCGATCATCGTCTACAACATTCCGCCACGAGCCATCGTCGATGTGCAACCTGCGACCCTGGCCCGTCTGGCCGAGCTGCCGCGCATTGCCGGGGTGAAGGATGCCACCGGCGATCTGGCGCGCCCCTGGACTGAGCGACAGCTGATCAACAAGTCCTTTGCCTGGCTCTCCGGTGAAGATGCTACCGCCGTCGCCTACAACATCGGCGGTGGTCAGGGCTGTATCTCGGTGACCGCCAACGTGGCCCCCAAGCTGGTGGCCGAGGTGCAAAACCTCACCCTGGCGGGCAAGTGGCAAGCCGCGCGTGAACTGCAAGATCAGCTTATTCCACTCCATCAGGCGATGTTTGCCGAGCCGAGCCCGGCCGGTGCCAAGTATGCCGCTTCCCTGCTCGGTTTCTGCAGCGAGGAGTGCCGCCTGCCGGTGATGCCGCTGTCGGAAGCGACCCGCGAGCGCATTCGCAGCGCCATGCAGCAGCTCAACCTGCTGTAATGCAAACGGGTGAGCCAAGGCTCACCCGTTTTGTTTTCAGTGTTTGTTTCCTGCCTTTATTTCCGGCATGGCGCCACTCAAGCGGCGTGATGGAGCCAGGCGACGATGGCCAGCTGCAACTCGACATACGCCGGATAGAGGAAGAGATCGGCCAGTTCGGCAGGCCACTCGTCATGCTCGTTCGGCCTGATTTGCAGATGAGTTTGCAGGCTGGTCAATGCATGCAGCCAGGGCGCGGGTTGTGGCAGCGTGGCCGCACAGCGGACGATCAGATCAACTCCCTGACGCAAGGCGTCGAACGCCTGCTGTTGAACGCCTTTATCCTGCAGATGATCCAGCCAGAGCTGCTCGTGATGCTGCCAGTGGCGCAGCCCCTCGCTGATCCCCGTCATGCTTTCAATATCTTCACTCGCGACCAGTGCCTGCAGTGCCAGCGGTTTGCCAAGACCTGCCAGCCGATAGCCCCGCTGGGCCTTGGATTGGGCGCCGAGGCGCAACCCGCCGAGCTTGGCGAGGCGTTGGGCCAGTGCAAACAGGGCTGTGGTGTCACCGGATTTGAGCTCCAGTTCCAGCTCGTTGATATTGGTGCTGCCCTGACTGCCGACGATCTCTCCCTGATCCCAGGCCAGTTCAATCTCGGCCCCCTCGAAGGCGATCAGCCAGTAGCGCCGCAGGAAGTCGGTGCGAAACTGGGCGACCAGCTGGTGCTGAATGTGGTCGCGCTCGGTCAGGGTCGGCCAAATTTCATCGAGAAAGGCCGAGAGGGTCGGCAGATCGCCGCTCACGGGGGCATTGTACTCGGGTCTGGCGTGCAGGCCGCCGACCACCTGGCCACGACACTTGATGGTCTGTTCGGCGAAGGCATCGCAGCGACGGATGCGCAAACCCATCTCCAGCTTGCGCAGGGCCAGGGTCGGCGTATCGAAATAGACGTTGCCGAGCTGCTGCTGTGACGATTCTTTAATCTCAAGAGAATTTAGCAGGTTGGATAACTCGGGTTGAATGTTGCTGGCGACAAAAAACTTTATCTCGATCTCAGTTTGCATAGTCATTCCGGGCTGGCAGGCAACTTTGGGGAGCAGGATTCGGGTCACGGGGATATAATGCCCGCGAGACAACTGGATTAATTCGCGGTTTAATTGAGGGCGCAGTTCGGTTATCCTGCGCGCCTCATATAATCGTATCGAGTGTTTTTTCACCGACACAGGTTTGGCCATGCCAGTAAATACTATTTTGGGACTTTTTGCCAAGTCCCCCATCAAGCCGCTGCAGAAGCATATCGTCAAGGTTCACCAGTGCTCCCAGCAGTTGGTCCCCTTCTTTGACGCCGTTGCCGAAGACCGTTGGGAAGATGCCGAGCAGATCCGGCAGCAGATCGCCCAACTGGAAAAAGAGGCAGATACCCTCAAGCGTGAAATCCGTCTGAAACTACCTCGCGGCCTGTTTTTGCCGGTTGCACGTACCGACCTGCTGGAGTTGTTGACCCAGCAAGACAAGATTGCCAACCGTGCCAAGGATATCTCCGGCCGCATGCTTGGTCGTCGCATGGAGTTCCCCTCTGAAATGCGGGCGGGCTTCATGGCTTATCTCAAACGTTGTATTGATGCGACCGCTCAGGCCGAGAAAGCGATCGGGGAGCTCGACGAGCTGCTCGAGACCGGCTTCAAAGGACGGGAAGTGGAAATGGTTGCCGAGATGATCCACCAACTGGATCTGATCGAGGACGATACAGACACCATGCAGATTGGACTGCGCCAACAGCTACAAGCGGTTGAGCAGAACTACAATCCGATCGATGTGATATTCCTCTATAAGATCCTCGAATGGGTAGGTGACTTGGCAGATCAGGCAGAGCGCGTAGGCGCCCGTCTGGAACTGATGCTGGCTCGCTCGTAATCGACTGACTGGGTAAACACTATTAATGGACATTATCGCGAATTACGGCACCACTCTGGTGCTCGTGGCGGCCTTGTTCGGCTTTTTGATGGCTTGGGGCATTGGCGCGAATGACGTTGCCAACGCCATGGGGACATCGGTCGGCACCAAATCCCTGACCATTCGTCAGGCGATCATCATCGCCATGATCTTCGAATTTGCCGGCGCCTATCTGGCCGGTGGCGAAGTGACGGCCACCATCCGTAACGGCATCATCGACAGCAATGCGTTTGTCGATAGCCCGGATCTGCTGGTGCTCGGCATGATCGCCTCCCTGCTGGCGGCGGGCACCTGGTTGATCCTGGCCTCCTACTTTGGCTGGCCGGTTTCCACCACCCACTCCATCATCGGTGCCATCGTCGGTTTTGCGGTGGTGAGTATCGGTCCGGAAGCGGTGCAGTGGGGCAAGTTTGGCGGCATCGTCGGCTCCTGGGTCGTCACTCCGGCCATCTCCGGTGTGATCGCCTACTTCATGTTCATCAGTGTGCAGAAGCTTATCTTCAACACCGATGATCCCCTGAGCAACGCCAAGCGCTACGTGCCGTTCTACATGTTCCTCACCGCCATGGTAATCTGTCTGGTGACCATCAAGAAAGGGCTGACCCACGTCGGTCTGCACCTGACCAATGGTGAGGGCATTCTGCTCTCCACCGCGATCTCCATCGCAGTGGCGTTTGCCGGCTGGATCTACATTCGCGGTCAGAAGTACAACCCGCAAGATGACAGCAAGATGCACTTCGCCAACGTGGAGAAGGTGTTCGGCATCCTGATGGTGATCACCGCTTGTGCCATGGCGTTTGCCCACGGTTCCAACGACGTGGCCAATGCCATCGGCCCGCTCTCTGCGGTGGCCTCTATCGTTGCTTCCGGTGGCGAGATCGCCGGTAAGGCAACGATTGCCTGGTGGATCCTGCCCCTTGGCGGCATAGGTATCGTGATTGGTCTGGCGACCATGGGCGAGAAGGTGATGGCGACTGTCGGCACCGGCATTACCCACCTGACCCCGAGCCGTGGTTTCGCCGCCCAGCTGGCGACCGCTGCGACCGTGGTGATTGCCTCCGGTACCGGCCTGCCCATCTCGACCACCCAGACTCTGGTCGGTGCGGTCATGGGTGTCGGTCTGGCGCGCGGTATTGCGGCGTTGAATCTGGGGGTACTGCGCAACATCGTGGTCTCCTGGATCATCACCCTGCCTGCCGGAGCTATTCTGTCCATCGCCATTTTCTATGTGCTGCAGGCCTGCTTCTCCTAATTGAAGCGGCATTCAGCAAAAAGCCCGAGTCATCGACTCGGGCTTTTTTATCGCTGCGGTTTCTCTTTCCCTGTATATCGCGCAGCTCTGTCACAGAGCAGTGGTCACTCTTTACCTCAGGGCGATCAGAGACTGGCGCAGATCTGCCACAGATCGTACTGGATAGCGGCGGCTGTCACTTCCCGACCCGCCCCAGGTCCCTGAATCACCAGCGGGTTGGTGCGATAGCTGTCGCTCTCGATGGCGAAGATATTGTCGCACGGTAGCAGGTTGGCGAAGGGGTGGTGGGGCTCCAGCGCCTCCAGTCCGACCCGTGCCTTACCGTCATGTTCGAAGCGGGCGACGTAGCGCAGCACCTTGCCGAGTCGCCTGGCCCCCTCAAAGGCGGTCTGGATCGGGCCATCCAGCTCTTTGAGCCTGTCCATGAACTGATCGGCGGTCACCTTGCGCAGCGGGACGGGCACCAGATTCTCCAGCCCGATATCGGCGGAGTCGAGCTCGAAGCCCGCCTCCCGCGCCAGAATGAGCAGCTTGCGGCGCACATCCTGACCGGAGAGATCCTCGCGGGGATCCGGCTCGGTCAGGCCGTGCTGCCAAGCCTCGTCCACCAGCTCGGAGAAGAGGCGAGTGCCGTCATACTGCTGGAACAGCCAGGAGAGGGTACCGGAGAAGATGCCGGAGACCCCCTGAATGCGGTCGCCACTCTGGCGCAGCATCTGGATGCTGGACTGGATTGGCAGCCCGGCCCCCACGGTGGCGTTGTAGCGCCACAGCACCTGATGGTCGCGGCAGGTCTGCTTGATGCGCTGGTAGAACTCGCTGTCGGCTGCGCCGGCAAACTTGTTGGCGGCGATGATGTGAATGCCGAGCTGGGCAAAGTCCGGGTAGTAGCGGCTCACCGTCTCGCTGGCGGTCATGTCGAGGGCTATTAGGGTATCGAAACTGTGCTGCTCCAGCTGGGCCAGCAGCTCCGGCCAGATCAGCGGCTTGGGGTTGAAGTTGTCCTGCACCTTGAGCGGATCCAGCCCCTCTTCATCCAGCAGGCCCCCTTCCGAGCTGAACACCCCGTAGAGGGTGAGCGCCAGATTGAGTTCATGTTCGAGCCGTGCCTTCTCGCGAGCATAGAGGTTGAGCCAGTGACCGCCAATGTTACCCTTGCCGAACACGACCAGCCCGACCCGGTTCGGGCGGCTGAACAGGGCGCTGTGCAGGGCGATCAGCAGCGGCTCCAGCACTACCTGACGCAGCACGGCCACCAGACTCAGGCCATCTCGGGCCACCTGGACGAACTCCAGCGGCTGATCCGCCAGCAGCTGGTAGAAGCGGTGGCACTGTTCGGCGTTGTCAGTGACACCGGCCCCCACCAGTGCCACCAGACTGTACCCCTCTTTTTGGATGAGGCCGGTGAAGCTGCCCTGCAGCTGGAAGTCCCGCAGCAGCTCGAAGGCCCCCTGCGCCACCTCGAGGGTGTAGGCGAGGCGCAGGATCCGCCGATCCGGCTGGCGCTGCAGGGTGAGCGGGTTGAGACGGTGACGAGCCAGATGGGCCTCGATGGCGGCGACTGTCTGATCAAAGTGGGTTTGCGGCAGTACCTTGAGCTCGATGAGGGCGATCTGATCCACCGAGGAGACGATGCGGGCGCCGCCGGAGCGGGGGGCGCGACGCAGGATATGAGTGCAGCCCTCCTCCGGGTTGTAGCTGCAGCGCAAGGTGAGGCGCTGGCGGCTGTCGGCCACCGGTTGCAGGGTGCGGGAATGGAGTACCGAGGAGCCGAGGCGGGCAAGTTCGTTGGCTTCAGCCAGACTGAGGCGCTCCAGCAGGCGCGCTTCCTTCACCCGGCGCGGGTCGGCACTGTAGACCCCGGCCACGTCGCTCCAGATGGTGGTGGATTCGCCATCCGCCAGCAGCGCCAACAGGCTGGCGCTGTAGTCGGAACCGTTGCGGCCGAGCAGCAGGGAGCGCCCCTCCATGTCGGCGGCGATAAAGCCGGTCACCACGATGCGACCGGCATGTTCGGCCAGTCGCGCCTTGAGCAGTTCGCTGGAGAGGGCGCTATCCACCTTGACCAGAGCGCCATCCTCGGCACGCAAGAAGCTGCGGGCATCGAGCCAGATGGCCTTGTCACCGCGGCTGGTGAGCAGCGCCGCCAAGAGGCGCGCCGACCACACCTCGCCAAAGGCAAGCAGGCCATTGCGGGCAAAGCGGTCAAACTGCCCCTCCAGCGTCTTGGCAATCAACTGCATGTCGTCGGCCAGCTGCTTGCTCAGATCGAGCAGCAGTTCTCCTTCCAGCAGGCCATCGATCAGGCTCTGCTGATAGGTTTGCAGGGCACCGATGGCTTCACCGGCAGCTTCATCCCCCGCTTCGGCCAGCTCCACCAGCTGGATCAGCCGGTTGGTGGTCTTGCCAGCGGCGGAGACCACGATCAGTTCATCTCCGCCAACCTGTTGTTCGACAATCGCGGCGACCCGGCGATAACAGACCGGATCCGCCAGACTGCTGCCACCAAACTTGTGGACGTGACGTCGCTTCACTCTTGCTTCTGCTGCCACCGCGATCTCTCCTTGCTGCTGTTCCATTATTTCGCTACCTGTTCTGCCTGCTGTGCCTGTTCAAAAGCCTGCGCCAGATCGGCCACCAGGTCTTCACCGTGTTCAATGCCGACCGACAAGCGCAGCAGCTGGGCGCTGATGCCTGCCGCCTGCTGCGCCGCCGGGGTCATGGCCCTGTGAGTCATGCTGGCCGGATGGGCCACCAGACTCTCCACCCCGCCGAGAGACTCGGCCACCGAGAAGAGGGTGAGGGCCGCGAGGAAGGCGCGAATGCCCGCCTCACTGCAATCGAGTTCAAAACTTAGCATGGCGCCGAAGCCGGACTGTTGACGGCGCGCAATATCGTGGCCCGGATGGTTCGGCAGACTGGGGTGATAGATGTGTTTCACCAGCGGCTGCTGTTGCAGGGAGGCGAGGATGCGATCGGTGTTCTCCTGATGGGTGCGCAATCTGGGGGCCAGGGTGCGCAAGCCGCGCAGGGTCAGGTAGGAATCGAACGCCCCGGAGGTGAGCCCCAGACAGTTGGCCCACCACACCAGTGACTCGGCCAATGCCGCCTCTTTGGCGATCGCCACTCCGCCGACCACGTCCGAGTGGCCGTTGATGTACTTGGTGGTGGAGTGCACCACCACATCGGCCCCGAGTGCCAGGGGTTGTTGCAGCAGGGGGGAGAGGAAGGTGTTGTCCACCACCACCTGCGCACCCACCTCATGGGCGGCGCTGGCGATGGCGCTGATATCCACCACCCGCAGCAGCGGGTTGGAAGGGGTCTCGACCCATACCAGCGCAGGCTTTTGCGCCAGCGCTTCGGCCAGTGCGGCCTCGTCTCCCTGATCGACAAACTGCACCCGGTAGTGGCCCTTGGCCGCCAGATACTCGAACAGGCGCCAGGTGCCGCCGTAGCAGTCGTGGGGGGCGATCAGCAGGTCTCCCGCCTTGAGCAGGGCGGTGGTGACCAGATGGACTGCCCCCATGCCGGTGCCGGTGACCACGGCGCCGGCGCCCCCTTCCAGCGCCGCCAGCGCATCCGCCAGATTGGTACGGGTCGGATTGCCGGAGCGGGCATAATCGTATTGACGGGGCTCGCCAAAGTCGGCAAAGGTGTAGTTGCTGGAGAGGTAGATGGGGGGCACCACGGCACCGTGTTGCTGGTCTGTTTCAATCCCGGTGCGAACCGCCAGGGTGGCCTTGTGGGTCATGTTGCTCTCCTTGATCTCTCTTCGAACGCAGGCATCTTGCTGTCACGCGTTATCCCGCCATTGCTGGCCTATGGTGAACCACCTTACGTCAGCACATAAAAGCCGTCAATGCTTCCAGACGTCTGAATGGCTTTGCTGTTGGATTGCCATTAATTTCCTTAAGGGTTAAAATCCGCGCTCACGGCTAAATGAGAACAGGTGAGTCATGGGAACAGAGTGGAACGGCGACTACGTCAGCCCCTACGCGGAACACGGTAAGAAGAGCGAACAGGTCAAGAAGATTACCGTCTCGATCCCGCTAAAGGTGTTGAAAGTGTTGACCGATGAGCGCACCCGCCGTCAGGTGAACAACCTGCGTCATGCGACCAACAGCGAGCTGCTCTGTGAAGCCTTCCTGCACGCTTTCACCGGTCAGCCGCTCCCTTGTGACGAAGACTTGCGCAAGGATCATCCGGACAGCGTCCCGGCCGAAGCACGCGCCATCATGGAAGCGCTGGGCAAAGAGATCGAAGATTTCGACAAAGAGTAAGCGATTTGCCATGCACAAGAGGCGACCTCCGGGTCGCCTCTTGTCGTTTCCACAGCCCCCATCACGGGGCCGTGATTATTTCAGCAGGCTGAAGATCAGCGCCGAAACCGCTAGCGAGCCGGTCAGCAGGATAAAGCCGTTGGTCCAACGGTGACGAAAACGGGCCAGCGCCTCCACCTTGTAGATGGCCACCACCGGCATGATGAAGAGGATCATGGCGATAACGGGGCCGGAGAGGGTCTCCATCAGACCCAGGATCCCCGGGTTGATGATGGCTGCACCCCAGATGGCGAAGAACATCAGGGCGATGCCAAGTTTGTCCGCTTTGGCCAGTGACAGGCCGGTGGGCTTGGCAATCAGGCTTTTGAGGCTTTCCCGGGCACCGAGGAAGTGGCCGAGGAAGGAGGAGCTGATGGCGATAAAGGCGATGAGCGGCCCCAGGGTCACGATCACCGGGTGGTCGGTGATGTTGGCCAGATAGGAGAGCACCGAGACGTTCTGGGCTTTGGCTTCGGCCAGTTGGGCTGGCGAGAGGCTCAGCACGCAGGAGAAGACGAAGAAGAGCACGAAGCCCACCAGCATCACTGTGGTGTTGCGCAGGATCAGGCCGCTCTTGGCTTCTGCCTGCTCGCCATAAAGTGTTAATTTTGCAAAATATAAAACCAAAATTTAACTCGATGTCATTTTTTTATTTTGTCTAATTGTGCATTTTTAGTATTACATGAAAATGGCACCATTTCTCACTGACCAGTTGTGATGTTTCACTGTCATTTTGCCGCTTTTCCAGCGTATCGCGCTGTTCAAGACAGCTTTGGGCAGCGGATCACACCAGCCATCACTCCGGACCACGACCCTGAAAAAGCAGGCGGCCATCGGGCCGCCTGCTTGTCTGGTGTGATGATATCGCTACCCGTCTAGTGGGCCAGAATGCTGCCCCAGGCGAGATCCGGATCCCCCATCACGATAAAGTCCGGGTTCTCCAGCGACTCGGTCTCGTTGTAACTGAGCGGCTGCAACGCCAGGCTGAGGATGCGGCCACCGGCCGCCTCGACGATGCACTGGGCGGCGGCGGTGTCCCACTCGCCGGTGGGGCCGAGCCGCACGTAGCAGTCTGCGGCACCCTCTGCCACCAGGCAGGATTTGAGTGAGCTGGAACCGAGCGGGATCAACTCATAGTTGATGGCCGGGTTGAGGCGACGGGTGAGGTTCTCCAGCTTCTGGCGGCGGCTGATGGCGACTACCAGCGAGTCGGGCTGGTCATGTTCGTGGTGCATAGCGCGAATGGGCAGTACCTCGCCATTCACCTCCTTGAAGGCGCCGTAGCCGCGCACCGCCCAGTAGAGCACGTCGGACTCGGGGGCGTAGATGACCCCGAGCACCGGCACGTTGTCCCGCACCAGGGCGATCAGGGTGGCGAAATCGCCGCTGCCGGCGATAAATTCGCCGGTGCCGTCGAGGGGATCCACCAGCCAGTATTGCCGCCAGTTGGCTCGCTGACTGAAGGGGATGTCGGCCGCCTCTTCGGTCAGCACCGGCACATGGGGGGTGAGCGCCGACAGCGCCTGCTTGAGGTAGGCATCGGCAGCAAGGTCGGCACTGGTGACCGGGGTCGCATCCTCCTTCAGCTGACGCTCGAACTGACCGCCGTGATAGATGTCGTGAAGGATCCTTCCAGCTTCGCGGGCAATCTCCTTGACCCCCGGCAACCAGGCCAACAACTCCTGCATCTCGTTATCCTCTGTCTGTTAACTGCCCGTCTGCGGGCTACTCTGCCTGCTGTGCCAGCCACTTTTGGGCCAGCAGCAGGGCACTGATACTGCGCGACTCGGTGAAGTCGGGTCGTGCCAGCAATTCGTCGATCCGGTTCAGCGGCCAAGGGATCACCTCGAGAGGCTCGGGCTCGTCGCCGATCCGTTGCTCGGGAAAGAGATCCTGCGCCAGCAAGATGTCCATCCGGCTGGAGAAGTAGCCGGGCGCCAGCGACACCTGCTTGAGCAGAGTCAGGCTGTTGGCGCCAAAGCCCGCCTCCTCCATCAGCTCCCGGTTGCCCGCCTCGAAGGCATTCTCGCCCGGGTCGATCAGCCCCTTGGGGAAGCCCAGCTCGTAGGAGTGGGTGCCTGCGGCGTATTCACGTACCAGCAGCAGGGTGTGGGCATCGAACAGGGGCACCACCATGACAGCGCCCCGGTTGCCACCGCGCATCCGCTCATAGACCCGCTCTTCGCCGTTGGAGAACTTGAGGTGGAGGGACTCCACCTTGAACAGTCGGCTCTCGGCCACGATCTCGGCCTTGAGGATCTCCGGCTTGCTCTTGTCGTGTGCCATGGCGTCGACGCTGAGGTGAACGGGTTTGCGTTGGTGGAGGTCACTCATCTGGGCTGGCTGCGCGTTAAAAAAATCGTGCTTCAAGAGTAAACGACTCTCACCCCGAACACCACGGGCCAGGGATGGCAAAGGGAGAGGAAAAATCCGCTATACTGCCGCACCATATCTTTCGCGATACCGAGATCAAGAGGCCCGATGCCACACTCCCGCTCCCCCACCTTGCCCTGGCACCAAATAGATACTGTCTTGCTCGATATGGATGGCACCCTGATCGACCTGCATTTTGACAACCACCTCTGGCAGCAGCTGGTGCCGGTGCGTTACGCCGAGCGGCTCGGTCTGCCGCTGGATGAGGCAAAGGCGCAGATTGAGGTGCACTATCAGGCGGTCAACGGCACCCTCAACTGGTACTGTGTGGATTACTGGAGCGAGACCCTGGGGCTCGACATTCGCGCCCTCAAGCAGGAGCTGCTGGCGAAGATCCAGTGGCGCCCCCACGCCATCCCCTTTCTGGCCGAGCTGCGCGCCGCGGGCAAACAGCTGGTGCTCTTTACCAACGCCCACCCCGCCAGCCTGTCGGTGAAGGATGCGCAGTTGGGGCTGCGCGAGCATCTGGATCTGATGGTGAGCACCCACGAGCTGGGCTGGTCGAAGGAGAGCCAGTTTTGCTGGCAGGTGCTGGCAGAGCGGCTGGCGTTCGATCCGGCCCGCACCCTGTTTGTGGATGACAGTGAGCGGATCCTGCGTGCTGCCGCCGACTATGGCATCGGCTATCAGCTGGCGATCCAGAATCCGGACAGCTGCAAGCCTGAGCAGCGCATTACCACTTTCCCTGCGATCCGTGATTATGCGGAGCTGTTGCCTCTGGCCATCTGAGTCAGCAGAAATGAGAGAGGGCTGCACCATGCAGCCCTCTCAGTATTTGAAGCCTGATGGCGAAAAATCACAGCTCCCGAAACGGGCGTCGCTTCTCCTCTTCGATGACGATGGCCTCCAGATTGGCGACCCGATCCTGCAGCTCCCGGATGACCAGATCCTGCTTGCCGAGGCGGTCGGTGATGCGGGCATCCCCCAGCTGGTAGCGAGCCCGCTTGCCGAGATATCCGAACAAGACGCTGATAAATACGATCAGGACTATGCCTGTCCACATGGTCATGTCACGACTCCTTGTCGTTATCAATATGGTCGTCATAAACGGCGAAAACGCTGACGGATCCGCTCTGTTTTCTCACAGCCACCAATTGGCCGCAATGGGGCCCGTTTCGCCTTTGTGATGCAGTTGGCTATTGCTGCCAGAGTGCGCGGCCAAGCCAGAGCGCCCACAGGATCAGATGCAGCAACACGATAAACCAGAAGACCAGCCGGTAGCTGCGCTTCTGGGTCTTGTGACGCAACCACTGGCGGGCCACTAATGCGCCCGGCCAGCCGCCGCACAGCTCCAGCAGATGCAGGCGGGATTCGGGAATGCGCCACTCACCGCGCACCGCCTGCCGCTTGTCCCAGGCGTAGGCGGCTACCGTGAGCAGGCTCATGAAGAGCAGCACGGCCAGTGGCCACCACTGTTGGTCGTCAAGGCCGAGCCAGAGGGCGGCGCCCAGTGGCAGCAGCGCCAGTACCATCACTGGGCCAGCTCCCAGCAGCGCTCCTCATCCTGCTTGAGGGTGCGGAGCACTTTGGCCGGATTGCCCACCGCCACCGAGTCGGCCGGGATGTCGCGGGTCACCACGGCGCCTGCGCCGATGATGGAACGCGGCCCTATGGTGACGCCGGGGCAGATGATGGCGCCGCCACCAATCCAGCAGTCGTCACCGATCCGAACCGGCTTGTTGTAGGCGGTCCAGTTGCGTCGCTCCAGATAGTTCATGGTGTGGGTGGCGGTGTAGATCTGCACGTTGGGGGCCAGCAGCACATGGCTGCCAATATGCACTTCGCCCACGTCGAGAATGGTGACGTTGAAGTTGAAGAAGGTCTTTTCGCCGATATGAATGTTGCGGCCAAACTCGCAGGTAAACGGCGTGCTGATCCAGCAGGAGTCGGGGCAGTGGCCAAAGAGTTCGCGGCAGATCTGCTGGCGCAGAGGGCCATCGCCCGCGGATGACCCATTGAGTCGGGCCAGCAGCGCCTGCCCGCGGATCCGGTCGTTGGCTATCTCCTCGCTCTGGCTATCCAGCGCCTCGCCTGCCAGTACCTTGTCCCAGTCGCTCGCCATGGTTACCTCCTCATGCTGCAAGAGCAGGCAGTATACGTGACTGTCAGGGGGTCGTCAGTCTGTCACTTCTGGCAGGTGAGCCCCGTCAACCGGCAAACCAGATGAGGGGCAGGATCAGCAGGGCCGAGAGGAGATAGGGCAGCAGCACCCGCAGCCCCAGACTGCGACCACCGATGCCGAGTGCCAGCAGTCCCTTTACCAGCGAGTTGACCAGCCCGGCCAGCAGGATGCCGCGGGCTGCCACCTCCAGCGCCAGCTCCTTGTGGGAAAGCTGGGAAAGCGACAATGTGATGGCGTCCACGTCGGTGATGCCGGAGACCAGCGCCAGCAGATAGACCCCGGAGTTGCCCACCTTGCTTTGCAGGAAGGTGGCCATGAAGCCGATCAGCGCCAGCAGCAGGCCGAACTTGATGGCGGTGGCCAGATCGAGCGGGTTGCTGGTCTCCGGCTGCACCGGGCCATCGGTCAGCTCCTCGCGCTGGCGCCAGAACCAGAAGGCAAAACCGTAGACGGTGGTGGCCAGCAGCAACAGGGGGGCAGCCAGGCGCATCGCCAGCTCGTTGTGGATCAGCAGCACCAGTACCAGCAGCCGTAACCACATGGTGGCCCCCGCGAGCAAAATACCAGTGGCCAGTAACCGCTCCAGCCCGCCCTGCTCCTTGTTGAGGCGTGCAAACTGCAGGGTGAGGGCGGTGGAGGAGGCGAGCCCTGCCAGCATGCTGGTGAGCACCAGCCCGGCGCGGGTGCCGAGCAGCCGCACCGCGAAGTGGCCGCAAAAGGAGATGCCGGCGATGATCACCACCATCAGCCAGATCTTGAAGGGATTGAAGGCATCGAGGGGTCCCATCTCCTCGTTGGGCAGCACCGGTAGCAGCACCAGCGAGATAAGCAGAAAGCGCAGGGTGGCGTGAAACTCGGTTTCGCTGAGGAACAGCATCCCCTGCTGGATCTTGCCCTTGAGCCCCATCAGCAGGGCCGCCAGCACGGCGCAGGCCACCGCCTCGCTCGGGCTCAGCAGCACCGACATCAGCCCCAGCAGATAGGTGAGCAGCATGGCGACCGAGCTGGTGAGGCCGAACTCCCCCTGCCAGCGTTGGGCCAGCCAGACCGAGAGGCCGCAACCGATCACCACCGCCAGCAGGCCGAGCAGCGGCAGCCAGGGGCCCAGGGTCGGCAGCAGCAGGGCGCAGACCCCGCCGAGCAGGCCGATGAGGCCGTAGGTGCGCATCCCGGCGATGCGCTGATTATCCCCCAGCTGGCGCACCTGCCAGCCCCGCTCCAGCCCGATGATAAGGCCGATGGTCAGCGACACCAGAGCGCCATTGACCGGTTCTGCATTGATCCACATAACGACTTCCTTTCGCGTCGTTGCAGCCTGATCCCATGATGGCACAGGGTACAAGGTGGCAGAGGGGCATGGCTCACAGAGTCTGCGTCCGGCTTCCGGTGCGAGTGGCCGATATGAGCAATAGAGATGGAGCGCGAGCACGACACAAGAGCCGTGCAGGCAATTGCAGCGGGGTCATGGGCAGCGAGCCCGCTCTCGACGTCCAGATTTGAATGGGAAGACAAGACAAGAAGGGGAGCCACTGGCTCCCCGTTTTATTGATGGCGTCATGATCCGCGGCGGATCAGTTCAGCTCAATCCAGGCATCTTGCCAGTGGGAGCCGATACCCGGCTCGTAGTGGGTGGCGCTGCTGCTCCACTGTACGCAGTAGCCGTTGTAGGGGAAGAGCTTGCACTGATAGAGCTTGCCATCCTTGGGTTGCTGCACCTTGGTGCCGGCGGTATAGGATTTGAGCGATTGCGGGAAGACGAAGTCGTATTCGCCGCTGCTCTGCTCCTTGAACATCAGGTCCATGGTTTGCTGGATGGTCTCGCCGCCCGCTTTCGGGGTGGCCTTGATCACCAGCTGGTGGTGACCAGTCTTCAATCCTTCCAGCGCCATGGTGAACGGGCCAGCCTGCACTAATGGCGGGCGCGCAGCTCATCAGGGGAGCGAGATACAGGGGCCATCATCGGCGCTGTGGCGGACGCCTTGCCCAGTTTGAACACCGCAAGTCGCTCATCCAGGCTGCGGGAGAGACCGGCCAGTAGTTCGCTCTCCTGCGCCAGTTGCGAGGCGGACTGGGACATCTCAAGCGCCGAGTCGTTGATGCCGCTGACGTTGCGGTTCATATCCTCGGCCACCATGCTCTGCTGCTCGGCGGCGGTGGCAATCTGGGTCGCCATGTCGCTCACATGCTGGATATGGTTGACGATTTGGGTGAGATCTTGTCCCGCTTGTTGCGACTGGTTGACGCTGCTTTCAGCCAGTTTTCGGCTGGCATCCATGGCGTTGGCCGCCGTGACCGCCCGTTGCTGTAGCTGGGCTATGGTGTTCTGGATCTCCTCGGTGGAGTGGCGGGTACGGCTGGCAAGCTGGCGCACCTCGTCGGCCACCACGGCAAAACCGCGGCCCTGCTCGCCAGCCCGAGCTGCCTCGATGGCGGCATTGAGGGCCAGCAGATTGGTCTGATCCGAGATGGAGCTGATAACGGCCGTCACTTCACTGATCTGCATCACCCCCTCTTTGAGCTGATTGACCTGCAGGGTAGCCTGCTCCACTTCGGTAGCCAGTTCCTTGATACCGTGCACACTGGCGTGAACATCCCGGTTACCTAACCCGGCTTCACCCGTGGCCTCCTGGGTATCCCGCGCGGTATTTTCGGCGTGCCCGGCCACATCGGAGATGGTGGCGCTCATTTCGTTCATGGCGGTAGCGAGCTGGGCCAGCTGATCCCGCTGGCTGGTGACCGCCTGATTGGTCTGCTCGGCAGAGGCTGCAATGCGCAGGGCGGCATCCGCCACGTTGCGTGCACCCAGACTGGCCTCCAGCAGGGCGTGACGAATGGCATCGAGACTCTGGTTGGTGCAGCTAGCGACCATACCCAGCTCATCCTTGCCATGTACCGGAATGCTGACGACCAGATCCCCTTGGGCGACCCGCTGCATGACGTGGTTGATCTGGCTGAGGGGGGAGACGATGGAGTGGGTGATGCGCCAGCCCAGCAGCCCCATCAGCAGGATCACGATGGCGGTGGCGGTGCCCATCTTCATGTATTGGGCCCAGATGGTCTGCTGGATATCCTGCAGCAGCATGCCGGAACCGAGGATCCAGCCCCAGGGCTGATAGCCTGACACCATGGAGAGTTTGTCGGCGGTTTCACCCGACGGGCCGATCCAGACATATTGCAGGGTGCCCTGTTTGCCCCCTTTGGCGATATCCACCATCTCTAACCAGAACTGTCCTGCGGTGGCCCCAGTTCCTTCCCCCATGGTCTGGCCGACCAGCTCGGGCCGAGTGGGATGCACCAGCATTTGACGATGCTCATCGATGACGAACAGATAGTTGTTGCCATCAAAGCGGGTGTTGGTCAGCAGCTTGCGCGCCTCCTGCTGGGCCTGCTCTGTTGGCAGGGTGCTGGCCAGAAATTGGATCTGGCTCATGGCCTGCCCCAGTACCGCATTGAGCCGCGCCTCTCGCTCGCTCATCAGATTGCGCTGGAGCGCATTGGCCGAGATAAGCAGCAGCGAGACAAAACCGACAAACGCCAGCGTGAGCAGCAAAATCAATTTGCGGCTCACGGTGATATCACCGAGCTTGAACATGACGAAATCCTTATTCCCTGTTGATTTTCGATGGCTCGTTACTGCGGCAGCCAATTGCTTGATGTAACAACTTATTTACTATTAACCAGTGGTCGCGCGCCCTTAAATGAGCGTTTTGACAACAGTATAGCCAGCAGACAGCACTCCCCATTTTTTGGTAGCGTGTTGATGCGCATCCCTGCGCCAGTTTTGCCAAAGAGTGTGAATGGTTTGGCATTTCAGCAAAAAATAAGGAGTGGGCCCCGCAATGGGTGACCCCATCACAAGAGGGGATTTATGAGTTCCATTGCCAGGAATTACTTCAACCAGCTCAACGCCGACTACCTGCAGGTACACAGGCGCAAGGAGGATCTCTTCTGGTCCACCTATATGGGCGCCAGCGATGATCAGGCCGGTTTCACTGCGGCCGAGCAGGCCTACAAGGCCTTTTGTGCCAATCCGGCCCGCCTGCCAGCGCTGCGGGAGATGCTGGCGCAGGCCGCCGAGGATGATCTCAAGCTCGGTCTGCAAGGCTGGCTCGCCTTCTTCGAGTGCAACGTGATTGAAGATCCGGTCGCCGCCGCCCTGACGGATGAGCTGGTGGCCGCCGAGGCGGCGTTGTTCGCTCGCCGCAAGGAGCTGAAACTGACCTTGCTGGACGAGCAGGGGCAGCTGGTGGCCGGTAGTCTGCCTGCCGCCAGCACCTCGCTGGCCGCCAGCCCGAACGAGGCAGTGCGCCAGAGCGCGCTCGCCATGTTCCACACCCTGGAGCAGTGGGTGGTCAGCAACGGTTTTCTTGAGGTGGTGGCGATCCGCAACCGCTTTGCCCGCGCCATGGGCTATCGCGACTATTTCGACTACAAGGTGCGCAAGAACGAGCAGATGAGCCCGGAGCAGCTGTTCGCCATCCTCGACGACTTTATTGCCCGCACCGACGCCCGGTTGCAGCAAAGCCTCGCCGAGCTGAAAGCGGCCAAGGGCGAGGCGGCCCTGCTGCCCCACAACCTGCGTTACAGCGTGAGCGGCGATGTGACCCGCCAGCTCGATCCTTACGTGCCCTTCTCGCGGGCGTTGCGAGATTGGGTCGAGAGCTTCCGCCGGCTCGGCATCCAGTATCGCGGTGCCACCCTGACCCTGGATCTGCTGACCCGGGAGGGGAAATACGAGAACGGCTTCTGCCACGGCCCGGTACCGAGCTTCTTCCAACAGGGCGAGTGGGTGCCGGCTGTGGTCAATTTCACCAGCCTGGCCGATCCGGCGCAGGTGGGCAGCGGTTGGAGCGGCCTCAACACCCTGTTCCACGAGGGGGGCCACGCCGCGCACTTTGCCAATGTCACCGGCAACGCCCCCTGCTTCTCCCAGGAGTTTCCACCCACCTCCATGGCCTATGCCGAGACTCAGTCGATGTTCTGCGACAGCCTGCTGGACGATGCCGACTGGCTCAAACGCTACGCCAGAAATGCGGCGGGAGAGCCGATCCCCGATGCGCTAATCAAGGCGATGATCGCCGCCCGTCAGCCGTTTCGTGCCTTCAATGAGCGCCAGATTGCGCTGGTGGCCTACTTCGAGCGGGATCTCTACGCCATGGATCAGGCCGAATGCACTCCCGAGGCAGTACTTGCACTGGCCCGTCAGTGGGAGCGCAAGATTGTCGGAGTGGAGAGCCCGCGCCCGCTGCTGGCCATTCCGCACCTGCTGAATCAGGAGTCAGCCTGCGCCTATCACGGCTACCTGCTGGCGCTGATGGCGGTGGAGCAGACCCGCGCCTATTTCCTCAAGCGCGATGGCTACCTCACCGACAACCCGCGTATCGGGCCGGATCTGGCCGCCCACTACTGGGGGCCGGGCAACGGCATGACTCACGATGAGACCCTGCGCAGCCTGACCGGCGAAGGGTTCAGCGCAGTGCCGCTGGCCGAGGCATGCAACCTGAGCGCCACCGAAGCGTGGCAACAGGCGCAGGCCTGCATGGCCGCCGCGCAGCAACGTCCAGCTACGAGTGAGGGTTCCCCGCTAGATGCCCATATCCGGGTGGTACATGGCGCCGAACTTATCGCCGACAACAGCGAGTCGGAAACCCGCATGCTGGCAGACTTCGAAGCGTGGATTACCCGGCGCTACTTTGCTGGAGATGTCAGAGAGGAGTTGAGCTGCGTGCAGTAAGTGATGTGATGAAGGCTGGCTTGTTATGAATAGGCAATTGGCAGGAGGGGCGACCTTCCTGCCATTCTTTTTTTCATTATTCACGATTCATCAATGACTTTATTTCCGCAATTTTCACAGATGGCGTGGCGTTCAAAGCGATCCATGTTGGCCAGAAAGGGGCCAGCCGCCCAGCCGGTAATGAAGTCTTTGATGAATGCTGTGCGCTTTTGCTCTGGTTTCACCTCTTTTCCGTAGGATTTATCGACCAGCACTACGACATGGTTGGTCTCGCGTTGGCAGCTTGAGCAGAAGCGTTGTTCGGTGGATGAAAGCAAGGGGGGCTCCTTGTCCGGAATAGTGGGCAGCAGGTTTTCCGCCGCAGATATGTAATGTCCCCATTTGATTCCTTTTACTGGCAGGACGTCAATCACAGCGGAGGTGGATTGTGCGCCATCTCCTATGAAGAGGGGCGAGCCAGCAAGGGTGATCACGAGGGGCCAGTCGGCCCCTCTTTTGTTTTCGTTTGTCACACATTGCCACACAAGCTTCCCCCTATGGCAAAGTCTTGTGACCGGCTGGGTGTGTAATGGCGTCATGAGCAGGGAGATGAGGCCCTGCCGCGATGGAACCAAGGAGCATGTTATGACGAGTAAACGGGTGTGGTGGCTGTTGCCACTGCTGGCGGTCGGGGTCTGGTGGCTCGGTTATGCGGGGGATGCCAACGGGGTGTGGCCCTGGCGCCATGAGATGTTGCTGCTGACAGGCCTGTTGGGGATGGCCTATATGGCCATTTCGCTGTTGCTGGCGTTGCGCCTGTCGCAGCTGGAGGTGTGGTGTGGCGGTCTGGATCGGATGTTGCGATTGCACCGTCAGACGGCTATCGGCGGCGCACTGGCACTGACCGCTCACTGGCTATTGGTGGAGGCGCCCAAGTGGGCGGTCTCGGCGGGTTGGCTGAGCCGTCCTGCGCGGCGTGGGGCCAGCGATGCCGCAGCTGGGACTGGCGCCGGGAATGGCATCTCGCTCCATGCCCTTGGCAATACCCTGGGGGAGTGGAGTTTCTATCTGCTGATCGCGCTGGTGGTGGTGAGTTTGCTGGCGCTGGTGAGTTATGGCCGCTTTCGGCTGATCCACCGACTGGCCCCGTTCATCTATCTGGCGGGGTGGGGGCACGGTCTCTGCCTGTTGCCTCAGGTGGGGGCCATGACCCCGGTGGGGGTATCGATCTGGTTGATCGGCGGGCTGGGAGCTATCGGCGCCCTCTACTCTCTGCTGGGGCAAGTGGGGCGCGGGATCGCCATCCGGGCCGGGTCGTTGCGGTGCGCACGCTGGCGGATCACACCTGCGAGCTGACCATGCAGCTGGAGCGGCCGCTCGCCCATTACCACCCTCGTGGTCAGCCAGAAAACATAAGCTATGTTTTTGTTTTTAGTGTCAGTTATCGATGTTGTTGTGGGTCGTTGATGGGGCATTCACGGGCCATTCACCGCGCACCACCAAGATATGTTTTGCCGGGCATATTGAGTATTGATGGCGATCCAATATCATGGCGCTCGCTCGCCGCTCGGCGGGTATCGTTCAGATGATCTGGTAACAAGAAAAGCCCGCACCAGAGGCTTGTCGAGGGATGGAATGAGAGCCGTATTGTTGTGTTTGCTGGGGCTTTGGCCCGCATTGAGTTTTGCCTTTACTGAAAAAGCCGATTTGGTGGTGGTCAAGAAGTCTACCTACAGCCTGACCCTGATGAAGGATGGCAAAGAACTGCAGCGCTACTGGATTGCACTGGGCCCGGCGCCCAAGGGGCACAAGCAGCGGGAAGGGGATCAGCGTACCCCGGAGGGGCGCTACACCCTGGATTACAAGAAGAGTAACTCCGGCTTTTATAAAGCGATACATATCAACTATCCGAATCTGGACGATATCAAGCGCGCCAATGAATTGGGGGTGAACCCGGGTGGCATGATCATGATCCACGGCCAGCGCAACAGCATTGGCGACCGCAGGGTTCAGCCCTCCAACTGGACCAACGGTTGTATTGCGGTGCTTAACCACGAGATGGACGAGCTCTGGAATGCCATTGACCCCGGCACGCCCATCATCATCGAGCCCTGATTCGCGCAACGGGGGCCTTGTCGGCAGACAAGGCCCCCGTTCTGTTCTGGGTGTGATCTCCTCTCGCGGATGTCTTTTCGAGACATTCGTAATGTTGTGAATATCACTTCAAAAAAAGCCCGCAAATGGTGAGGATATGGGCTCTGTCCGTGAAGGAGTCTCCCATGTCTTTGACCGAAACCTGTCAGCGCATCGTGCGCAACCCCCATCTCTCCCCTGCCCAGAAGAGCCATGCGTTGGCGCTGGCCGCCGAGAATGCGTTGCCCTACCCCGACCTGCCTGCCGCAGTCGCCGAGGCGATGGCGCAGGGATTTGTCTGTGACATGTTCGAAGGGCACGCCCCCTACAAGCCGCGTTATGTGTTGCCGGACTATGAAAAATTCCTGACTCAGGGCTCTGCCTGGCTTGAGCTGGCACCACCGCAGGATTTCGACGAGGCGCTCAACGCCCTGCGCATCCTCTATCACCATGTCCCCTCCGTCACCGGCATGCCGGTCTGGCTGGGGCGGCTCGACCATCTGCTGTTGCCGTTTGTCGGCGAACTGGATGACGAGACCCTCTATCGCAAGCTGAAGGGGTTCTGGGTCTATCTGGACAGGGTGCTGCCGGACGCCTTCATGCACGTCAACATCGGGCCGGATGACAACCGTATCTGCCGCCTGATCCTGCGCATCGACAACGAGCTCAAGCAGGTGGCACCGAACCTCACCTTCTTCCACGATCCGGAGCAGACCCCGGACAGCCTGCTGCTGCAGACGGTGAAGAACATTGCCGAGTGCAGCAAGCCGCACATCGCCAACTACCCGATCCATCGTGATACCTTCGACCAGCGTGGTTTTGGCATCGTCAGCTGCTACAACGCCCTGCCGCAGGCCGGTGGCGCCAACACCCTGGTGCGCATCTCCCTCAAGCGGGTCGCCGAGCAGTGTCAGGGGATCGATGACTTCCTCGGCTGCCTGCTGCCCCACTACTGCCGTCTGGCCTCCCAGCTGATCGAAGCGCGTGCCGCTTTCCTGCATCAGGAGTCCGGCTTCTTCGACAGCTTCCTGGTGAAAGAGGGGCTGCTGGATGAGGATCGCTTCGTCCCCATGTTTGGCATCTACGGCATGGCGGAAGCGGTCAATATTCTGATGGATAAAGAGAATCTGCCGGATCGTTACGGCAGTGACGAGGAGGCGAACCAGCTTGGCTATCGCATCTCGGCCCAGCTCTCGGAATATGTCACTGCGACGCCGCAAACCCACGCCTGGGGTGGCCGCGCTTTGTTGCATTCGCAAGGTGGCCTCAGCATCGATGTGGCTGTCACCCCCGGGGTGCGCATCCCCTATGGGCATGAGCCGGATCCGGCCAGCCATGTGCTGGCACTGGCGCCGCACCATACTTATTACCACTCGGGGATCAGCGAGATCCTGACCCTGGATCCCACCATCCGCCAGAACCCGCAGGCGCTGTTGCAGCTCTGCAAAGGGGCGCTCGCCATCGGTATGCGCGAGTTCACCGCCAACGTGGCCGACAGCGATCTGGTGCGGGTGACCGGCTACATGATCCGCAAGAGTGACGTGGCCCGCTTCGCAGAGGAGGGGTCGCGCTTGCAGACCACCTGTCTCGGGGCCGAGGCGAGTGAAGTGACCGCCATTCGTCAGCGGGCACCGCGGGTGATCGCCCACGAAGCGGTCATCGGCGAGTATTGAGTTCGTCCTGATGGCTGATGTCTTGCCAACACGCTGCGCCCTGGTAAGCAGGGTGCTGCCGTTCTCCTGTGTCGACGGGCCGGGCAATCGGCTGGTGCTGTTTCTGCAAGGGTGCAACTTTCGCTGCCCCGGCTGCCATAACCCCCACACCATAGGGCTGTGCGACCATTGCGGTGACTGCCTTGCGGTCTGCCCGAGCGGTGCCCTCACCTTGAGTGAGGGCAAGACCCATTGGCAGGCGGTGCTCTGTACTGATTGCGACGCCTGTCTGGATGTTTGCCCGCGCAGTGCCAATCCCAAGACTGCCACCATGACGGTGGTCGAGGTGCTGGCCCTGCTGCGCCGCTACGGTCCGCTGCTGAGCGGGATTACCGTCTCCGGCGGCGAGGCGACCACCCAGCTTCCCTTTGTGGTTGCGCTGTTTGCCGCCATCAAGGTCGCGCCGGATCTGGCTCATCTCGGCTGCCTGCTCGACAGCAACGGCTCGCTGGCCGAGACCGGCTGGCAGCGGCTGTTGCCTGTGCTCGATGGCGCCATGATCGATCTCAAGGGGTGGCGCGACTCGGTGCATCACTCCCTGACCGGGTACAGCCGCGAGCGAGTGCTGGCATCGCTGCAACTGCTGGCAAGCCACGGCAAGCTGGCCGAGTTGCGGCTGCTCCACGTGCCGGGCAAGAGCGATTTTCTGGATGAGCGCGGTGAGCTGGATGCGGATCTCGCCGATTTTCTGCGTCAGCTCGGCGCAGTGCCGATTCGGCTCAACGGCTTTCGCCGCTACGGGGTGCGGGGGGAGGCGATGCAATGGCCAGAGGCTAGCCAAACCGAGCTGGAACAGCTGGCCAGCCGTTTGCGTGCAGCGGGATTGGGGCCGGTCTCACTGCCTGCCTTGATGGGCTGAGTGGTTGCGTCATCCGGTGACCGTCATGGCGTGGGGTGCGGCATGGAAAGGTAGCAACTGTGATTTCTGTCTATTGGAGGGGGCGAGAACGGCGGCTAGAATAATGGCCATCTTCTTACCCCTCAATGACAGATAATCATGAGTGAAAGCAAGGCGTTATATCGGGTTCAGTTTATTTGCCACAGCGAGCGCTACGAGGTCTATGTGCGCGAAGTCAATCAGGGCCAGCTGTTCGGTTTTATCGAGATTGCCGACTTTGTCTGGGACAACCACACGGCGCTTATCGTCGATCCCAGTCACGAGAAGCTCAAGAGCGAATTTGCCGATGTACGCCAGACCCTTATCCCCATGCATCAGGTGCTGCGCATCGATCAGGTGAAAAAGCAGGGGGCTGCCCGCATCACGGCTCTGGGCAGCAACGTTGCCTCCTTCCCCAGCCCCATCTATACCAAACGTCCCTAGTCCCTACTTGCCGTTGATGTTTCGCCGCGGTGAAACATCAATCTCTTCTTGTTGTCGCCCGGCTCAGGGCTCAATCAATTCGCGACCCAGTTGCAGGATCCGCTGGCGGAACCAGTGACGGGCCGAGCCATCGCCGGCCGGGCCATACCAGACCAGACTGTGACTCACCTTGCCGTAATCGAACGGTGCCGGACGCATCACCAGATCCGGCTGACTGGCCATGCAGGCCGCCCAGCCACCGATGGCGGTGAGGATCAGATCGGTCTGGGGCAGCAGGGCCGCCGCGCTGGCAAAATCGGGCAGGGTAGCGCCAATCTGGCGACGCACTTGCTGCTGAGCCAGGCTCTGCTCGAAGAAGGGGTTGGCCAGCTCCTGATCCCGGATGGCGATATGGCGCCAGCTCAGGTAGGCATCGAGATCCCAGGGCTTGGCCAGCGCGGGGTGGTCTTTGCGCAGCAGGCAGACCAGTTTATCTTCCCGCAGGGTCTCCCACACCAGCCCGGGCTGGCGTGGCAACGGCTGGCTCTGGTCATGGGGCAGGATCACGAAGTCGAGCTTGCCCGCTGCCAGCGCCTCCAGCCCCTGCTCATCCTTGTTCCAGATCTCCGGCACCATGCCCGGTACCTCTTTCATCAGCTGACCCAGAATGGGGCCCACCGGCCAGGTCATCACGCTCTCGCGCAATCCCAGTCGCAAGCTGCCCTGCCACTGCTGCGGGTTGAAGACGTTCTGGCGGGTGAGACCGTTCAGCTCCCCCAGCAGCCGGTGCAGGGTCGGGGCCAGTCGCTCGGCCATGGGGGTGAGCAGCAGCTGGTTGCCCTGGCGGTAGAGCAGTTGATCCCCCAGCAGATCCCGCAGCTGGTTGAGGGTCTTGCTGACGGTGGAAGGTGTGGTGCAGAGCCGCTCGGCGGTGCGGGTGACGCTCTGGCTGTCTAGCAGCAGGTGCAGGGTGACCAGATGGCGACCGCCGAGGCGGGAGAGGGCAATGAGATCCATAACGGTTCCACGAGCAAACGGGACAAACAAAAAGCCCCGCCAAAGCGGGGCTGGTGTGGATTAGCCCTTGAGCACCGCCGCCATGGCGTCGGCCACGTAGTCGACATTGCGGCTGTTGAGGCCCGCCACGCACATGCGGCCGGAGCGCACCAGATAGACGGCGAACTCCTCGCGCAGTCTGTCAACCTGCTCCGGGGTGAAGCCGGTGTAGCTGAACATGCCGCGCTGGTTGATGAAGTAACTGAAATCACGGCCCGGCACTTTGGCGCTCAGCACCTCGAACAGTTTTTGGCGCATCGCCTTGATGCGGGTGCGCATCTCGGTCACCTCGTCGACCCACATGGCGTGCAGCTCGGGCTGGCTCATCACTGCCGCGGTGATCTGGCCACCGTGGGTGGGGGGACTGGAGTAGTTGCGACGGACGGTGGCCTTCATCTGGCCCAGCACCCGGATCGCCTCTTCGGCATCCTTACAGATGACCGACAAGCCGCCGCAGCGCTCGCCGTAGAAGGAGAGGTTTTTGGAAAACGAGTTGCTGACGAAGAAGCTGACGCCGGCGGCCACCATGGCGCGGATGGCGTAGGCATCCTCTTCCAGCCCGTCACCGAAGCCTTGATAGGCGATATCCATAAAGGGGATCAGCTGGCGTTCAACCACGAGTGTGATGACCTTGTCCCACTGGGCGCGGGAGAGATCCACCCCGGTCGGGTTGTGGCAGCAGGGGTGCAGCAGCACGATGCTCTTCGCCGGCAGGCTGCTCAGGCTGTCGATCATCGCATCGAACTGCACGCCACCGGTAGCCGCATCGTAGTAGGGGTAGTCATGCACCATGATGCCGGCCCCCTCGAACATCGCCTTGTGGTTGTCCCAGGTGGGGTTGCTGACCCACACCTCGGAGGTCGGGAAGTAGCGCTTGAGCAGATCGGCGCCGATCTTCAGCGCGCCGGAGCCGCCGATGGTCTGGATGGTAGCGATACGTCCCGCCTTGACTGCTTCATGGTCGGCACCAAACAGCAGGTGTTGCACTGCGGTGCGGTAGTTGGCGGCGCCTTCCATCGGCTGGTAGGGGCGCGGGGCCGGGGCGGCGGCACGCTGGGCTTCGGCCTGCTGCACCGACGGCAGCAGGGGAATGCGCCCCTGCTCGTCGTAATAGAGGCCAATCCCCAGGTTCACCTTCTGCTCGCGGGTGTCTTTGTGGAAGGTCTCGACTAGCGTCAGGATGGGGTCGCCAGCATAGGCATCGACGTGTTCAAACATGGGGGGTCCTTGCGAAATGGAATCCAGAATATGGCGATCAATGATCGGCGGTCATCATGGCGTAAAGCGGGCGAGGGCTCAAGTCTGAGAGGGGCAGGGGCTGGCGGGCAGACGCCGCCCAGTCGTAAACAAGATGATGCGGAGCAACCCTGTGCCCCGCCCGCCGGTATTACTTCAGATAGGATCGCAATACCCGCACCACTTGATCCAGATCCTCCCGTCGCTCGGTCGGTGTCGCCTCTTCGGCGCCGAGATGCTCGCGCATATGCCCTTCCAGCACCTCCAGCATCAGGCCGTTGACGGCACCGCGGATGGCGGCGATCTGCTGCAAAATGGCGGCACAATCGCTCTCCTGCTCCAGCGAGCTCTCCAGCGCCCCGGCCTGCCCCTTGATACGGCGCACCCGTGCCAGCAGCTTCTTTTTGTCGTGAATGGTGTGGGACATGACGGATCCTCTCGATCAATAAAACTATACTGGGGTATAGTATATTGCATCATCGCTCTCAGGAGAAATCCATGTCATCCCTCGCTCAATCCCACTGCCATCAACCCGTCATCCACGAGGGCAATCCGCTGGCCGAACAGAAGACCCGCTGGGCCGTATTGCTGACCGTCATCATGATGGTGGCGGAGATCGGCGGCGGCTGGTTCTACAACTCCATGGCGCTGTTGGCGGATGGTTGGCACATGAGCTCCCACGCGCTGGCGCTCGGTCTCTCGGTGCTGGCCTACCGCGCCGCCCGCCACTTCGCCCGCGACCCCAGATTCAGCTTCGGCACCTGGAAGATCGAGGTGCTGGGGGGCTTCACCAGCGCCCTGTTGCTGGTGGGAGTGGCCGGGTTGATGCTGTTCGAGTCGGTGCTCCGGCTGCTCGATCCCAGCCCGATCCACTATCAACAGGCCATTGCCATTGCCATCGTCGGCCTGCTGGTGAACCTGGCCTGTGCCTGGCTGCTGAAGGACGATCACGGCCATCACCATGGGCACGGCCACGACCATCATCATGATCATCACGACCACAATCATCACCACGGTCATCAGGATCTCAACCTGCGCGCCGCCTACATCCACGTGCTGGCGGATGCAGCCACCTCGGTGTTGGCCATTGTCGCGTTGGTGGGGGGCATGTTGTGGGGGGCCGACTGGCTCGATCCCCTGATGGGCATAGTGGGGGCCGTGCTGGTCGCTGTGTGGGCCTGGGGGCTGCTGCGCGACTCCGGCCGGGTGCTGCTGGATGCCGAGATGGATGCCCCGCTGGTGGAAGAGATCCGCGAGGTGGTAGCCGACTTGCCACAGACCGAGATCCGCGATCTCCACGTCTGGCGGGTGGGGCAGCAGCAATATGCTTGCGTGCTCTCCCTGCTGATGGTGGTGCCCACCTCCGCCAGCGAGATTCGCGAGCGGTTGGCGATTCATGAAGAGCTGGTCCATGTGACCATAGAGATAGCCAGCCCATAGCCAGTCTCTATGGCTGTCTATGCCGGATATCGCGCAACGGGCATCATGCGACGTGAGTAAATCGAAGCGATTGTTTCCGGAGAGGCCTGTGGCAGGCAAGTGCTGACTATGTGCCTGATACAAGCCTCACCGGGGCTCGGGGTGAGATATGACGGTCCGGGTTAACGTTCGAAGAAACGGTAGAGGTGCTCTACCTGCATCGGGCAGTCAGCCACCAGATGCACATGATCACGGGCCTGATCGACCGAGTCGAAACTGACCGGGCAGCCGAGGGTGTCGGTCAGCTCGTAGAGGGCGCCATCCTTGCCTCTGAATTCGATCATCCAGCCGGGAATGGCCACGTCGTGAAGTATTTCGGCTTCGAGCAGGATCTGTTGCTGGTAGAGCCTGCGAAGTTCACTGACTGTCATGATGCGCTCCTGTGAAGGGGGATTCAGATCCAGTCTATGCCTCTCTTTGTGCGGACGGCAACCGGATCATCCCCGCAAACACTCCCAGGCCCAGCGGATGCGGATAAAGGTCTCGGCATTGCCCCCCCGATCTGGATGGTGTTGCAATGCCAGCTCCCGCCAGCGGCGGCGGATCGCCTCCTGACTTGCCCCTGCTTTCAGCTCAAACAGGGCCAGCGCCTCGGCTCTGTTCCCCATCCCGTCATAAGCGCGCCAGAAGCGGTTGAGCAGGGCTTCAACTTCGGCACGATCGGTTTGCCAGAACACCTGCCAGTCGAGATAGTAGCCACGCAGATTTTCACCAAGGGCAAAGGCGTGGCTGGCCTGCGGGGTTTCGGCCAGCGGTTCGAGCCGGATATCCAGGGTGCTGATCACCAGCCACCATCCCTCTTGCCAGAGCTCGGCCTGCAGCTGGTAGAGGGCGTTCATGATCAGGAAGTTGACCCGAAACAGCTGGCGCTGTTCATCGTCGGTAAGCTGTGGAATCGCCCCCTGCTGGCGCAGGGCGGCCATCAGTTCATGCACCTTGTAGCTGCCGTCGGCCCGTTGCAGCAGCATCAGCAGGGGTGCGATCAGCGGATTGTGGTTGGCTTCGTTCATTCGACGCCCTGTTCTCTGGGCGGTTGCAGGGCGATCAGCAGTTCACCCGCCAGCGGGGTGACGGGGCCGGTGACGATGCGGGGCTTGCCCTTGCCATCCATGACGAACAGCAGGATGGCCCCCGGATTGGCGGCCTGATACTGGGCCCAGTCGAACGCGTCGCTGAGGCGCGTCCCCTTGATCTGGCCGCCGCGGCTTAGCAGGCCGCTTAGCTTGGCATAGTTGATGTCTGGGCCAAACAGGTTCTGGCGGGCGCGGAAGGTGGCGCTTTCCCGGTTGGCCTTGCCGTGCTGCTCGCTGGAGCGCAGGGAGTAGACCTGCTCCTCGCCGTAGAGGTGGGCAAAGTGCAGCACCCCGAGGGCATTGTTGTGGCGGTTGGGGGAGAGGGCCAGCACATTGCTGATGCTGGTGAGAGGCAGGTGCAGCTCGGCATGTTCCGACTGGGGGTTGCCAAAATAGCAGGGCAGGTTACTCATCCGTGCCTGGCGGCATAACTCCCAGGCCGGATCGCACAGTTGCACCGGCACCCCCTGATGCGCCAGCGCCTTGCCGATGGCGCGCGCTACGGGGTTGGCACCGATGATGAGCAGGGTGTTGGGAGCGCTCTGGCGCATCTTGAGCAGGCCAGCAAGCGGCGCCGAGGTGAGGCTCTGTAGCACCACGGTGGAGATGATCACTGCAAACACCAGGGGCACCAGTTTATCTGCGTCGGGAATGCCCGCTTGCTGCAGGCTGATGGCGAACGAGGCGCTCACTGCTGCCGCCACTATGCCGCGCGGGGCGATCCAGCTGAGCAGAGCGCGGGCCCGCCAGGAGAGATCCGAGCCCCAGGTCGAGGCCAGAATGCAGAGCGGGCGGGCGACGAACTGCACCACGCAGAGCAGCGCCAACACCATGGGGCCGAGCTGCCACAGCTGGGCCAGATCGAGGCGGGCCGCCAGCAGGATAAACAGGCTGGAGATAAGGATGACCGCGAGATCTTCCTTGAACGCCAGTACCTCCTCCAGATCCAGCCCCTCCTGATTGGCGAGCCAGATGCCGAACACGGTCACAGCCAGCAGGCCCGATTCGTGGCTGAGCCAGTCGGAGAAGGTGAAGGTGGTCAGCACCAGTGCCAGTACGCCGAACTTGTGCAGGCTGACCGGTAACCAGTCCTTGCGCATGAGCAGGGTGGTTAACCACCCTGCTGCCACCCCGGTCAGGGTGCCAATACCTACCGTTTTGGCCAAGGCAAGCAGGGTGTGACTGATCAGATCTCCTTGGCTGCCGAGGCGCACCGCCTCAAACACCAGCACCGCAAACAAGGCGCCGATAGGGTCGATGACGATCCCCTCCCAGCGCAGAATGCGGTCCACCTCCCGAATGGGGCGGATCACGTTGAGCATAGGGGCTATCACGGTTGGGCCCGTCACCACCAGCACGGCGCCGAGCACCATGGCGACCCGCCAGTCCAACCCCAGCAGGAAGTAACCGGCGCTGCCGATGACGGCGAAGCTGACCAGCATGCCGGTGGAGCAGAGGTTGCGTACCACCTTGCCGATCCCCTTGAGCTCGGCCAGATGGAGGGTCAGCGCTCCCTCGAACAGGATGATGGCGACCGAGAGGGAGACCAGCGGAAACAGCAGGTCTCCGAGCAGGGCATCCGGGTCGAGCAGCCCGCTGACCGGCCCCAGTGTGAGGCCAGTGAGCAGCAAAAACAGGATGGCGGGTACCCGCAGCGACCAGGCCAGCCATTGGGCCAGTACGGAGACCAGGGCGATGCCAGCCAGGGAGAGAGCGATCATGCAGACCTCGATTCAGGCAGTGAGTATGAAGCTAGTGTAGTGGGTAAGTGGGTCAGATTGACACCGAAAGGAGCGGGCGTCGGGGCCGGGATGGGGAGACGAGCGACAGTCGGCGTCTGGTGGCTGGCTACGGGCGGTAAAGTGAGGGGCGCCAGCCAGACGCCAACCGTGGTGATGGTGTGGCCTTGGGGCCGGATTAGATGGGGCTCTCCTTGTGGAGCTCGCCGACACAGTCGGCCAGCGCCAGTACCAGTGCGGAGCGCACCATCTGATCGAGCCGGTTGAGCTGCATCTGGTAGAAGGCCCAATCCTCTTCGATGGCGGGGGGCTCCAGCTTCATCATGCCGCCCTGATTGACCCCGTGCAGGCGGTCGAGCAGATCGCGGATCGGCTTGTCGCTGAAGCGGTAATCCTTGGGGTCACGCACCAGAAAGTCGCGGATCTTGATATAGGCTTCGATATCCTGATAGCGCTCGAGTGAGATGAGGCCGAGGGCGAAGATGAGCTTGAGGCGCACCTCCAGCTGGCCGAGGGGGCCGCTCTGGTTGAGCAGGGGTTCGATGGCGTATTTGACGGCATACTCCTCCTGACGGAACGCGCGTCGCATCAGGGAGTCGACCGCCTCTTCCAGGATGGTCACGGCTTCGAGAAAGAAGCCGTGACCATCCTGCTCGTTCAGTCGTTCCAGTACTTCATCTTCCTGGTGTGTGGTCATAGGTGCATTGGGTCCAGCTGACAGGGAGAGAGTAGGCCTCTCTCCCGGTTTTTATCATATGGGGCACATTCCCTTGCCATTCAAGCGCTTGGTGCGCTATCAGTGGTGGCTGAATGCGCCGCAAGCAGGGTCATTACAGGGTTTCGTAACGGGCGACGATGGCGCGAACCACCTCGCTCTCTTCATCCAGTCCGGTGACGCGGGCCAGCGCTTTGGCCGGGCCAAGCTCCGCCAGCAGGGCTTGCAACTCCACCGCCTGCGGGTCATCGGCATTGCGATAGTGCAGCGCCGCGGCGATCCCCTCCTGCAACTGCTCGTTTGGCAGGCCGTATTCCAGGGTGCCGAGCAGCGGTTTCACCAGCCGATCCCCCGCCGCCAGCTTGCGCAGCGGCTGACGACCGACCCGGTCAATCTCGTCCACCAGATAGGGATTGGCGAAACGGGAGAGGATCTTCTCGATATAGGCGGCGTGCAGGCGCGGGTCGAAGCCGTAGCGTTTGACCAGCACGGCGCCGCTCTCCTCCATGGCGCGACGCACCTTGCTGCGGATCACCGGATCCTCGATCGCCTCGCGCACAGTCTGGTAGCCGCGCAGCTTGCCGAGATAGGCGGTGACGATGTGACCGCTGCCACGTTGCGCACCACGTCGAGCTTCTGATCCGCCCCTACCACATGGACCTTGTACTCCTTGTGTTGTTTGCGCAAACCTATTGATCTTGTGATTTGAATCACGGCTGTGATTTTTGTATTCAAACGAACCAATCTTGCTGTCTATCAATTCGCGGTAATGGCCGATGGATCCAGCGCAACATTTGGCCACTTATCGATGAATCAGTAATTTTGTAACCCGCTTTCAGTTTTTACGGTCGCTGCCGAGGGCTTTTTTATACTGGCCGATGGCGATGGGGGGACACATGTCGGGGGAAATGGTGAGGCTTGGTTGGGGCTCCTGCTTGCCGCGCTGGGTGGCAAACAGATAAAAACAAACCGCCAGCAGGCGGTTTGTCGGGGTTGTTCGATGTGGCTCGTATCGCGGGCGCGGCAGCTTAGTATACGGTCAGGCTGGCGCTGGGGCCGCTGCCGGCTCGTATCGCGGGCGCGGCAGCTTAGTAGAAGCTTGCATCCTCGGAGGAGGGGCGGGTCTTGAAGCGGCGATGGAGCCACATGTACTGCTCCGGCGCCCTGCGCACGGCGGCTTCAATCTCGCGGTTGGCACGCACGGCATCGACCCTGTCATCCCCGCTGGGGTAGTCGGTGAGCGGTGCCCCGATATGCAGGGTGTAACCCTCGCTGGTACGGATATTGTAGCAGGGCAGGGTGACGGTATTTTTCACCCGCGCCAGGGTGGCGGTGCCGGTGATGGTGGCGGCCTGCTCGACGGCGAAGTAGGGCACGAACACGCTGGCATGGCGGCCGTAGTCGTGATCCGGAGCGTACCAGAGGGCGTCGCCGTTGCGCAGCGCCTTGATCATCCCCTTTACGTCGGTGCGATCCACCAGATATTTATTGGAGGCACAGCGGCCATGGTACTGGGCGTATTCCAGCACCGGATTGGTATTGGGGCGATAAACACCGACCCCCGGACGTACCAGACCGAAACAGCGGGCGTTGAGCTCGAGGGTCAGGAAGTGGCAAGAGAGCAGCAGCATCCCCTGACCTTTTTCCATCGCGGCAATCACGTGCTCTTCTCCTTCCACCTTCATCAGGTTGCGCATCCGCCAGTCTGGCCAGAACCAGGCGATACCCACCTCGAACACGGCGCAGCCCACGCTCTCGAAGTTTGCTTTCAGCAGTTTCTCCCGCTCATCCCGGCTGAGTTCCGGCATGGCCAGTTCCAGATTGCGACGGGCAATCTTCACCCGGGACTTCAACACCTTGGCGGCGAGACGACCGAACTGTCGGCCGAGCCACATCTGGCTGCGCCACGGCAGCAGGGTCAGCAGCCAGAGCAGGGCAAGGCCGAACCAGCTGGCCCAGTAACGGGGATGAAAGAGGCGGGGCTCCAGGCGGGGAGCGTTGTCGTGAGCCATAGCTAATCTCTTGTTCGCAAACATAATCGGGGGATTCTAGCCGAAAGGGGGGACGGGGGCGAATGGCTGTATGCTGGTCAGAGGGGTAACCGGCGTCCGGTTAGCGTGACAGGGGTGGCAACTGCGGTCGGCTTTTTCTACACCGGATCAAAGAGTGTGATAAAATCGGCCGCTGATTTTTCAGGTTTTGAGAGTCGATACAGATGAAGATCACCCTGCCCGAGTTTGAAAAAGCCCGCGTTCTGGTCGTTGGCGATGTCATGTTGGACCGTTACTGGCATGGCCCTACCGGCCGGATCTCCCCCGAAGCGCCGGTGCCCGTGGTCAAGGTTGAACACATTGAAGAGCGCCCCGGTGGCGCGGCCAACGTGGCGCTCAACTCCGCCGCTCTGGGGGCTCATGCCGTGCTGTTGGGTCTGACCGGCCAGGATGAGGCTGCTGATGCGCTGGCTGGGCAGATGGCCGGCGTCAAGGTGGCCTGTGACTTCGTTCGTCTGGCCGACTATCCGACCATCACCAAGCTGCGCGTTCTCTCTCGCAACCAGCAGTTGCTGCGGCTGGACTTTGAGGAGGCGTTCCACGCCGTCGACTCCACCTTGTTGATGAGCAAGGTCGAGCAGGCGTTGCCCAACAGCGACGTGATGATCCTCTCCGACTATGGTAAGGGCGCTCTCAACGATGTGCCCGGCATGATCAAACGCGCTCGTGCCGCCGGTATTCCAGTGCTGGTCGACCCCAAGGGGACCGACTTCGAGAAGTACCGCGGCGCCACCCTGCTGACCCCCAACATGTCCGAGTTCGAGGCCGTGGTGGGCAAGGTGAAGAGCGAAGAGGCGCTGGTCGCCAAGGGACTGGAGCTGGTCAAGCGCTTCGAGCTGGATGCCCTGCTGGTCACCCGTTCCGAAAACGGCATGACCCTGATCCGCGAAGGTCAGCCAGAGCTGCACCTGCCGGCTCAGGCCCACGAGGTTTACGATGTGACCGGTGCCGGTGATACCGTGATCTCCACCTTGGCCACCTCGCTGGCGGCAGGCAAGAGCCTGGATGAGGCCTGTGCGCTGGCCAATACCGCAGCCGGTATCGTAGTCGGCAAACTGGGGACCTCTACCGTTAGTCCGGTGGAGCTCGCCAATGCCCTCTATTCCGAGCAAGAGACAGGGTTCGGCGTCATGTCCGAAGCCCAGTTGAAGGTGGCCGTGCGTGCCGCCCGCCTGCGGGGCGAGAAGGTGGTGATGACCAACGGCTGCTTCGACATCCTGCACGCCGGTCACGTCTCTTACCTGGCCAACGCTGGCAAGCTGGGGGACCGTCTGATCGTGGCGGTCAACACCGATGAGTCGGTCCGCCGTCTGAAAGGGCCGGGTCGTCCGGTCAACCCGACCGAGCGCCGCATGGCGGTGCTGGCTGCGCTGGGCGCGGTGGATTGGGTGGTGCCGTTTGGTGAAGATACCCCGCAGCGCCTGATCGCCGAGATCCTGCCGGATCTGCTGGTCAAGGGCGGCGACTACAAGCCGGAAGATATCGCCGGTTACGCCGAGGTGACTGCCAATGGTGGCGAGGTGCGCGTCCTCAACTTCGAGGATGGCTGCTCCACTACCGACATCATCAAGACGATCCGCGAGCGCGGTTAACGCGCTGCTGGCCCCGCAATCTGGCGGGGCTCACTATCGGCTGTAGCAAGCCGGATAACAAAAAGGCGACCTTGCGGTCGCCTTTTTATGTCCGATAACGGTTATCAGGCCTTGGTTTTTGCCGTGGCAGGCATCAGTCCCTGGTTTATCTCCACCAGATCCTGCGCTTCCAGAATACCGGCCGCCTGTTTCAGGCTCAGGATGTTGAGGATGTAGTTGTAACGGGCTTCGGAGAGCTGCTGCTTGGCCTCGTACAGCTTGCGGGTGGAGTCCAGTACATCGACGATGGTGCGGGTACCCACCTCGTAACCGGCCTCAGTCGCCTTCAAGGCGCTGTCGGCGGAGACCACTGACTGGCTGTAGGCGCGAACAGAACCGATGCTGGCGTTCACGTTGTTGTAGGAGGAGCGCACCGTGCTCTGCACTGAGCGGAAGTTCTTCTCCAGCAGTTCGCTGGCCGCCACATAGTTGAACTGGGCCTGTTTCACTTGGGAAGTGGTGGCGCCACCGCTGTAGAGAGGCAGATTGAAGGTCAGTCCGATATTGGCCTGATTGTCATTGCCACCCGAAATGCTATCAAGCTTGTAATCGGTATTGCTGGTTTGCAGTCCGGCACCCAGATCTAGGGTCGGCTCGTGGCCGGTCTTGGCCAGGTCGATCTGCTCCTTGGCAATGTCCTTGCTGATGCGGGCGCTGTGCAGTTGCAGGTTCTTGTCCAGCGCCAGCTCCAGCCACTTGTCAGAGCCGAAGGCGGTCTTCTGCGGGCTGAAACGTTCGGTGTTCAGTACGTCCAGATTGCGGTGATCGACACCGGTCAGCTCGCGCAGGGTCTCGTAGCTGTTGTCAAGCGAGTTCTCGGCATTGATCTCGTCAGCCAGCGCCTGGTCACGGGATGCTTCGGCTTCATGGACGTCGGTGATGGCGGTCAGGCCCACTTCGAAACGCTGCTGGGTTTGCTCCAGCTGACGCTCTACCGCAACCTTGTTGGCACGGACGAACTCCAGGGAATCCATCGCCTTGAGCACGTTGAAATAGGCCTGGGCAGTACGCAGCATCAGGCTCTGGATCTCCAGATTGTAGGCGACATCAGATTGGGTGGCTTGCTTCTCGCTGATATCCAGATTGACCCAGTTACTGCGACGATAGAGGGATTGCGACAGCGTCACTTCACCCTCGGCCTTGGTATTGCTCTGGGTATCGTTTTTGTTGTTCAGATAATTGAGTCCAGCACCCAGATCGATCTGGGGCAACAGAGGGGCGCGAGATTCGTTGATCTTCTCGAAGGCCTGGTCGCGAACGGCTTTGGACTGCAGCAACTGAGGGTCTTTGATCTGGGCTTGTTGATAGATGTCGAGCAGATTTTCGGCATGGGCACCGGCACTGACGCCCAGCAACACCATGACGGACAAGAGTGTTCTTTTCATAGATCGTTTAACCTTTTGTAGTAACCCAAACTGGTTGCTGGAGAGGGCAAGTATTGTCACCGACCAAGCTTGATTGCAGCTTAATCACTCTACTATAAGTAAAATTTAATGCGAAGAGTCTCAGGCCCGGTGACGGGAACGTCAAGAACCGGCAGCAGTTTTCTCCCCGAGTGCCTAGCCAAATGATCTGTGGCTGCTAAAATCCACCCCTCATTAACCCTGTTACACCGAGTGAATGAATGTTCATTCATGTTCCTCGGATTTTATGGTCAAACTGATTCAAGTCAAGCTGACGGGAGTCCCTGATGTCGCAGCAACCCTTGCCGCAAGATCGGCACTATGCCACCGATGATATAAAAATCATTCAAAAATCAGTTGGATATAACGGTTTTTTCAAGGTGAACGTCTATCGTCTGCAGCACAGGTTATTTGCGGGTGGCTGGAATCAGCCCATTGTGCGCGAGCTGTTCGAACGAGGCCATGCCGCTGCGTTGCTTCCCTACGATCCGGTGTGCGACCAGATAGTGCTGGTGGAGCAGTTCCGTATCGGTGCCATGGAGACCAGCCCGACCCCCTGGCTGCTGGAGCTGGTGGCCGGCATCATTGACGAAGGGGAGACCGCCGAGGCGGTGGTGCGCCGCGAAGCGGTGGAAGAGGCGGGGATCGAGGTGGCCCGTTGCGAGCACGCCATCAGCTATCTGGTGAGCCCGGGTGGCAGCACTGAGCGGATCGAGGTTTATGTGGGCGAGGTGGATGCCAGCAAGGCGGGCGGTTTGCACGGTCTGGCTGACGAAGGCGAAGATATTCGGGTGCATGTAGTGAGCCGTGAGCAGGCCTTTGCCTGGATCAAGGAGGGGCGTATCGACAACGCAGCCTCCATCATCGCCCTGCAGTGGCTGGCCCTCAACCACGGCGAGTTGCGTGCCCGCTGGCTGGCGGATCGCTGAGGTGGCGCTGACCCTGCAACAGAGCCGGCGCTATGTGCCTGATCTGATGTCTTTGCAGAGAACTTGCGAGGTCAACTATATGGCGCTGATGAAATTGTTGCCGCCGGATGGGGACGTCGGAGCCGAGCGCCGCTATCGGGTCGGTAACGATCTGCAGTTCCAGCTCACCATCATTGGCGAGAGTCGCTTCACCAGTCAGGTGATCCTGAGCCAGCACAACCCCGAATTGCCCGAATATCTGCAGGCTCAAGTAGAGATTCGTTTGTATCATGATGTGCGGATGGCGGAAGTGTGTGCAGCGCAACAGATTTCCCGGTTGCAACCACGTTATGATTATCCCAATAAAAAGATGCACCAGCGGGATGAAAAGGAGCAGGTAAATCTGTTTCTGGCCGAATGGCTGAAATTTTGTCTCAGGCATGGCACCAGCCCCATCAATATCTCCAGTTGAACAAATATAAAGAAGCGTGATGTTGGAAACAGAGCTCCCCCAGGCGCAGGACGGCAGTGTGCGCCTGTTGCAAATTACCGATACCCATCTCTTCGCCAGTGAAGAGGGACGGTTGCTGGCTGTGCGTACCGCAGAGAGTCTGGCTGCCGTGCTGGAACAGGTGCAGACCAACGAGCACCCCTATGAGGTGATCCTGGCGACCGGCGATCTGTCTCAGGATCACAGCCCGGAATCTTATCTGCGGTTCGCCTCCATGATGGCGCCCCTTGGTCGCCCCATCTATTGGCTGCCCGGCAATCACGATGACAGTCCGCTGATGACTGAATACCTTCATGCCGCCGGGATCAGCGAATCCAAACAACTGGTAGGCGACTACTGGCAGGTGATCCTGCTCGACACTCAGGTGCGCGGCAAACCCCATGGTATGATTGGCGATCACCAGCTGGCCGCCCTCGACCGCGCCCTGCGCCAATATCCCGATCGCCACGCCCTGATTGCCCTTCACCATCAGGCGGTGCCAGTGGGCTGCGCCTGGCTGGATCAGCACAATCTCAAGAATGCCGATGACCTGTTCGCCGTGCTGGCCCGTCATCCTCAGCAGAAAACCATCCTGTTCGGCCACGTGCATCAGGAGTTTGACGAGGAACACCGCGGGGTGCGACTGATTGCCAGCCCCTCCACCTGCATCCAGTTCAAACCGCTCTGTGATGGCTTCGCGCTGGATGAATCCGGCCCGGGCTGGCGATATCTCACCCTCTATCCGGATGGGCGGGTGGCCAGTGAGGTGTGGCGCCTGCCGGTGGGGCAGTTTGTGCCCGACCCCGATGCCACCGGTTATTGAGGAGTCATGATGAAGCCCCTACTCCTCTACCTGCACGGTTTCAACTCCTCGCCCGGTTCAGCCAAGGCGCAGCAGATGGCTGCCTGGGTGGCCGCCAATCGGCCCGACATCGAGGTGATCATTCCGGCCCAGCCCAATACGCCAGCGGCGGCCTGGGCGGCTATCAAGCAGACCATTTCCGATCTGCAGCATCGTTATGGTAGTGAATTCAAGCTCGGCGCCGTGGGCAGCTCCCTCGGCGGCTTTATGGCGACCCGGGTCAGCGAGCAGTACGGCTGCCGCGCCGCGCTGATCAATCCGGCGGTACGCCCGCACGAGCTGCTCTGTGACTACCTCGGCCCCCAGACCAATCCCTATACGGGGGAGCAGTATCAGCTGCTGCCTGAACATATGGACGAGCTGCGAGCGCTGGCGGTGCCTGTGGCTGCCCCCGAGCGACTCTGGGTGCTGCAACAGCAGGAGGACGAAGTGCTCGACTACCGCAAGGCACTGGACGAATACCGTTTTGCCCGTCTCTCGCTGGAGTGCGGCGGCAACCACGCCTTCGTGGCGTTCGAGCGCTACCCTGCCCAGATCATCCACTTCCTCGGGTTATAAAAGGGCGGTCTCGCCCTGCTTGTCCTTCTCCAGATCAAGCTTTCGGCGCGGGGCGTTTGTCCTGCCCCCGCCTAGCAGTTAAGATTCTCCCCAAACGTCAATTCGCAAGGCCCTCCATGTCTACTCAATACAATGCGGATGCCATTGAGGTCCTCAATGGCCTTGAACCGGTGCGTCGCCGCCCCGGCATGTATACCGACACAACCCGGCCCAATCACCTCGGCCAGGAGGTCATCGACAACAGCGTCGATGAAGCGCTGGCGGGTCACGCCCGCACCCTGGAGGTAACCCTGTATGAAGACCAGTCCCTCGAGGTGATCGATGACGGCCGCGGCATGCCGGTCGATATTCACCCGGAGGAAGGGGTTTCCGGTGTGGAGCTGATCCTCTGCAAGCTGCACGCGGGCGGCAAGTTCTCCAACAAGAACTACCAGTTCTCCGGCGGTCTGCACGGGGTGGGTATTTCGGTGGTGAACGCCCTCTCCGATCGGGTCGAGGTGACGGTGCGTCGCGACGGCCAGGTCTATGACATCGCCTTCGAGCGTGGCGACAAGGTGCAGGAGCTGACCATCTCCGGCACCTGCGGGCGCCGCAACACCGGCACCCGGGTCCGCTTCTGGCCGCAGGCGAGCTATTTCGACTCTCCCCGCTTCTCGGTCACCAAGCTGGAGCACCTGCTCAAAGCCAAGGCCGTGCTCTGCCCCGGTCTTACCATCAAGTTCCTCGACAAGAACACCGGCATCAAGCTGGAGTGGTGCTACGAAGATGGCCTCAAGGATTATCTGATCGACGCGGTCAAACAGTTCACCTGCCTGCCGGAACAGCCTTTCGTTGGTGCCTTCAGCACCGAACAGTCCGCCGTGGACTGGGCCCTGTGCTGGCTGCCGGAAGGGGGTGAGTGCCTCGCCGAATCCTATGTGAACCTGATCCCCACCGCGCAGGGCGGTACTCACGTCAACGGCCTGCGTCAGGGGCTGCTCGACGCCATGCGCGAGTTCTGCGAGTTCCGCAACCTGTTACCGCGCGGGGTCAAGCTGACCCCGGAAGATATCTGGGATCGCTGCGCCTACATCCTCTCCATCAAGATGCAGGATCCGCAGTTCGCCGGTCAGACCAAGGAGCGGCTCTCCTCGCGGCAGAGCTCGGCATTTGTCTCCGGCGTGGTCAAGGATGCCTTCAGCCTGTATCTGAACAGCAACACCGAGCTGGCGGAGCAGTTAGCCGAACTCTGTATCAGCAGCGCCCAGCGCCGGATGCGCGCCGCCAAGACGGTGGTGCGCAAGAAGATTACCCAGGGTCCGGCGCTGCCCGGAAAACTGACCGACTGTAACTGCGCAGACCCCATGCAGGGCGAGCTGTTCCTGGTGGAGGGTGACTCCGCGGGCGGCAGTGCCAAGCAGGCGCGGGATCGCGAGTTTCAGGCCATCATGCCGCTGCGCGGCAAGATCCTGAACACCTGGGAAGTGGAGGCCGGTCAGGTGCTCGCCTCGCAGGAGGTGCACGATATCTCGGTGGCTATCGGGCTCGATCCCGACTCCGAGGATCTCAGCGGTTTGCGCTACGGCAAGGTGTGCATCCTGGCGGATGCGGACTCGGACGGTCTGCACATCGCCACCCTGCTCTGCGCCCTGTTTGTGAAGCACTTCCGCACCCTGGTCAACAAGGGCCATGTCTATGTGGCCATGCCGCCCCTCTACCGGATCGACATCGGTAAAGAGGTCTACTACGCCCTCGACGAGGACGAGAAGAACGGCGTGCTGCAGCGGGTCGAAGCCGAGAAGAAGAAGGGCAAGGTGATGGTGACCCGATTCAAGGGTCTGGGTGAGATGAACCCGAAACAGCTGCGGGAAACCACCATGGATCCCAACACTCGTCGGCTGGTGCAGCTCACCATGGGCGAGCTGGAGGAGGGGGATGAGACCCTGCAACTGATGGACATGCTGCTGGCCAAGAAGCGGGCGGGTGATCGCCGTGAATGGCTCGAAGAGAAGGGCAACCTCGCCATCATCTAAGCTGTCGGTCACTTGCCGACCCGCATTTCAGGCGTGCCCTCTAGGGGCGCGCCATAGCAAGAGAAAAACATATGAGTGATGCTATCGAGCTCAGTCTGGACGGGGTAGAGCGCCAGCCAATGCGCACCTTTACCGAACAGGCTTACTTGAACTACTCCATGTACGTCATCATGGATCGGGCCTTGCCGCATATCGGCGACGGCCTCAAACCGGTGCAGCGGCGCATCATTTACGCCATGAGCGAGCTGGGTCTGTCGGCCCTCTCCAAGCACAAGAAATCCGCCCGTACCGTGGGTGACGTGCTGGGTAAGTACCACCCCCACGGCGACAGCGCCTGTTATGAAGCCATGGTGCTGATGGCCCAGCCCTTCTCCTACCGCTACCCGCTGGTGGATGGTCAGGGCAACTGGGGTGCGCCGGACGATCCCAAATCCTTCGCCGCCATGCGTTATACCGAAGCGCGCCTGTCGCGCTTCTCCGAGCTGCTGCTCTCCGAACTGGGGCAAGGCACGGTGGAGTGGACGCCGAACTTCGACGGCACCATGAAGGAGCCGGTGGTGCTGCCTGCCCGCCTGCCGCACATCCTGCTCAACGGGGTGACCGGTATCGCGGTGGGGATGGCGACCGACATCCCGCCTCACAACGCGCGGGAGGTGGCCTACGCCTGTGCCGAACTGCTCGACAACCCCAATGCGGGGCTGGATGTGTTGATGCAGCACATTCAGGGGCCGGACTACCCGACCAACGCCGAGATCATCACCCCGCGCGACGATATCCGCAAAATCTACGAGACCGGCAAGGGCTCCATCAAGCAGCGGGCGGTCTGGAGCGAGGAGGATGGCGACATCGTCATCACCGCGCTGCCCCATCAGGCCTCTGGTGCCAAGATCATGGAGCAGATCGCCGCCCAGATGGTGGCGAAAAAGCTGCCCATGGTCACCGATCTGCGCGATGAATCGGACCACGAGAACCCGACCCGTCTGGTGATCGTGCCCCGCTCCAACCGGGTGGATGTAGAGGGGCTGATGGCCCACCTGTTCGCCACCACGGATCTGGAGAAGAACTACCGGGTCAACCTCAATATCCTCGGCCTCGACAACCGGCCGCAGGTGAAGTGCCTCAAGACCATCCTCAGCGAGTGGATCATCTTCCGCCGCGAGACAGTGCGTCGCCGTCTGCAGTTCCGCCTCGACAAGGTGCTGGCTCGCCTGCACATCCTCGAAGGCTTGCTGATCGCCTACCTCAACATCGACGAGGTGATCGAGATCATCCGTACCGAGGATGAGCCGGGCAAGGTGATGGTGGAGCGCTTCAACATTACCGAGACCCAGGCTGAAGCGATCCTCGAGCTGAAACTGCGCCATCTGGCCAAGCTCGAAGAGTTCAAGCTGCGCGCCGAACAGGATGAACTGGCGCAAGAGCGCGACAAGCTGGAGCTGATCCTGGGCTCCGAGCGTCGCCTCAACACCCTGCTCAAGAAAGAGCTGCTGGCCGATGCCGAGAAGTACGGCGACGATCGCCGTACCCCGCTGGTGGAGCGTGCCACCGCTGTGGCGCTGACCGAGAAAGAGCTTATTCCCAGCGAACCGGTCACCGTCATCCTCTCAGGCGCGGGGTGGGTACGCGCCGCCAAGGGCCACGACGTCGATGTGGCGGGACTCTCCTACAAGGCGGGGGACAGCTATCTGGCCCACGCCTGTGGCCGCAGCAACCAGCAGGCGGTGTTCCTCTCCACGTTGGGGAGAACCTACGCCCTCGAATCCCACACCCTGCCCTCCGCGCGCAGTCAGGGCGAGCCGCTCACCGGCCGTTTTGCGCTGGGGGCAGGGGAAGAGGTGCGCCATCTGGTGATGGGCAACGAGGGCGAGCCGTATCTGATCGCCAGCGATGCCGGTTACGGCTTTGTCTGCACCTATGACGATCTCATCGGCAAGAACAAGAACGGCAAGGCGCTGCTCACCGTGCCGGAAGGGGGGCAGGTGATGGCACCCCAGAAGATTGGCTCGCCAGAGACCGATCTCTGCATGGCCATCTCCAACGAAGGGCGCATGCTGCTGTTCCCGCTCAACACCCTGCCAGTGCTCGGCAAGGGCAAGGGCAACAAGCTGATCAGCATTCCGTCGGCTCGCGTGAAGGCGCGGGAGGAGTTTGTGGTGATGGCCGCCGTCATCCCGCAGGGCCAGTCGGTCACCCTGTTTGCCGGCAAGCGCAAGCTGACCCTCAAACCGTCCGATCTCGACTACTACCGTGGCGAGCGCGGCCGCCGCGGTGCCAAGCTGCCCCGCGGTTTGCAGCGGGTCGATCGGATCGAGATTGAACCCGCCGCCGGTGCCGAACCGGTAGCCGGGGAAAGTCATGAAGGGTAATTAATAGAAAGGGCGCGAAAGCCTGTCTCTTATACAAAAGTCCCCAAGCATCGCTTGGGGACTTTTTTTTGAACTTAATTCCCATTGCGTGATCTGAACCTTTCATCGTCACTCATCAAGGTTATAACGTGGCACTCACTCAACCGGCACACTGGGCTCAAGCCCAGTTTGGGCACGCCAACCTCAACGACCCAAGACGCACCAGAAGGCTGGTTGCCCTCGCTACCGCCCTTGCTCAACAACCAGGAGAGTCCGTGTCAGTATGAACACACCAGCTTCGACTTTCTGGGGTATACCTTCAGGCCGAGAGTGGTCAAAAATCGCCAACGAAATAGGATATTTGTCAGCTTTACCCCGGCGGTGAGCAAGGCAGCTCAGAAGGCGATGAGATTCAAGATCCGCAAATTGGGAGTCAGGAGACGAACAGAGCTGAACATAGCGCAAATAGCAGGGTGGCTTAATCCGATCATAAACGGATGGCTGAGCTACTATGGGCAATTCTATCGTTCAGAGATGTATAAGGTTTTCAGACAGATCAATAAGGCGCTGGTACGGTGGGCGAGACGCAAATACAAAGCCCTGCGTAGACACAAAACCCGAGCTGCAATACTTCTGGAAGGAGTAGCAAAGAAGCATCCGCGGCTGTTTGCCCATTGGCGGGCAGGGATGGTAGGAGGGTTTGCTTGATGGGAGCGGTATGAGCTGAGAGGCTCACGTACCGTTCTGCGAGAGGCTGTGGGGGAGGTTCCTACGGCCTACTCACCATTTTCATTAGGCGTGGAAAACCGGAGCGGGAGCTGAGCGGCAACGCATGGAGGAGCCTGATAACATGGATCGCATGGTGTCGATCCTTTCGTTCGTGGTGATCCGCCTGTTACAGCTCAGGGAAAGCTTCACGCTCTCGCAAGCACTCAGGGCCCAGGGGTTACTCAGGGAAGCAGAGCACGTAGAAAACCAGTCATGTGAAACGGTGCTAACCCAGGATGAATGTCAGTTGCTGAACTATCTGGACAAGGGAAAACGTAAAGAGCGAGAAGGCAGCTTGCAATGGGCCTACATGGCGATAGCCAGATTGGGCGGTTTTATGGATAGTAAGCGAACAGGGATTGCCGGCTGGAGCTCACTCTGGGAAGGCAGGCAAACACTGCAAAGTAAACTGGACGGCTTTATTGCCGCCAAAGAGATGATGGCTTCGGGGATCAAGATCTGATCAAGAGACAGGCTGAAGGCTGCGAAAAGTGGCGTGACGTGGTGGCTGCCGATATTGGAGGCGATAGCGCACCCCCCCGTGTCAGGATAGA
>NZ_CDBO01000024.1 GCF_000819885.1 Aeromonas fluvialis
CATGGCTTCGGGCGTGGCGGTTTTGTTAGGCGATAAAATCAGATCACAAACGAAGCCTTTTTCATATCTATTTCAATTGGTTGTCGCTAAAGATCCTGTATATGTATTCAGGCTTACATCGAGCAAACCTTCGGTGTGGCTTATCAGCTTTCGAATATCTCTCGCCTGCTCAAACAGATGGGCTTCTTCTGGATCACCAGCCGCTCAAAACATCCAAAACAGGATAACCAAGCGCAGGAGGCGTTTAAAAAACGTCCAGCTGGAAACGATCATGAACATTCCGAGCCACGTCAGTCTCGCTGATCTTGATGTCTGGTTTCAGGAAGAGGCGCGCTTTGGACAGCAGAATACGACGACCCGCCTCTGGGCTAAAACGGGCTCTCGCCCCCGAGCACTGCAACAACCGCAATTTGAGTATGCCTACCTGTTTGGGGCTGTTTGCCCGGCGATGGGAGAAACGGAGGCGCTGTTAAGCCCGGTAGCCAATCAGGAAGTAATGAAACAGCACCTGGCGTTGATATCAGCGCGAACGAAAGCAGGGCGACATGCCGTTGTGGTCATGGCTGGTGCTGGTTGGCATACAAGCGGGTGTGCCGAGGCATTTCCCAATCTGACCCTGATTAAATTGCCTCCCTATTCTCCTGGGCTCAACCCGGTGGAGCAGGTCTGGAGCTGGTTGCGACAACATACGCTAGCGAATCGAACCTTTAAGGGGTATGACGATATTGTCGACGCCTGCAGCAATGCCTGGATGGGTTTCATCGCGGACGTAGAGCGGGTGAAATCGCTCTGCCATCGGGATTGGATAACAATGACCTAATGCTTAATGTGATTGGTATAACTCACAGAACCTTTAAAAAATTGATCACCAAATCAAACCGGTGGCGACAAAACCAGACGGCGGTGAACGGACTATGCTTGGGATAAGCCGTGCATAGTGCCGGTATCTGCGCGCAAGGCGCCGATTGGGGGAATGGATATGGAATCGCTAAAAGTCAGGGACTATATGCAAAACAGGCCGATCACCTTCAAGGCGGACATGATGGTGCAAGCGGCCGTGGAAAAATTTTTGAACAGCCACCAGTTGGGAGGGCCGGTTGTCGATGAAACGGGGCGTCTGCTTGGCTGGATTTCCGAGCAGGACTGTATCGCAGTGATGCTCAAGGAGGCGTATCACTGCGAGCAGGTGGCCCAGGTCAAGGATGTGATGCGCAAGGAGGTGCTGACGGTGGGACCGGATACCAGCATTCTGGCGCTGGCGGAGATGATGCTGGGACAAAAGCCCAAAATCTATCCGGTGGTGGAGAAGGGAAAATTGCTCGGGGTGATCAATCGCCACAATGTCATGCAGGCTATCCATGCCCAGCTGACAACCTGTTTTGTGCATAACCACGGCTAAGTGCTGACCGGATGTAACAGAAGCAGGCCAATGGCCTGCTTCGTTGTATTGGACGGTAGCGGGTTCACTCATCAGCAGCCTGCTATTTAACGTCCTCCCCCACCTCTCGCTAACGCTCGCTGGTCGTTGACCGGGAAGGAGGGGGATTCCTACCGTGGCTAGGCGAAAACGCCTAACTCACCTCGGTGGGTTCCTGTGGCTGGCGGCATTATTGCTCCGCTCACTTCACAGGCTAACCGGGCGTGTCCCGCCCTTAATACATTGATTGCGCCAACAACATCGGCGTTTTCCTCAAAGCCGCATTCTACACACTGGAACTTGGCTTGAGTTTGCCTATTGTCTGCCGAAATATGTCCACAACATGGGCACGTTCGGCTTGTATTCTTCGGCGGCACAGCTATCAGGTGCTCGCCATTCCATGTCAACTTGTAGTCGAGCCGACGCCGAAACGCCAAACCACCCTTGATCGAGGAGCGCTTTGTTCAGACCTGAGCTTGGCCCGCACGTTTTTTCCTGGTTCATTCACACTGCCTGCCGCTGATTTGGAGGCCTATTTGCTTCTCCTGTGTCTCATGTTAAGGCTTGCACCTGCTGGCTGTGCTCTTTAGGATCTCCCCCAGCTATCGATATGGCCCCCTTGCCGGGCACTCTTTTAAGGAATTCGTACCTTGTCTCTCTCTATCGAGGCGCTGCGCCGCCGTCTCCCTGCCTGCATGAATCTCGACGCCCGCCGTCTCTCCAGCCGCCTGCACGGGGTCAAAAAGTTGCCTGAAGACAAACAGGCCGCCGTGCTTGAGAGCATTGCCGCCGACCTGGATGCTGCGCAGGCACGCTACCAGTCCCGTCTGGCGGGCGTGCCCAAGGTCACCTATCCGGACAACCTGCCGGTCAGCCAGAAGCAGGCGGAGATCGCCAAGGCGATCAGTGAACATCAGGTGGTGATCATTGCCGGTGAAACCGGCTCGGGCAAAACCACCCAGATCCCCAAAATTTGTCTGGCACTGGGGCGCGGGGTGAAAGGCTTTATCGGCCACACTCAGCCGCGCCGTCTGGCTGCCCGCACCGTCGCGGCCCGTATTGCCGAGGAGATGGCGTCCGAACTCGGCCACTACGTGGGTTACAAGGTGCGCTTTACCGATCAGGTGAGCGAGCAGACCCACATCAAGCTGATGACCGACGGGATCCTGCTGGCGGAGATCCAGAATGACCGGATGCTGACTCAGTACGACACCATCATCATCGATGAGGCCCACGAGCGCAGTCTCAACATCGACTTCATCCTGGGCTATCTCAAGCAACTGCTGCCCAAGCGCCCCGATCTCAAGGTGATCATCACCTCGGCCACTATCGACCCGCAACGTTTCTCCCGCCATTTCAACAAGGCGCCGGTGATCGAGGTCTCCGGCCGCACTTATCCGGTGGAGGTGCGCTACCGTCCACTCGTCAGTGACAAGAGCGAAGGGCTTGAAGAGCGCGATGAACTGCAGGGGATCTTCGATGCGGTGGAAGAGCTGGCACGCGAAGGGCTGGGGGACATCCTTATCTTCATGAACGGCGAGCGGGAGATCCGCGATACCGCCGATGCCCTGCGCAAGCTCAATCTGCGCGATACCGAGGTGCTGCCGCTCTACGCCCGCCTCTCCAACGCCGAGCAGAACAAGGTATTCCAGCAACATGCCGGACGGCGCATCGTGCTCGCCACCAACGTGGCGGAGACCTCGCTGACAGTGCCGGGCATTCGTTATGTCATCGATCCGGGTACTGCCCGCATCAGCCGCTACTCCTGGCGCACCAAGGTGCAGCGGCTGCCCATCGAGCCGGTTTCCCAGGCCAGCGCCAACCAGCGCAAAGGGCGCTGCGGCCGGGTGGCAGACGGTATCTGTATCCGCCTCTACTCCGAGGAGGATTTCAACGGCCGTCCGGCCTTTACCGACCCCGAGATCCTGCGCACCAACCTGGCATCCGTCATCCTGCAGATGCTGGCGCTCGGCCTTGGCAATATGGAAGCCTTCCCCTTCGTTGAGCCGCCGGAGTCGCGCCATATCAAGGACGGTCTGACCCTCTTGAAAGAGCTGGAGGCGGTGCGCGAGCTACCCGCCACCGGCGATCGCCAAGCCAAACTGCAGTTGACCGAGACCGGTCGCCAGCTGTCGCGCATTCCCCTTGATCCGCGTTTGGCGAAGATGGTGATCACGGCGGCGCAAACTGGCTGCCTGAGCGAGGTGATGGTGATCACCGCCGCCCTCAGCATTCAGGATCCCCGCGAGCGGCCCATGGAGAAGAAGCAGGCAGCCGATGAGCAGCACAGACGCTTTGAAGACAAGGATTCCGACTTCCTCGCCTTCGTCAATCTGTGGAATTACCTGAAAGAGCAGCAGGATGCCCTTGGCAGCAATCCGTTCCGCCGCATGTGCCAGAAGGAATTTCTCTCTTACCTGCGGGTGCGCGAATGGCAGGACATCCATTTCCAGCTGCGCCAGACGGTCAAAGAGCTGGGTTTTAAAGCCAACCATGAACCGGCAGATTTCAAGACGGTGCACTGCGCGCTGCTGACCGGTCTCTTGAGCCATATCGGCAACAAGGATCTGGAAAAGCCCGAATTCCTTGGTGCTCGCAATGGTCGCTTCCACCTCTTCCCGGCCTCGGGTCTGTTCAAAAAGCCGCCCAAGTGGGTGATGGCTGCCGAGCTGGTGGAGACCTCGCGCCTCTACGCTCGCATCAACGCCAAGGTGGAACCGGAATGGGTGGAGCCGCTGGCAGGTCACCTCATCAAGCTGCACCACAGCGACCCCCACTGGTCGAAGAAAAACGGTGTCGTGATGGCCAAGGAGAAGGTGACCCTCTATGGTCTGACGCTGGTCGTTGATCGCATTATCAACTTCAGCCGTATCGATCCGGCGCTGTGTCGTGAGCTCTTTATCCGCCGCGCGCTGGTGGAGGGGGATTTCGAGACCCGCCACCGCTTCTTCAGCGACAACCGCAAACTCTTGGCCGAGGTGGAAGCGCTGGAGCACAAATCCCGTCGGCGCGACATTCTGGTGGATGACGAGGATCTGTTCCGCTTCTACGATGCCCGTTTGCCGGAGGATGTGATATCAAGCCGTCACTTCGACAAGTGGTGGAAGGAGGCGCAAAAGCAAGATCCCGAGCGGCTCAACTTCGAAAAAGAGATGCTGATGAAGGGGGATGCGGCCCATATCAGCGATCTCGACTACCCCAACTTCTGGCAGCAGGGGCGTCTCAAGCTCAAGTTGACCTATCAGTTCGAGCCGGGGGATGCGGCGGACGGTGTGACCCTGCATATTCCGCTGCCGCTCTTGAATCAGGTTGAGGTGAAGGGGTTCGAGTGGCTGATCCCGGGGCTTCGCCATGAGCTGTTGGTGTCCCTCATCAAGTCGATGCCAAAGCCGATGCGCAAGAACTTCGTGCCGGCCCCCAACTACGCCGATGCGCTGCTTGCCAGTATCAATCCCGAGCAGGGGCCGCTCTTGGACGAGATGGAGCGCCAACTGCGGCGGATGACCGGTGTGACCGTGCCCCGTGAATCCTGGGACTGGGCTGCGGTGCCCGATCACCTGAAACTCACCTTCCGGGTGGTGGACGACAAGCACAAGAAGGTGGCGGAAGGTAAAGACCTGGAAGCATTGAAAGAGTCGCTGCGTGGCAAGGTGCAGGAGACCCTGTCGCAAGTGGCGGACGACGATATCGAGCAGTCCGGCCTCACCCTATGGAGCTTTGGCGAGCTGCCGCAGGAGTACAGCCAGAAGCGTGGTGGCTTCGAAGTGAAAGCCTATCCGGCGTTGGTGGATCAGAAGGATTCGGTCGCCATTCAGCTGGTCGAGAGCCCGGCGGTGCAACAGCAGCTGATGTGGGCCGGTCAGCGCCGGCTGGTGCTGCTCAACGTGCCGTCGCCCATCAAGTACCTGCAGGAGAAGCTGCCCAACAAGGCCAAGCTGGGGCTCTACTTCAACCCCTTTGGCAAGGTGGCGGAGCTGATTGATGACTGCATTGCCTGTGGCTGCGACAAGCTGATCGAGCAGCACGGCGGCATGGCTTGGGACGAGGCCGGTTTTGAGGCGCTCAAGGAGTTTGTCCGTGCCGAGCTCAACGATGCGGTGGTAGAGGTGGCAAGCCAAGTGGAAGCCGTGCTGACCCTTTCCCATGAGATCAAGAAACGGCTCAAGGGCAAGATGCAGCTCGACACCGCCTTTGCCATGTCCGACATCCAGCAGCAGCTTGGCAACCTTATTCACAAGGGGTTCGTGACCGAGACCGGCTGGCAGCGGCTGCCGGACGTGCTGCGTTACCTGCGTGCCATCGAGCGGCGCCTCGAGAAGCTGGCTATCGATCCCAACCGGGATCGGGTCTACATGCTCAAGGTGCAGAGCGTGGAGTCGGAATACAAGGCGCTGCTGGCCAAGATCCCCAAATCCCAGCTGGTGCCCACCGAGGTGGCCAATATCCGCTGGATGATCGAGGAGTTGCGGGTCTCCTTCTTTGCCCAGAATCTGGGGACCCCCTATCCGGTCTCCGATAAACGGGTGCTTAACGCTATCGCTCAGTGGTGACTGCTCCCCGCCG